>NZ_JBZAJA010000002.1:0-637527 GCF_058215795.1 Nocardioides sp. Z40_12
CTCATCCCTGGGCTACGTCCCACCCCGTTCCTACGCAGCATCATCAAGTAACTGTCCGTGAAACCCGGGCAAGACCACTTCGCACCAGGTGGCGGGGATCTCGCAGCCCTGAGCGCGGCAGTGGGTGTCGCGGAGGGCGAGGGCGCGGCGTTGGGCGGGTGAGAAGAGGCGGGCGGTGAAGCCGAGGTCGAGGGGATGGGAATCGGTGCCGAGGACGGCCGGGATGAGGTCGGCGGTGCAGGCCAGGCGGCGGATCTGGCCAGGGCTGAGGGCCTCTCCGGTCGGCAGGGTGCCGTGGCCGAGGCCCTGGGTGAGGGTGGCGAGGTCGAGGGTGATGACCAGGCTGGTGGCGGTGCCGCCGTGCAGGGGCAGCCGGGTCGGGTCGAGGCCCTCGAGGAGCGCGCAGAACGCCTGCCCGAGGCGGACGGGATAGGGCAGGTCCTGCCCGGTGGCGTCGGTGGCCCGGTGAGGCCCGTCCGGTGCGCGGTGGTGCTGCTTGCGGGGGTTGGTGAAGGCCTCCAGGGTGGTGAGCAGGCGGGTCGCGACGGCGTCGGGGACCCGGGCCTTGATCAGGGTGGTGCCGTCACCGAGGCGCTGGCTGCTCAGGCTGGTGACGCGGCGGGCGTGGCGGTCCTGGTGGGCGAGGCGGTCGGCCTCGGCCGCTTCGGCGACGTGGGGAAGCAGGACCTCCAGGATCCGCTCGCCGAGCCGGGCCAGCTCGCGGGGACCGAACTCGGCCGCCCGGGCCAGGAGGTGGGCCTCGGCCTGGTTCAGCAGGTCGGTGACCTGGGCCGGCGTCATCGGTGGGGTGACGGTGTCGTCTCCGGTGAGGTCGTGCAGGCTGCGGGCGAGGTCGTCGAGGGCTCGGGCGATCACCTGGGCCTGCTCCACGTTGACCAGGCCGGCGCTCAGGGCCGCACCCACCCGCTGCCAGCGGGTGTCGCAGGCGTGGGCGAGGCGCTGCTCGCGGCGTGCCGTGCCCCGGTGGCCCCGGGTGTGGGCACTCAGCCAGGAGGCGACGTCGCGGTGTCCTTCGGCATCGGCGACGTCGCCGGCGCCCGCGATCAGGCGCAGCCGGAGCGCGGCCAGGCGCGAGGCCACGCGGTCGAGGGCCAGCAGCGCCTCCCGCTTGGCAGCGAGCTCCATGAAGACCGGGTCGAGGTGGACCACCTCGTCGAGGGCGGCGCCCAGGCGCTCGGCGCAGACCAGCACCGGGTGGCTACCGGTCTGGAGCGGTGGGGTGTCCACGAGGGCCTCCGGGCAGGAATCGACGAGTGATTCCCCGGACAGCAACGGTGACCGGTCGGCTCACGGTCGGATCGCGCATCATCGTGGGGTCGTGCAGGGCCGGAGACCCTCTCCGCTCCGGCCAACGCCAGCGACCTGACGTATTACCTTCATCGTACGCATGTTCGAATAGACGCACAAGACTTTCCCTGGTCCTGTGGAGTACTTACAGTGCCTCCCGTGATGACGATGCTGCCGTTGATGATCATGACCGCCTGGCTCGCGGTGACGCTCTTCATCGTGGGGATCCTGGTCTTCGCCTTCCGGCGGCGTCCTCAGCGCCAGGGCTGGGCGGCGCCGGCGGGACCGGCGTTCTCCGCGCCTCCCGGTGCCGGGCACCCGATGTCGCCGGTGGGGGTGTGGAACGGGGTGGTCCTGGGCAGCCGGGGCATGGGCCTGCGCGGCCGGACGTTCGGGACCTTCCGCCTCGAGGCGGGCGTGCTCTCCTTCACCCCCGACGCCGCGACGGTGCCGGCCTGGTCCGTCCCGTGCCACCAGCTGGCAACGCGGCGTCGCGGCTTCTTCGAGCTCGACGGCGCCGACGTACGGCTGGTCGGACCGATGGGGGACCTGCGCTGCAACGTCAGCACCGAGCACATCAACCGGATGAGCCGCAACACCGTCAAGGACCTGCGTGAGCGGGCGTACGCCGAGGAGTTCGTACGGGTGCTGCACGGTCACGGGGCGGGCGTCGCGCCCTGACCGGGTGGGGGAATCGACCGCGCTGCGTTATCGTTGCCACCAGTACAACTCAAGAGGGGCTGATCGGTTTCGACTTGGGACGTTAGTTCCAGGGGAAGCGGGTCGAGAAGCCAGCGTCATCTCGTAAACGATCGCTGGAAAACACAGTTGCCGACTCTAATCGCAACGACTTCGCTCTCGCTGCCTGAGCAGTGATCGAAGGGTCTGACCGGGCATCCGTCCTCGTCCCGGACCCAGGCCTCATCTAGAGGACTAGCTGCTCATCTCCTGTCAGGAGGGGTGAGCGGGACTTTTTCCTGACTGAGCCTGTCGACGACGTGTCCGTGCGAGCGTCGGGGCCGAGAAAAGCGACAACACGGACTGCACCCGGAGAAGACCTGGATCGACGCTCGAGGACCGGGGTTCGATTCCCCGCAGCTCCACCAGGGGGTCTTCGCAGAATTACGCGGAGATCTTCGCAGAATTGCCGGTCCCGGCGAGTCACACCGCTGGGAGCCAGCCCTCTTGAACGAGAGCCGCTCCGACACCCGTCGGGGCGGCTCTGGTGCGCTGTCTGCAGGCGTCGGCGCAGCCGCCTAGAGTGCGGCTGTGATCACCGGAGAACTCAAGAGCAGGATCGACCGCATCTGGAACGACTTCTGGTCCGGCGGCATCAGCAACCCGCTGGAGGTGATCGAGCAGATCACCTACCTGCTGTTCCTTCGGCGTCTCGACGACCTGCAGACGCTCGCGGAGAAGAAGGCCCGGGTCACCGGAGGAGTCATCGAGGACGCGAAGTTCCTACCCGGCCAGGACCACCTGCGGTGGAGTCGCTTCAAGAACGCCGATCCCGACATCATGTACAAGACCGTCGCCACCGAGGTGTTTCCGTTCCTGCAGCAGTACGGCGCACAGGTCGGCGGCGACGGCTCGACCTACTCCGACCACATGAAAGATGCCCGGTTCACCATCCCGACCCCGGCACTGTTGTCGAAGGTCGTGGACGCGCTCGATCACATCCCGATGGACGACCGGGACACCAACGGCGACCTGTACGAGTACATGCTGAGCAAGATCGCGAGCGCCGGTACGAACGGTCAGTTCCGGACCCCTCGGCACATCATCGAGCTGATGGTGGCGATGACCGCCCCGGGGCCGGCCGACGAGATCTGCGATCCGGCATGTGGCACGGCAGGGTTCCTGGTCGCTGCGTCGGAGTACGTGCGCCGCGAGCATCCCGGCACCCTGACCGACGCGGGCCAGCGACACCACTTTCACCACTCGATGTTCCACGGCTACGACTTCGACAACGTCATGCTGCGGATCGGCTCGATGAACATGCTCCTGCATGGCATCGAGTCGCCTGACATCCGCTATCGCGATTCTCTCTCCGAGGGCGCCTCTGAGGACGCCGAGAAGTACACGCTGGTCCTCGCGAACCCGCCCTTCGCAGGCTCACTGGACTACGAGTCCACGGCCAAGGATCTCCAGCGCGTTGCGAAGACGAAGAAGACGGAGTTGCTTTTCCTGGCCCTCTTTCTGCGGTTGCTCAAGCCTGGCGGCCGTGCCGCTGTCATTGTCCCGGATGGCGTGCTTTTCGACTCATCGAACGCCCACAAGGAACTGCGCCGCACCCTCGTCGAGGACCAGAAGCTCGATGCCGTCGTCAAACTGCCGTCTGGGGTGTTCCGTCCCTACGCCGGAGTGTCCACGGCCATCCTGTTCTTTACCAAGACCAACTCCGGTGGCACGGAGGACGTGTGGTTCTACGACGTCCAGGCCGACGGGTTTTCCCTCGACGACCGGCGAAACCCGATCGACGTCAACGATCTCCCCGACGTGCTCGACCGTTGGACGCGCTTGGACGCCGAGAGCGACAGGAGTCGCACCGACCAGTCGTTCCTCGTCCCCAAGGGCGAGATTCTGGCTCAGGGCTACGACCTGTCCCTCTACCGATACAAGGAAGTCGTTGAAGACGAAATCGAGCACCGCCCGCCACTGCAGATCATCGCGGACATCGAGGCGCTCAACAGAGAGATCGAAACGGGCCTGGCTGACCTGAAAGCAATGTTGTCGTGAGTCACTCAAGCGTCCCGTTCTTGAGCGCGATTGAGGATGTCTCAGCAGGGAATCGGAAGGTTCCGCAATCAGAGTTCCTGCCGGTCGGCGAACTGGCTGTCGTTGACCAAGGGAAGTCGCTGATAGCGGGCTACACCAACGACTTGGCCGCTGCGGTTCGGACACCCGGACCACTGATCGTCTTCGGAGATCACACGCGGGCCTTGAAGTACGTGGACTTCCCGTTCGTCATGGGTGCCGACGGTGTCAAGGTGCTTCGGCCTCGCGACGGCTTTGACCCGAAGTTCGTCTACCACTACCTCCGGTCAAGGAACATCCCGAGTGCTGGATATTCGCGCCACTATAAATTCCTCAAGGAGGTCAGTGTGCCCAAGCCTGACCTCGCCGAGCAGCGCCGCATCGCGGCGATCCTGGACCGCGCCGACGTCCTCCGCGCCAAGCGCCGCCAGGTTCTCGCCCACATTGACTCGCTGACCATGGCCATCTTCCGCGACATGTTTGGTTCATTGGACCGGACATCGACCAAACTGGGCGACCTTGTCGTTCCCTACAGTGGCTCAACTCCGTCAAAATCGAAGGCAAGCAACTGGCAGGGGCATCTTCCCTGGTTCTCGATGAAGGACTTGAAATCCCCCGATCTGTATGACTCACAGGATCACATCCACGAGTCAGTTCCAGTTCGATCTTCCCTCCGTCTACTGCCTGTCGACACGGTTGTGGTCGGAGTTCGCGGGATGATCCTCGCCCACACAGTTCCCATCTCAGTTCTGAGAGTTCCCGCCACGATCAACCAAGACTTGAAAGGGCTGCTCCCTAAGAGCGCGGTGAGCGTGGACTTCCTTGCTGCCGGTGTTCGGGCAGCTGAACAGTGGTTGCTCGCTCGAGTAGCCACTTCCGCTCACGGCACAAAGAAGTTGGACACTGACGTGCTTCTGAGTGCGCGGATTCCGATAGCGACGGGGGACGAGATCGCTGAGTTCGGGTCTCGAAGTGAGCACGTTGTAGCTCAGCGCGCGGTAATGGAGTCAGCTGTTGACGCTTCTGATCGCCTGTTTGCCGCGCTCCAGGCGCAGGCTTTCCGGGGAGAGCTGTGAGATGCCCGTCGAGATGAAGATGTGGCGCATCGACGGCGCCAACCCGAAGCCGCTCACGAGCGCCGTCCTGCCGGACGAGAAGACGTTGGAGGACTTCCTCGAGAAGGATCCCTCGATGCTGGGCGACCGCCTGCTGGTGATCGGTCGTCAGGTGCGCACGCCGTACAACAAGTACATCGACCTGCTCGCCATCGATACGGAGGGCAACCTCCATGTCCTCGAGCTCAAGAAGGACAAGACCCCGCGTGACGTGATCGCGCAGGTGCTCGACTATGGCTCGTGGGTGAGGACCCTCACCCACGATGACGTGATCGAGCAGGCCGAGGCGCACCTGGCCCAGCCGTTCGAGGCGGCCTTCGAGGCGGTCTTCGGACAAGCCCCACCGGATGAGATCAACGCTGAGCCCAGCCTCACCGTGGTGGCCACCAACCTCGACAACAGCTCAGAACGGATCGTCGACTACCTGCGGGACTTCGGCGTGCCGATCAACGCCGTCTTCTTCTCCTACCTCGAGGATGACGACCGCACGTACCTCGCGCGGTCCTGGCACGCATCCCAGGAGGAGACCGCCACCAAGACGCCCGGCAAGAAGTCGAAGCGTGCGGAGTGGAATGGTCGTGACTGGTACGTGAGCTTCGGCGAAGGTGACAGCCGTTCATGGGAGGACGGACTCCGTCTGGGGTTCATCTCGGCAGGTGGCGGTCCTTGGTACTCCCAAACGCTCCGAGGATTGCCTGCCGGCGCACGGGTCAACGTCTACCTGCCTGGCAAGGGGTATGTGGCTGTGGGGGAGACGCTCGCACCTGCTGCCCGGTTCGACGACGCAAAGATTCTGAGGGACGACACGTGGTCGCCTCTGGCGGCGCAGACGCTGAGCGCGCCGTACCGGCATGTGCCAGAAGGTGAACGGGAGACCGACGAGACGGCCGAGTGGGTGGTGCCGGTGCGTTGGATCGAGGCGCGGCCAGCCCGAGAGGCGTTCCGCAAGCCAGGCATGTTTGCCAGTCAGCACAGTGCCTGCAAGCTGCGACAGGAATACACGTTGGATCTCTTGGCCGAGGAATTCGGGTTGGCGGAGAACGACTGACCCTGCGGGAACGGGATAACGCCTTCCAACGCGCAGCGCCACCACTACGGTTCAAGAGTGAACGAGGACCTGACACGAGCGAGCGGTGATTCCGAACCCACCCGCGGCAAGAGTCCCCACGGGGACGACGTCCAGTATTTGTTCATGACCGTCAAGGCGCTGCGCGGCCGAGAAGGTGCCACTAGGACGAAGTGGCAGAACCAAGGCTGGGAGTTCGTCGACCAGACGCAGGGGACTCTGCGTACTGAGATGAACTTCCGCAAGGTGAAGCCGAAGGGCATCGGTGCCTACCTGTCACAGGGCTTCGCAGCCTTCCGCGGCCTCGAGCCGAAGACCCAGAAGACAGTCCTGACAGGGGTCGGCGGCGTCCTGGCCGTCCTGATCATCGGGGGAACCGTCGCCGCGGCGGTCGGCGGAGATGACGATGCACCCAAGGCCGACAAGCCGACGGCCGTCGAAACGGAGAAGCCTTCAGAGAGCCCCGAGCCCTCTGAAGAGTCGACTGCTGAGCCCGCCGACGAGCCCATCGAAGACTCCGAGGCTGTTGAGTCGTCGGAGACGCCTGAGGCTGAGCCCTACTCCTACCAGGGGCCGAAGTACGAAGTCGTCATCACCGACAAGGTCCCGGCGGCGGGCAACCTGAACCAGTACTGGGTGCTTACGAAGCCCTCCCTCGACTTCTCCAGCGACGGCTACCAGGAGCAGGTCAAGCTGATCTTCGCCGACATCGCGCACGAAGAGGGCACGGCTGACTTCCTCGCGGAAGTGGTGACCCACGAAGACATCGCCAAGGCAGAGGCTCTGTCCACGAGCCTGCAGTTCAACGCCGAACGCGGCGACGACTACACCATCAAGACCATCCCGAAGATGGAAGTGAAGGGTTGGGTCGCCAGCTATACGGGTGGATTCGACTACGACACCGGCAAGGCGAGCGACGACGCGTACGAGGTCATTTGGCGCCCCTACGCCACCAGCGAGATCGAGCGGTGGAAGGCGGAGCCTGGTGCTGCCGCCAAGTCGGACGAGCCGGAACAGCCCGACGCGTCGAGTAGCGAGACCCAGGCCGCCGAACCGAAGCCCAAGCCGAAGCCGAAGCCGGCCGCGCTTCAGGAGCGCACGGCAATCGACTTCCTGGCCAAGGCGTGGGAGGCGAGGTTCAGCTACGGAGGTGACGTCAACGACCTCATGGGCCTCCTGGACGTGGTGAAGAACAGCGATGGCTCCTACTACATCGAAGTGACGGCCGACGTGGAGAGCGCGTTCGGTGAGGAGTACGACGCCGTGGTCGTCGGCACGGTCGCAGGCACGGACGCTCGTCCGAGGATCGTCAGGTCGACGATCACCTCGCCGGGGGGCGGCACGATCGGCTACTACGAGTAAGACACCGGCAAACGCGTAGGAACTCGGACAGGATGGGCGCGTGACCTCCAACTTCGACTTCGTCAAGACGGGCATCCCCTCCGTCTACGACGACTGCGTGAAGGCGGAGTCATACCTGTCCAACGACCCCCGTTCGGCCTGCTTCTACGCACGGCGATCGGTCGAGGGACTGGTCGACTACCTCTACGACGTATGGGACCTGTCGCTGCCCTACGTCGACGACCTGGCCGCTCGCATCAACGACGCGGGATTCAAGCAGCGGGCAGGCGGCGGCATGGTCGCCAAGCTCAACCTGCTCCGCAAGCTGGGCAACACCGCCGTTCACCAGCACCAGCCGATCGCCCCCGGGGTGGCGCTCGACGCCCTTCGTCAGCTCTTCCACGTGATGGTGTGGGCAGGCTTCCACCACTCCACGGCACGAGACCAGGTGCCCACGCAGGCGCAGTTCAACCCAGCCCTCGCCCCCAAGCAGGCGCCGCTCAGCGTCGCCGAGCTCCAAGGGCTCGCGGCGAAGCTCAAGGCCCAGGACGAGGCGATCGCGAAGGCCCGCGCCGACAATGACGCGCTGGCGGAGCAGCACGAGGCCCAGATCGCCGAGCTCCAGGCGCAGATCAAGGCCGCCCAAGCCGCCAGCCACAAGCAGGCTGACGACCACGACTACACCGAGGCCGAAACCCGACGGCTGATCATCGACGTCCTGCTCGCCGAAGCAGGGTGGCCGCTCGACCAGGAGCGCGATCGCGAGTACCCAGTCACGGGAATGCCCAACAACCAGGGCAAGGGCTTCGTCGACTACGTGCTGTGGGGGGCCGACGGTCTACCCCTGGCGGTCGTCGAGGCCAAGCGCACCACAAAGAGTGCCCAGGTGGGGCAGCAGCAGGCCAAGCTGTACGCCGACTGCCTGGAACAGCAGTACGGGCGCCGGCCGGTGATCTTGTACAGCAACGGCTACTCGCACTGGATCTGGGACGACGCCGCCGGCTATCCGCCCCGAGAACTGCAGGGGTTCTACACCCGCGACGAGTTGGAGCTGCTGGTCCAACGTCGCCAGACACGGCTCCCGCTCGCCGGTGCCGCAGTGGACTCCTCGATCGTGGAGCGGTACTACCAGACCCGCGCCATCAAGGCCGTGGGTGCGGAGTTCGATGCCAAGCAGCGCGAGGCGCTTCTGGTGATGGCGACAGGATCGGGCAAGACCCGGACCGTCATCGCGCTCGCCGACCAGTTGATGAAGGCCAACTGGGTCAAGCGGGTGCTGTTCCTTGCCGACCGCACCGCCCTGGTCAACCAGGCAGTCAACGCCTTCAAGACCCACCTTCCCGGAGCCACCACCGTCAATCTGGTGACCGAGAAGGCCACCGATGGTCGCGTCTACGTGTCCACCTACCCGACGATGCTGAACCTCATCAACCACGTCGAGAACGGCAGTCGACGGTTCGGTCCGGGCTACTTCGATCTCATCGTGGTCGATGAGGCCCACCGGTCGATCTACCAGAAGTACAAGGCGATCTTCGATTGGTTCGACGCCCACCTCGTGGGCCTGACCGCCACCCCTAAGGAGGAGGTCGACCACAACACCTATCGCCTGTTCCATCTCGAGGACGGCGTCCCCACCGACGCCTACGACCTCGAGCAGGCCGTCAAGGACAACTACCTGGTCCCGCCGTTCGGCGTGTCGGTCGGCACGAAGTTCCTGCGTCAGGGCATCACCTATGCCGACCTGAGTGAGCAGGAGAAGGACGAGTGGGACGCCCTTGACTGGGGCGACGGCGGCCCGCCGGATGCCATCGAGTCCGAGGAGCTCAACCGGTTCCTGTTCAACGAGGACACCGTCGACAAGGTCCTCGCCACGTTGATGACTGAGGGGCACAAGGTCGCCGGGGGAGACCGGCTGGGCAAGACCATCGTGTTCGCGAAGAATCAGCGGCACGCCGAGTTCATCGAGCAGCGCTTCAACGTCGCCTACCCCGAGTACGGCGGCAAGTTTGCGCGCGTCATCACCCACGCCGCGCCGTACGCTCAAAGCCTCATCGACGACTTCTCCCAACCTGAGAAGGCGCCCCACATCGCGATCAGCGTCGACATGCTCGACACCGGTATTGACGTCCCCGAGGTGCTGAACCTCGTGTTCTTCAAGATGGTGCGGTCCAAGTCGAAGTTCTGGCAGATGATCGGCCGCGGCACCCGCCTGTGCCCCGACATCTTCGGGCCTGGAGCGGACAAACAGGACTTCTTCGTCTTCGACTTCTGCGGAAACCTGGAGTTCTTCAGCCAAGACCTACCCGGCAGTGAAGGGTCCCTGCAGAAATCTCTGAGCCAGCGGCTCTTCGAGTCTCGACTCGGCTTGGTGACCGCCCTGGACGCCGCCGGCGCGGAGCCCGAGCTGCGGGAGTCCGCCGTCGGTTGGCTGCACGAGATCGTGGCCGGGATGAACCTCGACAACTTCCTTGTCCGCGCCCATCGCCGCCAGGTCGAGACCTGGTCCGACCGCGACCGGTGGAACCAGCTGACCCAGGACGACGCCCAGGAGGTCTTCGATCACCTCTCGGGTCTGCCGTCCACCGTCCGCGACCCTGACGAGCAGGCCAAGCGGTTCGACCTGCTCGTGCTGCGCCGCCAGCTGGCGCAACTCGAGGGCGACGCGATCACTGCGGAACGGGTTCGCGAAACGGTGCAGGCAATCGCCGCGTCCCTGCTGCCGAAGAAGACCATTCCCTCGGTGGCCGAGCAGCTCCAGCTGCTGGAAGAGGTCGCTGGCGACGAGTGGTGGGTCGACGTCACGTTGCCCATGCTTGAGGTGATGCGGCTGCGTCTGCGGGGATTGGTCAGGTTCGTGGAGAAGACCGCACAGAACCCCGTGTACACCAACATCATCGACACCCTCGAGGATGCGACCCCCATCGAGCTGCCCCAGGTGACGAGCGGCATGAACTGGGAACGGTTCCGAGCCAAAGCCCAGGCCTACCTGCGAGAGCACGAGGATCACGTTGCTCTCCAGAGGCTGCGCCGCAACAGGCCGCTCACGGAGGACGACCTCGCCGCCCTGTCCGACATGCTCGTGGCCTCCGGAAACGACCAGCAGGTCAGCATCGATTGGGTGACCGAACGGGCGGGGGACCTCGGACCCTTCATCAGGTCCCTCGTCGGTCTCGACCGTGCCGCAGCCGCTCAAGCGTTCGCGGCCTACCTGGACGAGAGCCGGTTCAACGTCGTTCAGGTCCGCTTCGTGACCTTGATCGTCGACGAGCTCACCGCGAACGGTCTGATGGAGCCTGCGCGTCTCTACGAGTCGCCGTACATCGATCACGCGCCCACCGGTCCTGATTACCTCTTTCCTAATGGAGATGTCGACGTCATCATCGACATCCTTCGAGGGATCAAGGCGACGGCCTTGGGCCCCGGGGCGGCCTGACCGCTGCATCCGTCTCATGAGGCGGAAGGGCGAGCGCGCGCGATTCTGGTCGCCGCCGATGCACCGCAACGCGTGGACAGTCGCGTGTTCGGGTCGGCCCTCGGCAGTTGCCGGCGGGCCGATGAGTGGTCGTCATGGGCGCTCACGGTGCCGGTCTCGCGGCCCAGGGGGTGTGGAACCTTTCTCTCGCGGCTGAAGCGGCCTTGGTGGGCGGGACAGGGTCCCGCCCACCAAGTGGGTGTTATGCCGCTTCAGGGCTTTCGAGGTTGATGCCCTTCGCGGTGGCGAGCTCCCCGCAGATGGAGCAGCCGGTGACTAGGACGTGAGGTCCGTGGAGTCGTGCGGCGTCGTCGGCGACCCAGCGTGGCCAGGCCTCGGCGAAGGTGTCGGGGAATTCGTACTCGATGAGGTTCTCAAGCGCGAGCAGTCGGTCGAACGTCTCGTCGGCAGCGGCCATGTTGTGGCTGAGTCGCTCGATGGCGGTGATCGCTGTGTCGTACCGGCGCTCGAGGAGGCCCTCGAGTCGGTAGCGGCGCTGAAGCGTGGACAGTGCGGTGACACTGCCGAGCTGCTCGTGATCGTTTGTACTCATCTGCCCTCCAAGGGGCGTTGGCGTCGAACAAGTCCTGGGCTTGTCGTCCGCGGGTGCCGTGGCACCACTGCTACTGGTTGTGGCTGGGATCGAGGACGCAAGGGGTCGCAGGTAGCCAGCTTGGCTACGCGGCTTCAGGCAGGTCGTCGTCGGAGATGACCGAACGGGCCGAGTCGCCCAACATCTCCTACCTCGCCTTCACCGCCACCCCGAAGAACAAGACCCTCGAGCTGTTCGGCCGCAAGGGTCCCGACGGCAAGCCGCGCGAGTTCCACCCGTACTCGATGAAGCAGGCGATCGAGGAGGGCTACATCCTCGACGTCCTCAAGGGCTACCAGGCCTACGAGACCGCCCTCAAGATCGCCGGTAACGCCACCAGCGAGGGCGAAGTGGAAGAGAGTGCGGCGCGCAAGGGCCTGATGCGGTGGGTGCGGCTGCACCCGACCAACATCAGCCAGAAGGTGCGGATCATCGTCGAGCACTTCCACGCCAATGTCGCTCACTTGTTGGAGGGCAAGGCGAAGGCCATGGTCGTGACCGACTCCCGCAAGGCTGCGGTGAAGTACAAGAAGGCCATCGACGCCTACATCGCCAAACGGGCCGCCGAGGACGCCTCCTACAACTACCGGACCTTGGTCGCGTTCTCTGGTGCGGTGCGGTGCGGATGGACGAGGACGAGGTGTGGGCCGCCGACTGGGGACCGGCACCTGACAAGGACGACGAGTTCACCGAAGCCAACATGAACCCCGGTGCCGGCGCCGACCTGGCGGCCGCGTTCAAGGGCGAGACCTACAAGATCATGCTGGTCGCCAACAAGTTCCAGACCGGCTTCGACCAGCCCCTGCTGTCCGCGATGTACGTCGACAAGAAGCTCTCGGGTGTCACCGCGGTGCAGACGCTGTCGCGGCTCAACCGCACCCACCGCACCGCGACGGGGGAGCAGAAGCGCAAGACGTTCGTCATCGACTTCGTCAACAGGCCCGAGGACATCAAGGCAGCCTTCGAGCCCTACTTCAAGAATGCCACCCTCGAGACCGAGACCGACCCCTACGTCGTGGTGCACCTGGCGACGAAGCTCGCTCAGGCCGGTACCTACACCGAGGAGGACGTCCGCAAGGTCGCCGAGCTGTGGGTCACCCGCAAGGGCAACAACGCGCTCTCGGCCGCGATCAGCCCGGCCCAGCACGACTTCGCACGCCGTTACGCCCGGGCGCTGGAGGAGGACGACAAGGTCACTCTCAACGAGCTCGACCTGTTCCGCAAGGACGTCTCCACCTACGTGCGGCTCTACGACTTCATGAGCCAGATCGTCGACTGCGGCGACCCCTACCTGGAGATGCTGTCCATCTACCTACGGCTGCTGGAGCGGGTCATCGGGGAGTCCACCGTGTTCGCGGAGGTCGACCTCTCCGACGTCGTCCTGGTCGGGGTCAAGCACACCAAGAGCACCCAGGTCGACATCTCCCTCACCGGGGACGGACAGCTCAAGGGCACAGCGCTGCCGGGACTGGGACCAAGAAGGAACCGAAGTACGTCGCCCTCCAGGTCGTCATCGACAAGATGAACGACCTCTTCGGAGCCGAAGCCTTCACCGAGTCCCAGGTCCGAGAGTTCGTCAACGGCCTCGTCCAGCGGCTACTGGGCTACCCCGACCTCGTGAAGCAGACCCAGGTGAACTCCAAGAAGCAGTTCCTGGAGTCGCAGGACTTCCAGTCCGCGGTCACCGAGGCGGTCATCGATAACCAAGGTGCGCACAACACCATGGCCGACTACTTCTTCAGCGACGGGCCTGGCATCAACGGCGTCGTCGTCGCACTTGCGGATGCGTTTTACGAGGCTGCGATCGACGAGTCCGCCACCTCGTGACGCTTCGAACACTAGGGTCCTGGCCATGAGGGTCACAGCCAGGACGTTGCACGGTAAGGCGTTGTCGTCCATGCGAACGGCGATGACCGCGTTCAACAGCCCACACGATGACGGGCGGGCGACTGTCGTGCTCCTGCACCTTCAGCATTCCTTCGAGATGCTCCTCAAGGCAGCCCTGTACCAACGCGGAGCCAAGGTCTTCGACAAGAAGACCGGCCGCAGCATCAGCTTCGAGGCAGCGATCAACCACGCTCGTCAACTTGCTGGTCTGAAGGTGACGGAGGACGAGGCCGGCACCCTGCGGGCCGTCGACGCCCTGCGGGACGACGAGCAGCACTGGTTCAACGACGTCTCGGAAGGCTTGCTCTATCTCCATGCTCGCGCCGCCGTCACACTCTTCGATGAGCTCCTCTATCGCGCGTTCAAGCAACGGTTGGCCGACCACCTGCCCAACCGGGTACTTCCAGTCTCGACAGAAGCCCCCCAAGATCTGCTTACTCTCGTGGACAGTGAGTACGCCAACATCGCTGAGCTGCTCAAGCCGGGGCGCCGCGCACGCGGGGAGGCCAGGGCCAAGATCCGCACTCTTCTCGCACTCGAGGCTCACGTCGCTGAGGACACAAAGGTCAGCGATTCAGATGTGGACCGTGTAGAGAACGGCATCAAGGCCGGAAAGTCCCGGCAGCAGGTGTTCCCCAAGCTTGCCCCCCTCGGTGCTGACATCAGCGGCGAGGGCCTCACGGTCAAGGTCAAGATCGTCAAACACGCTGATGCGCTGCCGGTCAGGCTCGTGCGCGAGGGTGAAGGCGAAGACGAGACGGATGCCGCTGCAGTTCGCGAAGTGGATCTGCAGAAAAAATACCACTGGTCCGCGCGCGATCTCGCGGAGAAGTTGCGAATCTCCGCCCCAAGAGCGGCGGCGCTCCGCGACCATCTTGGGATCGACGACGATTCCCAGTGCGTACACGTCTTCGAGTTCGGTTCGCAGAAGCATCCGCGCTATTCGGACAACGCACTCACGCGCATGCGGGAAGCCGTCAGCTCTCAGGACATGGACTCGGTCTGGGAGTCCCACGGCGCCGGCCGCCGTACCAAGCCCCGTCCGCCCTGCACTCAGCCGCAGTGCGCCCGCACGCAGCGCCAGGAGGCGTCCTAGGGTCCGCAGGCGCTCGCCGCGCCCAGTGGGGCGCTCGAGCCCTTGGGGCGCGTGATGGAGGAGCGGGGGGCTCTTGAGACCGGGCTCGAACGGAGCGTGTGCAAACTTCTGATCTGGTGCGTGCAGCTGACGGCCCTTGGGCAAAGGTCGAACCAGAATCCCCGCGTGAAACGGCCTTTCGGGAAAGCCCTCACCAGGAGGGCCTTCTTGAAATCGCCTGAAATTGCCCCCTGAAATGGGATGGCGGTTGAGGGTCCCTCACAGCCTCTGACGACGAAGGGCCCTGACCACACGGTCAGGGCCCTTCGTCGTTGGTTCTGCCCCCCAGGCTGCGGTGCGTGTGGCGCTCGACGTGCTTGATCGCCCCTGCGCTCTCAGGAAGCACGTGCTGGTGCAGCGTGTCATCGGGCGGGTGATTGGGGATGGTCCACCGGTCAACGCGACTCGTCGCCGCATGCGGACGCGGTCGGGATAGCGCGTTGCCGGGCTACGGCGCGTCCGTCGTCTCGGTCACGTGGCGGTCTGGGTCGGCTTGGTGGCGCGGATGATCGCGCCGTGCATGCCGGGGACGGCCTCGTGGGTGAACTCGACCTCTGCGTCGGTGAACCCGGCGGCGGCGAGGCCGTCGAGGTACTCGCTGCGGGAGAGTGCGCCGGCGATGCAGCCGACGTAGGAGCCACGCTCGGCGCGATCCTGCGGCGTGAGGTGGTCCTCGGCGACGACGTCGGAGACTCCGATCCGTCCGCCCGGGGTGAGGACGCGGAACATCTCGGCGATGACCTTGGGCTTGTCGACGGAGAGGTTGATGACGCAGTTGGAGATGACCACGTCGATGGAGGCGTCGGGCAGTGGGACGTCCTCGATGGTGCCCTTGAGGAACTCGACGTTGGTCGCGCCGGCCTTGGCGGCGTTGGCGCGCGCTAGGTCGAGCATCTCATCGGTCATGTCGACGCCGTAGGCGAACCCGGTCTCGCCGACGCGGCGAGCGGAGAGGAGCACGTCGATGCCGCCGCCGGAGCCGAGGTCGAGGACCCGCTGGCCGGGACGCAGATCGGCGACCGCGGTCGGGTTGCCGCAGCCGAGGCTGGCCGCGACCGCTTCCGTGGGGAGCGCGTTCTGGTCGACGCTGGCGTAGAGCGCCGCGCCGAAGACGTCGTCGGCCGTCCCGGTGGTGCCCCCGCAGCAGGAAGAGGACGAGGAGGTGCCGCAGTCGTCGTCGACGATCTGCAGTGCGTCGTTGACCTCGGTGTTGCTGGCGCCGCCGACGACCGCGGTCGCGGCCCGGGCGTACCGGTTGCGGACCTCTTCGCGTACGTCGTCCGGGGTCGGCGCGGGGGTGTTCGTGGTCATGGGACGTGCTCCTTCAGTGACGCATCGACGGATGTCGATGTATCGAGGTTCTTCGATCTATCGACGGTTGTCAATACGTCTGGCACACTGGAACCCATGACCACCCGCACGGCCCTGCCGGTCCTGGACGCGAACGACGCTGCGACGGCGTGCTGCTCGCCGGTCACCGGCGGCGTGCTCGACATCGACGAGGCACAGCGGCTGGCGCGCCTGTTCAAGGCTCTCGGTGACCCCACCCGGGTGCGGCTTCTCTCTCTCATCGCCGTCCAGCCGGACCGCGAGGCCTGCATCTGCGACCTCACCGACCCGGTGGGCCTGTCGCAGCCGACGGTCTCTCATCACATGAAGCAGCTCGTCGACGCCGGACTTGTCATCCGCGAGCAGCGCGGACGGTGGGCGTTCTATCGCATCGTCGAGGAGACGCTCGCCGCACTCAGCGAGGCGCTCAAGCCCTGAGGGCACGGGACCAAGCTGTAGGCGCTTGACGGGACAGGGCGTGTGCGGAGGGTGTGCAAACTTCTGGTCCTGCGCGTGCAACGCGCAGCCCCCGTGGGCGGCAGGGCCCAGATTCCCGCCTGGAACTGCATTTCAGGGAAGCCCTCACCAACCAACCAGGGGGTCTTCGCAGAAATCAGCGGAGATCTTCGCAGGCTCACCGATCCCTTTGCGTCGGTGAGCGATGGCCCGGCGAAGGACTACCATCCAGCACGTGGGTGGTTCTCCGGAGGGATTCGAGTACGTCAGCCGCGCCGACGGCAGCGTGGTCATCACGCACCACGGCCGGGTGGCGGCGAAGCTGCGAGGCGGCCGCGCCGCGGAGTTCCTCGCCGAGGTCGAGGGCGATCCCCAGCTGGCCATGGCTCGGTGGACCGGGAACTACCGGCACGGCAACGAGCGGGTGGCTCGCCAGCACCCCCGCAACAGGCGCTGAACGGCCGCTCCTGGTGGGGCCCGGTCTCGGGACCCAGGGGGGCTGTTCGGCCGGGCCGAAGTGCCCGGTGCCGGGAGGCCCGAACCGCCCTACAGTGAGCAGCGAGAGGGCTCGGGCCCACGGGCAGCTGCTGCGCCGTACGGCGTCCGCGCCACGTTCGCGTGGAACCGGCGCAATGCCCGGAGGAGAGACCATGACAGCCGAACGGACCCCGCAGGAGACGCCCCGACGATCCGGGAGCCACGTGGGCGCGGGTGGCCCGCGTGGTGGGGACACGCCCGCCCTGGCGATCGACCCGAAGAGCTCCATGATCCGGGCGGTCGCCTGGGTCCTCGGTGTGCTCTTCCTCCAGTTCGCCTTCATCTACAGCTATGTCGGTGCCTTCCACGACCCGAAGCCGCACGAACTCAAGGTGCAGGTGGTCGCGCCGGAGGCGGCCCAGGCCCAGGGGCAGGAGCTCGTCGCCCAGCTCAACAAGCTCTCCGGCGACCCGCTCGACGCCACCCTGGCCGGCTCGGAGGACGAGGCCCGTGACGACGTCCGCAACGGGGACCAGGTGGCGGCGCTGGTGCTGCGCCCCGAGCAGAGCAGCGACCTGCTGCTCATCGCCTCGGGAGGCGGCGTCTCCGAGGAGGAGGCGGCCAGCGCGGTGCTCACCAAGGTCGTCGCCGAGCAGCAGCGGACGGTGGAGAAGGAGGACCTCGTCCCGCTGGAGAAGGGCGACGCCCGCGGGCTCACCGGCTTCTACCTCGTCGTCGGCTGGGCGGTCGGCGCCTACCTGTTCCCGACCGTGGTGGCCCTCGCGCGCGGTGACCGACCCCAGTCGGTCCGCATCGCGGCGCTCCGGCTGGCCGCGCTGGTCCCCTATGCACTGGCCTCGGGGTTCGGGGGCGCCACCATCGTCGGCCCGATGCTCGACGCCCAGAGCGGGCACTTCTGGCAGCTCGGCCTGCTCGGCTCCGCGGTCTCCTTCTCGATCGCCGCCCTGGCGATCGGGCTCGAGGCGCTGTTGGGGGTGATCGGGATCGGGGTGACGCTGCTGCTGATCGTGATCATCGGCAACCCCAGCGCGGGCGGGGCGTTCCAGGCCGGGGTGATGCCCACCTTCTGGCGGGTCGTCGGCGACTGGATCCCGACCGGGGCCGGTGTCGACGGGGTGCGCCAGATCGTCTACTTCGACTCCGACGACCTGGCCCGGCCGTTGCTGGTGCTGGCGGCCTACGCGCTGGCCGGCATCCTGCTCACGCTGCTCGTCTCCGGCCGGGGACGCCGCCCCGAGCTGTTGATGAGCGCCTGAGCCCCCGGCCGATCCCGCGGGCCCCCGGCGCTACTTCTTGCGGGTGCGGATCTTCGACGCCTTGACCAACTTGCCCCGGATCTTGAGGGTGGCGACCTGCTGGGTGCCCGTGAAGGGGTTGGCCACCCGCAGGGTGGCCTTGCCCTTCTTCACCTTCGAGGACCTCAGACCGGTGCTGTTGTCGGTCGAGACCCACCTCGAGACCTTCTTGGCGAGCACCTTGCGGGCCTTCTTCGCACCCTTCTTCTTCGCCTTCTTGGCCACCTGGGCCCGGATCTTCTTCACGGTCCGCTTGAAGCCGGCGTTGGCGACGGTGGTGGCGGTGACCTGGTCGTAGGTCTCTCCCGGGACGTAGCCGGCAGGGTCGACCGCGACGGCGTTGTTGGGGCCGTAGGTGTAGGTGTAGACCCTCTTGGCGGCGGGCTGACCGACGGGGACCGTCTCGGAGATCGCGACCCTGTCGAGGGTGCCGCGGCGCGCGCTGGGGTCGTCGACCCCCGGGGAGGTGACGGTGAGGTCGTACTCAGTGACCGTCACCAGCTGCTGGCCCTCGACGGTGTCGACGTCGGTGATGACGAACGCGTACTTCTCGGGCGTGGTCTCGGTGCGCGCGGTGATGGCCACGGTCCCTGAGATGTCAGGGTCGGCCGTGATCTCCGCTGCCTGCTTCTCGTAGAGCCGGATCGGGTGCGCGGACTCCACCAGCTCGCCGGCGACCCCCGGCGCAGGACGAGCGACCCCCGCGAACCCGGGCAGGACCCAGGCGCGGACGCCCTGCGCGACCGCCTCGCCCGCGGGACTCCCGGCGGTGTACGCCACCCCGCCCTGGTGGATGGTGCCGCCCTCGGCGACGAGGCTGCGGTCGCCGGAGAAGGCGAGCACCGGTCCCGGGGTCGCGACCCCCGCCGCGTCGATCGAGGTGGGGGTGGCGGAGGCCCCGGTGGCCGCGACGGGGACGAAGTAGGACGTGAAGGCGGGGAAGTTCGTCTCCAGGCCCCGCTTGCTCAGCTGGAAGACCTGGGGCGGGTCTGCGGCCACGCCGACGGGTGCGGCCTGCGCCGGGACAGCGGTGGCGGCGAGGCCCGCGGCGACCGCGAGGCTGGTCAGGGTGGCGGTCAGCTTCTTCAACTTCGTGCTCCGAGTCGGCTCGAGTGGCGACGGCGGGCTCCCCGGCCCCCGCCCGCCCGTGTCTACCACAGCGGCACGACGCGCAGCCGGTCGCAGAGATCGGTCCGCGGACTGGAGCACCGGAAGGCGGGGCGAGGACGGGGGAGGCCCCGACCCCGGCGGCGATCCAGGGGGTCGTTCTGCCCGCGGCGACCGGGGATCCAGCCTGGAGCCCGGTAGCCTCCGAGCGTGGACGCGGTCTCAGCGGTGGACGGATTCCAACGGCGGCACGGCGTCGTCGGCTTCCCGCTCGCCGTCGTCTACAAGTACTTCGACGACCAGGGCCCCTACCTCGCGTCCGCGCTGACCTACTACGCCTTCGTCGCGATCTTCCCGCTGATGCTGCTGGGCTCCTCGATCCTGGGCCTGGTGCTCCAGGGGCACCCCCAGTGGCAGGAGGCGATCCTCGACTCCGCACTGGCCCAGTTCCCGATCATCGGCGACGAGCTCGGCCGTCCGGAGGGGCTGCAGGGCTCCGTCTCGGGTGTCGCCGTCGGCGGGCTCGCCGCCCTCTACGGCTGCCAGGGCCTGGGGCAGGCGCTGCAGAACACCCAGCACGTCGCCTGGTCGGTGCCGCGCAACAGCCGCCCCAACCCGGTCTACGCCCGGGTCAAGACGCTGGTGCTGCTGGTCACCGCCGGGCTCTCGCTGGCCACCGTGTCGGTCCTCTCCACGGTCGTCAGCACCACCGACCTCTTCGGCGACGCGGTGGCGGGGGGCATCAAGCCGTTCCTCCCGGTCGTCTCCGTGGCGGTGGTCGGCACCTTCCTGACCCTGCTCTTCCGTTTCGCGGCGACCGGCCACCACTCCTTCAGGCGCTCCGCCCCAGGCGGGTTCTCGCTGGCCGTCATGTGGCAGGGGCTCCAGTTCCTGGGAGCCAGGTACGTCGAGCACGTGCTGGTCGACGCGAGCTCGATGACGAAGACCTTCGGGCTCGTCCTCGGGCTGATGGGCTTCTTGTGGCTCGGCGCGGTGATGGCCGTGCTGGCGATGGAGATCAACGTCGTGCTGGCCCGCCGGCTCTGGCCGCGGGCGCTGCTGACCCCCTTCACCGACAACGTCGAGCTCACCGAGGCCGACCGTCGGGCGTATGCCGGCTACGCCCGGATGCAGCGCCACAAGGGGTTCGAGAAGGTCGCCGTGTCCTGGGAGGAGAAGCCCTCCGAGTGATCCGGCCGGATTCGCCGGCCAGGCCGCGCAATCTTGACTCGTTCCAGAAAACGTTGCATGCTGACGACCATGACCACGGACTTCTCCTCCGTGCTGCGCGGCGCGTCCCTACGCGTCACCCGACCGCGGGTGGCGGCCCTGGCCGCCGTCCACGCGGAGCCCCACCTCGACACCGACGCCGTGATCGAGCGGGTCCGCTCCGACCTCGGAGCGGTCTCGCACCAGGCGGTCTACGACGTGCTTCGCGCCCTCACCGAGGCCGGGCTCGTCCGCAAGATCCAGCCCGCCGGGGCCACGGCACGCTACGAGGCCCGAATCGGCGACAACCACCACCACGTGGTCTGTCGCTCGTGCGGCGCCATCGCCGACGTCGACTGCGCCGTCGGCCACGCGCCGTGCCTCACCGCCTCCGACGACCATGGCTTCACGGTCGACGAGGCGGAGGTCGTCTACTGGGGCACCTGCCCCGACTGCGCGACCGTCTCCACCCCGCAATGACCGCACCGACCCGTACCGACCCGCACCACCCGCACGAACTCGCCACGAGAGCCCGGGGCATCACCAGCCCCGGGCACATCCAGCCGGAAGGAAACACATGACCGACGACCAGGACAAGAGCACGCCGCAGAGCCCCCAGGGGGTCGACCGCAAGGCCGAGGGTGGCTGCCCGGTCATGCACGACTCCGCGGCCGCGCACGGCAGCGAGAGCGAGAACCCGGGGATCCACTCGCCCGAGCCCAAGACGGGCGGGCGCCCCCGCACCAACAAGGACTGGTGGCCCAACCAGCTCGACCTCTCGGTCCTGCACACCAACTCCGAGAACATCAACCCGCTGGACCCGGACTTCAGCTACGAGAAGAAGTTCGCGGAGCTCGACCTCGAGGCGCTCAAGCGCGACATCGTCGAGGTCATGCACACCTCCCAGGACTGGTGGCCCGCCGACTTCGGTCACTACGGCGGCCTCTTCATCCGGATGAGCTGGCACTCGGCCGGCACCTACCGGGTGCACGACGGCCGCGGCGGTGGCGGCGACGGCGGTCAGCGCTTCGCCCCCCTCAACAGCTGGCCCGACAACGTCAACCTCGACAAGGCCCGCCGCCTGCTGTGGCCGGTGAAGAAGAAGTACGGCCAGAAGATCTCGTGGGCCGACCTCATCGTCCTGGCCGGCAACGTGGCCCTGGAGGACATGGGCTTCGAGACCTTCGGCTTCGGCTTCGGCCGTCAGGACATCTGGGAGCCCGAGGAGATCTTCTGGGGTCCCGAGGACGCCTGGCTGGGCGACGAGCGCTACGCGGATGACCGCGAGCTCGACGACGCCCTCGCGGCGGTCCAGATGGGCCTGATCTACGTCAACCCCGAGGGCCCCAACGGCAACCCCGACCCGATCGCCTCGGCCAAGGACATCCGCGTCACGTTCGCCCGGATGGGGATGAACGACGAGGAGACCGTCGCCCTGATCGCCGGTGGCCACACCTTCGGCAAGACCCACGGCGCCGGTGACGCCGAGCTGGTCGGCCCGGAGCCCGAGGCCGCACCGCTCGAGGAGCAGGGCCTGGGCTGGAAGAGCGCCTACGGCTCCGGCAAGGGCGGCGACACCATCACCTCGGGCCTGGAGGTCACCTGGACCTACCACCCGACCCGGTGGGACAACGAGTTCTTCCACATCCTCTACGCCTACGACTGGGAGCTCTTCGAGTCGCCGGCCGGTGCCAAGCAGTGGCGGCCCAAGAACGGCGCCGGCAACGACCTGGTGCCCGGCGCCCACGAGGGTGACCCCCGCCGTGAGCCCCGGATGCTCACCTCCGACCTCGCGCTGCGCTTCGACCCCGAGTACGACAAGATCTCGCGCCGCTTCAAGGAGGACCCGGAGGCGTTCCGTCTCGCCTTCGCCAAGGCCTGGTACAAGCTGCTCCACCGCGACATGGGTCCGGTCTCCCGCTACCTGGGCCCGTGGGTCCCGGAGCCGCAGATCTGGCAGGACCCGGTGCCGGCCGTCGAGGGCGAGCTGATCGGCGACGCCGACGTGGCGACGCTCAAGGCCAAGGTCCTCGACTCGGGCCTCTCGGTCTCCGAGCTGATCTCCACCGCCTGGGCCTCGGCGTCGACCTACCGGCGTACCGACCACCGGGGCGGCGCCAACGGCGCCCGCATCCGGCTGGAGCCGCAGCGCAGCTGGGAGGTCAACCAGCCCGAGCGGATCGCTCCGGTGCTCGAGCGCCTGGAGGGCATCCAGCGCGAGTTCAACGAGGCCGGCGGCGCCCAGGTCTCGCTGGCCGACCTGATCGTGCTCGCCGGCACGGCAGCGGTGGAGAAGGCGGCGAAGGACGCCGGTGTCGAGGTGACGGTGCCGTTCCACCCGGGACGCACCGACGCCACGCAGGAGCAGACCGACGTCGACTCCTTCAAGTGGCTCGAGCCCCGGGCCGACGGCTTCCGCAACTACGTCCGCCCGGGCGTCAAGCTGCAGCCGGAGACCCTGCTGGTCGACAAGGCCTACAACCTGAGCCTGAGCGCTCCGGAGATGACCGTGCTCGTCGGCGGCCTCCGCGCCCTGGGCAACAACTACGGCGGCACGGCGCACGGCGTGCTCACCGAGCAGCCGGGCGTCCTGACCAACGACTTCTTCGTCAACCTCCTCGCTCCGGGCACGGAGTGGAAGGCGTCGGAGAACGAGGAGGGCGTCTTCGAGATCCGCGACGCCGCCACCGGCGAGGTCAAGTGGACCGCCACCGCGGTCGACCTGATCTTCGGCTCCAACTCGCAGCTGCGGGCGATGGCCGAGGTCTACGCCAGCGACGACGCGCGGGAGAAGTTCGTCCAGGACTTCGCCGCCGCGTGGACCAAGGTGATGGACGCGGACCGCTTCGACCTTCGCTGAGGCGTCTGAACGACGAGCCCGGCCCCCGCCGTCGCGGGGGCCGGGCTCGCTGTCATCTCGGGGGCCGGCTCACGTCGCGGCCGGCAGCACCATCGTGTCCATCTGGAGGGGTGAGCCCTCGCGCAGCGGCGTGAGATCACCGGTGACCTGGAAGCCCTGGGACTCGTAGACCGCCCGGGCCGCCCGGTTGCCCTGCGTGACGTGGAGACGGACCTCCAGGGAGCGCTGGTGGCACCACGCCACCAGCTCGCCGACGATCCGGCGGCTCAGGCCCCGGCCGCGGCCCTGCGGGGCCGTCCAGATGCCCCACAGCCACGCCGTCCGCGACTGCGGATAGGCCAGTGCGCCGCCCATGGCCACCGGGCGCCCCCGATCGAGGATGAGCAGCGTCGGGCCCGCGCCGGCCGCGAGGTCGCGCCAGACCGACTCCGGGAACTGCTCCGACTCCTCCAGGCTCGCCTGGAACGAGTCCGGGGAGTCGGCCAGCGCCTGCAGCCGGATCTCGCGCAGCAGGGGCCAGTCGTCCGCGGTGAGCAGCCGCGAGGTCAGGGTCGCGGGGTCGGCAGGGAGCACGTCGAGGAGCATCGGGCCATCGTTCGTGCCGCACCGCCGGTGTGCAAGGGCCGCGAGGTGCGACGAGCGACACACCCGGGCCGAGGCGGCAGGCGGGTCAGACGGGATGGTCGCGGCGGGGCGCCGGGCCTCAGCCGTCGCGGGCGACCCGGTAGGCGCAGCGCGTCGCGACGGCCTTCTCCAGGTCGTCGGTGATGCCTGTGAAGAACTGGCGGCGGTAGGTCTCGTCGGTGACGGCGTACACGGCGAAGTAGAGCCCGGAGAAGGCGGCCAGGAACACCGAGACCCGGATCAGCTCCCACGACAGCGACGCGACGGCTGCCGTCGGGGCGACGCCGACCCAGCTGGTCACCACCTCGTCGGGGATCGCCACCAGGCCGAAGCCGAGGAAGAAGACGAAGACCGCGACGCTGAGCAGCAGCACCTGGACCGCCTGGGAGGCGAGCAGCACCAGGACCAGGTTGGCCCGCTCGAGCCGGCTCGGGGGCGGCACCGCGACCACCCCCTCGCGCTCGGCCCACCGGGCGAACGGCGTCCCCGCGCAGGCCTGGCGGATCGACCCCCGGTCGAGGTGCGCGGTGAGCTGGTCGACCTCCTCGGGCAGCTTGAAGAGCAGGAAGCCCACCGCGGCAGCCGCGAAGCCCAGGACCGCGGCCCACATCACGCCGCCGGAGAGGCGGGCCGCGACCTGCCAGACCTCGGCGTTGATGAAGAGGAAGGTGATGAAGAGCATCAGCATCGGCAGGGCCCGGGCGACGAGCGGCACCATCAGCCCGAGCGAGGAGAAGGTCTTGCCGGCCGCCCAGCGCAGCCACAGCCAGACGCGGAGCGTGGCCAGGGAGTAGCCCGCGACCACCACGCCGGCCGTGGTCAGCGCGGCCGCCCCGGCGACGTACCTGTCCGACGCGGCGACCGCGACGGCGAAGACCGCCGCCGACAGCACCAGCGCCAGCGTCGCCACCGTCACCAACCTCGGGCGGCGCAGGCCGCGCTCGACGCGGGCTCGGACGTCGTCGACGAAGTAGGGGAGCCCGTGGCGCAGGAACCAGTGCTCGCAGTCGGCCAGCGGCGGCGCGGCCGGGGCGTGGTCGGGCGCCGGGGCGGGGCCGGGTCCGACGGTGGGGGCTTCCTGGTCCATGAGGCCTCTCGCTCGCTCGGGCGGCAGTCCCGTGCCGCCGGGTGGAGGGCATGGTGTCACGTCGTGGGTCGCTTCCGGCGTGGTCGCGGCGGGGTGTCCGTGCCGACCCGTCGGGCGGCGCGTGCGAGAGTCGGGGGCGTGCGTCGGCTGCTGGTGCTTCTTCTCGGGATCGTCCTCTGCGTGACCCTGTCGCCGCCGGCGCTGGGGGCGCCCTCGGGGCCGCTGCCCGGTCTCGGCGTGGTCGTCGAGCGGATCGCCGACGGGGTCTGGGTGCCGGCCGCCACGGCCCCCCACCAGCTGGCCCTGGCCACGCGGGAGGGGCGTCTGCGGCTCACCGGCCCCGGACGCGTCGTCGACGAGCGCAGCCTCACCCTGACCGCCTCGTGGACGACCCGCGCCGGCGAGCCGGTGGCCGGGCCCGTGGAGCTGCAGCGCAAGCTCGTGCGGCGCCCGGGGGAGAGGGTGAGGGCCGGCCAGAGGTCGCCTCGCCCGTGGCGCACCCAGGAGCTGTCGTCCACCGGGGTCGACGGCACGGTCGAAGTGACGCTGACCCCGCGCGCCACCTTCCGCTACCGGCTCGTCGCCGCCGACCTGCCCTGGGTGACGGGTGGCCGCAGCCGGGAGCACACGGTGCGCAACGTCCCGCCCGGGGTGAAGGTGCGGCTGCCGTCGGGCGCCCCCCGCCCGCGGATCACCCTGCCGCCGCAGCAGCGGGCCGTGGGCACCGGGGCCGACGCCGTGGTCCTGGAGATCCCCGACGCCGTGTGGGGCCGGATGCGCGGTCGCTCGTGGCGCCCCGGCTGCCCCGTGGGCCGCAGCGACCTGCGGCTGGTGCAGGTCAACTACTACGACTTCGACGGCTACCGGCGGCGCGGCGAGCTGGTGGTCGCCGCCGCCGTGACCGGGAACGTGGTCGGTGCCTTCACCGAGCTCCACGACCGGCGGTTCCCGATCCGCTCCCTGTACCGCGTCGACCGGTTCGGCTGGTCGGCGCGGCTGCGCGGCGCCGACGACTACGCCTCGATGGCGGCCGGCAACAGCTCGGCGTTCAACTGCCGTCAGGTGGTGGGCAACCCGGCGGTCCGCTCGCCGCACGCCTGGGGCCGCTCGGTGGACATCAACCCCTGGGAGAACCCGTACCGCAGCCGGCACGGTCTGGTGCCCAGCCCCTGGTGGCAGTCGCGGAGCCACCCCCGATACGCGTGGCGCGGCCCGGACCACGCCGTGGTCGCCCTGATGCGTCGCCACGGGTTCCGGTGGACCTACGGGCGCAACGACAACCACCACTTCGACGTCGTCGCGGGCGCGCCGCGACGGCTCGCCCGGCTGCTGCGTGGCGAGGCCTGCGACGGGGTGTGCGAGTGAGCCCGCGCGATCCCTCCGCCGGCTGCCTCTTCTGCGCCATCGCCGCAGGTCAGGAGGGCGCCGAGGTGGTGCTGGAGACCGACGACTTCGTCGGTTTCCTCGACGTGCGGCCCGTCTTCAAGGGGCACACCCTGCTGGTGCCCCGCTCCCACGTGGTGACCCTGCCCGACCTCCCGGCGGACCTGCGCGACGGCTTCCTGGCCCAGGCCCAGCGGCTGGCCACCGCCGTGGTCGAGGGGCTCGGCGCCCAGGGGTCGTTCGTGGCGCTCAACAACGTGGTCAGCCAGTCGGTGGCGCACCTGCACCTGCACGTCGTGCCCCGCACCAAGGGCGACGGGCTCCGCGGCTTCTTCTGGCCCCGCACGACGTACGCCGACGAGGTCGAGCGCGGCGAGTACGGCGCCCGGCTCCGCGCGGTGCTCTGACCCACCCGCACCCCGCTCGCCCGTCGTACCTGCTCGAGCCGGAAGAACGCGCCCCGGACCGGGTCGGGCGATGGCGAGGCGACGGCGCGGCGACGGCGAGGCGACGGCGAGGACTGGGCGGCCCGCCCGGCGCGACGGGCGTCGGCTGCGCCTAGAGTGTCGCCCCGGAGCGGGGACCGGCCTCGCACACCCAGAGGAGGACACCTGTCATGGGTCGATTCGACGGTCGCGTCGCAGTCATCACCGGAGCCGCCCGAGGCATCGGGTTCGGCACCGCCCAGCGCTTCGCCGCCGAGGGTGCGAGCGTCGCCATCATCGACCTCGACGAGTCCGCCGCGGCCGAGGCGGCCGGCCGGCTGGAGACCGTCGGGCAGGCGACGGCGACCGGGATCGGCTGCGACGTCAGCGACGCCGCCTCCGTCGACGCCGCGGTCGAGCGGGTGGTCACCGAGCTCGGCGGGATCCACATCCTCGTCAACAACGCGGGCATCACCCGCGACAACCTGCTCTTCAAGATGACCGAGCAGGACTGGGACCTGGTCATGAACGTGCACCTCAAGGGCGCGTTCCTGATGACCAAGGCCGCTCAGAAGCACTTCGTGGAGCAGAAGTACGGCAAGATCCTGAACCTCTCCAGCGTCTCCGCCTACGGCAACCGCGGCCAGGCGAACTACTCCGCCGCCAAGATGGGGGTCCAGGGCTTCACCCGGACCCTGGGCATCGAGCTGGGCCCCTTCGGCATCAACGCCAACGCCATCGCGCCCGGCTTCATCGCCACCGAGATGACCGACGCCACCGCCGCCCGGCTGGGCCTGGGCGTGGAGGAGTTCCGCGAGCTCAACGCGAAGAACAACCCGGTCCGCCGGGTCGGCTTCCCGGAGGACATCGCGGCCGCGGCGGCGTTCCTGTGCAGCGACGAGGCGTCCTACATCACCGGTCAGACGCTCGTCGTCGACGGAGGCGCCAAGCTCGTCAGCTGAGTCACACACCGACTTCCCACGGGGAGATCTGCCTCACGCGCTGAGCGTGGGCGGGTCTCCCCGTCTTGTGTTGACCAGTGGTCATGTGCCTAACCTGCGGGGGTCGAGAGCACTCGACGAACAAGTCAACAGCCACCACCGGGTACGCCGAGTCCTGCCCGTCCGGTCGGAGGCACCGCACCACATGAAACACGGGCAGGAGTGGGGGACCCACAGGTTCTTCGCCGCATCACGCGGCTCGGGGTGAAGTCACCGTCCAGGTGGCAGAGCACTTTCCAGCTCCAACCCGACAGCTCACCTCACAGGCGTGGGAAAGGAACACATCTCCATGCCTGCGACTTCTCGCATCGCTGGTGTGCGCCCCGGCGCGCGCCGCACCATCGTCACCACCCTCACCCTGGGCCTGCTCGGCGGTCTCGGAATCGCCGCTCCCGCCGCCACTCCGGCCCACGCGGCCCCGGCCGGCACCACCGCCGGCACGACCGCCGGCACGACCACGGCCACCACCGCCGGCACCGTGATGCCGGTCGCCGACGTCCCGGTCGTCGACCCCGCCGCCCAGCAGGCTGCCGACGAGGCCGCCGAGCGGAAGGCCAAGAAGGCCGAGAAGAAGGCGAAGCAGAAGGCCAAGCGCAAGGCCCGGCAGAAGGCCCGGCGCAAGGCCCGGCGCGAGGCCCGGCGCGAGGCCCGGCAGCGGGCCCGCAAGGCCGCGATCCGGGCCCGCAAGGCCCGCAGCTCCACGGTCGGCCGGATCGGCACGGCCAAGGCGATCGCGATGGCGCAGCGCGGGGACGCCTACGCCTACGGCGCCACCGGCCCCAACGCCTTCGACTGCTCCGGACTCGTGCAGTACGCCTACCACCGGGCCGGCCTGACCGGGATGCCCCGGACGTCGTCGGCGCAGGCCGCGCACACCCGACGGATCTCCAAGGAGGCCATGCGCCCCGGCGACCTGATGTTCTTCGCCAACGGCGGTGGCGTCTACCACGTCGGCATCTTCGCCGGCCGCGCCGCCGACGGCGCCCCGCTGATGGTGCACGCCTCGCGTCCCGGCCGTCCGGTCGCGGTCGCCCGCCCGTGGACCTCGAGCTGGTTCGCCGGCACCGTGCGCTGACCCGGCGCCACCCTGTGTGCGGGTGCCCTTCCCTCCGCGCGCCTCCTGCGCCGAGGGAAGATGCACCCGCACACTTGTCTTTCCTGATCTGATCGGAGTACCCGTGCGCCGTCCCGTCGCTCTCACCGCCGCCGTCCTGACCTCCGCCCTGCTCCTCGCGGGGTGCAGCGGCGGCGACGACGGAACCTCCCAGAGCGCCTCGCAGGACCCGGGGCCGAGCGAGACGGCCGAGGCGCCCGCCGCGCCGCAGACCTGGCCGCTCACCGGCCTGGAGCTGCCCGCGGGGAAGTCGGCCGACCTGAGCCACCCGGTGATGGTGACCAAGATCGACAACACCGCGAGCGCGGCGCCGCAGCTGGGCCTGGGGGCGGCCGACATGGTGGTCGAGGAGCTGGTCGAGGGCGGCACCACCCGGCTCGCGGCCTTCTTCTACAGCCGGCTGCCCGAGGTGGTCGGCCCGGTCCGCTCGATGCGGGCCAGCGACATCGGCATCGTCACGCCGGTGGACGCCGACGTCATCACCAGCGGCGCGGCCCAGATCACCAAGGACCGGATCCACGGCGCGGGGATCACCTACTTCGAGGAGGGGGCCCGGGGCTTCTTCCGCGAGTCGAGCCGCTACGCCCCCTACAACCTGATGGCCCGGCCGCGCGAGGTCGCGGAGACCGCGAAGCAGAAGGCGACCCGGCCGGCCGACTACTTCACCTTCGGCGACGCCGCCGACCTGCCCAAGGGACAGAAGGTCTCCACGCTCTCGGCCGGCTTCGGCCGGCACACCACCAGCTGGCAGTTCGCCGAGGGCAAGTACCGCAACGTCAACAGCTTCATGGGCCAGGGCGACGAGTTCCTCGCCGACACCGTGCTGGTGCTGCGGGTCCGGGTCGGCGACGCCGGCTACCGCGACCCCGCCGGCAGCTTCGTGCCCGAGACCATCTTCGAGGGCTCCGGCCCGGCGCAGCTCTTCCACGGCGGCCGGGCGGTCAAGGCCACCTGGTCGAAGAGCGGCCTGCGCGGGCAGCTGCGGCTCGAGACCAAGAACGGCGAGGAGCTGGCCGTGCCCGCCGGGCGCACCTGGGTCGAGCTGGTCCCCCAGGACACCGGCTCGGTGACCGTCGCGAAGTAGCCGCCCGACAGGCGGCCGCGCTCAGCGGGCCTCGGGGGGGAGTGCCCGCGCGGTGACCTCCTCCAGGCTGGCGCCGGAGTCGACCAGCTGGCGGATCCCGGCCAGCATCAGCCCGATCACCTGCTCGACGCGAGCGCACTCGGCGTCGGGGTCGCGGCTGGCGGCCACCGCCGTACCGGCGGTGTTGAGGGCCCCGTAGAAGACCCGGCTGAAGGTGAGGACCACCTCGTGGTCGACCTCCCAGCCGCCGGAGACGAGGATGCCTGCCAGGACGCGGTGGACCAGCGCGAAGGTGGGCCGGGACTCCTCGGCGCGGAACGGTGCGTGCCCCAGCACCGCGGGACCGTCCTGGGCCACGATCCGGCGGTAGCCGGGCTCGCGGACCACCTCCAGGAACGCGCTCAGACCGCTCGTCGCCTGCCGCCACGGGTCGTCGTGCGCCGAGAGGGTCTCCTCGATCGCCCCGGCGGAGCGGTGGTCGATCTGCTCGAAGACGGCCTCGAAGACCCCCTGCTTGCTGCTGAAGTGGTGGTAGAGCGCACCCTTGGTGACGTGCGCCCCGGCCACGATCGAGTCGAGCGAGGTGGCGGCGTACCCCTGCTCGGTGAACAGCCGCTCGGCTGCCTCGAGGAGGTCGCGACGGGTCGAGGACGAGTAGTCCTGCCGTGTCCCGCCGCGGGGCGCCTTGAGCTCGGTCATCCGGGCAGTCTAGAGGCGCTGGGTCGCGTGGCGGCGGGTGTGCGCAGAGTCACCCGTGGCACGCTTGCATACCGTCGGTATGGTCACGTAACGTTCTAGACGTGCTCAGGACTTAGGTCCCTCCCCATGAGCCAGACAGCCCCGACCTGCTGCGCGACGCGGTTCCCTCCCTCCCAGGAAGACCGCACTCCCTCCCTCCCTGTGCGCCGGGTCGGGGCTGTCTTACATCTCCCGCCTGCCCGATGATGGATCCATGGACTCGGGAACCGGACGGGACGCGGAGCAGGGCACGACGCTACGAGCGGGCTGCCTGCTGGTGGCGACCCCCGGGATGACCGACCCCAACTTCGCCGACACCGTGGTGCTGCTCCTCGACGTCGACGACTCCGGGGCGCTCGGCGTGGTGCTCAACCGGCCCTCGCCGGTGCTGGTCGCCGAGGTGCTCGAGCCGTGGGGCGACGTGGTCGGCGAGCCGGAGGTGCTCTTCCACGGTGGCCCGGTGGGCGTGGAGGGGGCGCTGGCGGTGGCGCTGATCACGGCGGGCCAGGAGGAGCCGGTGGGCTTCCGCCCGATCTGGAGCACCGAGGCCGGGGTGGTCGGGATGGTCGACCTCGACGCCCCCGTCGAGCTCGTGGCGGGCAGCCTGGCCGGGCTGCGGGTCTTCGCCGGGTATGCCGGCTGGGGAGCCGAGCAGCTCGAGGGTGAGGTCGAGCGCGGCGACTGGTACGTGGTGCCGAGCGTGGCCGGCGACGTCTTCCGGCGCGACCCCTCCGGGTTGTGGCGCGAGGTCCTGCGCCGTCAGCCAGGAGAGGCGGCGTGGCACTCCACGCGCCCTGCCGATCCTGGGCTGAACTGACCTAGACTGGCTGCACCATGACCCAGATCGGATTCTCGCCCGGAGCCTCGACGATCGAGGACACCCGCACCGTCCCCACCGATGACGGGGACCACGAGCGGTTCTCGCACTACGTGCCCAAGGACAAGCTCACCGAGGCGATGGTGATGGGCACCCCGGTGATCGCCCTGTGCGGCAAGGTCTGGGTGCCCAGCCGCGCCCCCGAGAAGTACCCGGTCTGCCCGGAGTGCAAGGAGATCTGGGAGTCCCTCAAGCCCGGTGGCGGAAAGCCGGGCGGAGACTCCGGTGCCGGGGGCAACGACGCGTGAGCGACCGGGCAGACCTGGCCCCCGTCACTCCCGCGCTCTCCCCGGCCTGGCCCGAGCGCGCCGCGTGGGGAACCGCGCCCTCGCTGCGCGCGTGGCAGTCGGCGGCGATGGCGAAGTACTTCGACGAGCAGCCGCGCGACTTCCTGGCCGTGGCGACGCCGGGGGCCGGCAAGACGACCTTCGCGCTCACGGTCGCCGCTGAGCTCCTGGGGCGCCGGATCGTCGAGCGGGTGACCATCGTGGCGCCCACCGAGCACCTCAAGGTGCAGTGGGCCGAGGCCGCCGAGCGCGCCGGGATCCCGATCGACCCGACGTACGCCGCGGGCAAGGGGAAGACGTCGAAGGACTACCTCGGCATCGCGGTCACCTACGCCGGCGTCGCGGTCAACCCCCTGGCGATGCGGATCCGCACCGAGCGGACCAAGACCCTGGTGATCCTCGACGAGGTGCACCACGCCGGTGACGCCCTGGCCTGGGGCGAGGGGGTGCGCGAGGCGTTCGAGCCGGCGACCCGCCGGCTCGCGCTCACCGGTACGCCGTTCCGCTCCGACGTCAACCCGATCCCGTTCGTCACCTACGCGCCGGGTCCCGACGGGATCCCGCGCTCGGTGGCCGACTACACCTACGGCTACGCCCAGGCCCTGGCCGACCACGTGGTGCGTCCGGTGCTCTTCATGGCCTACTCCGGCGAGATGCAGTGGCGCACCCGGATGGGCGACGAGATCACCGCGCGGCTCGGCGAGCCGCTGACCAAGGACATGCACGCCCAGGCGCTGCGCACCGCGCTGGACCCGACGGGCTCGTGGATGCCGTCGGTGCTGGCCGCGGCCGACAAGCGCCTCTCGGAGGTACGCCGCCACATGCCCGACGCCGGCGGCCTGGTGATCGCCTCGGACCAGGACTCGGCGCGCGCCTACGCCAAGATCCTGCGCGGCATCACGGGGGAGGGGCCCACGGTGGTGCTCTCGGACGAGAAGGCCTCGTCGAAGAAGATCGCCAAGTTCACCGAGTCCGAGGACCGGTGGATGGTCGCGGTCCGGATGGTCTCGGAGGGGGTCGACGTGCCGCGGCTCGCGGTCGGCGTCTGGGCCACCCGCACCTCCACGCCTCTCTTCTTCGCCCAGGCGGTGGGCCGTTTCGTGCGGGCCCGCAGGCGGGGCGAGACGGCCTCGGTCTTCCTGCCGTCGGTCCCCAACCTGCTGGGCTTCGCCTCCGAGATGGAGGTCGAGCGCGACCACGTGCTGGGGCGCAAGGTCACCGACGAGGGCGACATCTTCGCCGCCGAGGACGCCCTGCTCGCCCAGGCCCAGCAGGGCGAGGGTGCCTCCGACGAGCTGGAGGGCTCCTTCGAGGCGATGGCCTCCACCGCCTCCTTCGACCGGGTGCTCTACGACGGCGGCGAGTTCGGCCACTCCGGCGAGGTGCACGTGGGCTCCGAGGAGGAGATGGACTTCCTCGGCATCCCCGGGCTGCTGGAGCCCGACCAGGTGCGCGAGCTCCTGCACTCGCGGCAGAGCGAGCGGGCGGCGCGGCAGAAGGCGGCCGCGCCGGGCCGCGGTCCGGCCGCGGCCGACGACCCGGTCGCCGCCCTCTCGACCCACGAGCAGCTGGGCGTGCTGCGCCGCGAGCTCAACGGCCTGGTCGCCGCGTGGTTCCACCGCACGGGCCAGCCGCACGGCGTCACCCACGCGGCGCTGCGCAAGCAGTGCGGCGGTCCGGCGGCCGCCGTGGCGACCGCCGAGCAGCTGCACGCGCGCATCGACGCCCTCCGCGACTGGGCGGTCCGCAAGAGCTCCTGAGCCCCTACACTGCCAAGCATGGCGGCCGAGACCTCGCAGACCCTCGACAGGGGGATCCGGGTGCTCGTCACGCTGGCGGGGGAGCCCGACGGGCTCACCGTCACCGAGCTCGGCACCCGGCTCGGGGTCAACCGCACGGTCGTCTACCGGCTCGTCTCCACCCTCGAGCAGCACGGCCTGGTCCGGCGGGGCCCCCAGGGGCGGCTCCAGGTGGGCCTGGGGGTGCTCCACCTCGCATCGGCGGTCCAGCCGGTGGTGCGCGACCTCGCCGTCCCGGTGCTGCGCCAGCTGGCCGAGACCGTGGGGTGCACCGCCCACCTCACCGTGGCCGACGGCGACGAGGCGCTGGCGCTGGCCGTGGTCGAGCCGTCCTGGACCGACTTCCACGTCGCCTACCGCGTCGGCGCCCGGCACCCGCTCAGCCAGGGTGCCGCGGGCAAGGCCATCCTGATGGCGCGGACGTCGTCCCAGGCCGGCTACGTGGCGACCCAGGGTGAGCTCCAGTCCGGCGCGCACGGCCTCTCCGCGCCGGTGCGCGGCGTCCAGGGCCTCGATGCCTCGGTGGGCATCGTCACCCTGGGGCAGCCGGTCGACGAGTCGGTCGTGGCTCCGCGGGTGGTGGCCGCCGCCGACGAGGTGGCTCGGCGCCTGCGCTGACGGCGTCGTGGGCCAGGGGGAGCACCCGGTGGGCCACCTGCTCGGCCAGCGCGATGACGGTCGAGCTGCGCACGATGGCGGGGTCGTCGAGCACCAGGTCGATCACCCGTTGCAGGTCGGCGTTGGAGCGGGCGACGACCCGGGCCCACATGTCTCCGGCGCCGGTGATGGTGTGCACCTCGAGCACCTCCGGGACCGCGGCCAGGTGGCGGGCGACCGCGTCGTGCCCGGATCCCTGCCGGATCTCCAGGGTCAGGAACGCCGTCACCGGGTAGCCCAGCGCCTCGGGGGAGAGCTGCGGCGCCCAGTCGACGATCACCCCCGAGGCGGCCAGCCGGTCGAGCCGGGCCTGGACGGTGCCCCGGGCGACCCCGAGCCGCCGGGAGGCCTCCAGGACGCCGATCCGCGGCTCGTGGCAGAAGAGGTCGAGCAGCGTGACGTCCAAGTGGTCCATGCAGCGGCTCCCGGGTGTACAGGTTGTCCGGTGTGTCGGGCCACGATTGCACATGCTGTCCGGCATGGACACTCTGTGACCCATGACACAGATCTCCGCCGACGTGCCCGCTGCCGGCCGCCCCTCCACCGGCGCCGCCCTGACCGCCGAGGAGCTGCGCGCCGACCTGACCCTGGAGCAGCTGCGCGAGCTCGTCGGGCTGGTGGAGTACGACGCCTCCAGCGACCCGTTCCCGGTCACCGCGATGGATGCGATCGTCTTCGTGGTCGGCAACGCCACCCAGGCGGCCGGCTTCTACCAGCTGGCCTTCGGCATGGAGCTCGAGGCCTACCAGGGACCCGAGACCGGGCGCCGGGACGCCAAGTCCTACGTGCTGCGGTCGGGCTCGGCCCGCTTCGTGCTGACCGGCGGGGTGACGCCCGACAGCCCCTTGCTCGACCACCACCGCCGGCACGGCGACGGCGTGGTCGACCTCGCGCTCGAGGTCCCCGACGTCGACAAGTGCATCGCGCACGCCCGGGCGGCGGGGGCGAGGATCCTGGTGGAGCCGCACGACGTCTCCGACGAGCACGGCACGGTGCGGACGGCGGCCGTCGCGACGTACGGCGAGACCCGCCATACCCTGGTCGACCGGAGCCGCTACCGGGGGCCCTACCTGCCGGGCTACGTGGCCAGGTCGTCGACCGTCGTACGCCGGGAGGGGCACCCGCGCCGGCTCTTCCAGGCCGTCGACCACTGCGTCGGCAACGTCGAGCTCGGCCGGATGGACGAGTGGGTGGCGTTCTACAACAAGGTGCTGGGCTTCACCAACATGGCCGAGTTCATCGGCGACGACATCGCCACCGACTACTCCGCGCTGATGTCGAAGGTGGTGGCGAGCGGCAACCACCGGGTGAAGTTCCCGCTCAACGAGCCGGCGGTCGCGAAGAAGAAGTCGCAGATCGACGAGTACCTGGAGTTCTACGACGGCGCGGGCTGCCAGCACATCGCGCTGGCGACCGGGGACATCCTGCGCACCGTCGACCTGCTGCGCGACAACGGCGTCGAGTTCCTGACCACGCCCGACTCCTACTACGACGACCCCGAGCTCCGGGCCCGCATCGGCGAGGTGCGGGTGCCGATCGAGGAGCTGAAGCGACGCGGCATCCTGGTCGACCGCGACGAGGACGGCTACCTGCTGCAGATCTTCACCAAGCCGGTCGGCGACCGCCCGACGGTCTTCTACGAGTTCATCGAGCGCCACGGGTCGCTCGGCTTCGGCAAGGGCAACTTCAAGGCGCTCTTCGAGGCGATCGAGCGCGAGCAGGACGCCCGCGGCAACCTCTGAGGCCCGCCCCACCGGCCTGACCCCCTGCCGGCCCCGGCGGCTCGCCCCGGACGTCATCACAGCTGGTGGCGGGCGCCACCGCTGGTGATGACGTCCGCGGGCGGCTCGGGAAGACGTCATCGCGGACGGTCGCGTCAGCGACCGCTGGTGATGACGTACGCCGGTGCGAGGCGGGTGCGAGGCGGGTGCGAGGCCGGCGTGAGGCGGGGGTGCGGTGGGTCAGTGCAGGATGAGTCCCACGCCGAGCGCCCCCATCACCACGGCGATCGCGGAGTCCAGGACCCGCCAGGCCGAGGGGCGGGCGAAGAGGCCGCGGAGCAGGCGGGCGCCGTAGCCGAGCGCGAAGAACCAGGTGGTGCTCGCGAGCACGGTGCCGAGCAGGAACCACCAGCGGTCGGCGCCGAAGCTGTTGGCCACGGTGCCGAGCATCAGCACGGCGTCGAGGTAGAAGTGCGGGTTGAGCCAGGTCAGCGCCAGCGTGGTGAGCACCGCCCGCTGCCAGGTCATCGTGGAGCCGGTCTCGGAGTCCAGGCCCTTGGGCCGCCAGGCGCGCATCGCGGCGTGCAGGCCGAAGCCGATCAGGTAGACGCCGCCGAGCACCTGGGCGAGCGGCAGCACGCCCGGCCACCGCTCGAGCACGACGCCCAGCCCGGCGACGCCGGCGGTCATCGCGACGACGTCGGAGACCAGGCAGGTGACCACGATCGGGAGCACGTGTTCGCCCCGGATCCCCTGGCGGAGGACGAAGGCGTTCTGGGCGCCGATGGCGACGATGAGGGCGAGGCCGGTGACGAGACCGGCGAGGACGACGTTCCACACAGCAGAGAACGCTAGGGACTCGCCGTCATTAAGACCAGCAAACTATTCTGGGGAATCATTAGAATCTCTGGTGTGAAAGAACTCACCCAGCTGGACCCCGTCGCACTTCGCACTCTGGCAGTCGCGGTGCGGCTCGGCACCTTCGAGGCGGCGGCTCGCGAGCTGCACGTCACCCCGTCGGCGGTCAGTCAACGGATCAAGGCGCTCGAGGCGCGCGTGGGCCGGGTGCTGCTGCACCGGGTCAAGCCGCTCGAGACCACCGAGGCCGGCCAGGTGCTGGTCCGGCTGGCCGCACAGACCGAGCTGCTCGAGCGGGAGGCGGTCGCCGAGCTGACCGAGGTCGACGACGACGAGGACGCGCCGTACGCCGCGGTGCCGCTCGCGGTCAACGCCGACGCGCTGCACACGTGGCTGATCGACGCACTGGTCCAGGTGCAGTCCCGGCACCGGGTCACCTTCGAGCTGGTCCGCGAGGACCAGACCCGCACCGCCGAGCGGCTGCGGCGCGGCGACGTGATGGCCGCGGTCACCTCCGACCCCCGGCCCGTCCCGGGGTGCCGGGTGGTCCAGCTCGGCAGGATGCGCTACCTCGCCGCGGCCACCCCGGGCTGGGTGCGCGACCACCTGCCCGACGGCACGACCACGGCGGCGCTGGAGCGGGCGCCGATGATCGCCTTCGACCGCACCGACACCCTGCAGCACGACTTCCTCCGCCGGCTCACCCGGCGGCGGCTGACACCACCGGTGACCTACGTCCCCTCGGTCAACGAGTTCGAGTCCGCGGTCCGCCGGGGGATGGGGTGGGGGATGGTCCTGGAGAGTCACGCGGCCCGCGACCTTGCCGGCGGGCGGCTGGTCGAGCTGGCCCCGGGCCGGCACGTGGACGTGCCGCTCTTCTGGCAGCACTGGCGGCTGGAGTCGCCGGTGATCACCGACCTCACCGCCGCGGTCACCCGGACCGCCCTGGACTGGTTCGGCTGAGCGCCCTGGCCAGGGTGGTCAGAGGACCTTGGAGAGGAAAGCCCGGGTGCGCTCGTGGTGCGGGTCGGCCAGCACCGCTGCCGGGTCGCCCTCCTCCACGATGACGCCGTCGTCCATGAAGACCAGGTTGTCGCCCACCTCGCGGGCGAACCCCATCTCGTGGGTGACCACCATCATGGTCATGCCCTCGGCAGCGAGGTCCTTCATGACCTGCAGGACGTCGCCGACCAGCTCGGGGTCGAGCGCGGAGGTCGGCTCGTCGAAGAGCATCATGTCCGGCTGCATGGAGAGCGCCCGGGCGATCGCCACCCGCTGCTGCTGCCCGCCCGAGAGGTGTGCCGGGTAGGCCTTCTCCCGGTCGGCCAGCCCGACCTTGGCGAGGTTGGCACGGGCGATCTCGACCGCCTCCGCCTTCTTGCGGCCCGCGACCTTCTCCTGGGCGATCGTCAGGTTGCGCAGCACCGTCATGTGCGGGAACAGGTTGAACGACTGGAAGACCATCCCGATCCGCGAGCGGAGCTTGTCGACGTCGGCGTCGGGGTCGGTGATCTCCTCGCCCTCGACGAAGATCCGGCCGCTGGTCGGGGTCTCCAGCATGTTGACGCAGCGCAGCAGGGTCGACTTGCCCGACCCTGACGGCCCGATCACGCAGACCACCTCACCGTGGGCCACGTGGAAGTCGATGCCCTTGAGGACCTCGTTGCTCCCGAAGGACTTGTGCAGGTCCTGGACGTCGATCGCGGCCGCGCCGCGGTCGGCGGCCCGGCCGGCAGCGCCCTCGTGGCTGGTGGGGGTGGTCTCGTCGGTGGTCATCAGCGGGCCCTCTCCGCACGGCTCTCGAGGCGGCGTACGACGATCGACAGCGGCACCGTGATCAGCAGGTAGCAGAAGCCGATCACGATGATGGGGGTCAGGTTCGCGGCGGTGTTCATCCCCTCGCGACCGAACTTGGTCAGCTCGTAGCTCGTCAGCGACAGCCCCAGGATGTAGATGAGCGAGGAGTCCTTGGTGAGCAGGATCAGCTCGTTGGTGAGGGGCGGCAGGATGATCCGGAACGCCTGCGGCACCACCACGCTGACCATCGCCCGGGAGTGCGACATCCCCAGCGAGCGGGCCGCCTCCATCTGTCCCTTCGGGACGGCCTGGATCCCCGCCCGGATGGTCTCTGCCATGTAGGCGCCGCCGACCAGGCCCAGGGCCGTGGTGACCGTCCCGAGGTTGCCGAAGGGGATGGCGTAGCCCGGGAAGGCCAGCGGGATGCCGTAGCCCAGGGCGATGAAGACGACCAGGGCCGGGAGTCCGCGGAAGAGCTCGATCACGCCGGTGGCGAGCCACCGGTAGGGCCCCACGCTGGAGAGCCGCATGAGGGCGAGCACCAGCCCGAGGGCCAGGCCGAAGGCGAAGCCGCAGGCGGTGTAGATGATCGTGTTCTTGAGCGCGATCGTCAGCACCCGCGGGAACTGGTCCTTGACCACCTCCCAGCTGAAGAACGCCCGCTGGAGCTGCGTCCAGTCGGTCACCAGCGCGACGACCACGACGGCGACGACGAGGACGGCGTACTGGACCGCACGCCATCTGGCAGCGCGCTGACGGGGACTCGCCATGGTCATCCTCCTTGGCGGCGGTTCGGGAGGGGGGTGCTCGTCACCCGGCGGAGGTGCCGAACCACTTCTCGTGCGCTGTGTCGTAGTCGTCGCTGGCGATGGCGTCGTTGATGACCTCGAGCAGCTCGTCGTTGCCGTCCTTCTTCACCGAGAAGCCGTAGACGTCCCCGGTCTCGAACTCGGCGCCGACCTCGACGTCGGGGTTCTGGCTGGCGAAGTAGTTGAGCAGGCCGTTGTCGTTGACCCCGGCGTCGGCGCGGCCGGTCTTGACCGCCTGCTGCATCAGCGCGGAGTCCTCGAAGGAGATGATCTCCGCGTCCTCCGGGGCGTTGTCCCGGGCGAAGTCGGCGCCGGTGGTGGCGTCCTGGACCGCGATCTTCTTGCCGGCGAGGTCGTCGAGCGACTCGTAGCCCGCCCCGGTCTTCATCATCAGGGCCTGCTTGGCCTCGAAGTAGGAGTCGGAGAAGTCCATCACGGCCTCGCGCTCGTCGGTGATCGACATGGCGCCGGCCGCCACGTCGCACTGACCGGTGTTGAGGGCCTCGCCCGAGACGATGGCCTCCCAGCCGATGTCGACGACGTCGGTGTCCAGGCCCTCGGCCTCGGCGGCGATCTTGAGCACGTCGACGTCGAAGCCGACGACCTCGCCGCCCTCGGTGAACTCGAACGGCTCGTAGGGCAGGTGGGTGCAGATCGTGAGGACGCCGTCCTTCACGAGCTCGACACCCGACTCGGTGGTGGTGGTCTCGGTGTCGGTGGCACAGCTGCTCAGGACGAGGGCGGCGGCCACGAGACCGGCGCTGGAGGCGAGGGCGCGAAGGGTCATCCCGTCACGCTATCGCCTCGAACGTGTCCCACGTCTCCTCGGCTCGCGCCCGGTGTGGCGCCGGTTCGGCCAGAATGCCTGGGTGAGCACGTACGTCGCGTTCCTCCGCGCCATCAACCTCGGGCCGCTGCGGAAGTTCCCCAAGGCCGAGCTGCAGGCTGCCGTGGAGGCGACCGGGGCCACCGGGGTGCGGACCCACCTCAACACCGGGAACGTGCTGCTCACCTCCCCGCGCCGCTCGGCCGCCGCGGTCTCCCGCGACCTGGAGGCGGCGTTCGCCGCGGACCGGGGCTTCGAGGTCCCGACCATCGTCCTGCGGCCCGCCGAGCTGGTCGCGGTGGCCGCCCGGGCGGACGAGCTGTGGGAGGAGCTGGGCGAGCCCGCCTCCCACTACATCACGTTGCTGAAGGAGCCCCCGACGCCCGAGGCCGTGGCCGCCCTGCAGGAAAGATCGGTGGACGGCGAGCTGCTGGTGGTCGGCGACCGGGCCGCGCACCTGTTGCTGCAGAAGGGGTTCCACGAGTCCCGCCTGGCCGGCAGCAAGGCGATGGAGCGGCTCGGCGTCGGAACCGCCCGTAACGTGACCGTCGTCCGGACCCTGGCGCAGAGGTGGTGCCGATGATCCCCGGCGAGACCCCGGAGGGTTGGTACGCCGACCCGGAGGTGCCGCACCCGGCAGCCGAGCGGTGGTGGAACGGCGTGCAGTGGACGGCCCACACCCGGCTCTCGATGCCCGACGACGTGCACGACCGCTTCACGCCGCCCGCGCCCGGGGGACCCGCGGTCCACAGCCCGGTGATGCCGGCGGTGCCGGAGCCGCCGCCCCCGGCCCCGCCGGTCCCGCAGCGTCCCCGGACGGAGGCGGTGACCCCGTACGGCGTGGCGCTGGCCCCGTTCGGGCCGAGGATCGCGGCGTTCTTCCTCGACATGGTCCTGGTCGCCCTGATCGCCCTGCCGCTGGAGGGGCTCACCTCCGCCGCGCTCCACCGCGGCGACGGGGATCCCAGCGCCGTGCTGGAGTGGGCCACCGGCCTCATGCCGTTGCTGGTCTTCTGGGTCTACCACCTCACCCTCCTGTCCCGGCAGGGCGCGACCGTGGGCCAGCAGGCGATGGGCATCGGCGTCCGGCCGTGGCTCGAGCACACGCGGCTCACCCGGGCCCAGCTCGTGCTGCGCACCGCGTGCGGCTCGGTGATCTTCGCGGGTGCGGCGCTGCCCGGTCTCGACACGATGGGCGGCTTCGCCTGGCTGTGCATCGCCGGCTACGGCGTGCTGGAGGGCAACAACCGACGCGGCCTCCACGAGACGTGGTCCGAGACCTGCGTGGTCCGGACCCGCTGATCAGCGCCCGCGGAAGTGCGGGCGGCGCCGCTCGATGAAGGCCAGCACGCCCTCCGCGGCGTCCGCGGTGCGCAGCAGCAGCGACTGGTTGCGCCGTTCGGTCTCCAGGGCCGGCTCCAGCAGGTCGAGGGTGGCGGCGTTGACCGCCCTCTTCGTGGCGGTGTGGGCGAGCGGGGGTCCGGCCGCCAGCCGCCGGACCAGCTCCTCCACCTGTGCCTCGAACCCGTCGCTCCCCTCGCCCGCGGCCAGGTGGGAGACCAGCCCGGCCTCGTAGGCCTCGTGGCCCGAGAGCGCGTCGCCCAGCAGCGCCATCCGCATCGCGCGGGCGCGGCCCACGGCCGCGGCCACGGAGGCGGTGGCGCCGCCGTCCGGCATCAGGCCGACCCGGGCGAAGGCGAGCAGGAACGACGCGCGGGGGCTGGCCACCACCAGGTCGCAGGCGAGCGCGAGGGAGCAGCCGAACCCGGCGGCCACCCCGTCGACGGCCGCCACCACCGGCTGGTCGGCGCGCACGACCGCGCGGACCAGGCGGTTGGCCCGGTCCATCGCGCTGACGTCGAGGCCCTCCTGAGCGGGCCGGCCGGCCTGGTCCGACAGGTCGGCCCCCGAGCTGAACGCGCCGCCGCGGCCGCCGAGCAAGACCACGCGCACGTCGTCGCGTGCGGGCAGGCCCTCGAGCAGGCCGGTCAGGTCCTCGACCATCCCGGCGGTCAGCGCGTTGCGCACCTCCGGACGGTCCATCACCACCCGCAGCACCCCCGCGTGGCAGGAGACCTCGAGGTCAGGCAAGGCGGACCCCGGCGGCCTCGAGCGCCGTCAGCGCCGCCTGCGTGGTGTCGGGGGCCACCCCGGCGCAGAGGTCGACGAGCACCCGGGTGGCGAAGCCCTCGGCGACCGCGTCCAGGGCGGTGGCCCGCACGCAGTGGTCGGTGGCGATCCCGCAGACGTCGACCTCCTCGACGCCGCGCTCGCGCAGCCACTGCGCCAGCGCGACCCCCTGCGCGGTCGCCCCCTCGAAGCCCGAGTAGGCCGCGGCGTGCTCGCCCTTGAGGAAGACCGCGTCGAAGGGCTGCGGGTCGAGGTTGGGGTGGAAGGCCTCGCCGTCGGTGCCCACCTCGCAGTGCACGGGCCAGGAGTCCACGAAGTCGGGCTCGGCCGACCAGTGCGCGCCCGGATCGATGTGGTGGTCCTTGGTGGCCACCGCGTGGGAGTAGTCCTCCGCCTGCTCCCTCTCGCCGGGCTGCCCCGGCTGCCCGGCGCGCCCCGTCTGCCACCGAGCGAGCAGCGCGGCGATCTCGGTGGCCACCCGGGCACCGCCGGCCACCGGCAGCGAGCCGCCCTCGCAGAAGTCGTTCTGCACGTCCACGACGATGAGTGCGCGAGTCATGGACCGAGGCTAGCCCGCCCGGACCGCCGGGAGCGGGAGCCCTCAGGCGTCCAGGTGGATCGTCTCGATCGCCGGCTGGCCCTTGCTCAGCTGGCGGGCGGGCAGCGGCAGCTCCTCGCGACTGGCCAGGTGACGGCGGCGGGCCGCGGCGAGGGGCTCGCGGCCCACCACCTCGCCGTCGCGCACCAGCGGCACCAGCAGCGCCCGGTCGTCGCCGTCGTCGACGGGGAGGCTGCCGATCCCGACCACCTCCGCCTGCGCGGTCCCGTCGGGACGGCGGCGACGCAGCGCGAACTTCCGGCCGCCGACCGAGGCCTTGTCCTTGCTCCGCTTGGCCACCGGCACCATCGCCCCCGTCTCGTCGGCCCGGCTGACCAGCTTGTAGACGAAGCCGCTGGTCGGGTGCCCGGACCCGGTCACCAGCTGGGTGCCGACGCCGTACCCGTCGACCGGTGCGGCGGCGAGCGCGGCGATCGCGAACTCGTCGAGGTCGCTGGTCACCACGATGCGGGTCCCGGTGGCACCCAGGGCGTCCAGCTGGTGGCGGACCTGGTGGGCCAGCAGGCCGAGGTCGCCGGAGTCGAGGCGGACGGCGCCCAGCGTGGGCCCGGCCACCTCGACGCCGAGGCGGACCGCCTCGGCGATGTCGTAGGTGTCGACCAGCAGGGTCGTGCCCACGCCCAGCGACGTCACCTGGGCGCGGAACGCCTGCGCCTCGGTGTCGTGCAGGAGGGTGAAGCTGTGGGCCGAGGTGCCGGTGGTCGGGATCCGGTGACGCTGGCCGGCCGCCAGGTTGGAGGTGCTCTCGAAGCCCGCCACGTAGGCGGCCCGCGCGGCCGCGACGGCGGCCTCCTCGTGGGTGCGCCGCGAGCCCATCTCGATGCACGGCCGGCCCTGGGCGGCCCAGGTCATCCTGGAGGCGGCGGAGGCGATGGCGGAGTCGTGGTTGTAGACCGAGAGGAGCATCGTCTCCAGGACGACCGCTTCGGCGAAGCTGGACTCCACCACCACCAGCGGGGAGTAGGGGAAGTAGACCTCGCCCTCCTGGTAGCCCCAGACGTCGCCGGTGAACTCGAAGTCGGCGAGCCAGGCCAGCGTCTGCTCGTCGACGACCCGGTTCTCGTCGAGGTAGCCCAGCACGGTGTCGTCGAAGCGGAACCTCTCGATGAGGTCGAGGGCCCGGCCCACGCCCGCGACGACCCCGTAGCGCCGCCCCTCGGGGAGCCTGCGGCCGAAGAGCTCGAAGACCGACCGGCGCTCGGCGGTGCCGGAGGCCAGGGCCGCCTGGAGCATGGTCAGCTCGTAGTGGTCGGTCAGCAGGGCGGTGGAGGAGAGGTCCGCGGGGGTCGGGTGGCTCACGCCGGACACTGTGCCACGATGAGGGCGTGTCTGCTGCGAGCCCCGTCGAGGTGGAACCCGACCTGAACCCGGACGAGTCGACCTTCCTGGACCGGCCCTGGGTGACGATCGTGTGGAACGACCCGGTCAACCTGATGTCCTACGTGACCTACGTCTTCCGCACCTACTTCGGCTACGACAAGAAGAAGGCCGAGCGGCTGATGATGGAGGTCCACGAGGAGGGTCGCTCCGCGGTCAGCACCGGATCCCGCGAGGAGATGGAGCGAGACGTGCAGGCGATGCACGAGTTCGGGCTGTGGGCGACGATGGAGCGGGCCTCGTGACCGGCTTCGCCCGGCACCGGCGCAGCGGGCGGACGATCGCCAACTTCACCGGGTTCGAGGCCGACCTGCTCCGCTCGCTCGCCTCCCAGGTGGTCGAGCTGCTGCGCAACGAGCGCGCGGTGCCGTCCAGCGAGGTGGACCCCCTGGAGGCGATGCTCGACTTCTCCGGGCCCACCGCCGAGCCGGAGGACCCGGTGCTGCTGCGGCTCTTCCCGACCGCCTACCGCGACGACGACGAGGCGGCCGCGGAGTTCCGCCGCTACACCGAGGGAGCCCTGCGCGACGGCAAGGCGCGGACGGCGATCGTCGTCATCGAGGCGCTCGAGGAGGCGGGGCTGCCGCCCGAGCTGGACGACGACGGGCTGATGATCGACGTCGAGCTCGAGCCCGCGGAGGCGCAGGACTGGCTCCGGGCGCTCAACGACATCCGCCTCGCCCTCGCCACCCGGCTGGAGGTCGAGGAGGACGACGAGGAGTACTGGGCGTCCCTCCCGGAGGAGGACCCGCGGGCCCAGGCGCACGACATCTACGAGTGGGTGGGCTACCTGCAGGAGACCCTGGTGGCCGCTCTCAGCTGAGAGCGGCCACCAGGGTCAAGGATCCGAGCCGGGGTCCGAGCCGGCCGGCCGGGGACGAGCCCCGGCTGCCGGGGGTGCCTCAGGGCAGCGCGACCACGCCGGGGAACCGGTCCTGGTCGGTGCGCCCGTCACCGCCGGCGCCGACCGGGGTCAGGCACCCGGACGCCAGGCCCGCCGACCTGAGGCCGGTGAGGTCACCGGCGCCCCAGAGCAGGTTGTTGCCCTCGGAGACCGGATACATCACCTGCTCGGGCGCGAGTGCGTGGCCCAGTCCCACGGCGTGGCCGACCTCGTGGATCAGCGTCTCGAGCAGCTCGGCCTCGGCCCAGGGGTGGTCGGCCTTGAGGACGGCCCCGCCCTTGACGATCTGCCAGACGTCGCCGAGCACCTTGCTGCGGGCGGGGCGACCGTCGGCGGAGCCACCCCAGCCGATGGTGGGGCTGGTGGGGCCGAAGGGCGCGTTGGTCTGGGCGGAGGTGCCGAACCCGATGATGAGCGTGGCGTCGCCGGGGTAGGCCGCGTGCGCGCCCTTGCCGTCGAAGATCGCGGACGTGGCGCCGACGTCCTGGAAGCGCAGGCCGGTCGCCAGGGTGACCCGGCGCAGTGCCTCGGGGATCGCGGCGGCGGCGCTGGGGGGCGCCTGCTCCAGGTTGGTGCGGTAGGTGATCACCTGGCACGGGTCGTAGCGCAGCGGGTTGCTGGGGCCGAGCTCTGTCCAGTCGGTGGGGGAGCCGGGCGGCGCCCAGGTCGGGGTGACGGTCAGGAGCGAGGAGGCGGAGACGCCCTCGGCGCTCGCCGCGCTCGCCGGCACGTGGATCCGCATGGGCAGGGAGCTGAGCCAGTCGGTGGGGACGGTGAGCGCGAAGGTGCCGTCAGGGTTGACCGGGACGCTGGTCACGTCGCGCCAGCCGGTGGGCAGCTCGATCTGCAGGTGGGCCGGGCGGCCCGCCGCGTCGACGGCGCTCACGGTGCCGCTCACGGTGACGGGCGAGTCGAGCGGTGCCGTCACCGCCGACCAGGTGGCGGCCACCACGGTGGGCGCCCGCGGGGTCTCGACCTTGACCTTGAAGCGGCTGGTGGCGACCACGCGCTTTCCGGCACGTGCCTGGACGCGGAACTTGCGGCGCTTCTCCTGCGACCCGGCCTTGACCCGGATCTTGAAGACGCCCTTGCGGTTGCTCCGGTCGCGGCCGACCTTCTTCCAGCGCTTGCCCCGCTTCTCGGTGAGGGTGACCACGCGCTTGCCGGAGCCGGCCTTGACCCGGCCGCGGACGGCGAAGCGGCCGCCCGTCTCGACCGTGCTGGGGGCCTTCACCTTGATCCGCGCCCGCCGGGCCGCGACGACGCCGGCCGGCGCCGCCGCTCGCTCCGCGAGGGCGGGGGACGGGCCGGCGGGTGTCGGGGCGGCGGAGGCCTGCCCCAGCAGCGTGGTGGGCACCAGCAGCGCGAGCGCGACGAGCGCCGCCGTCACGGCGGAGGAGAACGGGGACAGGGTGGGGCGTCGGGTCCGACGACGCGACTTCTCAGCGGGCACGCGCAGACGCTAACCCGTCGGGCCCCGTCCTGGGCAGTGGTACGGCCGATCTCGTCGCGGCCCGCACGCCTGCCGGTGAGACGCGGCGGCCCGCCCCGACCACGGCCGTCTTAGGATTCGGGACGTGTTGACCATCAGTCGGGCGATCCACGACGCCATCGTCGCCCACGCCAAGCGCGACCACCCTGACGAGGCCTGCGGCATCGTGGCCGGCCCCGAGGGCAGCGACACCCCGCTGCGGCTCGTGGAGATGGTCAACGCCGCCAGCAGCCCGACGTTCTACGAGTTCGACTCCACCGAGCTGCTCGCGCTCTACAAGGAGATGTGGGACAACGACGAGGAGCCGGTCGTGGTCTACCACTCCCACACCGCCACCGAGGCCTACCCCAGCCGCACCGACGTCGGCCTGGCCAGCGAGCCGGGCGCCCACTACGTCCTGGTCAGCACCCGCGACTGCTTCGACGGCGCCGGGGGGAATAACGACGGCTCCGTGGAGTTCAGGTCCTACAGAATCGTGGACGGCGAGGTGACCGAGGAAGAGGTCGTCCTCGTCGACGCGGACTCACCCACACCGAGGAGCAACGACTGATGGCCATCGAGGTCCGGATCCCCACCATCCTGCGCACCTACACCGACGGCGAGAAGGCCGTGACGGGAGAGGGTGCGACCCTCGCCGCGCTCATCGACGACCTCGAGGCCAAGTACCCCGGCCTCGCCGAGCGACTGCTCGACGGCGGCGACCTGCGCCGCTTCGTCAACGTCTACGTCAACGACGAGGACGTCCGCTTCATCGGTGGCCTGGAGGCCGGGCTCAGCGACGGCGACCAGGTCGTCGTGCTGCCGGCCGTCGCCGGCGGCTGAGCGCGCCGTGACCGGTCGGCGCACCTTCGTCCTCGTCGACGGGGAGAACATCGACGCCACCCTCGGCAACTCGCTGCTGGGCCGGCGTCCCCTCCCCGAGGAGCGCCCCCGCTGGGAGCGCGTCACCGACTACGCCGAGGAGCTGTGGGACCAGCCGGTCGTCGGCCTGTTCTTCCTCAACGCCACCAGCGGGCAGTTCCCGCAGACCTTCGTCCAGGCGCTGCTGGCGATGGGTTACCGGCCGATCCCGCTGGCCGGCCGGGCCGACGAGAAGGTCGTCGACATCGGTATCCAGCGCACCCTCGCCGCGCTGGTCGACCGGGACGACGACGTCCTGCTGGTCAGCCATGACGCCGACTTCGCCGACCACCTCGCCGCCCTCCTCGGCGGCCGGCGCCGGGTCGCGGTCGCGGCGCTCCGCGAGTACGCCAGCTCCCGCTTCGACGCGCTCGGCCTGGAGCTGCACGACCTAGAGGACGACGTGGCGGCCTTCAACGTCCCGCTCCCGCGGGTCCGGATCATCTCGCTCGACGACTTCGACCCCGAGCAGTTCCTGCGCTGAGCGGCCCGCGGCCCGCTCGTGCCTGCCGGAGGCCTCGTGAAAGGCTGGTGACCATGCGCCACGACAACTTGCTCGCCTCGGTGGGTGGCACGCCCCTGGTCGGCCTGCCCCGGCTCTCCCCGAGTCCCGAGGTGCGGCTGTGGGCCAAGCTGGAGGACCGCAACCCGACCGGCTCCATCAAGGACCGTCCGGCGCTGAAGATGATCGAGATCGCCGAGGCCGACGGCACGCTGCGCCCCGGCTGCACGATCCTGGAGCCGACCAGCGGCAACACCGGCATCTCGCTGGCGATGGCCGCCAAGCTCAAGGGCTACCGGATCGTCTGCGTGATGCCGGAGAACACCTCCTCCGAGCGCCGCCAGCTGCTGCGGATGTGGGGGGCCGAGATCGTCTCCTCGCCGGCCGCGGGCGGGTCCAACGAGGCGGTCCGGGTGGCCAAGGGGCTCGCCGCCGAGCACCCGGACTGGGTCATGCTCTACCAGTACGGCAACCCCGGGAACGCCCTGGCGCACGAGGAGGGGACGGGCCCCGAGCTCCTCGCCGACCTCCCGGAGATCACCCACTTCGTCGCCGGCCTGGGCACCACCGGCACGCTGATGGGGGTCTCCCGGTTCTTCCGCCGGGCCAAGCCCGAGGTGCGCATCGTCGCCGCCGAGCCCCGCTACGGCGAGCTCGTCTACGGCCTGCGCAACCTCGACGAGGGGTTCGTCCCCGAGCTCTACGACGCGTCCCTGATCGACTCCCGGTTCAGCGTCGGTCCGCGCGACGCGGTGCGCCGGGTCCGCGACCTGCTCGAGCTCGAGGGCATCTTCGCCGGCGTCTCCACCGGGGCGATCCTGCACGCCGCCCTCGGCCAGGCCGCCAAGGCGGTCAAGGCCGGGGAGAGCGCCGACATCGCCTTCGTGGTCGCCGACGGGGGATGGAAGTACCTCTCCACGGGTGCCTACGAGGGCACGGTCGACGAGGCGGAGGACCGTCTCGAGGGGCAGCTCTGGGCCTAGCCCGGGCTCTAGGGTGGGGTCCCATGTGGTCCTGGCTCCCGCCCCGCCCGGCCGCGGCCGGCCGCGCGCTGCTGCCCGCCCTGGTCGCACCGCTCCTCCTGCTCGCGTTCCTGGCCGCGGGACCGGCCGGCGCCGTTCCCCAGCCGGTGCCGGACCCGACGCCGGCTCCCGGGCCGGTGCCGACGCCCCTGCCGACGCCCCTGCCGACGCCCTTGCCGACGCCCTTGCCGACGCCCGTGCCCGAGCCCCCGACGACCCCCGAGGCGACGCGGGCGCCGGAGGTGCGGGGGGAGGCCCGCTGGACCCGTACCCTCCGGGCCCACCCCGGCCGTTGGACCCCTCGGCGCCAGGTCACCCGGTACCGCTGGCTGCGCGACGGGGTGCCGATCCCCGGAGCCCGTGACCGGCGCTACCGGATCCGCCCCGCCGACGTGGGGGCGCGCCTCCGCGTCGAGGTGCGGGTCCGGGTGAAGGGCCTGCCGGTCGGGATCGCCCGCTCCCGTCCCACCGCGCCGGTGCGGCACCGGGTGCCGGTCCGGCGGGTGGTCACCTACCAGGTGGAGACGCGCGGAGACGTCTCCGACGTGGCCGCCTTCGCGCGGCTGGCCCAGCAGACCTTCGACGACCCGCGGGGCTGGCGCGCCGCCGGGGTGGAGCTGCGCCGGGTGCCCAGCGGGGGCCAGCTCAGCCTGGTGCTCGCCGAGGCCTCCTGGGTGCCCAGGTTCGCCCCGGTCTGCAGCAGCACGTGGAGCTGTCGGGCGGGTCGCTACGTGGTGATCAACCAGGCGCGGTGGCGGGGCGCCTCACCGGCCTGGAACGCCGCTCGCCGGAGCCTGCGCGACTACCGCCACATGGTGGTCAACCACGAGACCGGCCACTGGCTGGGACACGGCCACCGCGGCTGCTCGTCACCGGGACGGCCGGCCCCGGTGATGATGCAGCAGTCGAAGGGGACCGGCGGGTGCCGGTTCAACCCCTGGCCCACGCCGGCGGAGTGGTAGCGGCTCGGGGAGCGACGAGTCGCAGGCGCGGACTCAGGGGCCGGTGAGCAGCAGGGGTGGGTCCACGCCCAGCTGGCTGCCCGGGACCGGGGACAGGCCGAGCAGGCCGAGGGCGACGTTGGCGAGCATCCCGTTGCGCACCGGCGGCCGGGACGCCGCGTAGTCGGGCCGTCGGCGACCGGGGTCGGCATAGCCGGGGTTGAGCTCGTAGAGGTCGGCGCCCGGGCTCACGCCGGGGGCCCGGACCACGAAGGGCACCCGGTAGTTGGTGAGGTCGTCGGGGCGGGAGTGACCCGCGCCATCGCCCCCGTGGTCGGCGGTCAGCACCACGGCGGTCGGCACCGCCTCCGTCCCGGCCGGGCCCCGGTCCACGGCCCGGAGCACCCGCCCGAGGAGCCGGTCTACCTTGCGCACGGCCCCGAGGTAGGCGCGCCCCATGAAGCCGTGGCGGTGGCCGGCCGAGTCGGGCGCGGAGAGGTGGAGGAAGCGGAACGCGCGGTCCCCGGCGCGGATGTCGGCCAGCAACGACCTCACCAGCGCACCGTTGTCGAGCTCGATCTCCACGCGGTCGAGGTCGTCGGACCAGGAGCGCTTCCACAGCGAGAACTTGGTCTTGCTGGCGAAGAGCGCGGTCGACCCGCCGGCGTCGGAGACGGCGGTGAAGACGGACTCGATCCGCCGTCCGGCGGCTCGCTGGACGGTCCTGGGGTGCCGCCGGTCGTCGTTCCAGGTGACACCGTGCCCGCCGGAGCGGGCGGAGATCCGCCGACCCGTGACCATGCCGGTGTGGTTGGGCAGGGTGAGCGTCATCTCCACCTGGGTGCGGGCGTTGAGCGTGGAGGCGCCCTCGTCGAGGAGCCGGTGGAGGTTCGGGGCGCCGCGGCGCCCGAGACGGCTCAGGGCGCGGGGGTTGAGGCCGTCGACCGAGACCGCCAGCACCGAGGCGACGGCGCCGTAGCGCGCCGACGGCGGCGTCGCCTCGGTGCCGGGGAAGGGGGCCAGTGCGGTGGCTCCCCCCGAGAGCCCCGAGAGCCCCGGGAGCCCCGGGACCGCCGGGACCGCCGACACGGCCGGAGACGCCGGGACCACCGGGGCCGCCGGCACCGCCCCGGCGCCGGCCAGCACGGTAGCCACGACGACGGCCACGAGCGCCGGCACGCGGCGGCACGCGGGCGGGACCGTCCGCGCGAGGGATCGGCCGGGCGTGCGGCGTCCGGCCGTGCGGCGTCCGGCCGTGCGGCGCCCGGGCGTGCGGCGGGAGGCGGAGGTCACACTCGTGACGGTATCCCGTGGGAGCGCACGAGCCGGGCAGCGACGCGGCCCGGGCGGAGTGTGACCCAGGCGATGGGTGACGTGGATCGCGGTCGGGTGACCCGGGGACCTCAAGCATCTAGCCTTGCCGACTGTGTCTTCAACAGCGCCCGGGGTGACCGACGCCCCGATCGGCATCTTCGACTCGGGGTTCGGCGGCCTGACCGTGGCCCGCTCGGTCATCGATCAGCTGCCCCACGAGTCGATCGTCTACTTCGGCGACACGGCCCGCCAGCCCTACGGCGCCAAGCCGATCGGCGAGGTGCGCGAGTACGCGCTGGAGTGCCTCGACCACCTCGTGGGGCTCGGGGTGAAGGCGCTGGTCATCGCCTGCAACTCGGCCAGCGCCGCGATGCTGCGCGACGCGCGTGAGCGCTACGACGTCCCGGTGGTCGAGGTGATCTACCCGGCCACCCGCCGCGCGGTCGCGGCCAGCCGGACCGGCCGGATCGGGGTCATCTGCACGCGCGCGACGGCCGAGTCCATGGCCTACGAGGACGCCTTCGCCGCCGCACCCCACATCGACCTGCACGTCCGTGCCTGCCCGGCGCTGGTCGACTTCGTGGAGGCGGGGGTCACCGGCGGCGACGAGCTGCTCTCCGTCGTCCACGGCTACCTCGACCCGCTGGTCTCCGAGGGGGTCGACACGCTGGTCCTGGGGTGCACCCACTACCCGCTGCTGACCGGAGTCATCTCCTACGTGATGGGCGGCCAGGTCACCCTGGTCAGCTCGGCCGAGGAGTGCGCCAAGGACGTCTACCGGATGCTGGCCACCGCGGGCCTGATGCGGGAGGGTGGGGAGGCGACGTACACCTTCCTGACCACCGGGGCCACCTCGGAGTTCGAGAGCATCGGACGTCGCTTCCTCGGTCCGGAGCTGCGGACCGCGCACCAGTTCGTCGGAGGGATGGCATGAGGCTCACCGTTGTGGGGTGCTCCGGCTCCTATCCCGGCCCCGACTCGCCGGCCAGCTGCTACCTCGTGGAGGCCGAGCACGACGGACGGACCTGGCGGGTGCTGCTGGACCTGGGCAACGGCGCCCTCGGTGCGCTCCACCGCTACGCGGACCCGCTGGCCATCGACGCGGTGCTCCTGACCCACCTGCACGCCGACCACTGCCTGGACCTGTGCGGCTACCACGTGCTGCGCAGGTACCACCCCGCCGGGGCCCAGCCGCGGATCCCGGTCTGGGGCCCCCGGGGCACGGCCGACCGGATGGCTCGTGCCTACGACCTGCCCTTGGAGCCGGGGATGACCGAGGAGTTCGACTTCCGCGAGTGGGACGAGTCGTTCCGGTTCGGGCCCTTCGAGATCGAGGCGGTGCGGGTCGTCCACCCGGTGACGGCCTACGCGCTGCGGGTCAGCGGCGACGGGGCGACGATCACCTACACCGGTGACACCGGGCCGTGCGAGCCGCTGGCCCGGGCGGCCCAGGGGGCCGACCTGCTGCTCGCGGAGGCCTCGTTCGAGGAGGGGCGCGACAACCCGCCCGACCTGCACCTGACCGGTCGGGACTGCGGGCTGCTCGCCGCGAAGGCGGGGGCCGGTCGGCTGCTGCTGACCCACGTCCCGCCGTGGCACGACCCCCAGGTGGTGCTGGGGGAGGCCCGGGAGGTCTTCACCGGCCCCTCGGAGCTGGCCCGCCCCGGGCAGGTCGTCGAGCTTCGGGCCTAGGCCCGTCCGGACGCGCCATCCCCCCCGGAGCGGGAATCCGGTGGACACCTAGGGCAGGCTGTCCACCATGATCGAAGTGCAGGGACTGACCAGAAGGTACGGCGACTTCCTCGCCGTCGACGACGTGAGCTTCACCTGCGAGCCCGGCCGGGTGACCGGGTTCCTGGGGCCCAACGGCGCCGGCAAGACCACCACGATGCGGGTGATGGTGGGGCTCACCTCCGCCACGAGCGGACGGGTGAGCATCGGCGGGCACGACTACCGCGACATCCCCAACCCCGGCCGGCACGTGGGCGTCCTGCTGGACGCCGGCGCCCAGCACGGCGGCCGCACCGGGCGGGAGATCCTGCACCTGGGCGCCACCACGATGGGGCTGCCCGACTCCCGGGTCGAGGAGATGCTGAAGATGGTCTCGCTCTCGCCCAGCGAGTCCGGTCGCCGCCTGCGCGACTACTCGCTGGGGATGAAGCAGCGCCTGGGCATCGCCCACGCCCTGCTGGGCGACCCCTCGGTGCTGATCCTCGACGAGCCCGCGAACGGCCTCGACCCGGCGGGCATCCGCTGGATGCGGGACCTGCTGCGCGGCTACGCCGAGCGTGGGGGCACCGTGCTGCTCTCCAGCCACCTGCTCAACGAGGTCGAGATGGTCGCCGACGAGCTGGTCCTCATCGGCCGCGGCAAGATCCTGGCCCAGGGCGACAAGAGCTCGCTGCTGGCCGGCCGCGGCAGCGCCACCCTCGTCGTCTCGCTCGACAACGGAGCGCTCGCCGACGCGCTGCGCGGCAAGGGCCTCGAGGTCTCGCCGGCGGGCGACGGCCTGCGGGTCGACGCGGAGCCGGTCGACGTGGGGCGCATCGCCCTCGAGGCAGGCGTGGTCCTCACCGACCTGCGGCGCGGGGGCGGCTCGCTGGAGGACATCTTCCTCGAGCTCACCGGCGAGACCCAGCGCGACCAGGTCGCCGGAACCGACACAGGAGCGAACGCATGAGCACCACCGACCACCTGCACCCGCGCACGCTGGACATCAGCGAGACCCCCGCGGTCCCCTTCACCCGCCTGGTCCAGGTCGAGCTGCGCAAGTCCTGGGACACCCGCGCCGGTCTCTGGCTGGTCGGGGCGATCGTGGCCATCACGGCGCTCGTGATGGTGATCGTCTTCCTGGTTTCCGACGCCGACGACCGGGTCTTCGGCAACTTCGTCGCCGCGGCAGCCACCCCCCAGGGCCTGCTGCTGCCGGTGCTGGGCATCCTGCTGGTCACCAGCGAGTGGAGCCAGCGCACCGCGATGGTCACCTTCGCGCTGGAGCCGTCGCGGTCCCGGGTGATCGGCGCCAAGACGGTCGCCGCGATGATCTTCGGCGTCGGGGCGTTCGTCGCGGCCATGGTGCTGGCCGCGCTGGCCACCCTGCTGGGGGGCGCGGAGGCCGGCTTCGAAGACTTCGGGTGGAGCGACACCCTGCCGTTCCTCCTCCTCCAGCTGGTCACCATCCTCCAGGGGCTGGCGTACGGCCTGCTCTGGCTCAACACGCCTGCGGCCATCGTGACCTTCTTCGGCCTGCCCATCGTGATGAACGTGGTCTTCAGCCTGGTCGAGTCGCTGCGCGACGTGGCCGCCTGGCTCGACCTGGGGACCGCCCAGATGCCGCTCTTCGGCGCCGAGATCGACCTGAGCGGTGAGGAGTGGGCACAGCTGGGCACCACCGCGCTGCTGTGGATCCTCATCCCGTTCGTGCTCGGCTGGATCCGGCTGCTGCGGGCCGAGGTCAAGTAGCCGTCAGGCGATCCGGAGCCGGCTCCACGGCCGGCTCCGGATCGCCGGGTGACGGGTTCGTCCACCAGCCGAGCGCCCGAGCCCCTAGGATGCGGGCATGTCGGCCAGCCTGCTTCGTGGACTCCGCACCCTGGAGATGCTCCATGTGGAGCCGCTGGGCGTCTCGGAGGTGGCCCGTCGCCTCGGGGTCGACAAGGCCGGTGTCTCCCGCGTCCTGCACGCCCTGATGCGCGAGGGGTGGGTCGAGCGCAGCGGCCGTCTCTACGTCCTCGGGCCCCGGGCGCTCTACCTCGGCGCCGACCCGCTGACCCGGCCGCTGCTGGGCCGGGCGCTCGAGCTGGCCCATTCCCTGCGCGACCTGACCGGCCACAGCGCCGCGGTGCTCCAGCTGCGCGAGCGGCGCACCCACGCCCTGGCCTTCGCGCCCAGCGAGAGCCTCCCGACGCTGCCGACCCTGCGGGAGCCCCCCGAGCACCTGTGGGCCTCGGCCGGCGGGCTGGCGCTGCTCTCCCAGCTGCCCACCGAGGAGGTGGCCCAGCACCTGGACCTCTCGCCGTGGCCGCTGCGCGGCCCCGGCGTCCCCACCGGCCCCGACGAGGTGCACGCCCTGATCGAGCGCCTGCGCCTCGGTGTCCCGGTGGTGGAGAGCTCGTGGACCATGCCCGGTCTGGCCGGTCTGGCCCTGCCGTGGATGGGCCTCTCCCCGGAGCGGCCGGCGGCGGTCGCCCTGGTGGGGCCGGAGCCCGACATCATGCGCGACCACGACAAGCTGGTCGACCTGCTGCGCGCCGCAGCCGAAGAGGTCGCCTGACCGAGCCGGCGCCGAGGTCGCCCGTTAGGGTCGAGGCCATGAGTGAGACCGCCAAGACCCGCGCCGACGGACGAGCCGACGACGAGCTGCGCCAGATCCGCTTCACCCGCAACTGGCAGGACCACCCGGCCGGCTCGGTGCTGGTGGAGTTCGGTCGCACCCGCGTGCTCTGCGCGGCCTCGGCCTCGGTGGGGGTGCCGCGGTGGCGCAAGGGCTCGGGCCTGGGCTGGGTGACCGCGGAGTACGCGATGCTGCCCTCGGCGACCAACACCCGCTCCGACCGGGAGTCGGTGAAGGGCCGGATCGGTGGCCGGACGCACGAGATCTCGCGGCTCATCGGCCGCTCCCTGCGGGCCGTGATCGACTACCAGGCCCTCGGCGAGAACACCATCCAGCTCGACTGCGACGTGCTCCAGGCAGACGGCGGCACCCGCACCGCTGCGGTCACCGGGGCCTACGTGGCCCTCGCCGACGCGATCGCCCACCTGCGCTCGACGGGGGCGCTGAGCGGCGAGCCGCTGACCGGCTCGGTGGCGGCCGTCAGCGTCGGCATCATCGACGGCGTGCCCCGGCTCGACCTGCCCTACGAGGAGGACGTGCGGGCCGAGACCGACATGAACATCGTGATGACCGGCGAGGGCAAGTTCGTCGAGGTCCAGGGCACCGCCGAGGGTGCGGCCTTCGATCGCGCCGAGCTCGACGCGCTGCTCCGGCTGGGGGAGAAGGGGTGCGCCGACCTCACCCGCCTGCAGCACGAGGCGCTGGCCGCGCCGCTCCCCGGAGGCGCCGGTGCCTGAGGTCTTCCTCGCGTCCCGCAACGCCAAGAAGCTCGCCGAGATGCAACGCATCCTGGCCGAGCAGGTGCCCGGCGTGGTGGTGCTCGGCCTCGACGACGTGGCCGGCTACGACGAGCCGGTCGAGGACCAGCCCACCTTCGAGGGCAACGCGCTGCTCAAGGCCCGCACGGCCGTGGCCGCCACGGGCCGGCCGTCGATCGCCGACGACAGCGGCCTGTGCGTCGACGCGCTCAACGGCATGCCGGGCGTGCTGTCGGCCCGCTGGAGCGGCTCGGCCGCCGGCGAGCGGGCCGAGGTGGACGCCAGCAACAACGCGCTCCTGCTCGCCCAGCTGCGCGACGTGCCCGACGAGCGCCGGACCGCGCACTTCGCCTGCGCGGTGGCCTTCTGCCTGCCCGGGGGCGAGGAGCACGTCGTGCTCGGGCGGATGGACGGCCGGATCATCCGGGAGCTGCGCGGTGAGGGTGGCTTCGGCTACGACGTCCTCTTCGTCGCCGACGAGCACGCCGAGGAGGGCCTGACGAGCGCCGAGCTCGACCCGGCCGAGAAGGACCGGATCTCCCACCGCGGGCGGGCGCTCCGAGCGCTCGCACCCGTCGTGGCCGAGGCGCTGGGCTGAGGTTTCAGCCGACGGGGGCGGCGACCGGCTCGTCGGCCGCCACCCGCCGCGAGACCCACGAGCCCCACACCGCGGCGAAGACGAACATGACGATCGAGTAGACGGCCGCAGGGACCGAGATCTCGGTGGAGTCGAGCACCTCGACCGCGACGAAGATGGCCAGCGTCGAGTTGTGGACCCCGATCTCCATCGACGAGGAGATCGACTGCGGCCCGGAGACTCCCAGCGCCCGCGGCACCGCGTAGCCGATGACGAGGCTGAGGGCGCAGAAGAGGGCGGTGACCAGGCCGATGTCGGCCACGTAGCCTCCGACGTCGGCGCGCTGGTCGACGAGGATGCCGACGACCAGGACCGCGAGGATCACCGCGGAGCCGATCCGCACGGGCTTGTCCATCGCCTCGGCGAAGCTGGGGCGGCGGTCCCGGACCAGCATGCCGAGACCCACCGGCAGGATGATCAGGGCGAAGACCTTGACGATCTCCACCAGCGGCATCGACACGTCGTCCTGCCGGTCGTAGTAGGCGATCGCGGCGCCGGTGATCAGCGGGAGGGTGATCACCGCGATGACCGAGTTGATCGCGGTGAGGGAGATGTTGAGGGCCACGTCGCCGCGGAACAGGTGGCTGAAGAGTGCCGCGGTGGTGCCGCCCGGTGACGCTGCCAGCAGCAGCATGCCGATCCCCAGCAGGGCGGGGAGGTCGAAGACGACGACGAGGCCGAAGCAGAGGAGCGGCAGGAGCAGCAGCTGGCAGCCCAGCGCGATGGTCACCGCCTTGGGGGTCCGTGCGACCCGTCGGAAGTCCCCGAGGGTGAGGTCGAGGCCGAGGCCGAACATGATGATGCCGAGGGCGATCGGCAGTCCGATGGTGGTGAGCGCGGAATCCATGGCCGGAACGTAGTGGCTCGCGTCACATGGTGGGAAGGGTGAGCCCACGCGTCGGTCGACCGTGCCGGCCGCTCATCTCCTGACGCGTCGCTCGCGAGTGCCGAAGGCGGGACTCGAACCCGCACACCCGAAGGCACAGGTACCTAAAACCTGCGTGTCTGCCAGTTCCACCACTTCGGCTACGAGGGGGGAGTCTAGGCAGCGTCCAGCTTGAGGTCACGGCGGAGCTTCGCCACGTGCCCGGTGGCCTTGACGTTGTACTGCGCCAGCTCGACCTTGCCCTCGGCGTCGACCACGACGGTGGAGCGGATGACCCCCTCCACGGTCTTGCCGTAGAGCTTCTTCTCGCCGAACGCCCCGTAGGCGCGCAGCGTCTCCTTCTCGGGGTCGGAGAGCAGGGTGATGGTCAGCGCGTCGCGCTCGCGGAACTTCGCCAGCTTCTCCGGCTTGTCGGGGGAGATGCCCACCACCTCGTAGCCCGCCGCCTGCAGCGAGGCCAGGGAGTCGGTGAAGTCGCACGCCTGCTTGGTGCAGCCGGGCGTCATCGCCGCGGGGTAGAAGTAGACGATGACCCGGCGCCCGCGCAGGTCGGCCAGCGAGACCTGCTCCCCGGTGTCGGAGGTGAGGGTGAAGTCGGGGGCGGGGTCGCCGGGGGAGAGACGGTGGTTCAAGAGCGGGATCTCCTAGATGCAAATCGTTTGCAAGAGCGTACGGTGGGGGGATGCACGTTCCCGACGGATTCCTCGACGCGCCCACCTCGGTGGCGACCGGAGCGGTGGCCGCAGCCGGGATCGCGGTGGCGCTCCGCGGTGCCCGTCGGGAGCTCGACGACCGTACCGCGCCGATGGCGGGGCTCGTCGCGACGTTCGTCTTCGCCGGCCAGATGGTGAACTTCCCGGTGGGCGCCGGCACCAGCGGTCACCTGATGGGAGGGGCCCTGGCGGCCGTCCTGGCCGGTCCGTGGACCGCCGTCCTGGCCATCAGCGTCGTCCTGATCGTCCAGGCGCTGATGATGGCCGACGGGGGGATCACCGCCCTGGGCACCAACATCACGCTGCTGTCGCTGGTCGCCGTCGCCGTCGGCTGGTGCGTCTTCGTCGCGGCGCGTGCCGTGCTGCCCAAGCGGACCGCCTCGGTCGTCCCGGCCGCCGCGCTCGCCGCACTGGTCAGCGTCCCGGCCGCCGCCCTGGTCTTCACCGCGCTCTTCGCCGTCGGCGGGACCGCGCCGGTGGAGACCGGCAAGGTGCTCGCGGCGATGCTCGGGTGGCACGGGCTGATCGGCATCGGTGAGGCCCTGGTCACCGGCATGGTCGTCGCCAGCGTCGTGGCGGTCCGCCCCGACCTGGTCCACGGAGCGCGGCCGCTGCTGCAGCGTCACGCGCTCGAGATCCGGGAGCCGGGGGCGAGGGGATGAGCAGGTCGCCCGAGCACGAGAGCCGGCGTGGACGCCGGTTCCTGGTGGTCTTCCTGCTGGTCTCGCTGCTGGTCGCCGGCTTCGTGAGCTACTACGCCAGCAGCAGTCCCGACGGTCTCGAGCACGTCGCGGAGCAGACCGGCTTCCTGGACACCGCCGAGGAGCACGCCGCGGGGGAGGGCCCCTTCGCCGACTACCAGGTCGAGGGGGTCGAGGACGAGCGGCTGAGCTCCGGCATGGCCGGGGTCCTGGGCTCGCTGGTGGTGCTGCTGCTGGCCGGCGGGCTCTTCTGGGCCCTGCAGGGCCGGGGCGACCGGGATCAGCGCGACCACCCCCAGGCCGACGACGGCGCCCTGCGGCCCTCCGCGGGCCGGGAGTAGCCGATGGGCGCCGAGCACGGTCACCTGCTGCATCACCACGGGCACAGCCCCGTGCACCGGGCCGCGCCGCACCTGAAGATCGCCGGGGTGCTGGTCTTCATGCTGGTCGTGGTCGCGACCCCTCGGGACGCGTACGCCGTCTTCGTCGGCTACGCACTCGTCCTGCTCGCCGTGGTCGCCGTCTCCGGGGTGCCGCCGGGCTACCTGGCGCGGCGGATGGTGGTCGAGGTGCCGTTCGTGGTCTTCGCCCTGCTGGTGCCCTTCGTGGCGACGGGCCCGCGGGTCGAGGTGCTCGGGATCGCCCTCTCCGAGCCCGGCCTGCTCGCCGCCTGGGGCCTGCTGGTCAAGGGCACCCTGGGCGTGCTGGCAGCGCTGACACTCGCCGCCACCACCGAGCCGGCCGACCTGCTGCGCGGGCTCGCGCGCCTGCGGATGCCCGACCTGCTGGTCCAGATCATGGGCTTCATGGTCCGCTACCTCAGCGTGGTGCTGGAGGAGCTGCGCCGGATGACGACGGCGATGCGCTCGCGCGGGGCGGACCCGCGCTCACCGCGCCACTGGCCGATGCTGGCCCGGTCGCTGGGCGCCCTGTTCATCCGCTCCTACGAGCGCGGCGAACGGGTCCACCTGGCGATGCTGTCGCGAGGCTACGACGGGACGCTGCCGCGATGACGCGGGACGACGCGGGGAGGCGCAGATGAGCGAGCCCGTCCTCGACGTCCGGGGCCTCGCCCACGCCTACCCCGACGGCCACCAGGCGCTCTTCGGGGTGGATCTGCACGTCCACGCCGGCGAGCGGGTGGCGCTGCTGGGGCCCAACGGGGCCGGCAAGACCACCCTGGTGCTCCACCTCAACGGCATCCTGACCGCGGGGGCCGGGAGCGTGCGCGTGAGCGGTCTGCCGGTGGCCAAGGAGAACCTCAAGGAGATCCGCCGGCGGGTGGGCATCGTCTTCCAGGACCCCGACGACCAGCTCTTCCTGGGCACGGTGCGTCAGGACGTCGCCTTCGGCCCGGCCAACCTGGGCCTGCGCGGCGCCGACTTGGACGCCAGGGTGCTCGCGGCGCTGGAGGCGGTCGGCATGGCCGACCACGCGGACCGGCCGCCGCACCACCTCTCCTACGGCCAGCGCCGCCGGGTGGCGGTGGCCACCGTGCTGGCGATGCAGCCGGAGATCCTGGTGCTCGACGAGCCGAGCTCCAACCTCGACCCGGCGAGCCGCCGCGAGCTCGCCGACATCCTCCGCTCCCTGGACATCACCGTGCTGATGGTGACCCACGACCTGCCCTACGCCCTGGAGCTCTGCGCCCGCGCGGTGGTGCTCAGCGAGGGGGTGGTGGTGGCTGACGGCGCGACGTACGACGTGCTGACCGATCGGGAGCTGATGGCCAGGCACCGCCTGGAACTGCCGTTCGGCTTCGACCCCGCCCTGGTTGGTAACCTTCCAGAGTGACCAACGACGTGTCCGCGCTCGAGCGCGAGATCGAGACGACCCGAGACCGCCTGGCCGACACCATCGACCAGCTGCTCTACCGCGCCCACCCGAAGACGATCGTGAACCGCGAGGTGACCTCGGTGAAGGCGCACTTCGTGGATCTCGACACCGGCGCGCCGCGCACCGACAACATCCTCAAGGCGGCTGCGGGGGTGGCGGGCGTCGTCCTGCTCTTCGCCGTGATCCGCAAGATCGCACGTGACTGACCCCACCCGTCGGGCGAGCGATTCCTCCGGGGTCGCGATCAAGATGCTCCACGACCGGGTCCTGGTCGAGCTCGACCAGGACGCGGGCGAGCGACGTTCCACCGGCGGCATCGTCATCCCCGCGACCGCCGCGATGGGCGCCCGCCGGCTCAGCTGGGCCCGGGTGGTGGCCACCGGGCCGCACGCCCGGGCGGTGCAGGTGGGCGACCGGGTGCTCTTCGACAGCGAGGACAAGGCCGAGGTCGAGGTCAACGCCGAGGTCTACGTCGTGATGCGCGAGCGCGACGTGCACGCCGTGGCCGCCGAGCGGATCGAGGGCGGCACCACCGGCCTCTATCTCTGAGCGGCGCCGAGCAGCCGCCGGGCGCCCACCAGGGTGCCCGCGCCGTGGCCCAGGTGCCGGAGCAGGTCGTCGGCGGCGGCGTGGAGCTGCTCGTCGGTCATCGGGTCGAGCGCGTCGAGGATGAAGAGCGCCGCAGTGGTGTCGTCGCGCAGCTGGGTGCGCCGGCCCTGGCGCCAGTTCCACCGCCGGCAGGTCACCCCGGCGTCGTCGCGCCACACCACCTCGCCCGGCTCCGGGTGCTCGGTGACCGGCTCGCCCTGGGCCAGGGTGTCGAAGGGCTCGACCCCGGTGGCGCGCACCAGCTGCGGTGAGCCCGTGTAGCGGTGGAGGTCCTCCCCTCCCAGCGGCACCTGGTGCAGCACCGAGACGGCGTTGTAGAGGTCGGTGAGCCGGTTGACCCGGGGGAGCCCGTCGGGGGCGCGACGCAGCAGCGCCTCCAGGCTGTTGCGGGTGCGCTGCGGCTTGGCGCCGAAGGCGCGGTAGGCCTCGCGCCAGGCGGCGACGTGCGCCAGGTCCTGGACCGGGCCCCGGGCCAGGGCCTCCCGGGCCGCGCCCTCGGCGGCCAGCAGCAGCTCCTCGCTCTCGGTGTCGCTCGCCGCCGGGGTGAGCCCGCTGACCGCGACCAGCAGGGCGCGGTAGTCGGGACGCAGGTCGAGGACGGCCGGGTCGACCCGGGCGCCCTCCAGGAACTCCTCGAGGTCACGGGTCGCAGCAGTCATGCCCCCACTCTCGACCAGGGCCCCGCCCGGGGCAACAGGCCGCGGCCGGGAGCGCACATGCAGAAGGGCCCCTCACCCGGTGATCCGGGTGAGGGGCCCTCTTCTGTACGCCATCAGGGACTCGAACCCCGAACCCGCTGATTAAGAGTCAGCTGCTCTGCCAATTGAGCTAATGGCGCGTGCGTGAAGCGAGAGGAACACTACCAGCGGGGGCGACGGGAGAGAAATCGAGGGTCGGTCAGAGGCCCTCTCAGGCGGTGGACCCGGGCTCCAGCCTGGCGCCCGCGGCCAGCGAGGTCCGCGGCGCGACCGTGGAGTCCCGCCCGATCAGGACGACGTCCTCGTCGCGGGCCAGCCGCGCGGTCGGCGGGACGCCGACCACGGCGTCGTGGCCGACCTCGACCCGGTCGTCGAGCACGCTGGTGGTCACCCGGGCGCCGCGTCGTACCACGGTGCCGGCGAAGAGCACGGCGTCCTCCACCACGGCGCCCGCCTCGACCACCACCCCCGGGCCGAGCACGCTGCGGCGCACGGTGCCGGCGATGTCGCAGCCGGGGGAGAGCAGGCTGTCCGCAAGCTCCCCGCCGGGACGGACCCGTCCCGGCCCCCGGTCGGTCCAGTGGGTGAGCACCGGACGGTCCGGCTGGTCGAAGACGTCGACATGGCCGTCGATCAGGTCGCGGTGCCCCTGCAGGTAGGCCTCCGGCCGACCGAGGTCGCGCCAGTAGCCGGGCAGCCCGACCGCGCGCACCAGCCCCCGGTCCACCAGGTCCGGCAGCAGGTGGTCGCCGAAGTCACCGAGCCCGCTGTCGTCGCCCTCCGCCGTGCCGGCGAGCTCGGCCCGCAACCGGTAGAGGGCCTCCAGCAGGGGGGCGGTCTGGTAGAAGAAGACCTCGGTGGCCACGGTCCCGGAGGAGGGCCGCGACGGCTTGGGGGTCACCGCGGTGACGGTGCCGTCGCGCCGCGCCTCGACGACGACGTTCTGCGAGGCCTCCTTCTTGGTCACCTCGCTGGTCAGCACCGTCGCGGCGGCACCCGAGGACTGGTGCTCGGCGATCAGCTCGCGCAGGTCGGCGTTGAAGACGTGGTCCGCGCTGGTGACCACCAGGGTGCTCGCGGCGCGGGCCTCGAGGTCCCGGGCGATCCGCAGCAGCAGGTCTCCGTTGCCGAAGGCGAAGCCGTCCTCGGTGGCCGGGCCGCTGCCGGTCTGGGGCACCACGCGGCGGAAGCCGCCGCGGCCTGAGTCCAGGTCCCAGGGGCGGCCGCCCGCGAGGTACTCGTCGATGGAAGCCACCTGGTACTCCAGGCTGACCCACACGTCGCGCAGGCCGGAGTTGACCATGCTGCTCAGCGCGAAGTCGACGAGGCGGTGGGTGCCGCCGTAGGGCAGGGCGGGCTTGGCCCGCTCCCGGGTGAGCACGTCCATCCGCGACCCCTGGCCGCCGGCCTGGACCAGCGCCAGCACGTCGTCCTTCACAGCTCCTCCAGGACGGCCTGGGCGGCGTTGTGCCCGCCGATCCCCGAGACCGCACCGCCGCGGCGCGCCCCGGAGCCGCACAGCAGCACCGCGTCGCGGTCGGTGGCCACGCCCCAGCGCTGCGCCGGTGTCTCCAGCCGGGACCGGTTCGGCGCCCAGGGCCACTCCAGGTCGCCGTGGAAGATGTGGCCGCCGGGCATCGCCAGGTCGGCCTCGACGTCCTGGGGCACCTTGGCCTCCAGGCAGGGCCGGCCGTCGGCGTCGGTCATCAGCAGGGTGCGCACGGGTTCCTCCAGGTGCTCGTCTAGAGCATCCAGTGCCCGTTCGACCGCCAGGTCACGCGCCGCCTCGCGATCTCCCTCGAAGAGGGCCTCGGGAGTGTGCAGCCCGAAGTAGGTCAGGGTGTGCGCCCCGGTGCCGGCCAGCGAGCCGAGGACGGACGGGTCGGTGAGCGAGTGGCAGTAGACCTCGCCGGGGAGCACGTCGGGCATCCGCCCGGCCGCCGCCTGCGCGTGGGCGGCCTCGAGCTGGTCGTAGGCCTGGGCCACGTGCAGGGTCCCGGCGAAGGCGACCTCCGGGTCCACCCCGGAGCGCAGCCTCGGCAGGCGCTCGAGGAGCAGGTTGATCTTGAGCTGCGAGCCCGACGGCTTCGAGGCCGCCTCCTCGGGCGAGCCGAGCAGGATCTCCAGCACCCAGGGGGCGACCCCGGAGAGCACGCGGCGGCAGGTCACGCCGTGCTCGCGGTCACCGTCGTGCCAGGTCACCTCGGCGCCGTCGCCGGCGCTGCGCACCGCGCTCACGCCGGCACCGGTCACGAGCGCGGCTCCCGCTCCGGCGGCTGCCTTGGCCAGTGCGTCGGTGACCGAGCCCATGCCGCCGACCGGCACCCGCCACTCACCGGTCCCGTTGCCGAGCAGGTGGTAGAGGAAGCACCGGTTCTGGACCAGCGACGGGTCCTCCAGGGAGGCGAAGGTGCCGATCAGCGCGTCGGTGGCCACCACGCCACGCACCGTCTCGTCACGGAAGCGCCGCCGCAGGGCGGCGCCGAGGGGCTCGGTGACCAGCTCGCGCCACACCACCGGGTCGACGAGGCTCGCCACCTCCCGCTCGGTAGGCAGGGGCTGGAGGAGGGTGGGGGCGATGGCGCGGGCCATCGCGCCGACCTCGGCATAGAAGTCGCGCCAGGCGGCGTACTCCTCGTCGCCGCCGGTGAGGGCGGCGAAGGAGGCCCTGGTCGCCTCCTGCTCGGGGCGCTCCACGAGCAGGCCTGCGGCGCGGCCGTCACGGCGGTACGGCGTGTAGGAGGCGGTGCGGCGCGAGACCAGCCGGACGTCGAGGTCGAGGTCGGCCATCAGCTGCTCGGGCATCAGGCTGACCAGGTAGGAGTAGCGCGAGAGCCGCGCCGGCAGGCCCGGGAACGCCTCGGCGGAGACCGCGGCGCCGCCGAGGTGGGGGAGACGCTCGAGGACGAGCACCGAGAGTCCCGCTCGCGCCAGGGAGGCCGCGGAGACCAGGGCGTTGTGTCCGCCCCCGATCACCACGACGTCGTAGTCATTTCTAGCCATGCCCGTAGTCACTCGGTCAACCTAGTCCACCGATCGGGTGATCCCTCGCCGGAAAGGTCGCCACCCGGTTACCGGTGAGTTTAGTCTCGGGACCGTCGGCATCGCTGCGCCCGGGAGGAGGGTCCGATGGCACGTCGCAACCAGGTCGGGCTCGCCCTCGTCCTGTTCGTCTTCGTGCTCGCGGGGCACTACGTGCTCTGGTCCCAGCCCGAGTCGACCCTGATCGCCGAGGCGTTCCCGGTCGGCCTGATGGCCGGGGCGCTGCTGGTCGTGCCGCGCCCCACCCGGCCCGCGCTGGCCCTCATCCTCTCCGCCCTCGCCGGCGGGCTCTACCTCGCCAACGGCCGCGAGCCGCTCGTCGCCCTCGGCTGGGGTCTCGCCGCGGGTCTCGGGGCGGTCCTGGTGGCCGAGGGCGTGACGTTGCGCGGTCGCCGCCGGCCGGCCCTGCTCAACGAGGAGGACTTCAAGTACTTCGTCGGCTCGAGCGTCGGCGGCGCCCTGGTGGCGGCCTCCCTCTGCGCGGCGGTCGGTGCCGCCACCGGACTGGCCGAGTGGTGGGTGATCCTCCTGGCCGTCGGGGTGCCGCAGATCGCCTCCTACCTGGTGCTCCTGCCGCACTTCATGGGAAGACCCCGGTTCCCGGGGGTGGCGCCGCTGACCGAGCGGGTGGCCCAGTGGGTGCTGACCGTCGCGGGGGCCATCTTGGTGTTCTCGCCGCTGGAGCTGCCGGTCAGCCTGGCCTTCGTGCTGATCCCCGCCCTGGGGTGGGCGGCCCTGCGCGCGCCGATGAGGGAGACGGTCGTCCAGCTCATGGTGGTCGCGATCATCGCCCACTCGATGACGGTCCAGGGCTTCGGCCCGATGGCCGCGGCCGCCGGCACCGGTCCCGTGCGTGCCGAGATGCTCGGCGTGACGCTGTCCCTCCTGATCTGCGCCTGCGCGCTGACCTGCATCCCGTTCGCGATCGCGGTCGGCGCCCAGCGGCGGGAGAGCTGGCAGGCCCGTCGCGAGCAGGCCAAGGTGGAGCAGCTGGTCCAGGGTGCCTCCGGCATCGCCATCATCGGCACCGACGGTCGGGGCCACATCGACCTGTTCAACCCCGGCGCGCAGGCCCTGCTGGGCTACCGCCCCGAGGAGGTCCTGGGGCGGTCCCCGAGCCTGTTCCACTCCGCCGAGGAGGTGACGCGCCTGGCCGCACTCCTGGGGGTGGAGAACGACTTCGAGTCGGTCGCCACCACGCTCTCCGAGCCCGGGCGCGGCGCGGTCGACATGGAGTTCCTGCACCGCGACGGCGAGGTGCGGACCCTCCAGCTGGCGATCTCGCAGCTCCTCGACGAGGACGGCCGGGCGGTGGGCTACGTCAGCACCGGTGAGGACGTCACCCAGCGGGTCAAGGAGCAGCGGCTGCTGGAGGAGGCCCTCGAGGTCGAGCGGACCGCCCTGGAGCACCTGCGCGAGATCGACGCGGTCAAGGACTCCTTCGTCTCCGGGGTCAGCCATGAGCTGCGCACCCCGATCACCAGCATCCTGGGCTACCTGGAGATGCTGGAGGAGGGCGGCTTCGGCCCGCTGCACCACGGTCAGGTCCAGGCGCTGGGCCGGGTCAAGGGCAACAGCCGCCGCCTGCTGTCGTTGATCGACGACCTGCTGATGCTCTCCCGGATCCAGGACGGCAGCCTGGCCGTGGCGACCTGCCAGCTCGACCTGCGCGACGTCGTCGCCCAGGCCCACGAGGAGATGGCGCCGGCGATGCTGGCCGCGGAGATCGCCTGCTCGCTGACGCTGCCCGACGAGGAGGTCCTGGTCACCGGCGACGAGGAGCGGCTCGGCCGGGTGCTGGTCAACCTGCTCGGCAACGCGATCAAGTTCACCGACCCGTTGGGCAGGGTGGAGATCTCGCTGGGCGTCGAGGGGCAGGCGGCCGTCCTGGCCGTGCGCGACACGGGGATCGGGGTGCCCGCCGAGGAGCAGGCCCAGCTCTTCGAGCGCTTCTTCCGCTCCAGCGTCGCCCACGAGCGCGCCACCCAGGGCAGCGGGCTGGGCCTGTCGATCGCCCGGGCCATCGTGGAGACCCACGGCGGTCTCATCGAGGTCGAGTCCGGCCACGGCGTCGGCTCGACCTTCCGGGTCATGCTGCCCCTCGAGGGAGCCGACGCGGTGCACGTCCAGCTGGCCGCGGCCGAGGCCGGCCACGAGGACGACGCGCCGGACGACGCGCCGGACGACGCGCCGGACGACGCGCAGCCGACGTCCGACGCGGGCCCGGCCGCCAGCCTCGCCAGCTGACCCGTCGAGGCGGGCGGGGAACGCAGCAGCGCCGGGAGACGCGGCAGTCCCGGGAATGCAGCAGGGCCGGAAATGCGTCAGGGCCGGACCTCGCGGTCCGGCCCTGCGCGGATCTCCGGGGAGATCACCATGGGGTGAACGACGGGACTTGAACCCGCGACATCCGCGACCACAACGCGGCGCTCTACCAGCTGAGCTACGCCCACCATGAGGCCCCGACAGTGCCGGGGCCGGGGAACAGTGTAGCCCTACTCGGTGGCGGTGTCCGCATCGGGGGCGGCGCCGGTCGCGGGCTTTGCCGTGCCCTGCTCCTCGCCCAGGCCGGTGAGCGCTCCGGCGTGCCTGGCGGCGATCTCCTTCGCCGTGGCGGAGTCCGGGCCGGGCGGGGCGACGAAGACCGCCTCGCGGTAGTAGCGCAGCTCCTCGATGCTCTCCTGGATGTCGGCCAGGGCCCGGTGGTTGCCGCGCTTGGCGGGGGAGGAGAAGTAGGCCCGGGGGAACCAGCGCCGCGAGAGCTCCTTGATCGAGGAGACGTCGATGTTGCGGTAGTGCAGGTGACCCTCGAGCGTCGGCATGTCGCGCGCCAGGAACGCCCGGTCCGTCGCGATGGAGTTGCCGGCCAAGGGGGGCCGGGAGCCCTCCGGGCAGTGCTCGCGGATGTAGGCCAGCACCTGCTCCTCGGCATCGGCCATGGTGATGCCGCCGTCGAGCTCCTTGAGCAGCCCCGAGGTCTCGTGCATCGAGCGGACGAACTCCACCATCTGCTCCAGCGCCTCGGCCGGCGGCTTGATGATGAGGTCCACGCCCTCGCCCAGCACGTTGAGGTCGGAGTCCGTGACGAGCGCGGCGACCTCGATCAGCGCATCCGCCCCGAGGTCGAGGCCCGTCATCTCACAGTCGATCCACACCAGTTTGTCGCTCACGGCGTTCACCCTAACGGCCCGGGCGGAAGGTGGCCGGACTCACGTCGTCGGGCCCCGGGGTCCTCAGGTGCCGTTCAGCCACCGCGACTAGGGTGAGGCACGTGCAGCACCACGCAGTCTGGCCCTGGATCGGCACCGTCGCCCGTCTGGTGACCGGTGGCGTCTGGGTGGTCGCCGGCGCGCTGAAGCTCCCCGATCCGTTGGAGAGCGCGCGGGCCATCCGCGCCTACGACCTCCTGCCCGAGGGCATCGTGCCGACCCTGGGGGTGCTGCTGCCCACGATCGAGGTGGTGGTGGGGGTCGGCCTCATCCTCGGGGTCCTGACCCGCGCCAGTGCCGTGCTCTCGGCCGTGCTCTTCGCCGCCTTCATCGTGGGCATCGCCTCTGCGTGGGCGCGCGGCCTGGAGATCGACTGCGGCTGCTTCGGCGGCGGCGGTGCGAAGGAGGGAGCCTCCTCCGAGTACCCGTGGGAGATCGCCCGGGACGTCGCCCTGCTGCTGGCCTCGGCGTGGCTGGTCCGGTGGCCCCGGACCCGGCTGGCGCTGGACAACCTGATCTTCCGCCCCGAGGGGCGCATTGTGGAAAGGAACGACGATGGCGAACCCGCCGAAGAAGAAGCCGACCCGCTCCAGGGCTGAGGAGAAGGCCGCTCAGCAGGCCAGGCGAGAGGCCCGCCGGGAGAAGGCGGCCCGGCAGGCGGAGGCGCTGCGGCGCGAGCAGCAGAAGAGGAAGCGCAACGAGCGCCTCATCGTGGGCGGCATCGTGCTCCTGGTGGTCGCGATCATCGGCGGCGTCCTGCTCTGGCAGAAGAACGAGGACGACAAGCGGGAGAACGCCGCGGTGCCGGCCAACACCACCGGTGACTACGCGCTGGCGATCGGTGACGACTCCGCCCCGACCACGGTGGAGATCTACGAGGACTTCCTCTGCCCGGGCTGCGCCTCCTTGGAGATCGCCACCGCCGAGCCGCTGGCCGAGGCGGCCGAGGAGGGCAAGGTGCAGGTGAAGTACTACCCGATCGAGATCCTCGGGCGGATCGGCGACTACTCCAAGCGCGCCGCCAACGCCTTCGGCGTGGTGCTGGACCGCTCCGGTCCCGAGGTGGCCAAGAAGTTCCACGACCTGCTCTTCGCCCAGCAGCCGGGGGAGTCCGGCGACCTCCCCGACGACGAGTGGCTCATCGACCTCGCCGTCGAGGCCGGGGCCGAGGAGTCGGAGATCCGCGACGGCATCGAGGACATGACCTACGAGCTGTGGGTGGAGAACGCCACCCGCCACGCCTTCGACGAGGGCGTGCAGAGCACCCCGACCGTCCTGGTCGACGGCAAGCCGTTCGGGGGCGACCCGTCCGAGCTCATCGCCTCCCTCGGCTGAGCGGGGGACAGATGCAGGTCGAACGAGTTCAGAAGTGGATCATCTCCGCCCTGGTGCTCACCACCGCCGCCCACTTCGCCGGCGGCCTGGTGCTCCTGGCGCTGACGGTGGAGAACCCGGGGGCGTTCCCCGTGCTCTCCGCGATCGCGACCATCGTGTGCCTGCTGGCGATCGTCGGGGTGCGGGTGCTCAACCAGCTCTCGCTGCTGACGCCGTGGCTGCTCGCAGGGCTGACGCCGCTGGCGCTCGCGCTGTGGTTCCACTGAGCCGGGGCGGCGGTTCCGGGGGAGACTGGCCCGCGTGAGTCTCTCCTCCTTCATTGCCGGGCTGCCCAAGGCCGAGCTGCACGTCCACCACGTCGGCTCGGCCTCGCCGCGCATCGTCGCGGAGCTGGCGCAGCGTCACCCCGGCACCGTGCCCTCGGACCCCGAGCAGCTCGCGGCGTTCTACGAGTTCCGGGACTTCGCCCACTTCATCGAGGTCTACCTGGCCGTCGTGGACCTGGTGCGCACCCCCCAGGACGTGCGGCTGCTGACCTACGAGGTCGCTCGGGAGATGGCGCACGGGCAGCAGGTGAGGTACGCCGAGCTCACCTGCACGCCGTACACCAGCGTCCGGCCGCACGAGCCCGGCCGTGGGATGCCGATCGAGGCCTACACCGAGGCGATCGAGGACGCCCGGCTCGCGGCCGAGCGCGACTTCGGCCTGGTGCTGCGCTGGATCTACGACATCCCGGGCGAGGCCGGGATCCCCGCCGCGGACGCGACGCTGGCCTACGCGCTGGACCACGCGCCCGAGGGGCTGATCGGCTTCGGCCTGGGCGGTCCCGAGATCGGGGTGCCCAGGCCGCAGTTCGAGCCCCACTTCGCCGCCGCCAGGGCGGCGGGGCTGCGGTCGGTGCCGCACGCGGGGGAGACCACCGGCCCGCAGACGATCTGGGACGCGCTCGAGCGGCTGGGTGCGGACCGGATCGGGCACGGCACGACCGCGGCGCAGGACCCGGCGCTGCTCGCGCACCTGGCCGAGGCCGGGATCCCGTTGGAGGTCTGTCCGTCCTCCAACGTGGCCACCCGGGCGGTGGCCAGCCTTGCCGAGCACCCGATCGTGGCCTTCCGGGACGCCGGGGTGAGGTTCTCGGTCAGCTCCGACGACCCGCCGATGTTCGGCACCTCCCTCAACCGGGAGTACCAGATCGCCGCCGACCTGCTGGGGCTCGACGACCGGGGCGTGGTCGCGCTGGCGAAGGACGCCGTACGGGACTCGTTCGCCCCCGACGACGTGCGGGCCCGGCTGCTGAAGGAGATCGACGCGTACGCCGCCGGGTGAGCGCCGGCGTCGGGTGCGGGTCGGGGCGTCGTCTAGCGTGAGCGCCATGACCACCAGCGACCTGCCCGGCGTGATGACGATGCGGGAGCGGATGCTCGCCGGCCAGCCCTACGTGACCGACCGGGAGATCGCCGCGATGGCGGTGACCGCCCAGCAGCGGATGGCGGCCTACAACGCCTCGGACCCGGCGGACCCCGAGACCCGGCGCGGGCTGCTGGAGGAGCTGATCGGGGAGGTCGGCGAGGAGGTGGACCTGCGTCCGCCGGTCTACCTCGACTTCGGCGACCGGATCACCATCGGGCCCCGGACCTTCATCAACTACGGCCTCACCGCCCTCGACGTCGCCCAGATCACCATCGGCGCGGACGTCCAGATCGGGCCGCACGTGCAGCTGCTCACCCCCACCCACCCGCTGGACGCGCAGCAGCGCAAGGACAAGTGGGAGGGCGCGGCCCCCATCACCATCGGCGACAACGTCTGGCTGGGTGGCGGGGTGATCGTCTGCCCGGGCGTGACCATCGGGGAGAACACCGTCGTCGGTGCCGGCGCGGTGGTGGTCTCCGACCTCCCGGCCGACGTGCTCGCGGTGGGGCAGCCGGCTAAGGTGATCCGCCGGCTCTGAGTCCTCCCGGGCCGAGCGGTTCCGAATCCTGAGATTCTCGGCGTGGGCGAATCCGGGAGGCCGGTGGGCGGCGAAAGACCTGTAGAAGGGCCGCATCGGGCAGCCCTCGCACAGGGGAGGACCCCATGAAGATCCGCACCACGCTCGCCACGCTCGCGACCACGGCACTGCTCGCCGCAGGGACGGCGATGCCGGCCCAGGCCGCCGAGCCCGAGCCTCTCGGCAACCAGAGCCTTGCCGCGGTCCTGACCTCCGACGGCAACCAGTTCGACTACAACCCCGGGGACTTCGACATCCTCACCGAGGCCGTGCTCGCCGTCCTCGCAGCCAAGCCCGACAGCCCGGTCGGCGTGCTCACCGACGGGGACGTGGCGCTCACCGCCTTCGCCCCCACCGACCTGTCCTTCCGGCTGCTGGCCAAGGACCTCACCGGCAGGTTCCAGTTCTCGGAGAAGGCCGTCTTCGAGGCCCTCGTCTCCGCCGTGGGCGTCGACGCGATCGAGCAGGTCCTGCTCTACCACGTGGTCCCCGGGGCGACGATCGACTCCGGGACCGCGCTGAGGTCCGACGAGGTCGCGCTCACCACCGCCCAGGGTGGTCAGGTCACCGTGGACGTGCTGGCGCCCAGGCTCGGCATCGTCCGGCTGCGCGACAACGACCGCAACGACGTGGACCCGTTCCTGGTCCCCGGCAAGCTCGACATCAACAAGGGCAACAAGCAGATCGCGCACGGGATCTTCCTGGTGCTCCGCCCCGCCGACCTCTGAGCCGTCTCGCCTCGGGAGCAGATCCGGTGTGGGATTCGGGCCGTCCGGCCCGAATCCCACACCCGGCCGCGCCCCCGGCAGGATTCGAACCTGCGACCGGCGGATTAGAAGGCCGCTGCTCTGTCCCCTGAGCTACGGAGGCGGGGGGCCGGAGTCGCAGTCGGGAGAATCCTCGGTACAACCGAGTGGCACCTCACCGACGGCGCATCGCGACCCGGCGCCAGTATGCCGCACGAGTGCGCTCCACCGGACCCCCGCGCGGATCGAGGTGCCGGCCGGCGTCCAGCCCGAGGGGAATCGCGATCGGTCCGGGTCCGCGCGCCCTGACGTCGGTCGCCTCACGCGCTCAGTGCGAGCCGTGGCCAGGTGCGGAGATCGGCGAGCAGTTGTCGGTCGTGGGTCGCGACCACGACCGCCGCGTCGGTCGCCTGCAACGCTTCGGTCAGGTCGTCGACCGCCGCCGCAGAGAGGTGGTTGGTCGGTTCGTCGAGCAGGAGCACGTCCGGCTGCTCGGCAAGGCACATGGCGAGGTGGAGGCGGCGCTGCTGACCTTGGGAGAGCCGCCCGGCCGGCGTCGCGCGGTGCGCCGGCTCTAGCAGTCCCAGGTCGCTCAGCCCGACCGGCTCGCCGGGTCGATCGGTCCAGGCCGCGGCGACGTGTGCATCGTAGACGCGCTGGGCCGACCAGTCGCTCGGCCAGCGGGGACTCTCCTGGGTCACCACGACGACACGCGCGTCCGCACGCCTCGAGACGGCACCCGAGGTCGGGGTGATCGTGCCGCCCAGCACCGCCATCAGCGTCGACTTGCCCGCTCCGTTGGGTCCGGTCACCACGAGCCGGTCCCCTCCGTCGATGCTCAGCGAGACCGGGCGCACCAGGCGGTTGCGGACCGCGACGTCGCTCGCGGCCAGCAGGCGCTGAGCTCGCCGGCTCGGCAACGCAGGGAACCGCAGCGAGAGCGGCGGGGGCGGCACGGTCACCGCGTGGGCGTCGAGCTCGTGCACGCGACGGTTGAACGCCTGCACCGTGCCCGCGACCCGAGTGCTGCGCTGGTGCCTGCCGTGCCCCTTCTCCGGTGCGGAGACGGCAGCCAGGCGGCCCCTGGCGGCGTCGGCCGCTGCCGCCACTCGTGCTCGCTCATCCTGCTGGGCGGCGTGGTCGGTCTCCCAGCGCCGTCTCGCCCGGCGACGGTGGTCGGCCCAGGCGTCGTAGGTGCCCGTGAAGCAGGAGTTCGAGGCGTCCGGGCCAGGGTCGAGGTCGAGGAAGCCGTTGGCCACCGCACGCAGGAGGGTCCGGTCGTGCGAGACCAGCGCGACGCCTCCCGGGTGCTGGTGGATCTGCTCGGTCAGGAACGAGAGTGCGGCGGCATCGAGGTGGTTGGTGGGCTCGTCGAGCAGCAGGACATCGGCGGGTGCCCCGAGGACGACGGCAAGCCTGACTCGATGACGCTGCCCGACCGAGAGCGAGGAGAGCCGTCGGCTCCGGTCCGTGCAGGCTCCGAGCGCAGACAGCGCCACGTCCACCCGGCGTTCGGCGTCCCAGGCGTCGAGGTCGGCAGCCGCGTCGAGCGCTGCGGCATACTCGTCCTCGGCTCGCTCCTCGCCGCGTCCGAGCGCCGCGGTCGCGCACTCGAGTGCCTCCAGCGCAGCCAGTGGCCGGGCGAGCGCGTCGTGGACCAGGGACCCGACGGTCTGACCATCCCAGACCGGGATGGACTGCTCGACCAGCGCTACCGTCCCGACGACCGAGACCGAGCCGGCGTCGGGCTCGAGGCGGCGAGCCAGCACCTGGAGCAACGTGGTCTTTCCGGCGCCGTTCTCACCGGTGATCGAGAGGCGGGACCCGGCGGACACCGTGACGTCCACGCCTCTCAGCACGACCCGGCCACCGCGGTTCACACAGATTCGCTCGGCCCGGACGTGGGCGGTCACGGCAGCCCGCTGACGTCGAGTCGCTCGTCATCGGCTTCGACGGCGGCCGGCGACTTCACCGGAACGTGGCGGAGCAGGAGGGCTGCGCTCGCGGCGGCGACGACCATCACGAGGGCGGCCGTGCTCGCGACGGCGTGCAGTCCGTCGATGAAGGCGGCATAGGCGCTGTCGAGGACTGCCGCCCCTGTCACGTCCGGCAGCCACGACGCGACACCGGCTGCGCCGGAGAGTGACTCCTCGACCTGCGCGGCGGTCTCGCCGGGCAACGTCTCCATGACGGCGTCGTCCTGCATCCGGGAGCGGTAGACCGCACCGCCGATGCTCCCGAAGACGGCGATGCCGAGCGCACCCCCGAGCTCGTTGGCGGTCTCCGACAGCGCCGAGGCGGCACCGGCGCGGGTGGGCGGGGCACTGGTGAGGACCAGGTCGGTGCCGAGGGTCGACACGATGCCGACGCCGATCGACATGATGCCGCTCCCGGCCAGGATCAGCGTCAGCGGGGACTGAGCCTCGACGAAGGTGATGACGACGAACCCGGCGGTCGTCAGGGTCAGTCCTGCGGCCACGAGGTTCCCGGGCCGGATGCTGGTCACCAGGGCGGAGGCGACGCCGACGCCGACGACCGTCGCGACGACGGCGGGCAGCGACCACAACGCCGCTGTGAGCGGCTCCAGCCCCTTGAGGACCTGCAGGTACTGCGTCATGAACAAGGCGGTGCCGAGCATCGAGAACATGACCAAGGTGTTCGCGGCCAGGGAGGCACTGAACGCGGGGGCCCGGAAGAGTCGGAGGTCCAGGATGCCGCGCGGACCGCTCTGGCGCCGCACGAAGACGAACCCCATCAGCACCCCGGCGGCCAGGGCGATCGCGGCGCGAGGCTCGAGGCCGTGAGCGGCGATCTCCTTGACGCCGTAGATCACCGAGAGGACGGCGCTGATGACGAGCACGGTGCCGACGAGGTCGAATCGGGCGGCGTCGGGGTCGTGGTGCTCAGGAAGCAGGACCGGACCAGCCCCCAGGAGCACGATCATGACGGGAACGTTGATGAGGAAGACCGAGCCCCACGGGAAGGTCTGGAGCAGCAGTCCACCGATGACCGGTCCGAGGACGCCGCCGGCGGCGAACGCCGCGGTCCAGAGACCTATCGCCGTCGTGCGCTGGGCGTCGTCGCGGAACATGGTGCGGATCAGGGCGAGTGTGGACGGCGCCAGGGTGGCACCGCCGAGGCCCATCGCGGCGCGGGCCAGGATCAGTGCTCCCGCCGTGTCGGCGTAGGCTGCCGCGACCGAGGCGCAGCCGAAGACGACGGCGCCGACCATGAGGAGCCTGCGCCGGCCGAGGCGGTCGCCGAGGGCGCCCATGGTGATGAGGAGGCCGGCGAGCAGGAAGCCGTAGACATCCATGATCCAGAGGAGCTCAGTGCCGGTGGGTTGGAGATCCGCGGCCAGCTTGGGCAACGCGAAGAAGAAAACCGAGATGTCCATGGACACCAGCAGCACGGGCAGGACCAGGACGGCAAGGCCCGCCCACTCACGTCGTCCTGCGTGGAGGGAAGGGGTCGGCATGTCATCACTCCCGATGGGTACGCTGTACGCAATAGATGAGTACACTGTACGCATAGTGGTCGGAGATTGCCAATGACGGATCCGAGAGGCGCCTCCCAGGGCGGTGCGCCTGCGCCCGACCGGGCGGGGAGCGAAGGCGGTGTCAAGCGTCGTAAGCCACCGCTGACGGTCGAGCGCATCGTGGAGACGGGAATCCGCCTCGCCGACCGGGAGGGGCTGCAGAGCCTGTCGATGCGCAACGTGGCGGCCGAGCTCGGGTCGGGGGTGATGTCGCTCTACCGGCACGTGCCGGGCAAGGAAGAGCTGATCGAGCTGATGATCGACGTGGTGACGGGCGAGGCTCCTGCTCCGCCCTCGGAGCTCGAGGGATGGCGAGCCCGGCTTGAGTGGTCGGCGCGCTGTGACTGGGATCTCTATCGCAAGCACCTGTGGTCCCTGCAGGTGCTGGCCACGACGCGGCCTCCTCTCGGACCGCATGTCCTCGCCACGACAGAGCGCGCCCTCGGGGCCGTGGACGGCCTGGGCCTGACCGTCCAGGAGATGTCGTGGACGATCATGCTCGTGTCCAGCTACGTCCAGGGTGCGGCGCTGCTGCTCGTCAACGAGGACGGGGCGGAGCGCGACTCGGGTTCGACGCGCGAGGAGTGGTGGGCGGCTCGCTCGGCTCGGGTCGCCGACATGCTGCAGCACGGCTCGTTCCCGGTGCTGGCAAGGGTCGCGAGCGAGAACGAGGCGGACGGGGACCTCGACGCCTGGTTCGACTTCGGCCTGCAACGCCTGCTGGACGGCCTTGCCGTCTTCCTGGAGACCCGGCCCTCGAGGTAAGGGTCCTATCGTGGCCGTCCGCTCGAGCCTGCTGAGCTGTCCTGGTCGCAGATGTCGGCGGGGACCTCTATCGTCCCTCGCATGACTCTTCGACTCGGCATGGTGAACTTCGACTCCCGCGACCCCGTGCCCCTCGCCCGGTGGTGGGCCGACCAGGTCGGCGGTGAGGTCGTGGACCCGTACGGCGGCAGCTTCCTGATGGTCACCGGCGGCCCGGTCACGCTCGCCTTCCAGCAGGTCGGCGACCCCACGCCCGGCAAGAACAAGCTCCACCTCGACCTCACCGCCGACGACCTCGACAGCGAGGTGGAGCGGTTGGTCGGCGCCGGCGCCACGCTCGTCGAGCGACGCGGCGACGACTCCTTCCGGTGGGTCACGCTCACCGACCCCGACGGCAACGAGTTCTGCGTGGCCAGCCAGGCGGAGGCAGAGGCCGAGGTGGAGGCTCCAGCCTCACCGTGAGCGGCTGATCGGCTCGCTCCGGTCGCCGTCGTACCCCGCGGCGCTGGGCAGGTGCTAGCCCTTCGTGATGTCGGCGGCCCACTTGGTGAGCAGGGCCCGCTGCGCCTGCTCGTCGTCGCGGAGCACCGCGGTGATGGCCAGCCCCCTGAGGAGGACGAGCAGCGTCTCCAGATCCGCGCGCTCGAGCCGCAGCGGTGCGGGCAGCTCCTTGGCCTCGCTGAAGATCCGGCGGAGCCCCTGTCCGAGCTCGCGCTCGACCGGAACGAGCTCGCCTCGTAGGTCGGAGTCGGTCCGCGCTGCCATCCAGAGCTCCAGCCCGGCCGCGAACATGGGCCCGGACATGAACCGGTAGAGGATGCCGACCAGCCCCTCCAGGTCCTGCGGTGCCATCTCGCCCTCCACCAGGCGCGCGATCTCGCGCAGCTGCCCTTCCGCGACGTGGTGGATGGCGGCGACGAGAAGCTCCTGCATCGACCCGAAGTGGTGGAGGAGCGACCCACGGGACACCCCGGCTCTCGCCTGGACCCGCTGCATCGTCGTGCCGGCGTACCCGTCCTCGACCAGCGTCCGCACGGCCGCCTCCAGCAGCGCGGCACGCGTCGCGACCCACCGGTCCTGGCGTCTCTTGACGGTCTCCACGGCGCCTAGTCTAATAAAACCGTCCATTCGACCGGTTTTATGGGAGGGTCCACCGTGGTTCTTGCAGCAGAGTTGGTACGGCGCGGTGCGGCACAGCACGCAGACCGGACGGCGGTGATCTTCGGTGACCGCTCCCTCACGTTCCGCGAGGTGGACGAGGCGGCCAACAGGATCGCGCGCGCCCTGCTGGCCGCGGGCCTGACCAAGGGCGACCATCTCGGTCTGCTCTACGGGAACACCCTCTGGTCGGTGCCGATCGACTTCGCCTGCCTCAAGGCCGGGATCGTGCGGGTCCCGCTCAACACCAGGCTGTCGCCCGAGGAGCACCGGCGGATGCTGGAGGGGACGCGCACCCACTGGCTGCTGCACGACGCCGAGCTCGACGAGGTGGCCGAGAAGACCGTGCACGGCCTCGACGGGATCCGACTCCTGGGCCTGGGCGGCCCCGGCGCGCGGGAGGGTGGCGACCTGCTGACGGAGGCCGACGCGCAGAGGACCGAGGACCCGCTAATCGACCTCGAGGAGAGCGACCCGGTGCTGCTGTTGCACACCTCGGGCACCACGGGCACCCTCAAGGCTGCCACCCACACGCAGGGATCGTGGGCCGGGATCGCGATCAACGTCCTGACCAACCTCGTGGCCCCGGGGCCGGACTCGGTGATGATGCACGCGGCGTCCCTGATCCACGCAAGCGGCACGTTCATCCTGCCGTACTGGCTCCGCGGCGGCGCCTCGGTGGTGCTTCCGGGGTTCGAGCCGACGGGGTTCCTCGCGGCGATCGAGCGTCACCGGGTCACCGAGATCAACCTGGTCCCCACGATGCTGGGGATGCTCTTCGCCCACGAGGGCATCGAGGACGCCGACGTTTCGTCGCTGCGCACGGTGATCTACGGCGCCAGCCCGATGCCGCGGCCGCTCATGCAGCGCGCCCTGGAGACGTGGGGGCACGTCTTCACCCAGTACTACGGACAGACCGAGGCGCCGCTGGCGATCACGGTCCTGACCAAGGACGACCACCGCGACCCGTCGCTGCTGGGCTCCTGTGGCCAGGCCTCCGTCGAGTTCGGCGTCCGCCTGACCGATGAGGACGGGAAGCCGGTGGCGGCCGGCGAGATCGGCGAGGTGCAGGTCAGGGCGCCGTCCCAGATGGCCGGCTACCACGAGGCCGACGAGCTGAACGCCGAGATGGTCACGGCCGACGGATGGATCCGCACCCGGGACATGGCCTACCAGGACGACCGGGGCTACTTCTACCTGGTGGACCGTCGCAGCGACATGATCATCACCGGCGGCTACAACGTCTACCCCCGCGAGGTCGAGGACGCGCTCAGTGCGCACGCGGCCGTCGCGGAGTGCGCCGTCGTCGGTGCGCCCGACCCCGTCTGGGTCGAGGCCGTGACGGCGTTCGTCAGCCTCAAGCCCGGGCACTCGGCGACCGCGGAGGAGCTCCAGGAGACCGTCCGCTCGCAGCTGGCCGGCTACAAGGTGCCCAAGCGCGTCGAGTTCGTGGACGCCGTGCCGAAGTCGGCGGTGGGCAAGATCCTGCGCCGCGCCCTGCGCGACCCCCTGTGGGAGGCGCAGTGAGCTCCGTGCCCCAGGCGTACGCGTCCATCCGGATCGAGACCGACCGGCGGGTCACCACGGTGGTCATGGACCGGCCCGAGCGCCGCAACGCGGTCGACGGCCCCATGGCGGCCGAGCTGGCGGCGGCCTTCCGTGCGTTCGACGCGGACCCCGACGCCGACGTCGCGGTGCTGTGGGGCGAGGGCGGGAACTTCTGCGCCGGCGCGGACCTGAAGGGCATCGGCACCGAGCGGGCGAACGTCGTGGAGGCAGGCGGGGACGGCCCGATGGGTCCGACCAGGCTCCGGCTCTCGAAGCCCGTCATCGCCGCCGTCGAGGGCTACGCGGTCGCGGGTGGGCTCGAGCTCGCCGCCTGGTGCGACCTGCGGATCGCTGCGGACGACGCGACGTTCGGGGTCTTCTGCCGCCGGTGGGGCGTGCCGCTGATCGACGGCGGCACGGTCCTGCTCCCGCGCCTCATCGGCATGAGTCGCGCGCTGGACATGATCCTCACCGGGCGGCCGGTGCCGGCCCAGGAGGCGCTGGCGTTCGGGCTGGCCAATCGGGTCGTGCCCCCCGGAACCGCACGCGCCGCCGCGGAGGAGCTCGCCCGGGAGCTCGCGGCCTTCCCCCAGCTGTGCCTGCGCAACGACCGCCGGTCGGCGTACCAGCAGAACGGGTTGAGCCGCGAGGAGGCGATGCGCTTCGAGCTAGAGACCGGCGTCTCCTCGCTGCAGCAGGACGGCGTGCTCGGTGCGGTGAGGTTCAGCGAGGGCGCAGGGCGACACGGCACCTTCCACACGGACTGAACCGGCAGGCCGGTCGTCTCTCCGCGGCGCGTGTCCGCGCTCGAGGTGGCGCGTCGCTCAGTCGCAGTTGTCGCAGACCCCGGTGGCCGGGAGCTGCATGAAGCACCGGGGGCAGGTGGCCGCCTTGGGCGGATCCACCTGACGAGCCTTGCTCACCACCGCCTTGGGCTCCCGCGGGGCGCGGGGCGCCGCGGCGGCGCGCGGGGTGCGGGTCGCGGGGGCGCGCTTCGCCATCTCGCGACGGGGCGGCAGTGCGGGCTGACCGCCGTCCGGCGGGATCTCGGCACCGTGCCGGCGGTAGCACTCCAGCCTCTCCTGGGCCGCGTGCTGCTCGGGGGCGGTGACGACGTCCCCGCGCACGCTGTTGACCGTGTCGGCGTACCACTCGCTCATCCGGCCCTCCGGCCCGACGCAGAGCGCGCCCAGCAGCGGCTCGCCCCGGCGGCGGCAGTCCTTGGCGACCCGGTAGAGCACGTCGCCCATCCACAGGCTGGGCGCCTGTCGCTGCCGGATCTTGGTGCGCTGCTGCACGGCCTGGGCAAGCTCGGCGACGGTGATCACCGCGTGGTACTCCCGGGCGGTGTCGGCCAGCACGTGCCGGGCCGCCAGCGCGAACGTCTCCCTGGTGGTCTCGACGTCCAGCGTGCGGGCCTCGATCCAAGCGACTTCGTCCACGCGTAGGAATGTATCCCGCGGGTACTGGGGCCCAACCGGTGGGCGGATCCCAGGGATCCTGGCAGGCACGGGGGCCTGCACGGCACAATGGACCCGCGCCGACACCGGCGACCGCACCACCGCACCGAACCGAGGGACTGAGACCGTGACCGTCATCGAGAGGAAGGCCGCCAGCCAGATCGCCCACCTGCGTCCCGAGGACGTCGAGGCGATCGGGCGCGAGCTGGACGAGATCAGGCAGGACGTCCTGGACGCCCGGGGGGAGCGCGACGCGGCCTACATCCGCCGGGTGATCGCGCTGCGGGTCGGCCTCGAGGTCGCGGGTCGGCTCGTCCTGACCGTCGGGAGCAGGCGCCGGCCGGCGTGGGTGGTGGGCACCACCTGTCTCTCCCTGGCCAAGATCCTCGACAACATGGAGATCGGCCACAACGTCCTCCACGGTCAGTGGGACTGGATGCGCGACCCCAAGATCCACTCCGAGACCTGGAACTGGCAGCACGCCTCCCCGCCCTCCCAGTGGAAGCGGGCGCACAACGTGCAGCACCACCGGTTCACCAACATCGTCGGCAAGGACAACGACCTCGGCTACGGGATCATGCGCGTCGACGAGGACCAGGAGTGGTCGCGCCGCTTCCTGGTGCAGCCGGTGTGGAACGCCGTCAACGCGCTGATGTTCGAGTACGGCATCGCCACCTACGACATCGAGCTGGGCGAGCACCTGCGCGAGAAGAAGGGGATCACCCCCGAGCTCCGCCGCCGCATCGCCGAGACCCTGGTGCAGACCGGCCGACAGGTGGTCCGCGACTTCGTCGCCTTCCCGGCCCTCTCCGGTCGTGGCTGGCGCTCCACCCTGAGCGCCAACGCCACCGCCACGGTGGTGCGCAACGTGTGGAGCCACTCGGTGATCATGTGCGGCCACTTCCCCGAGGGGGTGGAGACCTTCGAGCAGCCCGAGCTCGACGAGGACGAGACGCGGGGCGAGTGGTACCTGCGCCAGATGCTCGGCTCGGCCAACATCTCGGGGTCGCCCACCATGCACCTGATGTGCGGCAACCTGTCCCACCAGATCGAGCACCACCTCTTCCCCGACCTGCCCAGCAACCGCTACCAGGAGATCGCCCCGCGGGTCAGGGCGGTCTTCGACCGCTACGGGCTCTCCTACAACTCCCGCCCGCTGCCCCAGCAGGTGGCCAGCGCCTGGCACAAGGTGGTTCGGCTCTCGCTGCCCAACGGCTGGCTCGAGGAGACCACCTGGTCCAACGCGCCCAGCCGGGTCGTCTCCCTGCTGCGGGGCAAGGACAGGTCGCGGGCCGGTGCCCGGCTGGTGGCGATGGGACGCGCCGCGCTGGCCTGAGGCCCCCGCGTGTGATCTCTGGCACACTCTGCGGGCATGCTCTCCGTCCGCAACCGCAGCCGTAGCCTCCAGGGTCGCAAGGTCTTCCTCACCGGTGCCGCGAGCGGCATCGGGCGTGCCACCGCCGAGGCCGCGGCGGCCCAGGGCGCGGTGCTCCACCTCACCGACCTCGACGCGGAGCGGCTCGACCAGGTGGTGGCGCAGATCCGGGCCCGCGGGGGCGTGGTCGCCCACGCCGCCCCGGCGGACGTCTCGGACCACGACGCCGTCCGGCGGCTCGCCCGCGACGTCACCGCGACCTCGGGCGCCATGGACGTGGTGATGAACATCGCGGGGATCTCCACCTGGGGCACCGTGCAGAGCCTCGAGCACCGGCACTGGCAGCGCCTGGTCGACGTCAACCTGATGGGCCCCATCCACGTCATCGAGGAGCTGGTGCCGCCGATGATCGAGGCCGGCCGGGGCGGTCACCTGGTCAACGTCTCGTCGGCCGCGGGCATCATCGGGATGCCGTGGCACGCCGCCTACAGCGCCAGCAAGTTCGGCCTGCGCGGCCTCTCGGAGGTGCTCCGCTTCGACCTGCGCCGCCACGGCATCGGGGTCAGCCTGGTCTGCCCCGGCGGCGTCGCGACGCCGCTGACCGAGACGGTGACGATCGCCGGGATCGACAAGACGAGCCCGCGGTTCCACAAGCTGCACGCCCGCTTCCGGGCCCGCGCGGTCACCGCGGAGCAGGCGGCCGACTCGATCCTCGAGGGGGTGCGGCGCAACCGATACTGGGTCTACACCTCCCCGGACATCCGCCTGATCCACCTCGTGCAACGGCTCTGCCCGCCCGCCTACGCGGGCGCCATGCGGGCGATGAGCTGGGGCGCGAACCGGGCCCTCCCCGAGGTGGGGACGGCCCGCCGTACGGAGGAGACCACCGATGCCGCCTGAGGCCGGACCGGCAGCGGCCCGGATCACCCCCGGCGGCTGGCGAGAGGTGGGCCCGCTGGTCGCCGGCTTCGCACGGGTCGCGGGGCGGGTCACCGGCACCGAGCCGCCGGGGGTCTTCCGCACCCTGGGCCGCAACCAGCGCCTCTTCTGGGGCTGGCTGCTCTTCGCGGGCACCCTGATGCCCGGTGGTCGCCTGCGACGCCGGGAGACCGAGCTGGTGATCCTGCGGGTCGCGACCCTGACCGGCAGCGACTACGAGCTGACCCAGCACACCAGGCTGGGCGCGCGCGCCGGTCTCTCCCCGGCCGAGATCGAGCGGGTGGCCGACGGGCCGGACGCCGTGGGCTGGTCGCCCCGGGAGCGGCTGCTGCTCGAGGTCACCGACCAGCTGCACCGCGACCGGGACCTGGACGACGCCCTGTGGGGTCGGCTGCGCGCCGAGCTCGACGAGCGGACCAGCCTGGAGGTGCTGATGCTGGTGGGTCACTACGAGATGCTCGCGACCACCCTGCGCACCCTGCGGGTCCGCCCGGACCGGAGCCGCTGACCCACCTGCGCTGAGCAGGAGGGTGCCCATCGGCGTCCCCGGACGCTACGTTGCGTCCATGACTCGGGCTCGCGCGTGCGTCCTCATCTCTGCTCTCCTCCTCCCGGCGTCCCTGCTGGCCGCGTGCGGGGAGGAGTCCTCGGGCGGGGAGCCCGACGACCGCCCCGTGCTCAGCATCAGCGCCATCCCCGACCAGGACCCCGCCGAGCTGGGAGCACGGGAGCAGCGGCTCGCCGACTACCTCGCCGAGACGCTCGACGTCGAGGTCGAGTACGTCCCGGTCACCGACTACTCCGCGTCCGTCTCCCTCTTCAGCGCCGGCGACCTCGACCTCGTCTTCTACGGCGGTCTCACCGGCGTCCAGGCCCGCCTCCAGACCCCGGGCGCGGCCCTGCTCGCCCAGCGGGACATCGACGCGGAGTTCCGGAGCGTCTTCATCGCCGGCACCGGGTCCGGCGTCGAGCCGGTCGAGGACGTCGCCGGGCTCTCCGCCCTGAAGGGGACCCGGTTCACCTTCGGCAGCGACTCCTCCACCTCCGGCCGCCTGATGCCGGAGTGGTTCCTGCGGGAGGCGGGCGTGGTCAGCGACGAGGACTTCGCCGGGGAGGTCGGCTTCTCGGGCTCGCACGACAAGACGATCGACCTCGTGGAGTCCGGCTCCTACCAGGCCGGCGCGCTCAACGAGCAGGTGTGGGAGGCGCGCAAGGAGGCCGGGACCGTCGACCTCGACAAGGTCGTCGAGGTCTTCCGCACCCCCACCTACCACGACTACCACTGGATCGCCGGGCCCGAGACCGACGAGCGGTTCGGCGAGGGGTTCACCGACGAGCTCCGCGAGGCGCTCCTGGCGCTGGACGGCTCGACCCCCGAGGAGCGGGAGGTCCTGGCCGGCTACGGCGCCGGGGCCCTGGTCCCCACCGAGGCCGACAACTACGAGCAGATCGAGGAGATCGCCCAGCAGCTCGGCCTGGTCTCCTGATGCCCGAAGGGGCCGGGGGGCCGGGGGCAGCCGTGGCGCTGCGCGGGGTGGGCGTCGCCTACGGCACGCACACCGCGTTGCGCGGGGTGGATCTCTCGGTCCGCCCCGGGGAGCGCGTCGCGCTGGTCGGACCCAGCGGTGCCGGGAAGTCGACCCTGCTCTCGCTCTGCACCGGCGCCGTGGTCGCCGACGCGGGCGAGGTGGAGGTCCTCGGCAGCGAGCTCGGCCGGCTGGGGGCACGCGACCTCGCCGCCGTGCGCCGACGCATCGGCACCATCCACCAGCGGCTCCACCTGGTCGAGCGGCTCCGCGTGGTCCACAACGTCAACGCCGGTCACCTCGGCAGGTGGAGCACCTGGCAGGCCCTCTCCTCGCTGGTCAGGCCCCGTGAGGAGGAGACCGCGCGGGCGGCCCTCTCCCGGACCGGGATCGCGGACAAGCTGCACGCCCGCACCGGGGACCTCTCCGGCGGCGAGCAGCAGCGGGTGGCGCTGGCCCGGGTGCTCGTCCAGGACCCCGACCTGGTGCTGGCCGACGAGCCGGTCTCCAGCCTCGACCCGGCCCGCGCCGAGGAGGTGATGCGACTGCTCTGCGAGACCGTGGCCACCCCGGCCCGCGCGTTGCTGGTGAGCCTGCACGACTTCGAGCTCGCGGTGCGCTGGTGCGACCGGGTCGTGGGGCTGCGTGCCGGTGAGGTCCTCTTCGACCTCCCGGCCACGCAGGTGGACGTGGCGCTGCGCGAGGAGCTCTACGCCCTGGGCCGGACGTGACCGGGCTGACCGACCTCACCAGGCTCGAGGCGAGCGGGGGGACCGGTCGGCGCGGGTGGCCGGGCCGCTCGACGAGCGGTCGGGGAGCCGACCAGTCGGGTCGGCGGCTCACCGGACGGCTCTGGTCGGCGCTCTGGCTGCTCGTCGTGGTCTGGGCGGTGGCCGGGCTGCTCCCCGACGACGGCGAGGTGGTCAACTCCGGTGGGTGGGGCTTCCTCGGGCAGTTCTGGGCCCACGCGCTGCGCCCCGACCTCGACCCGCAGTTCCTCCGGGCGACCTGGGACGCGACGCTCACCACGGTCGCCTTCGGGGTGCTCGGCACCCTCGGCTCGGTGGTGCTCGGGGTCCTGCTCGCACCGGTGATGAGCCAGACGTGGTGGGCGCCGACGACCGGGCGCCGGCCGGCCCGCCTGCTCCGTCGTACGGGGCTGCTGCTGACCCGGGCCGGCGTGGCCCTGCCGCGCGGGGTGCACGAGGCGGTGTGGGCACTCCTCCTGGTCACCGTGCTCGGCCGCGACCCGCTGGTCGGGGTGCTGGCCATCGTGATCCCCTTCGGTGCCATCACCGGCAAGGTCTACTCCGAGCTCCTCGACGAGGCCGACCACGAGCCCTACGAGGTGATGCGTCGCGCCGGCGCAGGCCGGGTCACCGCGCTCTGCTACGGCCTGCTGCCCGGGCTGGTGCCGGCCGCGACGTCGTACGCCTTCTACCGGTTCGAGTGCTCGATCAGGTCCGCGGTCATCCTGGGCATGGTCGGCGCCGGGGGCCTGGGCCTCCAGCTCAGCCTCAGCTTCGCCGGCCTGCAGTACGGCGAGATGTGGACCTCGATCTATGCGCTCGTGCTGCTCGGTGCCCTCATCGACCGGTGGGGCCTGCTGCTGCGCCGGGGCACCAGGAGCCGGGTCCGCCTCTCCGCCGCGCTGGGCGCGTGCCTGGTGGTGGCGTCGGTGTGGCACCTGGAGCCGGACCCGGCGCGGTGGCTCTCGGGGCGCACCGCCGAGCGGCTGGAGCGGCTCGTCGCGGCGATGGTGCCGCCCGAGCTGCCCGAGGGCGGGTGGCCGCTGCTGCTGCGCCGCAGCGTGGAGACGCTCCAGATGTCGGTGGTGGCGATCACGCTGGCCAGCCTGCTGGGCCTCGTCGTGGCCCTGGTGGCCGCCCGGCCCGCGGCGGGTGCCCGCGCCTCGGCGGGGCGGCGGCTGGCGGGCTGGGCGGCACGACAGCTGCTGCTGGTGACCCGCGCCGTCCCACCCCCGGTGTGGGCGCTGCTGGTGCTCTTCGTGGTCTACCCCGGCCCGCTGCCCGGCGCCCTGGCGCTGGGCATCTACACGTTCGGGATCCTGGGTCGGCTCTTCGCCGAGGTCGTCGAGGAGCTCGACCAGCGCCCGCGGGTGGCACTCAGCTCGCTCGGTGCCTCGCCGGTGGCCTCGTTCGCCTACGCCTCCGTGCCCGCGGCGCTGGGCCAGCTGGTCGCCTACAGCCTCTACCGCTGGGAGGTGACCGTGCGGGAGACCGTGGTGGTGGGGGTGGTCGGCGCCGGTGGCCTGGGGCGGCTGCTGGAGCAGCAGCGGGCCGGCTTCGACCTGGCGGCGATGAGCACCACGATCCTGGCGCTCGTCGCGGTCTGCCTGCTGGTGGACCTGCTGAGCCTGGTGGTGCGCAGCTCGCTGCGCTGAACGTGCCCCGTGACCCGCCCCGGTACCCGGAGGGTCAGCCGATCTCGCGCCGGTCGTCGGGCAGTCGCCGGGTCGTCCCCGCGCGGTCCAGCAGCTCGAGCAGGGGCAGGACCACCCGTCGTGTCGTGCCCAGCCGTCGGCGCGCCTCGCTGGTGGTGAAGGGCTGGGGCAGCTCGGCCAGCCACTCGGCGGCGACCCGGTCGGCCCCGGGGAGCAGCACGATCCCCGGCGCGACGCGCAGCACCCGGCCGGCCTTGGCGGCCGCGGCGGCCCGCCGCGGATCGAGGCCCAGCTCGGCGAGCCGGTCGGCCGTCGGGGCGGCGAAGGGCTGGTCCCGCAGGTCGGCCTCGAGGGCGCGCACGGCGGTCTCCACCTCGGGCGGCAGCGTGCTCGCCCGGCCGGGGGTGAGCACCCGGCCGTCGCGCACCACCAGCGCCTCGGCGCCGCGGCCGGTCCCGGGGTCCGGCCCGCCCGTCACGTCCGCCGCGCTTGGTGCGCCGGCCAGCACGGCGCTCACCAGGTCGGGGGAGGGCAGGGCGAGGCGCTCGGCCAGGGCGACCAGCGGCACCCCGCGGTCCAGCGGGTGCCGGGCGTCGTGCTCGGCGACCAGCCGGGAGACCTCGGCACGCACCTCGTCCACCAGGTCGGAGGCCAGCCACCAGTCACCGACCCGCAGCGCGGCGGTGCCCGGCTCGGTGGCGGAAACCCCGATCCGGCGCAGGAACGCCCCGTCGACGAGCCGGCGCCTGCCGATCTCGGAGCCCAGGTCGGGCTCTCCGGAGTCGGCCGCGAGCACCTTGGCGCGCGCCGCGGCGGCCCCCCGGCGCAGCAGCTGCGGCGGCGCGGGGTCGAGCACCCGGACGCCCCACACGGCGCGGCTGCCCGGCTCGCGCAGGAGCGCGCGGTCGCCGACCCGCAACGGGAGCGGCCGCTCCAGGGTCAGCCGCACCAGGTCGGCCGCGAGGGGCCGCACGCGGACCTGGACCGAGGCCGCGCCGACGTGCAGCTGCAGGTGGGTGGCGAGGCGCGCCTCGGGGCCGACGACCCGGACGTCGGCGACCTCGCAGGAGTGCCAGGCGCCGGGGGTGACCAGCGCGTCGCCCCGGTCGAGGAGGTCCAGCTCGTCCCCGGTGAGGTTGAGGGCCACCCGGGCGACCCCGACCGCGGCGTCGACCGGGCGACCGAGCGCCTGGACGCCCCGCACCCGGACCCTCCTGGAGCCGGCGGCCAGCTCGTCGCCCCGCGCCACCCGGCCCGCGGGGAGCGTCCCGGTGACCACGGTGCCCGCACCCTTGACGGTGAAGCGGCGGTCGATCCAGAGCCGCACGTCGGCGGCGGCGTCCGGGACCGGCACGCTCGCGACCATGGTGCCGAGGGCCGCCCTGAGCTCCGGCAGCCCGAGCCCGGTGCGGGCCGAGACCGCGACCACCGGAGCGCCGCGCAGCGAGGTCCGCGAGACCTCCGCGGCGGCCCGGGCCGACGCCGGTGCCGGGTCGGCGAGGTCGGAGCGGGTCACGGCGACCACCCCGTGCCGGACCCCGAGGGCGTCGAGGGCGGCGAGGTGCTCGGCGGCCTGCGGCATCCAGGGGTCGTCGGCGGCGACCACCAGGAGCACCGCCGGGACCGGGCCGATGCCCGCCAGCATCGTGGAGACGAACCGCTCGTGCCCCGGCACGTCGACGAAGGCGATCTCCCCGGTGCCCGGCAGGGAGGTCCAGGTGTAGCCCAGCTCGATGGAGAGGCCACGCCGCCGCTCCTCCTCGAGCCGGTCGGAGCGCATGCCGGTGAGGGCGTCGACCAGCGTGGACTTGCCGTGGTCGACGTGCCCGGCGGTCGCGACGACGTGCACGCCTCAGCCCTCCCGGCCCGCGTCCGGGCGGAAGGCCCGGCGTACCGCCGCGACCAGGGCGTCGTCGTCCTCGGGGGCGACGGCGACCAGGTCGAGGAGGAGCGATCCCCGCTCCACGCGGCCGACGACCGGCAGCTCAGGATCGGTCCGCAGCGGCTCGGTCAGGGTCGCGGGGAGGGCGATCCCGGCGCTGGGCAGCGGGACCCCGGGCGCGCCGCCGCCGCCCACGGCCGCCACCGTGTCGACGACCCGGGCCTCGACGTGGTCGCCGAGGAGCCCGCGGATCCGCTCCGCCCGGGTCCGCAGCGCCTCGGGCGTGGCTTCCAGCGCCCGGGCGACCGGGGTCGGCGGGCCGACGAGGCTGGCCTCCAGGGCCGCCAGGGTGAGCTTGTCGACGCGCAGCGCCCGGGCGAAGGGATGGCGCCGCAGCGCCTCCACCAGGTCGGCCCGCCCCAGCAGCAGGCCGCACTGGGGCCCGCCGAGCAGCTTGTCGCCGGAGGCGGTGACCAGGCCGGCGCCCGCGGCCAGGGCGGCCGAGGCACTCGGCTCCGCGGGGAGGCGCGGGTGGGGGGCCAACAGCCCGGAGCCGATGTCGGCGACGACGTCGACCGGGCCGTGCGGCCCGGTCAGCCCCGCCAGCTCGCGCACGTCGACGGTGGAGGTGAAGCCGGAGACCACGAAGTTGGACGGGTGCACCTTGAGCACGAAGGCGGTCCGCTCGCCCACGGCGGCCCGGTAGTCCTCGAGCCGCACCCGGTTGGTGGTCCCGACCTCCCGGAGTCTGGCCCCCACCGACTCGAGCAGCTCGGGGAGCCGGAAGCCGTCGCCGATCTCGACCAGCTCGCCCCGGGCGATCACCACCTCGGGGCGGGGACCGTGCCCGGCCTCGGTCAGCGCGCAGGCGACCAGGGCCAGCGCGGCGGCGCCGTTGTTGACCACGTGGACGCCCCCGGCGTCGGGGACGGCGGCGGCCAGGGCGGCCATCGCCGACCGGCCTCGTCGTCCGCGGCGCCCGGTGGCGAGGTCGAGCTCGACGTCGGTGGCACCGGCCGCGACCTCGAGCGCCTCGACGGCGGCGGCCGAGAGCGGGGCGCGGCCGAGGTTGGTGTGCACCACCACACCGGTCGCGTTGACGACCCGGCGCAGGGCGGTGGCACCGGCGGGGAGCGCCGCGATCGCCTCGGCGAGCACCTGGTCGGGCGCGATCTCCCCGGCCCGGCACCGCTGCTGGGCCGCGACCACGGCCGCCTTCACGAGCCGGTCACCGAGCCGGGAGACGGCGGCGCGCAGGACCGGGTCGGCCAGCAGGGTGTCGGTGCGTGGCACCGAGCGACGCGGGTCCGGCACCTTGGTCCTCCCGAGCTCGGCCGCAGGTCGTCAGGGTGACGTGGCGGAGGCGGACGGGAATCGAACCCGCCGGACCCAGGTACTGGGCCCCTACGGTTTTGAGGACCGCGCCCGTCACCAGACGAGAAACGCCTCCCTGCGACGTCGGCACCCACTCTAGGGGGGTGCGGTCCGGACCGTCGCCCCATAGGCTCCTGGCCATGACGAGCGCCCCGGCGGTCCGGCTGACCCAGTTCGCCTCCGGGGGCGGCTGCGCCTGCAAGGTGCCGCCCGGGGAGCTGGAGCGGGTGCTGGCCGGCCTGCCTGGCGGGCGGGCCGCCGACGGGGGGACGGGGGCCCCGGGCGACCTCCTCGTCGGGCTGGAGAACGGCGACGACGGCGCCGCGGTACGCCTCGCCGGCGGGCAGGCGCTGATCGCCACCGCCGACTTCTTCACCCCGGTGGTCGACGACCCGTACGACTGGGGCCGGATCGCCGCCGCCAACGCCCTCTCCGACGTCTACGCGATGGGCGGCGAGCCGGTCCTTGCCGTCAACCTGCTGGCCTGGCCCCGCGACAGGGTGCCCTTCGAGCTCGCCCGCGAGGTGCTGCGCGGCGGGGCCGACATCTGCCTCGAGGCCGGCTGCCACCTGGCGGGCGGCCACAGCATCGACGACCCGGAGCCGAAGTACGGGCTGGCCGTCAGTGGGATCGGGCGCGCGGACCGGCTGCTGCGCAACGACGCCGCGGTGGCGGGGACGCCGATCACGCTGACCAAGCCGCTCGGGCTGGGCGTGCTCAACAACCGGCACAAGGCGACGGGGGAGCGGTTCGAGGAGGCGATCGCCACGATGACCGCCCTCAACCGCGACGCCTCACGGGCGGCGCTGGACGCCGGGATCACCGCCGCCACCGACGTCACCGGCTTCGGCCTGCTGGGCCACCTCTACAAGATGGCGCGGGCCAGCGGGGTGACCGCGGTCGTGGAGAGCGCCGCCGTGCCCTATCTCGACGGGGTGCGCGAGTCGTGCGCCGCCGGCTACGTGCCCGGCGGCAGCCGCCGCAACCTCGACTGGGTGCGACCCCACCTGGAGTCGGCGGTGGGGGAGGAGGAGATGGTGCTCCTCGCGGACGCCCAGACCTCGGGCGGCCTGCTGGTCGCCGGCGAGCTCCCGGGCCACCCGGTGATCGGCGAGTTCGTGCCCGCGGGCACGTCACCGGTGGTCATCCGTGCGTGATCGGCGCATAGTGGGTACAGCGCGGTCGGTGAGGAGGGCCACATCGTGAAGACGTTCCTTGACTGGCCGGTGCTGCGCCAGCTGCGCGGCAACGACGTCCTGGGTCGCGGCACCGCGGCGCGCTCCCAGCACACCGAGGAGATCGTCTCCCGCACCACGACCGCCGACAGCGTGGCCCGCAGCGTCTGCCCCTACTGCGCCGTGGGCTGCGGCCAGAAGGTCTTCGTCAAGGACGGGGAGGTCACCCAGATCGAGGGCGACCCCGACAGCCCCGTGTCGCGTGGCCGGCTCTGCCCCAAGGGCGCGGCCAGCAAGAACCTCGTCACCAGTGAGCTGCGGCAGACCAAGGTCCGCTACCGGCGCCCCCACGGCACCGAGTGGGAGGACCTCGAGCTCGAGACCGCGATGGAGATGATCGCCGACCGCGTCGTGAAGACGCGGCGCGACTTCTGGCAGGAGCAGGACGAGCAGGACCGCCGGGTCCGTCGCACGATGGGCATCGCGAGCCTCGGCGGCGCCACGCTCGACAACGAGGAGAACTACCTCATCAAGAAGCTGTTCACCGCGATGGGCGCCATCCAGATCGAGAACCAGGCCCGTATTTGACACTCCGCCACCGTCCCCGGTCTGGGGACCAGCTTCGGGCGCGGCGGCGCCACCGGGTTCCTCCAGGACCTCGCGAACTCCGACTGCATCATCATCCAGGGCTCCAACATGGCCGAGGCTCACCCGGTGGGCTTCCAGTGGGTGGTGGAGGCCAAGGCGCGCGGGGCCAAGGTGATCCACGTGGACCCGCGCTTCACGCGGACCAGCGCGCTCGCCGACACGTTCGTGCCGCTGCGGGTGGGCTCCGACATCGCTTTCCTGGGCGGCATCGTCAACTACGTGCTGAGCAACGAGCTGGACTTCCGTGACTACGTGGTGAACTACACCAACGCGGCCACGATCGTCAGCGAGCGGTTCCGCGACACCGAGGACCTCGACGGGCTCTTCTCCGGCTTCGACCCCGAGACGCGCACCTACGACACCGAGTCGTGGCAGTACGCCACTCAGGAGGGCGACGCCGCGGGCGACGACGCGCCGATGCAGCGCGAGACGGCCAGCGCCATGCAGCACGAGACCCACGGCATGCAGGTCCAGGGGCAGCCGCCCCGCGACGAGACGCTGCAGGACCCGAACTGCGTCTACCAGATCCTCAAGCGGCACTACGCGCGCTACACCCCCGAGATGGTCTCGCGCACCTGCGGCGTCAGCGAGGAGGCGTTCTTGGAGGTCTGCCGCGCCTGGACGGAGAACTCCGGGCGGGACCGGACGACGGCGCTGGTCTACAGCGTCGGCTGGACGCAGCACTCGGTGGGCGTGCAGTACATCCGCACCGGCGCGATCCTGCAGCTGCTGCTGGGCAACATGGGTCGTCCGGGCGGCGGGATCATGGCCCTGCGCGGCCACGCCAGCATCCAGGGCTCGACCGACATCCCGACCCTGTTCAACCTGCTCCCCGGCTACCTTCCGATGCCCAACGCCGAGGAGCACACCTCCCTGGAGAAGTGGCCCGACTCGGTCCGGCAGCCGGGGGCCAAGGGGTTCTGGTCGAAGGCCGACGCCTACGCGATCAACCTGCTCAAGGCCTACTGGGGCGAGGCGGCGACCCCGGAGAACGACTTCTGCTTCGACTACCTGCCCAGGATCTCCGGGGACCACGGCACGTACCGCACGGTGCTCGACATGATCGACGGGAAGGTCAAGGGCTACTTCCTGCTGGGCCAGAACCCGGCGGTCGGCTCCGCCCACGGCAAGGTCCAGCGGCTGGGGATGGCCAACCTCGACTGGCTGGTGGTGCGCGACCTGTTCGAGATCGAGAGCGCCACCTTCTGGCGGGACTCGCCCGAGGTCGCCACCGGCGAGATCGTGCCGGAGGAGTGCGCGACCGAGGTCTTCCTCATGCCGGCCGCCTCCCACGTGGAGAAGGAGGGCACCTTCACCCAGACCCAGCGGATGCTCCAGTGGCGGGAGAAGGCCGTGGAGCCGCCCGGCGACTGCCGCTCCGAGCTGTGGTTCTTCTACCACCTCGGCCGGATGGTCCGCGAGCGCCTGGCGGGCTCCACCGACGAGCGTGACCGCCCGGTCCTCGACCTCGCCTGGGACTACCCGACCCACGAGGAGGGCGAGGAGGGGTCGGTGTGGGGCGAGCCCAGTGCGGAGGCGGTGCTCAAGGAGGTCAACGGCTACGAGGTGGCGACCGGCCGCCCGCTCTCGACGTTCCTGGAGATGAAGGCCGACGGGTCGACCCTGGGCGGGTGCTGGATCTACACCGGCGTCTACAAGGACGGGGTCAACCAGGCGGCCCGGCGCAAGCCCGGCAGCGAGCAGTCCTGGGTCGCGCCGGAGTGGGGCTGGGCGTGGCCGGCGAACCGCCGCACCCTCTACAACCGCGCCTCGGCCGACCCCGAGGGGAGGCCGTGGAGCGAGCGCAAGGCCTACGTGTGGTGGGACGAGGACGCACAGGAGTGGACCGGCCACGACGTGCCCGACTTCGAGAAGGGCAAGCCGCCCTCCTACCGGCCCGGTCCCGAGGACGACGGCGTGGCGGGGATCTCCGGGGTCGACCCGTTCATCATGCAGGGCGACGGGAAGGGTGCGCTCTACGTGCCGACCGGGTTGCTCGACGGCCCGATGCCGACGCACTACGAGCCCGTGGAGTCGCCGTTCGCCAACCCGGTCTACGGCCAGCAGGCCAACCCGACGCGCAAGGAGTACGTCCGGTCCAGCAACCGGATGAACCCCAGCCCGCCCGAGGAGCACGCGCAGGTCTTCCCGTTCGTCTTCACCACCAGCCGGCTCACCGAGCACCACACGGCAGGCGGGATGAGCCGCTATGTCGCGCGGCTGGCCGAGCTGCAGCCGGAGATGTTCGTGGAGGTCTCGCCCGAGCTGGCCGCCGAGCGCGGGCTGGAGAACGGCGGGTGGGCCACGATCGTCACCGCCCGGGCGGCGATCGAGGCCCGGGTGATGGTGACCGACCGGCTCACCCCGCTGCGGGTGGAGGGACGGGTCGTCCACCAGGTGTGGCTGCCCTACCACTGGGGACAAGGTGGGATCGTCACCGGCGACTCCGCCAACGACCTCTTCGGGATCTCGCTGGACCCCAACGTGCTGATCCAGGAGACCAAGGTCGGCACCTGCGACGTGCGTGCGGGTCGGCGGCCCACCGGCCGCGACCTGACCGCCCTGGTCGCCGACTACCAGCGGCAAGCCGGTGTCGACCACGACCTGACCCGCCCCATCGTGACCACCGGGCCCGGCGCGTTCGCCGACGACTCCGGGGACGAGACACCCAGGCCCGACGGAGGCGACGACGTGAGCGGAGACGACCAGTGATCGGCGGCAGGAACAGTCTGTCCGGGCCGGTGAACCCCACGGCCAACGCCGGCTATCCGGGCGACCACCCGAAGCGGAAGGGGTTCTTCACCGACACCAGCATCTGCATCGGGTGCAAGGCCTGCGAGGTCGCCTGCAAGGAGTGGAACGACGTCCCGGCCGACCACTTCGACATGACGGCCACCTCCTACGACAACAGCCACTCCCTCAACGCCAACCAGTGGCGCCACGTCGCCTTCATCGAGCAGCCGAAGAGGCTGGGCTCGCAGGACCCGGGCCTGCGTCCGGCCGAGGTGGCCGACCTGGGGATGCCGACGGTCCGGCCCACCGACACCGCCGGCGCCGTCGCCGACCGGGTGGAGGCCGAGGAGGGGGAGAAGCCCGACTTCCGCTGGCTGATGTCCTCCGACGTCTGCAAGCACTGCACCCACGCCGCCTGCCTCGACGTCTGCCCGACCGGCTCGCTCTTCCGCAGCGAGTTCGGCACCGTGGTCGTGCAGGACGACATCTGCAACGGCTGCGGCTACTGCGTGCCGGCGTGCCCCTACGGGGTGATCGACCGCCGCAAGGGGCCCGACGGTGCCAAGAACGTCGGGATCGCCCAGAAGTGCACCCTGTGCTACGACCGGCTCGGAGCCGGCCAGACCCCGGCCTGCGCGCAGTCGTGTCCCACCCAGTCGATCCAGTTCGGCGACGTCGAGGAGCTGCGCGAGCGGGCGAGCGCCCGGGTGGCCCAGCTCCACGAGGCCGGGGTGATGGACGCCCGCCTCTACGGCAACGACCCGCACGACGGGGTCGGCGGGACGGGCTCGATCTTCCTCCTGCTCGACGAGCCCGAGGTCTACGGCTTCCCGCCGGACCCGGTGGTGACCACGGCGGACCTGCCGCACATGTTCCGGCGCGCCTCGGCGGCCGCCGGGGTGCTCCTGGTGGGCGCCGCCGCGGCCTTCCTGGGGAGGCGGCCGTGACCGGCGGACCGTCCGACCAGGGCGGGCGCGCCGAGCCGGGGCGGCACACCGTGACCGGTCCCGAGGGTGCCCGCCCCGACGACGAGCGGCAGACCACGGCGGTGATCGGGTCGGGCGGCGGGCGCCGTCCCCGGCGGCCGGGCGGGCGGCGCAAGCACGGCCCCGGCGTCGAGCAGGTGGTCCCGGACGCCGACTTCACCTCCTACTACGGCCGGCCGATCGTCAAGGCGGCCCCGTGGGAGGCCGACATCCCGGCCTACCTGTTCTCCGGCGGCCTGGCCGCCGGGTCGGCGCTCGTGGCGGCAGGTGCCGACCTCACCGGGCGCCCCCACCTGCGCCGGACTGCCCGGCTGGGTGCGCTCGGTGCGGTGGCCTTCTCCGGGGCTGCCCTCGTCCACGACCTGGGCAAGCCGTCGCGCTTCGTCAACATGCTCCGGGTGGCGAAGCTGACCTCGCCGATGTCGGTGGGCACCTGGATCCTCACCGGCTTCGCCCCCGGCGCCGGGATCGCCGGGATCGCCGAGCTGCTCGACCTGCTGCCGACGAGTCGACGCACCGGGGTGCTGGGTGTCGCCTCGCGGCTGGCCTCCTTCGCCGACCGGCCCGCCGGCCTCTGGGCGGCCCTCTTCGGCCCGCCACTGGCGGCCTACACCGCCGTGCTGCTCTCCGACACCGCGACCCCGACGTGGCACGACTCCTACCGCGAGCTGCCGTTCGTCTTCGTCGGCTCGGCGGCCGCCTCCTCGGCCGGGCTCGGGCTGGTCGGGGCGCCGCGGCGCGAGACCGGGCCGGTCCGCCGGCTGGCCGTGGGGGGCGCGCTGCTCGAGCTGGTCGCCGAGCACCGGATGGAGCAGTCCATGGGCCTCACCGCCGAGCCGCTGCACGAGGGCCGGGCCGGGCGGCTGATGCGGGCCTCCAAGGTGCTCACCGCGGCCGGCGCCGTCGGGGCGGCCCTGAGCGGGCGCAGCCGGCTGCTCGGCGTCCTGTCGGGCACCGCGTTGATGGCCGGCTCGGCCTGCACCCGGTTCGGCGTCTTCGAGGCGGGCATCGCCTCGGCCAACGACCCGAAGTACACGGTCGTCCCGCAGCGGGAGCGACTGGAACGCGAGGGACCCGTCCGTTTCGAGCAGTGAGGTGTCGCGATGTCCAGCACGCAGCCAGACCGCACCAGTCCCTCCGGATCCACCAACCGGTGGCTGCTGGTCGCCGCCGGCCTGCTGCTGCAGTTCTCCATCGGGGCGGTCTACGCGTGGAGCGTCTTCTCCAAGGCGCTCCAGGAGGCCGACGCCTTCGAGCTGAGCAAGGTCCAGGCGGCCATCCCCTTCGAGGTCACCATCGGGATGATCTTCGTCGGCACCTACGTCGGCGGACGCATCCAGGACCGGCGCGGGCCACGGATCGTGGCCATGGCCGGCGGGGTGATCTACGGCCTCGGCGTGCTGCTGGCGGGCTTCGCCCGGGACGCCGACAGCTTCTGGCTGGTGGTGCTGGGCTACGGCGTGATCAGCGGCTTCGGTCTCGGGGTCGCCTACATCGTCCCGATCGCGATGCTGCAGAAGTGGTTCCCCGACAAGCGTGGGCTGATCACCGGGCTCGCGGTGGGGGGCTTCGGCTTCGGCGCGGTGCTCACCTCGCCGGTGGCCAACTGGCTCATCGACCGCGACCCCGACGTGCCGACCAAGGCGTTCATCCCGCTGGGGATCGCCTACCTGGTGATGTCGGTGCTGGGCGCCTCGCTCTTCAAGAACCCTCCCGAGGGCTACACCGTCGGCGGCCAGCCGGCGACCGCGGCCACCGGCTCGGGGGCCCAGGTGCACGACTACACCCAGGGCGAGGCGCTGCGGACCCCGCAGTGGTACCTGCTGACCGCGATCCTCACCCTCAACGTGGCGGCCGGGATCTCGCTGATCTCCCAGGCGGCCGCCAGCGCCTCGGACATCGCCGGCTACTCCGCCGGCGCGGCCGCCACCGTGGTCGGCGTGCTGGCCGTCTTCAACGGGGCGGGCCGCGTCGTCTGGGCCGCCGCCTCCGACAAGCTCGGCCGGATGAGGTCCTTCGCGGCGATGCTGGGGCTCTCGGGGCTCTGCCTGATCGCCATCCCGCACGCGGAGAGCCCTGCCCTCTTCTTCGTCCTGGCCGCCGTGATCTACCTCTGCTACGGCGGCGCCTTCGGGACGATGCCGGCCACGGCGGGCGACTTCTTCGGCGTCCGCAACGCCGGGGCGATCTACGGCCTGATGCTGATCGGCTGGAGCATCGGCGGGGTCTTCGGGCCGTTGCTGGCCTCCGCCCTGATCGGCGACGACCTGTCCTACACCACCGCCTACACCACGATCGGGGTGGTGGCGCTGGCCGCGGTGGTGCTGACCCTGGTCACCAAGGTGCCCGAGGGACGCCCCACCGCGGCCGGCGACGCCGGGCAGGTCAGGCCGTGACGGCCTGCTGCGGCGCGGGGCGCCCGACCTCCGGGGAGCCGGCGTCGGCCGGCACCAGGTCGACCTCCTCCTCGCGCCAGGCGCGGCCCTCGCGGCTCGCGGAGTAGGCCGCCAGGTCGAGGATGCCCTCGCGCTTGGCGACCAGCGTCGGGACCAGGGCCTGGCCGGCCACGTTGGTGGCGGTGCGGCCCATGTCGAGGATGGGGTCGATCGCCAGCAGCAGCCCCACGCCCTCCAGCGGCAGCCCGAGGGTGGACAGCGTCAGGGTCAGCATCACGGTCGCCCCGGTGACGCCGGCGGTGGCCGCGGAGCCGATCACCGAGACGAAGGCGATCAGCAGGTAGTCGGTCAGCGCGAGGTCGACGCCGAAGAACTGGGCGACGAAGATCGCGGCGATCGCGGGATAGATCGAGGCGCAGCCGTCCATCTTGGTGGTCGCGCCCAGCGGCACCGCGAAGGAGCTGTAGGCGCGCGGGACCCCGAGGTTGCGCTCGGTGACCGCCTGGGTCACCGGCATGGTGCCCACCGAGGAGCGCGAGACGAAGCCCAGCGAGATGGCCGGCCAGGCACCGGAGAAGAACTGGCGCACCGAGAGCCCGTTGGCCCGCAGCAGCACCGGGTAGACGACGAAGAGCACCAGGGCCAGGCCCAGGTAGATCGCGGCGGTGAAGGTGCCCAGCGAGCCCAGGGCGTCCCAGCCGTAGGTGGCCACGGCCCGGCCCAGCAGGCCGACGGTCGCGACCGGGGCGAGCAGGATGACCCACCACAGCACCTTCTGGACGACCGCGAGGGCGGAGCGGACGAAGCCGAGGAAGGGGTCGGCGGCGGGGCCGACCTTGAGGGCCGCGATGCCGACGGCGATCGCCGTCACCAGGATCTGCAGCACGTTGAATGAGAGGCTGACGCTGCCGTCGTCCCCGGCGCTGGCCTGGAGCCCGAGGAGGTTGGCGGGCACCAGGCCGTTGAGGAAGTCCAGCCACGAGCCGGTGCTGGAGGGCTCAGCGGCCGCGGCGGCGGAGACCGAGGTGTTGCGTCCGGGCTCGAGCAGCAGGCCCAGGGCGATGCCGATGCCGACCGCGAGCAGGGCGGTCGCGGCGAACCACGCCAGCGTCTTCCAGGCCAGCCTGGCGGCGCCGGTGACGTCGCGCAGGTTGGCGATGGAGGCCACGATGGCCAGGAAGACCAGGGCGGGGACGATGGCGCGGAGCAGGGTGACGAAGATGCCGCCCACCTGGGTCAGCGTCTCGGTCAGCCAGTTGGGGTCGGCGACGCCGGCGGCGTCGACGGAGTCCGGACCCATCGACCGGGCGGCGAGGCCGAGCACGACGCCGAGGACCAGGCCGATCAGGACCTGGGTGCCGAAGGAGGGCAGCCAGCGGCGCCGCGGTCGCTCCTGCCGGTCGGGGGCCGCGGTGGCGGCGGTGGAGTGGGTGCTCATCGAGATGACCTTTCGTGGGACGGCGGCGCGAGGCGTCGCGCCGACCGGGGGAGCGAGCGGGGCGGCTGGGACGCGCCCCCGCGCTCGCGGGGTGGGCGTCGAGAGGTCAGCGACAGCGGGTGCCCTGGGCGCGGACGAGGTCGATGAACAGGCGCCGCGTCAGCAGCTCTCCCTCGACGTTCGTCCTGGTGCGCACGCAGGTGACAACCCGCCCGTGGCCGGCTCCATTCCCCGTCGTGCATCGCCCCGGGGACTCCGGGGTACTCGCGTGGCGACGACGGGAGGATCGATGCGACCACGGATGCCGGGCGGACCGGCGGAGCTGACCCTGGTCAGGCACGGGCACAGTGTCGGCAACCTCGCCGACCAGCAGGCGCGCGAGGCCGGGGCGGAGGTGCTCGACCTGGAGATGCGCGACGCCGACGTCGAGCTCTCCGACGACGGGTCGGCGCAGGCACGGGCCCTGGGCGACTGGCTGCGCGACCAGGCCTCCGACGGGCTGCCCACCGTCGCGATCAGCTCGCCCTACCGGCGGGCCGCCGAGACGGCACGGCTGACCCTGGACGGCACGGACATCGAGCTGGTCCTGGACGAGCGGCTGCGCGAGCGCGACCTGGGTCTCTTCGACGGGATGACCGGCAAGGGCATCCGGGCCAGGCACCCGGAGGAGACGGTGCGGCGCGACAGGCTGGGCAAGTTCTACTACCAGCCGCCCAGCGGGGAGAGCTGGGCGGACGTGGCGCTGCGGGTGCGCAGCCTCCTCCACGACCTGCGCGAGGGGTACGACGGCGCGCGCGTGTGGCTCTTCACCCACCAGGCGGTGATCATGACCTTCCGCTACGTGCTGGAGGGGATCTCCGAGCAGGACCTGCTCGAGATCGACCGCCGGGTGCAGATCCCGAACGCCTCGATGACCCGCTACCGCCGCGACGGCGACCTGCTGGAGCTGGTCGGCTTCGCCGACACCCGTGCCCTCGATGCCGCGCCCGGGGCCGACGTCACCCATGAGCCCTCGCAGGCGGGGCGCGGCGATGGGCGGGCCTGAGCCGCGGCTCCTCGCACCGGCGTTCCTGCGCGACCACCCGCTCCCCGCCCCCGGGGACGACAAGCACGCCCGGGGCCAGGTCCTGGTGGTCGGCGGGAGCGCGGCCACCCCCGGCGCCGTGCTGCTGGCCGGGGAGGCCGCGCTGCGGGCCGGGGCGGGCAAGCTCCAGATCGGCACCGTCGCGAGTACTGCGGCGGCGCTGGCGGTCGCGGTGCCGGAGGGCGCCGTGCGGCCCCTGGCGGAGCTCGACGGCGAGATCTCAGCCGTCGCGGCCGCCGCGATCGCCGACCTGGCCGGGGGCTGCGACGCGGTGCTGCTGGGCACCGGGGCATGTGAGGTGGAGGCTGCCGCCTCCCTGCTCGCCTCGCTGGTGCCAAGGCTGCGGGGGCCGGTCGTGCTCGACGCGCTGGGGTCCGCCTTCCTGACCCGCACGCCCGAGGGGCTCCACCACCTCCAGCGGCGGGCGGTGCTCACGGTGAACCCCACGGAGCTGGCCCGCACCGTCGGCGGCGACGAGGAGGAGGTCGCCGCCGACCCGGTCCCGGCCGCGTGCCAGGTCGCCCGGGACTCCCAGGTGGTGGTGCTCTGCGGCGGCACCGACAAGCACGTGGTCACCCCCGACCTCGAGGTGTGGGTGGTCCCGGGGGGCGGCCCGGGGCTGGGTGTCTCCGGTTCCGGCGACGTCCAGGCGGGCCTCGTCTGCGGGCTCCTGGCCCGGGGCGCCGAGCCGTGGCTGGCGGCCCTGTGGGGGGCACACCTGCACGCCAGGGCGGGCGAACGCCTCGCGCAGGCCCAGGGAGCCGTAGGCTTCCTGGCGCGAGAGCTGCCGCGGGAGGTGCCGGCGCTCCTGGAGGAGCTGGCCTGAGCGGCCGGAGGGGGCAGGATGGACGAGCCGGACGCCACGGTCGACTGGCCTCTGGTGTGGAGCCAGGTGGCCACGACGCTCGGCGGCCATCTGGGCGCGGGGCGCGGCCACCTGGTCACCCGGGACACGGTCCGGCTGGCCACCGTGCTGGCCCTCCAGGCAGTCGGGGTCGCGCCCTCCAGGATGGCGCTCGACCTGCCCGTCGCCGGCGCCGACGGATGGAGCGGCCCGATCGCCGACCTCCTGGTCGACGGTCCCGGCGGCACGGTGGTCGACCTGAGGCTCCCCTGGGACGCCGAGGGGCAGGACAGCCACGCGATGGGGGTGCTGGTGCGCGACCTCCTCCGGATCGGGGCGGTGCCGGCCCGCCGCAGGTGGGTCGTGCAGGTGCTGGCCAGCGAGCGGATGCGTCACCTGGAGAGCGTGGCCACCCGTCGGGGCCTCGTCTGGCCCGGGCGGGCCGGGGTGCGCTCCCTGCTGGACCGCGCCGCCCTGGACGACCTGCCCCCGGGCGCCGCCAGGGTCCTGGCCGACGGGCGCTGGCAGCTGCCGCTGGTGGTGGCCTGTGCGGGAGCCTGGCCCGTCGTCCACGGGCTCGCCCTCTACGTCTTCGACGTCTCGACGTCCCTGGCCGCCGAGATGCGGTCCACGACCGGTCGCCCCCGGCCCGAGCCGGGCGCGGCGCCGACGCCGGGACCCGCCCACCCCGTGCGGGCGCCCCAGCAGCCGCTGGCGGCGCCGCCGGGGCCCGCCCGCGTCGTGCGGGTGCCCGAGCAGCCGCTGGCGCCGCCGCCGGTGGCCGCCGCGCCGTCCCCGCAGGGCACTGCCAGGGCGGAGGTGCTGGCGGCGGTGCGGTCACTGGTGGAGCGCACCGGTCGCGACCTCGTGCACGTCGACGACGTCCTCGCCGAGGTGCGGCGGCGCGGCAGCCGGTTCGCCGACGCCACCGTCGTCACCATGCTGACCCGGCACATGTGCGTGGAGGTGCAGGGGCGCGGCGTGGCCTCCTACGACGACGTGGAGCAGGCGGGGCCGGACCGGTACCGGTTGCGACCGGGCCGCTGAGCGAGCGGTCCGAGGAGACCGCTACGGCCGCGGCTCAGACGTAGCGGCGGTCGTCGGGCTCGTCGGGGTTCTCGGTGCCGTCGTCCACCCGCCCCCCGCGCAGCCGCTCCAGGGCGGCCATCAGGTGGTAGAGCACGACGGCCGCCACGGTGCCGAGGGCGATGCCGGTGAAGGTCATCTCACCCGCGTTGAGGGTGAGGTCCCCGATGCCGATGATCAGCGCGGCAGCGGCCGGGTACTGGTTGACCGCCCGGCCGAAGTCGACCTGGTTGTCGATCCAGATCTTGACGCCGATCAGGCCGATCAGCCCGTACAGCGCCACGGTCACGCCGCCGAGCACCCCGTCGGGGATGGTCTTGAGCAGCTGCCCGAACTTCGGCGAGAGGCTGAGCGCGATGGCCGCGATGCCGGCCACCCAGTAGGCGGCGGTCGAGAAGATCCGGGTCGCGGTCATCACCCCGATGTTCTCGCCGTACGTCGTCGTCGCGGAGCCGCCGCCGGCACCTGCCAGGGCGGTGGCGAGGCCGTCGGCCAGCAGGGCGTTCCCGGTCCGGTCGTTGATGCTGTCGTCCCCGACCAGGTGGGCGACGCTCTTGACGTGGCCGACGTTCTCGGCGACCAGCACCAGCACCACCGGCAGGAACATCGGCACCACCGACCAGGTCACGTCGGGGGTGGTCAGCTCGGGCAGGCCGAACAGCTTGGCCTCGCGGACCAGGGTGAAGTCGATCTGGCCGGTCGCGGCGGCCGCGGCGTACCCGACCACCACGCCGATCAGGATCGAGAGGCGGGCGACCATGCCGCGGAAGAGCACCGCGACGACCACGATCGTGGCCAGCGTCAGGGTGGCGATCCACGGGGCCTGCTGGAAGTTCCCGGTCGCGACTCCGCCCAGGTTGAAGCCGATGAGGGCGATGATGGCGCCCGTGACCACCGGCGGCATGAGGACGTCGATCCACCGGGTCCCGGTCAGGTTGACCACCACGCCGACGGCGGCCAGGAGCAGGCCGGTGGCCATCACGCCGAAGAGCGCGGCGCCCATGCCTCCCTCGGTCATCGAGGCCTGGATCGGCGCGATGAACGCGAACGAGGAGCCCAGGTAGCTCGGCACCCGGTTGCGCGTCAGCAGGAGGAAGAGCAGCGTGCCGATCCCCGAGAAGAGCAGGGTGGTGCTGGGCGGGAAGCCGGTGAGCAGCGGGACCAGGAAGGTGGCCCCGAACATCGCCACCACGTGCTGGGCGCCGAATCCGATGGTCCGCGGCCACGTGAGCCGCTCGCCGGGCCGGACGATGGCGTCCGGTGCGACGGTGCGACCGTCGCCGTGCAGGGTCCAAGCCATGGTGTCTCCTGGGGTTCTCGTGCTGGTGCCGGACCGGACGGCCGCCCCCACGACCGAGCGGGACTCTACCGAGGCTAGGCCCTGCCGAGGTGGTCGGGACCGCACGGGGTTGGCTCAGGGCGGCGGGGCCGAGACGACTCCCCGGACCGCGCGCTCCAGGACGACCCGGCCCAGCGGGTCCGCCACCCTGCGCGGCTCCAGGAGCAGGGCGGACGGGAGCTCGACGAGGCAGTAGCCGACGGTGGTCCGGGCGGAGCGGTCCGTCCGCTCCCAGAGCCGCTCGGCGAGCTCGCGGACCAGCGCGTCGAGGTCGCGCCGCAGCGTGGTGAGCTCCTCGACCTGCTCGGGGGAGAGGCTCCCGTCGAGCAGGTCACCGGGGCGCACGGAGAGCAGGAGGCGGGTGCCGTCCTGGTCGTGCGTGGCGTAGTCGGCCGGCGCGCAGGCCGCCGCGACGACCGCCTCGACCGCCGTGCCCCCCTCGGCGACCACCTTCGCGACCGCCGCTCGCTGATGGAGCAGGAAACGGCGTCCCTCCCGGGCCCAGGTGCTGGCGAGCAGGCCGTCGCGTGAGCCGAACGCGTGGTAGATCGCGCCGTTGCTCACCCCCGAGGCGGCGCTCAGCCTGCGGATGCTGACGGCGTCCCGGCCCTTGCGGGTCCACAGCGCGCGGGCATGGTCGAGCAGGGTGTCCAGGTCGTGCTCGCGCCGGCGCCCCATCGCCGCCGCCCGCCTAGGCCTGCGGGCGGGCGAGCACCTCGACGACGTGGGAGTACATCGTCGCCTTGATCGCCCCCAGCGTCGCGCGGTCCTTGCCGGCCCGGTCGCGGACCAGGTCGGCGGCGGCACCGGCGAGCGACTCCAGGTCGGTGGCCGCGTCCACCAGCCCGGTGCTCGCCGCCTCGGGGCCGCCGAAGCGGCGTCCGGTCAGCATCGAGGCCACCGCGGCCTGCGGGGTCACCTTGGCGGTGATCAGGGCGGACATCCCGGCGGTGAAGGGGATGTGGATGTCGACCTCGGGGAAGCAGAAGAAGCCGCGGTCGGCGCGCATCACCCGGTGGTCGTGGGCCATCGCCAGCATCGCGCCGCCCCCGAACGCATGGCCGTTGATCGCCGCCACCGTCGGCACCGGCAGGGTGAGGACCTGGGAGAAGAGCGCGTGGATGCTGTCCACGTAGCTGCCCAGCTGCTCGGGGTGGGCACCCAGCCACTCCAGGTCGAGACCGTTTGAGAAGAACTTGCCGGAGCCGATGGTGACCAGCGCGGCCGGCTCGGTGGACCGGGCGACCTCGTCGAGGAGGCCGGAGGTGGCGGCGAGCCACTCGGGGGAGAAGCGGTTCTCGTCGTCGCCGAGGTCGAGGGTCCAGACGGGGCCGTCGGTGGTCAGGGTGGGCATGTGCGATCTCCTCGGGTTCGTGGGGGCGAGGAGAAGATAGCAGAGCGAGTGCTCTGGAAAGAGGTGGTCCCGGACGGGGGTCAGTCTGCGCCGTGCCACCACATGGCGACCTCGAGGTCGACCCGCTCCGGGGTGCGGGTGGCCACCCCCTCGGCGCGCAGCAGCTCCCACGCCGCCCCGTCGTGGCACTCGGCGGGCCGTCCGTCGGCGCGCACCACCCGCCACCACGGGACGCCGCCGCCGTGCAGCGCCATCACCCGTCCCACCAGCCGTGGACCGCCCCGGCCCACGGCGTCGGCGAGCGCCCCGTAGGTGACGACCCGCCCCGGCGGCACCTGCTCGACCAGGCTGAGCACCGCCTCGACGTACTCCTCGTCCAGCACCCGCCGGGTCATCGTGCGGGCCTCCTGGCCAGCAGCACCAGCACCTCGTAGTGCGAGGTGTGCGGGAACATGTCGAGCAGCTGGGCCCGCACCGGGACCAGCGAGGGCATCGCCGCCAGGTCGCGCGCCAACGACTCCGCGTGACAGCTGGAGTAGACGACGTGCGGCACCGTCGAGCTCTCCAGCCAGCCGGCGAGGGCCGGTCCGATGCCACGCCGGGGCGGGTTGAGGACCACCAGGTCGGGGGAGTGGTCGGCGGCGAGCACGTGGGCGGTGGCGTCGCCGGCCTCGAAGGTGACCTCGCCCAGGCCGGCGTCCCGGCTCGTACGCCGGGCGCTGGCCACCGCCTCGGCGCTGACCTCGACACCGAGCACCCGCCGTCCGGGGCCGGCGAGGTGGAGGGCGAAGCCGCCGACGCCGCAGTACAGGTCCCAGATCTCCACCGGCGCCGGGACGATCTCGGCGACCCAGTCGGTCGCCTGGCGGTAGAGCGCCGTGGCCACCTCGGTGTTGGTCTGGAAGAAGCTCTGCGGCCTCAGGTGGAGCGTCAGGTGGCCGACCCGCATGCCCAGGGTCTCCCCGTGCAGCACGAGCTCGCGCTCGCCCTCGAGCACGGCCTTGTGCGCGGGCTGCAGGTTGACCGAGACGACGCGCACGCCGGGCAGCGCCGCGAGCAGCGCCGGGAGGTGCTTGCGGATGCGGGCCACCGGCTCCTGCGAGCGCAGCACGAACCGCACCATCAGCTCGCCGTCGGGGGACTCGGTGACCAGCAGGTGCTTGAGCTCCCCGCGCCGCCGGGCCACGTCGTAGGGCTCGATCGCGGCGAGGGTGACGAAGTCGGCCAGCGCCGGAAGCGCCGCCTGCAGCCCGGGGGTGTGCAGCGGACAGTCGCGCAGGTCGACGCCGCGCCGGTCCTCGTCCAGGATGCCCAGGGTGGGGGCCGTGACGCTGCCCGCCACCACCATCTTCGCCTTGTTGCGGAACCCGGCCTCCCGGCCCGCCACCGGGGGCAGCCACGCGATCGGTTCGCCCGCGCCGAAGGGGTCCAGCAGTTCGCGCAGGTGCCTGGCCTTGGCCGCCAGCTGGTCGGGCCGGGACACCTCCAGCCAGGAGCAGGAGCGACACCGGCGGGCGTCGTAGTGGGCACAGTCCATGACGTCGGCGAATCTACCTCGCCGGGCCTCTCGGCTAAGATGTGCGGCGCAGAGGGTTCTGCGCGTTCTTGGAGGTGGGTACGGCGCGCGTCGTCAGCGCCTACCCGAAAGTCTCCACCCCCTTGTCTCCGCTCGCTTCCTACCGGCGGCTCCTCGAGCTGGCCGGTCCGGCCTACGTGGCCGTCGCCTTCCTCGGCCGGCTGCCGCTCTCCATGAGCCAGCTCGGCACCCTGCTCCTGGTCTCCTCCGCCACCGACAGCTATGCCGCCGGTGGGCTCGCCGCCGGCGTCCTGGCCGTGGCCAACGCCGTCGGGGCCCCGCTCGCGGGTGCCCTGTCCGACCGGTTCGGCCAGCGCCCGGTGGTGCTGGGCCAGTCCCTGGCCGGTGCCGGGGCGCTGGCCGCCCTGGTCCTGGCCGGCGAGCAGGGGGCCGGCGGCACCACGCTGATCGCCGCGGCCGGACTGGCCGGGCTGCTGATCCCGCAGGTCGGTCCGCTATCCCGGGCGCGCTGGCGGCCGATGATCGGGTCGAGTGACCCGCACCGGGAGCGGCTGCTCAACACCGCGTTCTCCTACGACGGCTCCGCGGACGAGGCCTCCTTCGTGCTCGGCCCGGCGCTGGTCGGGCTCCTGGTCGCCGTCGCCTCGCCCACCGCCGCGATGGCGACCGGGGCGGTCGGACTGCTCGTCTTCGGCACCGCCTTCGCCCTGCACCCGACGGCCCGGCCCCGTCCGGCCGTCGAGACGGTGACGCTGCAGGAGTCGGCGCCCGGGGCCGGTCGACCGACCGGGGAGGGGACGGACGCCGCGGAGGTCGTCCGACCGGCCCGCGTGCTCACCCCGGTCTTCGTCGCCCTGCTGGTGGCCCTGCTCTGCGTGGGGGCGCTGTTCGGGGCGACCCAGACCGGGTCCACGGTGCTGGCCGACGCCTCCGGCCGCTCCGGCCTGGTCGGCCTGGTCCACGCCGCGCTCGGCATCGGCAGCGTGATCGCCGGGCTCGGCACGGCGCTGCTCCCCGCCTCCTTCGCCCAGGAACGGCGGATGGTGCTCTGCGCGGTGTTCCTGCTGGTCGGCGCGGTCCCGCTGCTCGCCGTCGGCTCGCTGGGCACGCTGACCCTGGTGGTCCTGGCGCTCGGCTTCGGCGTCGCGCCCTTCATGATCAGCGCGTTCACCCTGGGCGAGCGCACCCTGCCGCCTGGACGGTTCTCCCTGGGCCTGAGCCTGCTGGGTAGTGCCGTCAACGTCGGGTACGCCGTGGGCGCGGGCGTCGCGGGGCGGCTCGCCGACCACGTGGGCCCGGAACGGGGCCACACGGCGGCCTTCGCGGTGACGGTCTCCGCGATGGCGGTCGCGGTGCTGATCTCGCTCGGCCTGCTCCGGCGGCTCCGGCGGCTGGAGGGGCCAGGCGGTGGTGGAGCCGGGGGCGGCGGGGCGCCCGCCGCCTCAGCCCCGGAGCCGGCCCATCCACTCCTCGACGTCGTGTGAGCTGCGCGGGAGCGCCGCGGAGAGGTTGCGGCTGCCCTCGGCGGTGACCAGGATGTCGTCCTCGATCCGGATGCCGATGCCGCGCAGCTCCTCGGGGACCAGCAGGTCGTCGTCCTGGAAGTACAGGCCGGGCTCCACCGTCAGCACCATCCCCTCGGCGAGCTCGGCCTTGGTGTAGGCCTCCGGGGCGGCCCGCCCGCAGTCGTGCACGTCCATGCCGAGCATGTGCGAGGTGCCGTGCAGGGTCCAGCGGGCGTAGACCTTGGACGACGGGTCGAGGGCCTCCTCCGCGCTGACCGGCAGCAGGCCGAGGTCGGCCAGCCCGTGGGCGAGCACCTCCATCGCGGCCTCGTGCGCGGCCAGGAACGCGGCGCCGGGGCGGACGGCCTCGATGCCGCGCTGCTGGGCGGCGAGCACCAGCTCGTAGAGGTCGCGCTGCAGGTCGGTGAAGGTGCCCGAAACCGGGAGGGTCCTGGTGACGTCCGCGGTGTAGAGGTTGCGGTTCTCCACGCCCATGTCCAGCAGGACCAGCTCGCCGGGGACGATCGGGCCGGTGTTGTCGATCCAGTGCAGCGTCGTGGCGTGGGAGCCGCCCCCGACGATCGAGTCGTAGCCGATGTCGTTGCCCATCGCCCGGGCCCGGCGGAAGAAGGTGCCCTCGATCCAGCGCTCGCCGTGCTCGAGCACCCGGTCCCACTCGCGCACCGAGTCCTCGAAGCCCAAGGTGGTGATGTCGCAGGCCTCCTGGAGCTGGGCGACCTCCCACTCCTCCTTGACCAGGCGCATCTCGGAGACGACGCGGGCCAGGTCGGCGTCGGTGGTCGCGTCGCCCGGCACCAGCGCGTCGACCTCGGCGCTGATCCCCCGGTGGACCCGGGTCTTGGGGCCCCGCGCGAGGGCGTCGGGGAGCTCGTCGGCGTGGCGCACCTCGAGGTCCAGGGAGTCCGCCATCTCGCCCAGCGAGGGGCGGCGGCCGGCCCACAGGGCGCCGTACTGCCGGTCGCGGAAGAACTCGTCGGTCTCCCGCGAGGAGCGGGGCCGGGCGTAGAGCACGGCCTCGCCGTCGTGGACGACCAGGACGGCATCGGTGGTCTGGTTCCCGGAGAAGTAGGTGTGGGCGGTGTCGGGCCGGAAGCGGTAGTCGGTGTCGTTGGAGCGCACCTTGAAGGTGCCGGCCGGCAGCACCAGCCGCTCGCCCGGGAACGCCTCCGCGAGCCGGGCGCGCCGAGTCGCCGCGAGCGGGGCCACGGGGTGCCGGTCGACCCGCTGCTCGTGGTCGGCCCACCCGGTGCGCATGAAGGCGGCGTAGGCGTCGGGCACGGCCGGGTCGTGGGACTGGGTGCCCGGCGCCGCCTCGGGGTCGGTGCGTGGGGGAGTGGTCGACTCGCTGCTCGGCTGCTCGCTCACGACGATCACTGTACGCCGCGCCCGGTTCGTCCCGTTAGGCTGCGGCCCATGTCTTCCCATGGTCGCGGCAGCGTCGCGTTCACCCTCGTGGTGACGCTGTTGGCGCTGGTGGGAGCGGCCGCGATGCTGCTGGTCATCGCCCTCTCCGGAGCGCCGTCCACCCTGGCCCTGGCCACCCTGCTGGCGGTGCTGCCGGTGGGCCCGCTGCTGGCCTGCTTCCTGTGGCTCGACCGCTACGAGCCCGAGCCCCGGCGGCTGCTGGCCGCCGGTCTGGCGTGGGGGGCGTTCGTGGCCACCGCCGGCGCCATCCTGCTCCAGGGGCTCGGCGGCTTCTTCGGCGGCTTCGACGACGCGCAGATGCTCGCCGGGGTCGCCCCGGTCACCGAGGAGGCCACCAAGGGCCTCTTCCTCCTGCTGCTGCTGTGGTGGCGCCGCGGTGAGCTCGACGGCGTCCTGGACGGCATCGTCTACGCCGGGATGGTCGGCGTGGGCTTCGCCTTCGTCGAGAACATCCTCTATCTGGCCGCCGCCTACGACGGCACCGACGCGATGGGCCCCGGCGGCACCGAGGCGCTGACGGTGGTCTTCGTGCTGCGGTGCCTGATCAGCCCCTTCGCCCACCCGCTCTTCACCGCCTTCATCGGCATCGGCGTCGGGGTGGCGGTCTCGAGCCGCAGCGCGGCCGTCCGTGTGCTCGCCCCGTTCGCGGGGTACGTGCTGGCCGTGCTCTCCCATGGTCTGTGGAACGCCTCCAGCCTCACGGGGACCGGGGGCTTCCTGGCCGTCTACGTGACCACGATGGCCCCGGCCTTCGTCGCCGTCGTCTGCTTCGCGGTCTGGCTGCGCCGCTCCGAGCGCCGGATGCTGGCCCGCTCGCTGGAGGACGCCGCCCGGATCGGCCTGCTCCCGGCCTCCGACATCGACTGGATCGTCGACCTCGGGGCCCGCCGGGCCAGCCGCCGGCACGCCAGTCGCATGGGCGGTGAGGAGGCCGAGCAGGCCATGCGCGACTATCAGCAGGCCGCGATCGAGCTGGGCTTCCTGCACCACCGCTACCTGCGAGGTACGCCTCCGCCCGGTTACGCGGCCAGAGGGCAGGTCTTCGTCCGTCGACTGAACGCCGCCCGTCCCTACGTCTCCTTCCCCGGACAGGTGGTCCCCACACGATGAGCGACTCCCAGACCCACGGCGGCTCCCCGGTCGGCGAACCGTCGCCGGACGCGACCCAGATGCTCACCGCGCTGGTCCAGCTGCGCGGTGCCCTCCAGGGCGCCGCGCTGCCCTTGGAGGTGCCCGACGTGGAGGCGCACCGCGCCGCCCGCGCCGACATGATCGCCCAGCTCGAGGACTACGTGATCCCGCGGCTGATGACCATCGAGGCACCGATGCTGGCCGTGGTGGGGGGCTCCACCGGGGCCGGGAAGTCCACCCTGGTCAACTCGCTGGTCGGGCGCCGGGTCACCCAGCCCGGGGTGCTGCGGCCCACGACGAGGTCGCCGGTGCTGGTGCACCACCCCGACGACGCGCACTGGTTCGGGCAGGACCGGCTGCTGCCCGAGCTCGAGCGGGTGACGACCTCGACCAACGACCCCTCGGCACTGCAGCTGGTGCCGTCGGAGACGGTCCCGGCCGGGCTGGCGGTGCTCGACGCCCCCGACATCGACTCGGTGGAGGAGGCCAACCGGACGCTCGCGGCCCAGCTCCTCGCCGCCGCCGACCTGTGGCTCTTCGTCACCTCGGCCGCCCGCTACGCCGACCAGGTGCCGTGGCAGTTCCTGCGCGAGGCCGCGGAGCGCTCCGCCGCGGTCGCCATCGTGCTCGACCGCACCCCGCCGGAGGCGGTGGAGACGGTGGCCAGCCACCTGGCCCGGATGCTGGCCAGCCGGGGGCTCAAGGACTCCCCGCTCTTCACCGTCCACGAGGGCCCGGTCGACGACGAGGGGCTGCTGCCCCCCGAGTCCGTCGCGGAGATCCGGGCCTGGCTGGAGTCGCTGGCCGCCGACGCGGAGGCGCGGGCGGGCGTGGTGCGCCAGACCCTGGAGGGCGCCATCCGCACCGTCGCACGGCGTACCCACCTGGTCGCCGACGCCGAGACCCTGCAGGTCAACGCCATGACCAGGCTCCGTGAGGACGCCGAGAAGGCCTATGCCGCCAGCCTGGCCGCCGTCAAGGAGGCCTCGGCCGACGGCACCCTGCTGCGCGGCGAGGTGCTCGCGCGGTGGCAGGAGTTCGTGGGGACCGGTGAGCTGCTGCGCACCCTGGAGACCCGGGTCGGGTGGCTGCGGGACCGGCTGGTCAACGCGATCAAGGGCAAGCCCCAGCAGGCGGAGCGGGTCCAGGTGGCGGTGGAGTCGGGCCTGGAGACGCTGCTGACCGAGCACGCCGAGGCGGCCGCCGAGCGGGCGGAGGCCTCCTGGCAGTCGCTGGCCTCGGGCCAGGCGCTGCTGCGCGAGGCCGACCAGGACCTGGGTCGCGCCTCGCGCGACTTCCGCCGCCGGGCCGAGCGGGCGGTGCGCGACTGGCAGGGCGGCGTGCTGGAGATGGTCCGGCAGGAGGGCGCCGACAAGCGGACGACCGCGCGCTTCCTCGCCTACGGCGTCAACGGCCTCTCCGTGGCGCTCATGGTCGTCGTCTTCGCCCACACCGGCGGGGCGCTGGTGGGCGCCGAGGCCGGGATCGCCGGGGGCGGTGCGGTGCTCGGCCAGAAGTTGCTGGAGGCGGTCTTCGGGGACCAGGCGGTCAGGTCCCTGGCCGAGCGCGCCCGCAAGGACCTGGAGCGCCGGGTGGAGGAGATGTACGCCGAGGAGCGGGCCCGCTACACCGACCTGCTCGACTCCCTCGGGCTCAGCACCAGCTCCCCGGAGACGTTGCGCCAGGCCGCGCGGCGCGTGGACGACCTGCGCTTCGCCCGCTCCTCGAAGCCTGAGGCCAGTGCCGGGACGGCGTGAGCACCGGTGCGGAGGTTAGTGTGAGGGCCTTCAACCGACCATCTGCGCAGAGGACACCATGACGTCTCTTCTCGAGGGCGCCAAGAAGCTGGTGACCCGCGGCTCCGACATCGGCACGAGGGTCGAAGGACTCTCGCGGGCCGTGGAGGCGAGCCGAGGGCGCCTGGACGACGACGTGGTCGAGGCGGCGGGCTCCGCCGCCGACCGGGCCGCGCGCCGGCTCCGCCTCTCCGCCGACCACACCGTGGTGGCGCTCGCGGGCGCCACCGGGTCCGGCAAGTCCTCCACCTTCAACGCGCTGACCGGCCTGGAGCTGAGCGCGGTCGGCGTGCGCCGGCCCACCACCTCCTGGGCGACGGCCTGCGTGTGGGGCTCCGAGGGCGCCTCGGAGCTGCTGGAGTTCCTCGGCATCCCCGAGCGCCACCAGGTGGTCCGGGACAACCTGCTCTCCCAGGGCCGCGAGGACAGCGCCATGCAGGGCGTCGTGCTGCTCGACCTGCCCGACCACGACTCCACCGAGGTCAGCCACCACCTCGAGGTCGACCGGCTGGTGGCGCTCGCCGACATGCTCATCTGGGTCCTTGACCCGCAGAAGTACGCCGACGCCGCCGTCCACGAGCGCTACCTCGCCCCGCTGGCCGGTCACCAGGACGTCATGCTCGTGGTGCTCAACCAGATCGACCGGGTCCCCGAGGAACGGCGCGAGGCGATGCTGGGCGACGTCCGCCGGCTGCTGGCCGCCGACGGCCTCACCGGCGTCCCGGTGCTGGGCGTCAGCGCCCGCGAAGACGTGGGGATGGCCGAGCTCCGGGAGGAGATCGCCCGCCGGGTGGCCAGCAAGAAGGTCGCCAAGCAGCGCCTCGAGGCCGACGTCCGGGCCGCGGCGCTGCGGATGCGCACGGTGACCGGCGAGGCCCCCGTCCCCGAGGTCTCCCGGACCCGGCTGGAGGCCCTCGAGGACTCCTTCGCCGAGGCCGCGGGCGTGCCGACCGTCGTCCGGGCGGTGGAGGCGTCGACCCGGGTGCGCGCCAACCGCGCCACCGGCTGGCCCGCGACGGCCTGGCTGAGCCGCTTCCGCCCCGACCCCCTCAAGCGGCTCCACCTCGACCTCGGCTCCGTGGGCAAGGAGCTGACCGGCACCCCGCGCAGCTCGGTCCCCGAGCCCACCCGGGTGCAGCGGGCCCGGGTCGACACCGAGGTGCGCGCCCTGGTCGACGAGGTCACCGAGGACCTCCAGCCGGCGTGGGCGCACGCGGTGCGCCGCGCCTCGGTCTCGCGCCTGCCCGACCTGGGCGACCGTCTCGACCAGGCGCTGTCGGGCACCGACCTCGGCGCGGACCGGCTCCCGGTCTGGGCCGGCCTGGTCCGGGTCCTGCAGTGGATCCTCATCGTGGCCGCGGTGGTCGGGGCCGCCTGGCTCGGCCTGCTCGCGCTCGCCAGCTATGCCCGGGTGCCCGAGCCTCCGACGCCGCAGTGGCAGGGCTGGCCGCTGCCCACGCTGCTTCTCCTCGGCGGACTGGGGCTGGGCCTGCTGCTGGCCCTGCTCTGCCGCCTCCTGGTGGCCGGCACGGCGCGCCGCCGGGCCAGGGTCGCCGACCAGCGCCTGCGCCGGGCGATCGGCGATGCCTCCGACGACCTGGTCCTGGCTCCGGTCAAGGCCGAGCTCGAGGCCTACCGACAGACGGTCGAGGGGCTCGAGACGGCCCTGCGCTGATTCCCTCGCCGATCCCGGGCCGCTGCCCCTCCACAGCCCGGTTCGGCGGGCTCGTGCTCCACAGAGACTCCCGCCGCGCCCGCCGCTCCCCGGCGGGCGCGGCCAGCCTCGTCCTGGGCACGGTGCCCTCGACGACGACGGCGAGGAGGAGTCAGATGAACGACAGCACGATCACCTTCAGCGGCTGGGTGGGCTCGGAGGTGACGCTGAGCGAGGTCGGCCACGGCGTCCGCGTCGCGACCTTCCGGGTCGGCAGCACTCCGAGGCGGTTCCGCGGCGGGGTGTGGGAGGACGGGGAGACCATCTGGTACGCGGTGAAGGCCTGGCGGGCCCTGGCCGACAACGTCGCCGCCTCGGTGCGCACCGGTGACCCGGTGGTGGTCTCCGGCAAGCTGGTCGCCGAGGTGTGGAAGCGCGAGGACGGCACCGTCTCCTCCCGCTACGTCGTGGTCGCGGCCTCGGTCGGCCACGACCTCACCCGCGGGACCAGCACGTTCGCGCGAAGCGCGCGCGGCCCGTCGGCGGCTCCGTCCTCGGACGGCGCCGACCCCGAGCCGCCCCACGCCGAGGAGCAGGCGGGGGCGCAGCCGGACGGCGAGGACCGGGCGGCCGCCGGCCGGGAGCCCGCGGCCTGACGGGCCGGCCGCGGTGCGGTGCTCACCCGGTGACGGCGGTGCGGTGCGGGCGCGGTCCCACAGGTAGGGTCGCAGGCATGGCTGAGTACGTCTTCACGTTGCGCAACGTGCGCAAGGCCCACGGCGACAAAGTGGTCCTTGACAACGTCACCCTCTCGTTCCTGCACGGCGCCAAGATCGGTGTCGTCGGACCCAACGGTGCCGGCAAGTCGACCCTGCTCAAGATCATGGCGGGTCTCGAGCAGCCCAACAACGGGGATGCCATCAAGGACCCCGAGGCCACCGTGGGCATGCTCCAGCAGGAGCCGCCGCTGACCGAGGGCAAGACGGTCCTGGAGAACGTCGAGGAGGCGGTCTTCGAGATCAAGAGCAAGATGAAGCGCCTCGAGGACGCATACATGGAGATGGGCGAGCCCGACGCCGACCAGGACGCGCTGATGGCCGAGACCGGGGAGCTGCAGACGTTCCTGGACGACCACGCCGCCTGGGACGTCGACAGCCGCCTCGAGCAGGCGATGGACGCGCTGCGCTGCCCGCCGCCGGACGTGCTGGTCGACAACCTCTCGGGTGGTGAGCGTCGTCGCGTCGCCCTCTGCAAGCTGCTCCTCCAGCAGCCCGACCTGCTCCTGCTCGACGAGCCCACCAACCACCTCGACGCCGAGTCGGTGCAGTGGCTCGAGGGCCACCTGAAGAGCTACCCGGGCGCCGTGCTGGCGATCACCCACGACCGGTACTTCCTCGACAACGTCGCGGAGTGGATCGCCGAGGTCGACCGCGGCTCCATCCACGGCTACGAGGGCAACTACTCCACCTACCTGGAGACCAAGAAGGAACGGCTCAAGATCGAGGGGCAGAAGGACGCCAAGCGCGCCAAGATGCTCGAGAAGGAGCTGGAGTGGGTCCGCTCCAACGCCAAGGCCCGCCAGACCAAGAGCAAGTCCCGCCTGGCCCGTTACGAGGAGCTGGCGGCAGAGGCCGACAAGGCCCGCAAGATCGACACCGCCGACATCAACATCCCGCCCGGCCCGCGGCTGGGCGACGTGGTGCTCGAGGCCTCGCACCTGACCAAGGGTTATGACGACCGCGTGCTGTGGAACGACATCAGCTTCACCCTGCCCCGCGCGGGCATCGTCGGCGTGATCGGCCCCAACGGCGTCGGCAAGACGACCCTGTTCCGGATGATCACCGGCGACGAGACCCCCGACTCCGGCAAGCTCACGGTCGGGCAGACGGTGAAGATCTCCTACGCCGACCAGAGCCGCGGCGGCATCGACCCCAACAAGAACGTCTGGGAGGTCGTCTCCGACGGCCTGGACTTCATCAAGGTCGCCAACTTCGAGATGAACAGCCGCGCCTACGTGGCGTCGTTCGGCTTCAAGGGCCCGGACCAGCAGAAGAAGGCCGGCGTCCTGTCCGGCGGTGAGCGCAACCGGCTCAACCTCGCGCTGACGCTCAAGATGGGCGGCAACATGCTGCTCCTCGACGAGCCCACCAACGACCTCGACGTGGAGACCCTCTCGGCGCTCGAGGACGCGCTGCTCGACTTCCCCGGCTGTGCCGTGGTCACCTCCCACGACCGGTGGTTCCTCGACCGCGTCGCCACCCACATCCTCGCGTGGGAGGGCACCGAGGAGGACGGCGGCAAGTGGTTCTGGTTCGAGGGGAACTTCGCCTCCTACGAGGAGAACAAGATCGAGCGCCTGGGTGCCGAGGCGGCGCGACCGCACCGGGTCACCCACCGGCGGCTCACCCGCGACTGAACCCGCGGGCGCACGACCAGGGGGGTCGGGCATGAGTCACCGGGAGTACGAGGAGTCGACGCTCGCCGCCGCGGGGAGGGCCGTCCAGGGCCTGGTGCTGGAGCGCCTGGCGGCGGGGCCCTTCCTCTGGGCCGCTCGCCACTGAACGGCCACCGCCTCGCGGCGGGTGGCGGGACCACGCGGAGACCGCCCGGAAGATGCCCCAGGGGGCGAAGCCCGACGAGGCTGGCCCCCCGGGTCCGAGGGGCTCAGGGGGAGGCGCGCATCTCCATCTCGGGGTGGCGGGCGATGAGGTGGTCGGCGACCGCGTTCATCACCCGGCCCACGGCCTGGAAGTCCTCGTCCGAGACCAGGTCGACCAGGTTGTTGCGGACCCCCGTGACGTGGACGTGGGCGGCGTTGCGCAGCAGCTCCATCCCCTCGTCGGTCAGCGTCGCGACGACGCCACGACCGTCGTCGGGGGAGGCGGCGCGCACCACGTAGCCGCTGCGTTCGAGCCGCGCGATCGTGTGCGTGACCCGGCTGCGGCTGTGGGCCAGGGCGTCGGCGAGCTGGGCCATCCGCATGGCACGGCCCTCGCGCTCGGAGAGGCGGACGAGGATCTCGTACTCGGCCAGCGAGATGTCGAAGGACTCCCGAAGGTCGTCGTCCAGCCGGTCCAGCAGCAGGGTGTGGCCGAGCATCAGGGCCCGCCACGCCCGTTGTTGTGGCTCGTCGAGCCACCTGGTCGCCCCCGAGTCGGTCATGGGGACGAGCCTATCTCCCCCGATGTCCAACAGACGGCAACGCCCGCCCCGAGAGCCGGGCGGCTCCTGGGGCGGGCGTGGCGGTCGGTCGGTCGGTCGGTACCTCAGATGCGCTCGAGGATCAGCGCCATGCCCTGGCCGCCACCGACGCACATGGTGATCAGGCCGGTGGACTTGTCGTGCCAGTCCAGGCTGTTGAGCATGGTGGCCTGGAGCCGGGCCCCGGTCATCCCGAACGGGTGACCGACGGCGATGGCCCCGCCGTTGACGTTGAGGCGGTCCAGGTCGATGCCCAGCTCCTGGTAGGACGGGACGACCTGGGCGGCGAAGGCCTCGTTGATCTCGACCAGGTCGATGTCGCCGATGCTCATGCCCGCGTTGGCCAGGGCGCGCCGGGTGGCCTCGACGGGGCCGAGGCCCATGATCTCGGGGGAGAGGCCCGAGACGCCCGTGGCCACGATCCGGGCCAGCGGCGTGAGGCCGAGCTCGGCGGCCTTGGTGTCGCTCATGACCACCACGGCGGCGGCGCCGTCGTTGAGGGCGCAGCAGTTGCCGGCGGTGACCACCCCGTCGGGGCGGAAGACGGGCTGCAGGCCGGCGAGCGCGTCGTAGGTGACGCCGGCGCGGGGGCCGTCGTCGGCGGTGACCACGGTGCCGTCCGGGGTGGTGACCGGGGTGATCTCCCGGGCCCAGAAGCCGTCGGCGATCGCCTTCTCGGCCAGGTTCTGGGAGCGGACCGCGAACTCGTCGAGCTCCTTGCGGTCCAGGCCGCGCAGCCGGGCGACGTTCTCGGCCGTCTGGCCCATCGCGATGTAGACGTCGGGCAGCAGGCCCTGGTCGCGCGGGTCGGACCACTCGTGGCCGCCTTCGGCCAGCTTGGCGGTGCGGCTCTGAGCGTCGTCGAAGAGCGGGTTGACCGTGTTGGGCAGGTGGTCGGAGGTGCCCTTGGCGAAGCGCGAGACGGTCTCCACGCCGGCGGAGATGAAGACGTCGCCCTCACCGGCCTTGATGGCGTGGAAGGCCATCCGGGTGGTCTGCACCGAGGAGGAGCAGTAGCGGGTGATCGTGGCCCCCGGCACGTCGTCCATGCCGTTGATGACGTTGACCACGCGGCCCATGTTGTTGCCCGACTCGCCGCCGGGCAGCCCGCAGCCGAGCAGGGTGTCGTCGACGGTGTGGGGGTCGAGGGCGGGGACCTTGTCCAGCGCGGCCTTGATGATCGTGGCCGCCAGGTCGTCGGGGCGCAGGTCCTTGAGGGACCCCTTGTTGGCGCGGCCGATCGGCGAACGAGCTGCGGAAACGATCACTGCCTCGGGCATGGAAGCTCCTCTTCGTGTACTCATCGTCAAGACGGCGCCCACCCTACGTCGGGGGCGCGCACCGCGGCAGTGTGCGCCCGCCCCAGGGTCCTTGGGCGCCGAGCCTGCCGGTCCCGGCCCGGTGGGCCGGATGAGAGCATCGCGAGCGTGCGCCACCTCTACGAGTGCCCGATGCGCTGGGCCGACCTCGACGTCCTCCACCACGTCAACAACGTCGTCTACGTCGACTATCTCCAGGAGGCCCGGGTCGACATGCTCCGCACCCATGCGCCCGGCCGCGGGGACCACCCGGCCGGGGAGCGGCCGGGGGAGGGGCTGGTGGTGGCCCAGCACGACATCTCCTACCTGACCCCGCTCGAGCTGCGGCCGGAGCCGGTGCGGATCGAGTGCTGGGTGACCGAGATCAGGGCGGCCAGCTTCACCATGGCCTACGAGATCTTCGACGAGGCCGACGGCATCCGGACCACCTATGCCCGGGCCACCACGCTGCTCACCCCGTTCGTCTTCACCGAGGACCGTCCCCGCCGGCTGAGCGCGGACGAGCGCGAGGTGCTCGAGCGCTTCTGGGAGCCCGCCGAGGCCGCCGGGTCGCTGCTCGGCCGCAACGCGCCGCAGGCCGAGCCGTCGGGCAGCTACGACCTCCGGGTGCGCTTCAGCGACGTGGACGTCTACGGGCACGTCAACAACGTGAAGTACCTGGAGTACTACCAGGAGGCCCGGATCGCCATGATGGGCCGGCTGGCGACCGAGGAGAGCGGCCAGGGGGTGGTGACGGTGCTGGCCCGCACCCAGGTGGAGTACCGCTCGCCGATCCTCTTCCGGGCCGAGCCCTACACGGTCAGCTCGTGGGTCACCCGGCTGGGCTCACGCTCGATGGTCGTCGAGTCGCAGATCCGCGACGGCGACCGGCTGATGAGCCGGGCCGCGGTGGTCCTGGTCTTCTTCGACCCCCGCACCCAGCGCAGCACCGAGCCGCCCGAGGCCCTGCGCGCCCGGTTGGCCGAGCTCGCCGTCGGCTGAGGTCAGGACGGCCGCGCGGCCGGACCGTCGGTGGCCCGGGGGACCTCGTTGGCGTTGACCATGAACTGGGCGGCGTGGGTGACGTAGTCCCAGAACTGCGCGTCCTGCTCCGGCGTCAGCCCGACCTTGTCCAGCCCGGCACGGAAGTGCACCAGCCAGCGCTGGGCGGCCGTCGGGGTCACCTCGAACGGCGCGTGGCGCATCCGCAGCCGGGGGTGGCCGCGGGTCTCGGAGTAGGTGCTGGGGCCGCCCCAGTACTGCACCAGGAAGAGGGTGAACCGCTCGGCGGCCGGCCCGAGGTCCTCCTCGGGATACATCGGGCGGAGGAGCGGATCGGTCGCGACGCCCTCGTAGAACGTGTCCACGAGCGTGCGGATGGTCTCCATCCCGCCGATCTCGTCGTAGAAGCTGCTCACGCCCCCATTGTGCAGGCCGTCGCCCCGCCTCACCGCCGCGGGGCGTCCGGCCGCTCGCCCGGCCACTCGCCCCCGTCGGCCGCGCGCTGGGCGGGGGAGTCCTCCTCGGGCATCTCCGGCGTCCACTCCACGTAGCGGGTGTGCGGGATGACGATCCCCTCGTGGTCGAAGCGCGCCTTGATCCGCTCGCGCAGGGTCCGTGCCACCGACCACTGCTCCATCGGCGCGGTCTTGAGCGAGACCCGCACGGTGATCCCGTCCAGGGTCATCGCCTCGACCCCGGGGTCGTCCGGCTTCTCGATCACCCGGCCCTTGAAGTCCTCGTCCTCCCACATGCCCTCGGCGACCTCGGCGAGCACCCGGCGCACCCGGGCCAGGTCGGCGTCGTAGGTGACGGTGATGTCCAGGACGGCACGGGCCCAGTTCTGGCTCATGTTGCCCACCCGGAGGATCTCGCCGTTGCGGACGTACCAGACGGTGCCGTTGATGTCGCGCAGCCGGGTGACCCGCAGGCTGACCGCCTCCACGGTGCCGGAGGCCTCGCCGAGGTCGACCACGTCGCCCACGCCGTACTGGTCCTCGACGAGCATGAAGATGCCGGAGAGGAAGTCCTTGACCAGCGTCTGGGCGCCGAAGCCCAGGGCCAGGCCCAGGATCCCCGCGCTGGCGATGATCGGCGCGATGTTGACCCCCAGCTCCGAGAGGATCATCGTCGCCGCGATGGCCAGCACGACACCGCTGATGATGCTCTTGAGCAGGCTGCCCATCGTCTTGGCCCGCTGGACCCGACGGGTCCGGGCCGCCAGGTCGCGCGGCGAGGTCTCCGCACTCCGGCCGAGCCTGGCCGAGGTGGTGATCGCCGCCCGGGCGACCCGGTCCGGGACCATGCCCAGCTCGGCGCGACGCACCACCCGGTCGACCACCCGGTGCAGCATCCAGCGCAGCAGCAGGGCACCGAGCACCAGCAGCGAGATGGTGAGCGGCTTGCCGATCACGATGTCGGCCAGCTGGGCGAGCCGGTCGTTCCCGGTCGTCCGCTCGGTCCACTCGCACAGGGTCTGGTCGTCCTCGCAGGGGCCGGAGGGCAGGAGAGACAGCGCAGGCATGGCGCTCAGTATGTCGAGCCGGTGGTGAGCCACCGTGGTCAGGTGCCGGCTCGCGGAGCGGGCGCGATATCCTCACCCCGTGACCTCCACGACCTCCTCCGAGACCAGCCCCGCCCGCGTCCTGCGCTCGTCGCTGCGCCTGATCGTCCCGGTGGTCGTGGCCGGCTCGGTGCTCCTCGCCGCGCCCGCCCTCGCCGACGTCCCGGAGGGCTGGTCGGAGCCCGACCCCGTCTCCGCCATGGACTTCCTGCTCCTGCTGGTCGCCCTGCCGCTGGGTGGCGTGGCGCTGGTGACCCTGCTCTTCTACGCCCCCATCCTGGCGCGCGGCGAGAAGATCTCGACCCGCACCGCTCCCGTCGAGGACCAGTGGCTCGGCGGGCCGCGCGGTGGCCGCGCCGAGGTCGAGGAGTCGACCACCGCGTCGAAGGAGACCGGTGGGGCAAGTGGCAGCTGGTGAGCTGACCGGCCGGCAGCAGGCCGAGCTCGACCGGGCCATCCGCGCGGCCGAACAGACCAGCAGGTTCGAGTTCTCCCTCTTCCGCGGGGTCGTCGACGGCCCCCCGCGCCCGTTCGCCGAGCGGCTGCACGCCGCGCTCGCCACCCCGGAGCGCAGCGTGCTGATCGTCGTCGACCCGATGGCCCGGCACCTGGAGGTGGTGACCGGCCGCGAGGTGCGCCGTCACCTCACCGACGACCAGGTGGGCCTCGCCGTGGTCGCCATGCAGACCGCCTTCGCCGAGGGCGACGAGGTCGCGGGCCTCAAGCGAGGGATCTCGCTGCTGGCCGAGCACGCCGTCGCGCCCCGCACCCTGCACGCGCGCAACTGACTCCCCGCCCTGCTCGCCGCGCGAGCCCGGCCCGGGGGCACGACGAGAAGGAGCCCGGAGGCGTCACGCCTCCGGGCTCCTCCACGTCGTCGGCGGGGCCGACCGGCTCGGTCAGCCGGCGGCGGCCCGGGCGTCGCACTCCTGCGCGGCCAGCGCCCGCTCCACGTCGGCCAGGCCCTCCCGCGCGTAGCGCTGGGCCCCCTTCGGCGCGGTCGAGCCCTCCAGCCAGGCACGGACCCGGGTCGCCAGCTCGGGCGAGGCCAGGACCTTGGGGAAGCCGTACTCCAGCACCGTCGAGGCCTTGTGGAACCCGAGGGTGTCGATGAGGGTGTCGGCCGCCTCCAGGTACTTCTCCAGGTAGGGCGCCACGACCTCCTCCTGACCGGGGCGGAAGATGGAGAGGACCATCTCCCGGGAGGTCTCGTTGGGGGTGGCCGGGTCCATGATCGCGGCCCACCCGGCGGCCTTGGCCTGCTCGGTCGGCTGGGCGACCCGGGCGGCGGCCGCCTTCTCCTTGCCCTCGATCGTCGCGTCGTTCGCGAGCTCGGCGTCGATCGCGGCGTCGTCGGCACGGCCGGCGGCGGCGAGCGAGGTCAGCAGCGCCCAGCGCAGGTCCTGGTCGACGGCGAGGCCGTCGATGACCACGGAGCCGTCCAGCAGCCCGGCCACGTCCGCCAGGGCGTAGTCGGAGCGGGCGGCCGCGGCGTAGGAGCGGGCGAAGGTGAGCTGGTGGTCGCTGCCGGCCTCCGCGGCGAGCAGCAGGGCGCGGAGCCCCGCCTCCCACTCCGCGCGCAGCTCGGCCCGGGTGGCCGGGTCGGAGTAGAGGTTGACCGCCATCGCCGCCGAGACCGGGATCCGGGTGACGCCCCAGGAGTCGGTCTCGTGCCCGATGTTGGCCAGCACCAGCCGCACGAAGTCACGGGCCGGGAGCTCGCCGTCGCGGGTCATGTCCCAGGTCGCTCCCCACACCAGGGCACGGGCCAGCGAGTCCTCGACCCGGGAGAGCCCGTCGACCGCGGTGGCCAGGGAGCGCTCGTCGAGCCGGATCTTGGCGTAGGCGTGGTCCTCGTCGTTGAGGAGCAGCAGCGCCGGCTGCCGCACGCCGACCAGCTCGGCCACCTCGGTGGCCTCGCCCTCGACGTCGACCTCCAGGTAGTCGCGGCGGACCAGGCGGTCCTCGCCGTCCTCGCCGGGCACGGCGTCGTAGAGGCCGATGCCCAGCCGGTGGCGCCGCAGCGTCGGCTGCTCGGGCGCGGCGCTCTGCAGGACCGAGAAGGAGGAGTAGGTGCCGTCCTCGGCCACCTCGAAGGAGGGGCGCAGCGTGTTGACGCCGGCGGTCTGCAGCCACTCCTGCGCCCAGCCCTGGAGCTCGCGCCCGGAGGCACTCTCCAGGGCCGTGAGCAGGTCGCCGAACTCGGCGTTGCCGAAGGCGTGGTCCTTGAAGTACTGGCGCAGCCCGGCGACGAACGGCTCCAGGCCCACCCAGGCCACCAGCTGCTTGAGCACCGAGGCGCCCTTGGCGTAGGTGATCATGTCGAAGTTGACCTCGACCGCGTGCAGGTCGACGTTGTCGGCCGCGATCGGGTGGGTGCTGGGCAGCTGGTCGGCCCGGTAGCCGGTCTGCTTGCGGGCGTTGGCGAAGCCCGTCCAGGCGTCGGTGAACTCGGTCGCCTCGGCCTCGCACCAGTAGCAGGCCCACTCCGCGAACGACTCGTTGAGCCACAGGTCGTCCCACCAGCGCATGGTGACGAGGTTGCCGAACCACATGTGCGCCATCTCGTGGGTGATCACCGAGGTGCGGAACTCGTAGAAGGAGCGCGGCTGCCGGCTGCGCGGCAGGTACTCGTCACGCAGGGTGACGCACCCGGCGTTCTCCATCGCGCCCATGTTGTACTCCGGCACGTAGAGCTGGTCGTACTTGCCGAAGGGGTAGGGGAAGTCGAACTTCTCCTCGAAGAACTCGAAGCTCGCCCGGGTGGTGCGCACCAGCTCCTCGGTGTCCATCAGCTCCGCCAGCGACTGCCGGCAGTAGTGCCCCAGCGGGATGGTGCCGAACTTGCCCTCGTAGGTGTCGCGGACCTCGTGGTACTCGCCGGCCACCACCGCGGTGATGTAGGTGGACATCCGTGCGGTCGGCTCGAAGCGCCACACCGCCTTGCCCTCGCCCAGCGGCTCCGGGGTGGGGCTGGGGGAGTTGGAGACCACCTTCCAGTGGTCCGGCGCGGTGACGTGGAAGGTGAAGCTGGACTTGAGGTCGGGCTGCTCGAAGGTGGTGAAGACGCGACGCGCGTCCGGCACCTCGAACTGGCTGTAGAGGTAGACCCGGTCGTCGGCCGGGTCGACGAAGCGGTGCAGGCCCTCGCCGGTGTGGCTGTAGGTGCAGTCGGCACGGACCACCAGCACGTTGTCGCCCTGCAGGTCGTCCAGCAGGATCCGGCTGTCGGCGTAGGCGGTGGCGGGGTCCAGGGGGCGGCCGTTCAGGGTGATCTCGTGGACCTCGGCGTCGACCAGGTCGGCGAAGGTGCTCGCGCCAGGCTCTCGGCAGGAGAACTCCAGCGTCGTGGTGGAGCCGAAGGTCTTCTCACTCGTGGTGAGGTCGAGCTCGACGGTGTAGGACGTCACGTCCAGGAGAGCGGCGCGGGTGGCCGCCTCGTCCCTGGTCAGGTTGGTTCCGGGCATGGTGTCCATCATGTCACTGCGGGCCACGGCGTCCAGGGTCGGCCGAGGGGCGTCTGCTTCACTTCGGGGGTGACGAACTCAAAGACCGAGGCCGACTTCTGGTTCGACCCTCTGTGCCCCTTCGCCTGGATCACCTCCCGATGGATCCTCGAGGTGGAGCAGGTGCGCGACATCGAGGTCACCTGGCACGTGATGAGCCTGGCCTACCTCAACAAGGACAAGGACATCCCCGAGGACTACCGGAAGATGCTGGAGCCGGCCTGGGGCCCCGTGCGGGTCTGCATCGCAGCCGAGCAGCGCCACGGCCGCAAGGTCCTGCTCCCGCTCTACACCGCGCTGGGCAACCGGATCCACCTCCAGGAGCAGCCGATCAGCCGCGAGCTGATCACGGCCGCCGTCGCCGAGGCCGGTCTCCAGGCCGACCTGGTCGACGCGATGGACGACTCCTCCTACGACGAGGCGGTGGCACGCTCGCACCACGAGGGGATGGACCAGGTCGGCGACGACGTGGGCACCCCGACCATCGCCATCGAGGGGGCGGCGTTCTTCGGGCCGGTGCTCTCGAAGATCCCGCGAGGCGAGGAGGCCGGTCAGCTCTGGGACGGCTGCGTCGCGGTGGCGAAGGTGCCCTACTTCTACGAGCTCAAGCGCTCGCGGACCGGCGAGCTCGACTTCAGCTGACCGCTGACCGCTGACCGCCGGTGGTCGGCGGTCAGCGGCCGGCCCGGCCGCGGCTGCCCGCTCAGGACCCGGCGGCGGTGACGGCGGCCGCGGTCGTCACCGCGGTGGTGATCGCCGCGGTCGAGGCCGCGACGGCGTCCCGCACGCCCTGGGCCGCCCAGCTCCCCTCGGCGATGGCCTTCGCCCGCCCCCGCACCTCCCGGGAGCTCAGCGCTCCGCGGTCCACCACCCGGTGTGCCTGGTCGACCGCGGCGAGCAGGGCGACCAGGCTCGCCGTGCGCGGGTCCGGCTGTGCACCGCCGACCAGGCACCGCTGCAGCGCGGCGCGGAGCTCCTGCTCGTGCCTGCGGTCCGAGGCCGGCCAGGTGCGGCTGGGGAAGAGCCCCAGCACGCGCGTCTCCCGCTCCTCCAGGATGCCCCGCGCCACCAGCCGCCGCTGCAGCTCCTCGCGCGTCCCCCTGCCGAGGCGACCGACGAGGTCGGATGCGGTGCGCGGCTTCTCCGAGACGGTCTGCCAGGCCTCCGCCAGCAGCGGGTCGGGCCGGTCCTGGGAGCGGGGCTGACGCGCGTGCACCCGGGGTGTGTGGAGGAATCCCCGCTTCTCCTCCACCTCGACGGCCCCGTCGAGCGCCAGCTCGACGAGCAGGGCCCCGCCGAACAGCGGCCGGGACTGGGACGAGGCGGCGAGCCGGCCCTTCTCGTCGTCCATGAGCAGCAGCATCAGGTCCTCGGCGACCAGCATGGGGGTTTCGGGCATGGGGCGACCCTAGCCGCGGCGGCTCGGCTCGACGCACGTCACTAGGATCGACCCATGACCAAAGTCCTCTCCGCAGTCGCCTGGCCCTACGCCAACGGCCCGCGCCACATCGGCCACGTGGCCGGGTTCGGCGTGCCCTCCGACGTCTTCAGTCGGTACATGCGGATGGCGGGGCACGACGTGCTCATGGTCTCCGGCTCCGACGAGCACGGGACCCCGATCCTGATCGCCGCCGACGAGGCCGGCCTGACCCCGCAGGAGCTGGCCGACAAGAACCACCGGCTGATCGTCGAGGACCTGGTCGGTCTCGGCCTCTCCTACGACATGTACACCCGCACCACCACCCGCAACCACCACGCGGTGGTCCAGGAGATGTTCCGCGGCGTCTACGACAACGGCTACTTCGTGGAGCAGACGACGTACGGCGCCATCTCGCCGTCCACGGGGCGCACCCTGCCCGACCGCTACATCGAGGGCACCTGCCCGATCTGCGGCACCCCGGGCGCCCGCGGCGACCAGTGCGACGCGTGCGGCAACCAGCTCGACCCCCACGACCTCATCGACCCCGTCTCGCGGATCAACGGCGAGAAGCCGGAGTTCGTCGAGACCCAGCACTTCTTCCTGGACCTGCCCGCCCTGGCCGAGGCGCTGGGGGCCTGGCTCGACGAGCGGGACGCCTCGGGGACCTGGCGCCCCAACGTCATCAAGTTCTCCAAGAACATCCTCTCCGAGATCCGGCCGCGGGCCATGACCCGCGACATCGACTGGGGCATCGCGGTGCCGCTGGAGGGCTGGCAGGAGAACCCGACCAAGAAGCTCTACGTCTGGTTCGACGCCGTCATCGGCTACCTCTCGGCCTCCATCGAGTGGGCGCGCCGCACCGGCGACCCCGAGGCGTGGCGCCAGTGGTGGAACGACCCCGAGGCCCTGTCCTACTACTTCATGGGCAAGGACAACATCACCTTCCACAGCCAGATCTGGCCCGCGGAGCTCCTCGCCTACAACGGTCAGGGCAGCAAGGGTGGCGAGGTGCACGACTACGGCGTCCTCAACCTCCCCACCGAGGTGGTGAGCTCGGAGTTCCTCACGATGGAGGGACGCAAGTTCTCCTCCTCCAAGAAGGTGGTCATCTACGTGGCCGACCTCCTGTCGCGCTACCAGGCGGACGCCTTCCGCTACTTCGTCGCCGCCGCCGGCCCGGAGAACCAGGACTCCGACTTCTCCTGGGCCGAGTTCGTGCAGCGCACCAACTCCGAGCTGGTGGCGGGCTGGGGCAACCTGGTCAGCCGCACCGCCACCCTGGTCGCCAGGAACTTCGGGGAGATCCCCGCCGCCGGCGAGCTCACCGACGCCGACCGGGCGATCCTGGCCACCTGCGCGGAGGCCTTCGACACCGTCGGCGCTCAGATCGGGCGGAACCGGATGCGCCACGCCATCACCGAGGCGATGCGCGCCGTGGCGGAGGTCAACAAGTACGTCACCGACTCCGAGCCCTGGAAGATCAAGGACGACCCGGCCAGGCTGGCGACCGTGCTGCACGTGATGACCCAGTGCGTCCAGGACCTCAACACCGTGCTCAGCCCGTTCCTGCCGTTCACCGCCAACGAGGTGGACCGGGCGCTCGGCGGCGACGGCACGGTGCAGCCGCTGCCCAGGATCGAGGAGGTCGACGACCTCGACGGCGGCGCCGGCTACCCGGTGATCACCGGCGACTACACCTCGATCCGTGCCTGGGAGAGCAGGCCGGTGGTGGTGGGCACCCCGGTGGAGAAGCCGGCACCGGTCTTCACCAAGCTCGACCCCACGCTGGTGGACGACGAGCTCGCCCGGCTGGGCCTGGCATGACCTCACCCGCAGGGCAGCCCGTCCGGCACGTGCCCCGGTTCTACCTCCGGCAGCAGATCACCATGATGGTCAACCGCTACGACGTGCAGGCGGCCGAGCCGGACGGCTCGCCGGGTGCCCTGCTGGCCTTCGCCGAGCAGAAGCGCTTCGCGTTCAAGGAGCAGGTGACCTTCTGGAGCGACTCGACCCGCGGCCAGGCGGTCTTCGGGTTCAAGGCCCGTCAGGCGATGGACCTCGGGGCGGGCTACGACATCACCGACGGGGCGGGCGCCCCGCTGGGGTTCTTCCGCAAGGACTTCGGCACCAGCCTGCTGCGCTCGACGTTCCACCTCGAGGGCCCCGGCTACACCGGCACGGGTCAGGAGCGGAGCCTCCTGGTCGCGCTGGTGCGCCGGTTCACCGACGTGCCGTTCCTGCCGATCCACTTCGACTTCGTCGACCCGGGCGGGGCGCCGCTGATCTCGGTCTCGCGACAGCGGAGCCTGACCGACCGCTACACCGTGGACGTGCCGGACCCGCGGGTGGACTTCCGGGTCGCCGCCGCCCTCGCGGTGGCGATGGACGCTCTGATGGGTCGCTGAGGGGGAGAGATGGTGCTGCATCCACAGGCGCGGGCCGTGCTGGAGTCAGCTGCCGATGAGCCGTCGGTGACCGACCCCGGCTTCGACGTGGCGGCCTCCCGGGCGGCCGACCGCGCCGCGGCGCTCGCCGCGCCGCGCGAGGAGGTCGCCGAGGTCCGCGACGTGGAGGCCGCCGGGGTGCCCGCGCGGTTCTACCGACCGGCGGGCGACCCGGGAACCGGGCTGGTCGTGCACCTGCACGGGGGCGGGTTCGTGCTCAACGACGTCGAGGTGCACGACGCCTCCGCGCGCCGGCTCGCCAACCGCTCGGGCCTCGCGGTGCTCAGCGTCGACTACCGGCGTCCGCCCGAGCACCGCTTCCCGGCCGCTCCGGACGACGTGTCGGCGGTGGTCTCCTGGCTGGGCGACGGCGGCCTGGCCGCACTCGGCCTGGAGCCCGGCACGCGGGTCTTCGGGCACGGGGACAGCGCCGGGGCCAACCTGGCCCTGGTCGCCGCACTGCGCCACCCGGGGAGCTTCGCCGGGCTCGTGCTCATCTACCCCTTCCTCGACCCCACGATGGCGGGGGAGTCCTACCGCACCGAGGTGGAGGGCTTCGAGCCGGCGCAGGCCCGCTGGTACTGGGACCAGTACGCCGCCTCGCCCCAGGACCTCGAGGACCCGGACTTCGCCCCGCTGCGCTCCGAGCGGCTCGGCACCCTGCCGCCGACCCTGGTGGTGACCGCCGAGCACGACCCGCTGCGTGACGAGGGCGAGCTGCTCGCCGCCCGGCTGGCCGAGCTCGGCGTGGAGGTGGTGGGCACCCGCTACCTGGGGATGCTGCACGGGTTCTGGCGTCACCCGGACGCCTTCGACGCCGCCGAGCCGCTGATGGGACAGGTGGCGGGCTTCTTGCGCCAGCACCTGTGAGGAGGCGCCGCGTCCGTGGGTGAGAGAATGCCGTCATGCGCGTGCACCTCGGATCTGACCATGCCGGCCTCGAGCTCAAGGACCACCTGACGAACTGGCTGGTGGACGCCGGCCACGAGGTCGTCGACCACGGCCCCTTCGTCTACGACGCCCTCGACGACTACCCCGTCTTCTGCCTGCGTGCGGCCGAGGCGGTCGCCGCGGAGCGTGCCGAGGGGCTCGACAGCCTCGGCGTGGTGATCGGCGGCTCCGGCAACGGCGAGCAGATCGCGGCCAACAAGGTCCTCGGGGTCCGCTGCGCGCTGGCCTGGTCGGAGGAGACCGCGGCGCTGGCCAAGGAGCACAACGACGCCAACGTCGTCTCGGTCGGCGGCCGGATGCACTCCCTGGAGGAGATGACCCGCTTCGTCGAGGTCTTCCTCACCACCCCCTTCTCCGGTGACGAGCGGCACGTGCGCCGGATCTCCCAGATGGCCGACTACGAGCAGACCCGCGACCTCCCGCCGCTCCCGGAGTCGGCCCTGAAGGGGCCGGATGCCTGAGGGGCACACCCTCCGACGGCTCGCCGACGACCTGGGCCGCACGTTCACCGGACACCTCGTCGCCGTCTCCAGCCCCCAGGGGCGCTTCGAGGCCGAGGCGCGCCAGCTCGACGGCTCGCTGCTGGTCGGCGCCGACTCCGCGGGCAAGCACCTGTTCGTCGAGTTCGCCGGCGACCGCTTCGTCCACGTCCACCTGGGGCTCTACGGGACCTTCGCCGTCCACCCCCGGGCGGCGACGGTCCCGGAGCCGGTGGGGCAGGTCCGGCTCCGGCTGGTCGCCGCGACCGGGCCCGGCACCTTCGCCTGGGCCGACCTGCGCGGTGCCACCCGGTGCGACCTGGTGGGCCGGGCGGCCGTGGAGCAGGTGCTCGCGCGCCTGGGCCCCGACCCGCTGCGATCGGACGCCGACCCGGCAGCGGCCTGGGAGCGGATCCGGCGCAGCCCCCGCTCGATCGGGGAGCTGCTGATGTCGCAGGACGTGATCGCAGGAGTCGGGAACGTCTACCGCGCCGAGGTGCTGTTCCGGCAACGGCTGCACCCGCTGCGCCCGGGCAGCAGCGTGCGCCCCTCGCGGTTCCGGGCGGTGTGGGACGACCTCGCCGAGCTGATGGCCGAGGGGGTCAGGCTGGGCCGGATCGACACGGTGCGGCCCGAGCACACCCCCGAGGCGATGGGGCGGCCCGCCCGCCGCGACGACCACGGCGGGGAGGTCTACGTCTACCGCCGGACCGGTCAGCCGTGCCTGGTGTGCGGCACCGCGGTGCGCACCGACGTGCTGGCCGGCCGGAACATCTTCTGGTGTCCTCGATGCCAGCCCCGTTTCCGGTCGCGGGCCCTAGGATCACAGGCACCCGCACGCGAGGACACCCATGGCTGAGAGGAACTCGGTGCTGGCCGCCTCCACCCGACGAGTCCGCCAGCGCTACCAGCGCGCCGTGCGCACGGGCATGTCCGACGAGCTGGTGCTGCTGGTCGTGGTGACCCTGCTGATGGCCGCGGCCATCATCGGGCTGCCCAGCGTGGCGCCGCTGATCCTGCTCGTGCTGCCGATGGTGGTGGCCAGCCTGGTGCTGGGCCCGCGCCAGCTGCCGTGGTTCATCGTCTTCGTGCTCCTCACGCTGGCCGTCACCGTGACCCAGCAACCGCGGGTGACGCTGCTGGTCGCGGTGAGCGTGGCGGTGCTCTTCGGGCTGGGCTTCATCGTGCTGCTGGGGTCGTTCCGGCGCTCCCGGCTGGGGGTGGCCGGCGTGATGGGGGAGTCGATGCTGGTCGACCTGCGCGACCGCATCCTCAAGCAGGGCGCGATCCCGCCCCTGCCGCCCCGTTGGGAGGTCGACTGGGAGCTGCGCTCGGCCGGCGGCACGCCGTTCGCCGGCGACTTCGTGGTCGCGAGCCGCTCCGCGCCGCAGCGCCTCGAGGTCGCGGTGGTCGACGTCTCCGGCAAGGGCGAGGACGCCGGCACCCGGGCGCTGCTCCTCTCCGGGGCCTTCGGCGGGCTGCTGGGCGCCATGGAACCGGCGGAGTTCCTGCCCGCCGCCAACGCCTACCTGCTGCGCCAGGACTGGGAGGAGGGCTTCGCCACGGCGGTGCACCTCTCGCTGGACCTCTCCTCGGGACGCTTCGAGATCCGCTCCGCCGGTCACCCGCCGCCGGCCGTCCACGACGCGGGGACGGGGCGGTGGAGCGTCGTCGAGGCGCACGGGCCCCTGCTGGGGCTGATCGAGGACGCGACCTTCGAGGCCGCGGCGGGGTGGCTGCGTCCGGGCGACGCGATGCTGCTCTACACCGACGGCCTGGTCGAGGACCGAGGGCTGGACATCGCCCTGGGCATCGACCGGATGCTGGGGCAGGCCGAGCGGATCCTCCGCGGGAACTTCCAGGACGGGGCCGCGCGGCTGATCGACGCACTCGGGTCGCCGGACGACGACCGCGCCCTGCTGATGGCACACCTGCGCCGGTAGGCGGACCCTTCCGGCCCCGGGTCCGCCCGGTCGGCGGCCCGCCCTCGGTTACGGATCGGGGGGCGGCGTGTGGCACCATGGCAGCGCGCATTTCCGCGGCGGCGAGCCCTCCGTGAGGCGTGCACGCGGATGTAGCTCAATGGTAGAGCCTCAGTCTTCCAAACTGATTACGCGGGTTCGATTCCCGTCATCCGCTCCAAGGAGCCCCTGACCGGCAAGGCCGAGGGCACTTGGCGGGGCGTAGCGTAGTGGCTAGCGCGCCTGCTTTGGGAGCAGGAGACCGCAGGTTCGAGTCCTGTCGCCCCGACTTCCACACGACGACCACGTACCACCGATGAAGGAGAACACCTGTGAAGAGCGCCGTCGAGAACTTGAGCCCGACCCGGGCCAAGCTGACTGTCGAGGTGCCCTTCGAGGAGCTCAAGCCGAGCCTCGACGCGGCGTACAAGAAGATCGCCCAGCAGATCAACGTCCCCGGCTTCCGGCGCGGCAAGGTCCCGCCGGCCGTGATCGACCGCCAGGTCGGCCGCGGTGTCGTCCTCGACGAGGCGATCAACCAGGTGGTGCCCGCCAAGTACATCGAGGCGATGCAGGAGCACGACCTCGAGCCGCTGGCCCAGCCCGAGATCGAGGTGACGCGCCTGGAGGACAACGAGCTGATCGAGTTCTCCGCCGAGGTCGACGTCAAGCCCCAGTTCGACCTGCCCGACTACGAGGGTGTCTCGGCCGAGGTCGAGGACACCGAGGTCTCCGACGCCGACGTCGAGGAGCAGGTCGAGGCGCTGCGTGAGCGGTTCGGCACCCTGGTCGACGTCGAGCGCCCCGCCGCCGAGGGCGACTTCGTCACCATCGACCTGCGCGCCGACCAGGACGGCGAGACCGTCGAGGGCGGCGAGGTCTCCGGCATGTCCTACAAGGTCGGTCGCGGCGGCATGCTCGACGGCCTGGACGAGGCGCTGGTCGGCATGGCGGCCGGCGACGAGAAGACCTTCTCCTCCCAGCTGGTCGGCGGTGACCTGGTCGGCCTCGACGTCGAGGTCACGGTCACGGTGACCGGCGTCCAGGAGCAGCAGCTGCCCGAGCTCGACGACGAGTTCGCCCAGCTCGCCTCCGAGTTCGACACCGTCGAGGAGCTCACCGCCGACGTGCGTGAGCGCCTCGGCCGCGGCAAGCGGCTCGAGCAGGCCGCCGCCGCGCGCGACGCCGTCCTCGAGGCCCTGCTGGAGAAGGTCTCCATCCCGCTGCCCGACACCCTGGTCACCGACGAGCTCAACGCGCGTCGCCAGAACATCGAGCAGCAGCTGGTCTACGCGGGCATGACGATGGAGAAGTACCTCGAGGACGAGGGCCAGACCACCGAGGAGTTCGAGGCCGACCTCGAGCGCCGGGTCCGCGACGCGATCACCGCCCAGTTCGTCCTCGACGCCATCGCGAAGAAGGAGGAGCTGGGGGTCGACCAGAACGACCTCTCCCAGCACATGGTGATGCGCGCCCAGCAGTCCGGCCAGGACCCGCAGGAGTTCGCCAACCACATGTTCGAGCACAACCACATCCCCGACCTGGTGCAGGAGATCCTGCGCGGCAAGGCTCTGGCCCGGGTCGTGGAGTCGGCCGAGGTCAAGGACGCCTCCGGCAACGTGGTCGACCTGAAGAACCTGCGCCCCGACGGCACCCTCGGCGAGCCCGCCGACGAGGCCGACGACTCGGAGCCGGCCGCCGAGTCCGGCTCGGAGACCGACTCCGAGGACTCCGAGAAGGCCTGAGCCACCCTCGTCCTCCCGAACGCCCCGTCGGCGACCACCAGGTCGTCGGCGGGGCGTTTCCCGTTGTCCGCACCTGGCAATACGCAGGACTACGGATGCGAAGACGTTGATCCTGGGTCTACAAAGGAGGATCCGCCTTCTCTCGTGCGGACTCCGCCACGCCCTGTGGCTCCCGGCCTGACGGAGAACCATCACGGAGCCGAGGACGAGGATCGAGATGATGATGAGGAACAACCGAGGCGTCGCCGGGTTGGCGGTGGCCGTGCTGGCACTGAGCGTGGCGTGGGGGAGCAACGCCACCGCGGGCTCGTCGCAGAGCGCGGAGCGCCACCAGGCTGCGCCGCCCCTCTCGAAGGCCGAGACGAAGGCCGTGAAGAAGCTGGCCACGAAGATCGCGCGCCGCCAGGCGGCCCAGATCCTGAAGCGCGAGGCGCCGACCTTGTCGGTGGCCTCCGCCCGGAGTGCGGAGACCGCGACCAGGGCCCTGACCGCCGACCGGGCGGCGCTGGCTGACCGGGCGGCGCTGGCCGACAACGCCACGATGGCCACCAACGCCCAGAACGCCGCCAACGCCGGCAAGGTCGGGGGACTGGACGTGAAGAAGTTCGTCGCCCGGGTGGCGCCCGACGGTGCACCGGTCACCCTGGTCTCCGACCGAGGGTTCACCGTCACCGCCTCGTGCGGGGGCGGCGTGCCCGGGCTCCTGGCGGCCTCCTCCGTGCCCGGCGGGGTGCTGCGGACCACCGCGATCGACAACAACGAGGCGCTGCGCACCAACGGGTCCGGCAACCTGAGCGCCGCCGGGCTCACCTTCGAGGCCGATGCCGGTGACGGGCTGGGCTCGGCGACCGCCGAGTTCGTGACGGCGGCCGGCGAGGTGGTCAGCGTGTGGATCGGCTACCGCAACGACGCGCCCGCCTGCGTCTTCTTCGGCAACCACCTGGTCGGCTGAGGCGCCGGGGGAGGGACGGGCCCCGGCCGCACCCCGCCGGGGCCGACACGCGGGTACAGCGGCGCGGACCCACGGTCCGGGCCGCTGTGCGCTGTGGGCGAACAGGCGTGGATAACGCGTGGAACTGTCGGAGCCACGGGCTAGTGTCACTGGCGTGAACCCGAACTCCAGCGCTTCCCAGACGACGCCGCAGATGAACGGCGGCGGTTCCTACGGGCTCGACGACCACATCTACCAGCGGCTCCTCAAGGAGCGGATCGTCTTCCTCGGCTCCGAGGTCCGTGACCAGAACGCCAACGCGATCTGCGCGCAGCTCCTCCTGCTCTCCGCGGAGGACCCAGAGGCCGACATCTTCCTCCACATCAACAGCCCCGGTGGCTCCGTGGACGCGGGGATGGCGATCTACGACACGATGAACTACATCCCCAACGACGTCGCGACCGTGGGCATGGGCCTGGCCGCCTCGATGGGTCAGTTCCTGCTCTGCGCCGGCACCAAGGGCAAGCGCTACGCCCTCCCGCACGCGCGCATCATGATGCACCAGCCGTCCTCCGGGATGGGCGGCTCCGCCTCGGACATCAAGATCCAGGCCCAGCAGTCGCTGCACATCAAGAAGGTGCTGCTCGAGCTCATCGCCCAGCACACCGGTCAGAGCGTCGAGCAGGTGGAGGCCGACGCGGACCGCGACCGGTGGTTCACCGCCGACCAGGCCCGCGACTACGGCTTGGTCGACCAGGTCATCAAGAGCGCCCGCGAGGCCGCCGACGAGGGTCGTCCCGCCCACTCCACCGACTCCGACAAGGACTGATCGATGAACTACTACATCCCGCAGTGGGAGGAGCGGACCTCCTACGGGTTCCGCCGGATCGACCCCTACGCGAAGCTCTTCGAGGAGCGCATCATCTTCCTCGGCTCGCCGATCTCCGACGACGTGGCCAACGCCGTGATGGCGCAGCTGCTCTGCCTGGAGACGATGAACCCCGACCAGGACATCTCGATCTACATCAACTCCCCGGGTGGCTCCTTCACGGCCCTGACCGCGATCTACGACACGATGCGGTTCATCAAGCCCGACGTCCAGACCGTCTGCCTGGGCCAGGCCGCCTCGGCCGCCGCGATCCTGCTGGCCGCCGGCACGCCGGGCAAGCGGATGGCGCTGCCCAACAGCCGCATCCTGATCCACCAGCCCTACACCGAGGGCACGTTCGGCCAGACCTCCGACATCGAGATCCAGGCCAACGAGATCCTCCGCATGCGCGAGCTGCTGGAGAAGATGATCGCCGAGCACAGCGGCAAGGACATCGAGACCGTGAGTCGAGACATCGAGCGCGACAAGATCCTCACCGCCGATCAGGCGGTCGACTACGGTCTGATCGACTCGGTGCTCGCTCCGCGCTCGAGCGCGCTCGCTCTCGGCTGACGAGCGGTCCGGACACAGTCACGTCGGTCTCCGTGTCCCGCCCCCGACAGGGGCGGGCACGGGGTACCGTCAAGGAGTTTCAGCAGCACCACGCCGGGTCCGCCCGGCCGAACCGGAGGATGATCGCCCGTGGCACGCATCGGTGACGGCGGCGACCTGTTGAAGTGCAACTTCTGCGGGAAGAGCCAGAAGCAGGTCAAGAAGCTCATCGCCGGCCCGAACGTCTACATCTGTGACGAGTGCATCGAGCTGTGCAACGAGATCATCGAGGAGGAGCTGGCCGAGGGCACCGAGGTCGGCCTCGAGGAGCTGCCCAAGCCCAAGGAGATCTTCGAGTTCCTCAACTCCTACGTCATCGGCCAGGAGCACGCCAAGAAGTCCCTGGCGGTCGCGGTCTACAACCACTACAAGCGCGTCCAGTCCGGGCTGAGCGGCACCGCCGGCAAGCACCACAAGGACGAGGTCGTCGAGGTCGCGAAGTCCAACATCCTGGTCATCGGCCCCACCGGCTGCGGCAAGACCTACCTGGCCCAGACGCTGGCGCGGATGCTCAACGTCCCCTTCGCCATCGCCGACGCCACGGCGCTGACCGAGGCCGGCTACGTCGGCGAGGACGTCGAGAACATCCTGCTCAAGCTGATCCAAGCCGCCGACTACGACGTCAAGAAGGCCGAGACCGGCATCATCTACATCGACGAGATCGACAAGGTGGCCCGCAAGGCGGAGAACCCCTCGATCACCCGTGACGTCTCCGGCGAGGGTGTGCAGCAGGCCCTGCTCAAGATGCTGGAGGGCACGACCGCGTCGGTCCCGCCCCAGGGCGGGCGCAAGCACCCGCACCAGGAGTTCATCCAGATCGACACCACCAACATCCTCTTCATCGTGGGTGGTGCCTTCGCCGGGCTCGAGCACATCGTCGAGCAGCGTGTCGGCAAGAAGTCGCTGGGGTTCACCGCCGAGGTGCGCGGTCAGGCCGAGCGCGAGGCCGAGGACCTGATGGCCCTGGTGCGCCCCGAGGACCTGACCAAGTTCGGCCTGATCCCCGAGTTCATCGGCCGGCTCCCGCTGATCGCCAGCGTCAGCAAGCTGGACACCGAGGCGCTGGTCCAGATCCTCACCGAGCCCCGCAACGCGCTGGTCAAGCAGTACCAGCGTCTCTTCGACCTCGACGGGGTCGAGCTGGAGTTCACCGAGGACGCGATCGCCGCGATCGCCGAGAAGGCGCTCGAGCGTGGCACCGGGGCCCGCGGGCTGCGCGCCATCATCGAGGAGGTCCTGCTCCACGTCATGTACGACGTGCCGTCGCGCGGTGACGTCGCGAAGGTCATCGTGACCAACGAGGTCGTGCGCGAGGACGTGGCTCCGACCCTGGTGATCCGCGAGCCGGAGAAGAAGAAGCGCTCGGCCTGAGCCACGGCCCTTCTGCCCCCCCGGGGGGCCGTGGGTCTCGCGAAGGCCTGACCCACTCGGGGCAGGCTGGGTAGTCACTTGTGACCATTTGGTCCTTTTGCCCCCCGGGACCCCGCTCCGCGTCGCACACTTGACGGGTCGGATCCACTCGGGAGGAACAGGACTCTGCCATGAGCGCCGAGCACAAGAGGCCGTTGTTCGCCTTCATCGCCGTCGCGGTGCTGTGCGCCCTCTTCCTGGGCCACGCGATCCGCAGCGAGGCGATCGTCGGGGTGCTCCGCGCCCTGCCGGGCCCGGTGACGGGCCAGCTGTGGATCCCGGACGGCGCTCCCGCCCGCGGAGTGGATGGCGGTCGGCCGGCGGCGGGCGAGCCCGATGCACACGCCCCGACGGACGTCTCCGTTCTGCTGCGTCCGGCCACGCGCAGTGAGGGATCGCGCGCGACGGTCGGCCAGCCTGCCGCACCCGCCGTCTCCTCCCCGGCCGAGACCCGGGGGCACGCAGCGACGCCACCGGCGCCCCGGCGGTTCGAGCCGCGGACGCCGGTCCCGACGGACCCCACCGCGGTCCCTCCGACCCCGCCGACGACCCCGCCGACGACTCCGCCGACCGAACCGCCCACGCTCTCGCCGACCACACCGCCCACGGTCCCGCCGACCACCCCGCCGGTCCAGCGGCCCGGGGAGGGACCGAAGGCGCCCCAGCCGGCGCCGCCGGTCGTCAGGAAGCCGGTCACCGCTCCGCCCGGCCTCGCGCCCGCCGTCCCGGCAGGCAAGCCCGGCCACCGGGGGAAGGGCCCGGCGCCGGCGGTGCAGGCCCCCGTGACCCCGGTCGCTCCGGCGCCTCCGGTGACCCCCGCGGCCCCGGTGAGCCCCGTGCCCACCCCGCACCCGGCCGGCCCGGTGCCCCCCACGCCCCCGCCCACGGCAGGACGGGGCCGGTCAACGCCTCCCCAGGGGCGGCCGGAGCCGCTGCCGGCCGCTGCGTCGCCCCAGCTCCCGCGGGGAGCCCAGTCCACCCCCGCCACCCCGGGCGCACCGGGTCACGCGGCACCGCGGGGCCCCCAGAGCCCCGGTCGAGGCTGACCGGGCGCACACCGGCCGGGGCGGCAGGTGTGCGCACCGGCGCAACCGGGGGGGTGCGGCGGCAGCAGCCGCTCGCTCAGTCCTCCGGGACGGGCGCGAGCTCGGCCTCCACGCGGATCTCCTGTGCGCCCTCGTCGACCACGAAGGCCAGGTCGCCGGTGATCTTGCCGGCCCTGCGCAGGTCGCCGGCTGCCGACTCGGCACCCGAGACCAGGGTCGCAGGTCCGGTCACCATGACGCTGGAGAGCTCGTGGCGCATCGAGACCTTGGCCTTCGACTTCACCCCGCGCACCCCGGCCAGCGCGGCGGCGACGCCGGTCAGCGACTCCGGGTCGGAGGCCGCGGCCGAGCCGAGCTCGAGCGGGGTGGGCCACGCCTGGGTGTGGACCGAGCCCTCCCGCCACCACGACCAGACCTCCTCGGTCACGTACGGCAGGAACGGCGCCAGGAGCCGCAGCTGCACGTGCAGCGCGACCGCGAGCGCGGCCCGGGCCGACCCGGTCGCGGCGCCGCCGTCCTCGTCGTACGCGCGCTCCTTGACCAGCTCGACGTAGTCGTCGCAGAACTCCCAGAAGAACCGCTCGGTGACCTCGAGGGCAGTGGTGTAGTCGTACTTCTCGAACGCCTCGGTCGCGGTGCGCACCACCTGGGCCAGCCGGCCCATCAGGGCGCAGTCGACCGGCTCGGAGACGGTGACCGGGTTGGGGTCGGTGGCGCCCACGCCGGCGAGGACGAACTTCGCCACGTTGAGCACCTTCATGGCCAGCCGGCGTCCGACCTTCATCTGGGTCTCGTCGAAGGGGGAGTCCAGGCCCGGCCGGGCGAGCGCGGCGCGCCAGCGCACGGCGTCGGCACCGAACTTCTCGAGGATCTCGGTGGGCACCACGACGTTGCCCTTCGACTTCGACATCTTCTTGCGGTCCGGGTCGAGGATCCAGCCCGAGAGCATCGCGTGCGACCACGGGGTGACGTGGTTCTCGAAGTGGGAGCGGACCACCCGGGAGAAGAGCCAGGTGCGGATGATGTCGTGGCCCTGGGTGCACAGGTCCATCGGGAAGACCCGGGAGAACAGGTCGTCGTCGGTGCCCCAGCCGCCCGCGATGTGCGGGGTCAGCGACGAGGTCGCCCAGGTGTCCATCACGTCCGGGTCGCCGACGAAGCCGCCGGGCTTGCCCCGCTGCGACTCCTCGTAGCCTCCGGGCACGTCGGTGGACGGGTCGATCGGCAGCTCCGCCTCGGTGGGCAGCAGCGGGTGGTCGTAGTCCGGCTCGCCCTCGGCGTCCAGGGGGTACCAGACCGGGAACGGGATGCCGAAGAACCGCTGGCGGCTGATCAGCCAGTCGCCGTTGAGGCCGCGCACCCAGTTGTCGTAGCGGTGCTTCATGTGCTCGGGCAGCCAGGTGATCTCCTGGCCCCGCTCCAGCATCTCGGTGCGCAGGTCCTCGTCGCGGCCGCCGTTGGTGATGTACCACTGCCGGGTGGAGACGATCTCCAGCGGCTTGTCGCCCCGCTCGTAGAAGTTCGCCATCCGCTGGGTGGGCTTCGGCTCCCCGATCAGGTCGCCGCTCTCGCGCAGCAGCGCGACCATCGCCTCCCGGGCGGAGAAGACCGTCTTGCCGGCGAGCTCCGCGTACGCCGTGGCCGCGGCACCCAGCCACTCCGGGGTCTCGCGGGTGAAGCGGCCGTCGCGACCGATCACCGTGCGCACCGGCAGCTGGAGCTCGCGCCACCAGGTGACGTCGGTCAGGTCGCCGAAGGTGCAGCTCATGGCGATGCCGGCGCCCTTGTCCATCTCGGCGGCCGGGTGGGCCAGGACCGGGATCTCCACCCCGAAGACGGGGGAGGTGACGGTGGTGCCGAAGAGCGGCTGGCAGCGCTCGTCGTCGGGGTGGGCGACCAGCGCGACCACCGACGGGATCAGCTCGGGCCGGGTGGTCTCGATCTCCACCGTCTCACCGTCCGGCCGGTGGAAGGCCACGCGGTGGTAGGCGCCGGCGTAGTCACGCGACTCGAGCTCGGCCTGGGCGACCGCGGTCTGGAAGGTCACGTCCCAGAGCGTGGGGGCCTCCTGCAGGTAGGCCTCGCCCCGGGCGAAGTTGCGCAGGAAGGCGCGCTGGCTGACCACCTGGGCCGGCTTGCTCACGGTCGTGTACTGGTGGTTCCAGTCCACGGAGAGGCCCAGGGTGCGCCACAGCGACTCGAAGACCTTCTCGTCCTCCTGGACCAGCTGGTCGCACAGCTCGACGAAGTTGGGTCGGCTCACCGGGACCTGACGCTTGGGGTCCGGCTTCTCCGGCGGGGTGAAGTCGGGGTCGTAGGGCAGCGAGGGGTCGCAGCGCACCCCGTAGTAGTTCTGCACCCGGCGCTCGGTGGGCAGGCCGTTGTCGTCCCAGCCCATCGGGTAGAACACGCTCTTGCCGGTCATCCGCTGGTAGCGGGCGATCAGGTCGGTGTGGGTGTAGGAGAAGACGTGGCCCACGTGCAGCGACCCGCTGACGGTGGGCGGCGGGGTGTCGATGGAGTAGACGTTCTCGCGCGGCTGGGTGCGGTCGAAGCGGTAGGTGTCGTCGTCCTTCCACCGCTGCGACCACCTGGCCTCCAGACCCTCCAGCGCCGGCTTGTCCGGTACGACGACGTCGCGCGGCGCGGGCGTCGTCGGGGACAGGTCGGGGGTCTGGTTCTCAGTCATACGGCGAAGTCTAGGAGGGCGCCTCGGTGTCGGCTAAACGAGTTCCCGGTGGTGGGCGGGGCACCTACCCTCGGCGCATGACACGGCTGGAGTTCCACCACGACCCCGCGGCGTTCCTGGCCGCGGCCAGCGACCACCTGGCGGCGGAGCCGGTGGTGAGCACGGTGGTGGCCACCTTCGCCGCCCGCGCGGCCGCCGAGGTGGCCGACGGGGTCCCTCAGGACCCGCGCAGCTGGTACGTCGTGGCGCGCGACGAGGCGGGCGCCGTCACCGGCGCGGCGATGCGGGCCGCCCGGTTCGCGCCCCGGCCGCTGTTCGTGCTGCCCATGCCGGGAGCCGCGGCGCGGGAGCTGGCCCGGACCCTGCACGCACGGGGGGAGGAGGTGCGGGGCGCCAACGGGGCGCTGCCCGCCGTACGCGCCTTCGCCGACGAGACCGCGCGGCTGGCCGGCGGCCGCGTGGTGGTCGAGCAGCACACCCGCCTCTTCGAGCTGCGGGTCCTGGTCCCGCCCGCCCGACCGGCGTCCGGACGCCTGCGGGCGGCCCGCCCCGAGGAGGCGGCGCTCTGCCTGGCCTGGATCGAGGCGTTCGCCGCGGACGCCGACGCGCAGGCGGGTCGACCCGTGGGCAGCCACTACGACCTCGGGGAGGACCTGGCCTCCGTGCGGCGCCGGATCGCGGCGGGCCGGGTCTGGCTCTGGGAGGACGACGGCGAGGTGGTCCACCTGACCGGGGCCAACCCGCCGGCCTTCGGGGTGGCCCGGGTGGGGCCGGTCTACACCCCGGGCGAGCAGCGTGGGCGCGGGTACGCCAGCACGGCGGTGGCCGAGGTCTCCCGCCGGATCCTCGCCGACGGGTGGCGGGCCTGCCTGTTCACCGACCAGGCCAACCCGACCTCGAACGCCGTCTACGAACGGCTGGGCTACGAGCCGGTGGTCGACATGGTCAACCTCGCAGGGCTGGCGGGCTGAGCGCCCTGCGGGCCAGGCCATAGACTCGGCCCATCATGACCGAGTCTGCGCAGCCCCGCCCCGCCGAGACCTTCGCCGAGGCAGAGGACGCCCTGCTCTCGCGCTGGCCCGAGTCCAGGCTGGAGCCGTCGCTCGACCGGATCCAGGCCTTCACCGAGCTGCTCGGCGACCCCCAGCGCGCCTACCAGGTGGTGCACCTGACCGGCACCAACGGCAAGACCTCCACCTCCCGGATGATCGACACGCTGCTGCGCACCCTCGAGCTGCGCACCGGCCGGTTCACCAGCCCGCACGTGGAGCGGATGACCGAGCGGATCAGCCTCGACGGCGAGCCGCTGAGCGACGAGGCATTCGTCCGCGCCTTCAACGACGTCGCCCCCTACACCCACCTCGTCGACGCGGACGCCGACCACCCGCTCTCCTTCTTCGAGACGGTCGTCGGCATGGCCTTCGCCGCCTTCGCCGACGCCCCGGTCGACGTGGCCGTGGTCGAGGTCGGGATGGGGGGCTCCTGGGACGCCACCAACGTGGTCGAGGCACAGGTGGCGGTGGTGCTGCCGATCGCGGTCGACCACTCCCAGTACCTCGGCGACGACGCCGTCTCCATCGCGGTCGAGAAGGCCGGCATCATCAAGCCGGGCAGCACCGCCGTGCTCGCCGAGCAGACCCCCGAGGTGGCGGCCGTGCTGCTGGAGCGGGCGTCCGAGGTCGGTGCCACGGTGGTCCGCGAGGGGGTGGACTTCGGCGTCGTCTCCCGGGTGCCCGGGGTCGGCGGCCAGATGCTCTCCCTGCAGGGCCTCCGCGCCCGGTACGACGACGTCTTCCTGCCGTTGCACGGCGCTCACCAGGCGCAGAATGCCGCGGTCGCGCTGGCGGCCGTGGAGGCGCTGCTCGGTGACTCCCCGCTGGACGAGGAGCTGGTCCGGGCGGCCTTCGCCGAGGTCACCTCGCCCGGCCGGCTCGAGGTGATCCGGCGCTCGCCGACGATCGTGCTCGACGCCGCCCACAACCCCCACGGCGCCGAGGCGACCGCCGCCGCGCTCGAGGACTCCTTCGCGTTCTCGCCGCTGATCGGCGTCATCGGCGTGATGGGCGACAAGGACTACGAGGGGATGCTCGCGGCCTTCGAGCCGCACCTGGCCCACCTGGTGGTCACCCAGGCCTCGACCCCGCGGGCGATGCGCGCCGAGACGCTCGGCGAGGTGGCGGTGCAGGTCTTCGGCGAGGACCGGGTGACCGTGGTGCCCCGACTGGCCGACGCGATCGACCGCGCGGCCACCCTGGCCGAGGTCGGCCAGGAGTTGGGCGACTCGGTCGGCGCCGGAGCGGTGCTGGTCACCGGCTCCGTGGTCACCGTGGGGGAGGCGCGGGCGATGCTGAAGCCGGCCGTGCCCCGCAGCGGCCCCCGGCGCGACGGGCCGGCGGGCTACCGACGGCTGGCGGGCGTCGGCCCGTCGGTCCTGGACGACTTGGACGACCTCGACCTCCACGACGACCCGGACGATCTCGGGGACCTCGACGGTCGTGACGGCCACGAGGGCCAGGACAGCCAGGACGGCCACGAGGGCCAGGACGGCCAGGACGGGCAGGACGACTGGCCGGGGGAGCAGGCGTGAGCGAGGAGACCCCCACCCCCGCCGCCCCGAACACCGAGCGCTCGCCGCGGCGCGGCATGTGCGCCGCCGTGCTGGGCCTGGAGGCGATCGCCCTGGGGCTCACCACGCCGGTGATGGTCACCATCGCCGACGTGCCGGTCGGCACCGCCCTGACGGTCGGGCTGGGCCTGGCGGTGGTCTCGCTGCTGCTGGCCGGGATGCTGCGTGCCGAGTGGGCCTACAAGGCCGGGTGGGTGGTCCAGGTGGCGGCGGTGGGCCTGGGCTTCGTGATCCCCATGATGTTCGCGCTGGGCGGCATCTTCGCCGCGCTGTGGGGCGCGGCGGACTGGCTGGGCCGCAAGATCGAGCGGGAGCGCGCCGAGGCCTGGGCGGCCTACCGGGCGGGCGACCCCCAGGGCTGAGGGCCCCGACGCCCACGCCGTGGGTCCGGTTCCGGTGTCGGTGGTTACGCTGGTCATATGACCCAGCGCACTCTCGTCCTGTTGAAGCCCGACGCCGTCCAGCGCGGCCTGGCGGGGACGATCCTGTCCCGATACGAGGCCAAGGGCCTCACCGTGGTCGCGATGGAGCTGCGGACCATCGACGCCTCCGTCTCCGACGCCCACTATGCCGAGCACGTGGAGCGGGACTTCTACCCGGCGCTGCGCGAGTTCGTCACCAGCGGGCCGCTGGTCGCGCTGGTGCTCGAGGGCGACGGCGCCGTCGAGGTGGTGCGCGCGCTCAACGGTGCCACCGACGGGCGCAACGCCGCCCCCGGCACCATCCGCGGCGACCTGTCGATGTCCAACCGGGAGAACCTGGTCCACGGCTCCGACAGCACCGCCTCGGCGGAGCGCGAGATCGCGATCTGGTTCCCCGAGCTCGCCGGCTGAGCCGCGCCGGCACCGCGCGGCGCGGCGGTGCCGCCCCGCGCGCGTGTCCTGCCGTGATCGGTGCTGCCTTCTCCCTACGCTGAGTCGAGGCCACCTCCGTCACGCGTGGCCCTTCCCCAGTGACGACCAGTGAAGGCACCTGCGCATGGCGAACAGCGTCATCGGCCGCGACATGGCGGTCGACCTCGGCACTGCCAACACGTTGGTCTACGTGCGCGGCAAGGGCGTCGTCCTCGACGAGCCCAGCGTCGTGGCCATGAACACCAGCACCGGCGAGGTGCTCGCCGTCGGGCACGAGGCCAAGCGGATGATCGGCCGCACCCCGGACAACATCGCCGCCATCCGCCCGCTCAAGGACGGCGTCATCGCCGACTTCGACGCCACCGAGCAGATGCTGCGCTACTTCATCCAGCAGGTGCACCGGCGGCGCTACTTCGCCAAGCCCCGGATGGTCATCTGCGTGCCCAGCGGCATCACCGCGGTGGAGCAGCGGGCGGTCAAGGAGGCCGGCTACCAGGCCGGGGCACGCCGGGTCTACATCGTCGAGGAGCCCATGGCGGCCGCGATCGGCGCGGGCCTCCCGGTCCACGAGGCGACCGGCAACATGGTCGTCGACGTCGGCGGCGGGACCACCGAGGTGGCCGTCATCTCGCTCGGCGGGATCGTGACCAGCCTCAGCGTGCGGACCGCCGGTGACGACCTCGACCAGGCGATCATGGCCTGGATGAAGAAGGAGTACTCCCTGATGCTGGGGGAGCGCACCGCCGAGGAGGTCAAGATGACCCTCGGCTCCGCCTTCCCGCTGCCGGAGGAGCCCGAGGCCGAGATCCGCGGCCGCGACATGGTCTCCGGGCTGCCGCGCACGGTGGTCGTCTCCAGCTCCGAGGTGCGCCACGCCCTCGAGGAGCAGGTGGTCGACATCGTCGACGCGGTCCGCGCCACCCTCGACCAGACTCCGCCCGAGCTCGCCGGCGACATCATGGACCGCGGGATCGTGCTGACCGGGGGCGGCGCCCTGCTGCGCGGCCTCGACGAGCGGCTGCGTCACGAGACCGGCATGCCGGTGCACGTGGCCGAGCACCCGTTGGAGTCCGTCGCCTTCGGGGCGGGGCGGTGCGTGGAGGAGTTCGAGGCGCTCCAGCAGGTCCTGGTCTCGGACCCCCGGAGGAGATGATGGCGCCCTTCGACCGGGAGCGCCGCTGGCGCGGCCTCGACGAGGGGTCCCGTCCGCCACGCTCCACGCTCGTCGCCCTGGTGCTGGCCGCCGCGACGCTGATGACGCTGGACCAGTCCACCGGTGACGACTCGCCCGTCGAGCACCTGCGCGCCGGCGTCGGCGAGGCCTTCGCCCCGGTGGAGTCGGTGACCTCGGCGCTGGTGCGTCCCTTCACCGCCGTCCCCGCCTGGTTCCGCGACAAGGACGACCTGCGCCGCGACCTGCGCGAGCTCGAGGCCGAGAACGCAGCGCTCCGCGGGCAGGTCGCCACCGGTGACTTCGACCGCAACCGGCTGGCCCAGTTCGAGGGGCTGACCGCGGCCGCCGCCGACCTGGGACGGAGCCTGGTGCCCGCCCGGGTGGTGGCCTACGGGCCCGCCCAGTCCTTCACCCGGACGGTCACCCTCGACGCCGGCGCCGACGCCGGGCTGCGACCCGACATGACGGTGGTCAACAACGACGGCCTCGTCGGGCGGGTGGTCCGGGTCACCGCCCGGCACGCCACCGTGCTGCTGGTCATCGACGCGGAGTCGGTGGTGGGGGGCCGTCTCGGTTCCTCGATGGAGCTGGGCTTCCTCCGCGGCGGTGACGAGGAGACCCTCGACCTCGAGCTGGTCGACCAGAAGGTGGTGCCCGCGCAGGGCGACACCGTGGTCACCTGGGGCAGCGACGGGGCCGGGCCCTACGTGGCCGGCGTCCCGGTCGGGCGGGTGACCGACGTCTTCGCCAGCGTCCGGGAGCAGTCCCAGCGGGCGGTCATCGAGCCGTTCGTCGACTTCTCCGCGCTCGACGTGGTCGGCGTGGTCGTGCCGCAGGGCACCGCCAGCGACCGCGCCCTGGTCGAGGCCGACGGGAGGATCGGATGAACCCGACCCGCGCCCTCGGCGGGCTGCTGGCCGTCGTCCTGGCTCTCGCCCTCCAGGTCTCGCTCTTCCCGCACCTGGCGTGGCAGGGGGTGGTCCCCAACCTGGTCCTGCTGGTGGTGGTCGCCGGTGGCCTGACCCGCGGCGCGTCCTTCGCGCTGCCCCTGGGCTTCTTCGCCGGCGTGCTCCTGGACCTGGCCCCGCCGGCCGACCACGTCGCCGGGCGGTGGGCGCTGGCCCTGGTGATCGTGGCCTGGGTGGCCGCCCGGGTCCGCCAGGACACGCGCCCGACGACCCCCGTCGTGCTGGCCTGCGTGGCCGCCTGCTCGTTCGTCGGCACCTCGGTCTTCGCGCTCACCGGCCTGCTCCTCGGCGAGCCGGTGGGGACGGTCCCGGAGATCCTGGCGGTGATCGGTGTGGCGGTCCTGTGGGACCTGCTGCTGACGCCCTTCGTGCTGCCCCTCACCATGCGACTCTTCGGCGCGATGGGCGTCTCGGCGCGGGAGCGGGCGAGCGCCTGATGGCCGTCACCGGGTCCGAGCGGAGCCGGCTGCGCCTCATCGTGGTGCAGGCGCTGGTCTTCTCCCTCTTCGCCACCCTGTTCGTCCGGCTCTACTACCTCCAGGTGATCGACGGCGAGGGCTACCAGGCCCAGGCGGCCGACCAGTCGGTGCGCGACATCGTGGTGCAGCCCCAGCGAGGCCTGGTCGTCGACGCGATGGGTCGCCCGCTGGTCGCCAACCGCCTCTCCTGGGTGGTCGCGGTCGATCGAAGCGTGCTGGCCAAGCTCGCCGACGACGAGCGCGACCAGCTGGTGGCTCGGGTCGCCGCGGTCGTCGGGCAGAAGCCCGGCCAGGTCGAGCGCAAGCTGATCGACTGCGGCCGGGAGGGGGCTGTCGCCGGGGTCTGCTGGAACGGCTCGCCCTTCCAGCCGGTGCCGGTCGCGACCGACGTGGAGCAGTCGGTGGCCCTGCGGGTCCTCGAGCAGCCCGAGGACTACCCCGGGGTGATCGCCGAGCAGCAGCACGTGCGCGCCTACCCCCGGCCGCACGGGGTCAACCTGGCCCACGTGCTGGGCTACCTCAGCCCGATCACCGAGGCCGAGTTCGACCGGGCCAGCGAGGCCGACGACCGGTCCCTCAACGGCGCCTCGGTGGTGGGCCGCGCGGGCGTGGAGCGCGAGTACGACGCGTGGCTGCGGGGGATGCCCGGCTACCGCCGCGTCGCGGTCGACTCGATGGGCCGGGTCCTGGGCGACGACGGCGAGATCGCCGCGACCCCCGGCGACACCCTGGTGACCTCCATCGACGCCAAGGTCCAGGGGGTGGTGGAGCGGGAGCTCGCCCGCTCCATCGCCTACCAGCGCACCCAGGTCGACAAGGTCACCGGCCGGCCCTACGAGGCCGACGCGGGGGCCGCGGTGGTGATGGAGACGAAGACCGGCCGGATCGTGGCGATGGCCAGCCAGCCGACCTACGACCCCGACGTCTGGGTCGGGGGGATCAGCGAGGAGGACCTCGCCCGTCTCTACTCCGAGAAGGCGGGGACCCCGCTGCTCTCCCGCGCCACCCAGGGGCAGTTCGCCCCCGGCTCCACCTGGAAGCCCTTCATGACCGCCGCGGCGCTGGGCAACGGCTACGGCATGGACAGCACGCTGCCGTGCTCGTCGGGGTTCCAGGTCGGCAACCGGGTCTTCAAGAACTTCGAGTCCGGCGCCCACGGCACCATCGGCTTCGCCCGGGCCCTCGAGGTCTCCTGCAACACCTTCTTCTACCGGATCGGCTACGACTACTGGCAGCGGCTCGGCTCCGACGTGGCCGACGTCGAGGCCCGGGACCCGCTGGTGGAGGGCGCCAAGGACTTCGGCTTCGGCGCCGAGACCGGGATCGACCTGCCCGGCGAGGCACCCGGCCGGATCGCGGACCGGGCCTGGAAGCGCTCCTACTTCGAGTCGCAGAAGGACTACTACTGCGACATCGCGGGCAAGCCCCAGGACGCCGACACCTCCGACTTCGTCTACCGGTTCGCCCGCGAGTTCTGCGTGGAGGGCTTCGCCTACCGCGCCGGCGACGCGGTGAACTTCTCCATCGGGCAGGGCGACACGATCGTCACCCCCCTCCAGCTGGCCCGCGCCTACGCCTCGCTCGGCAACGGCGGCACCCTGTGGGAGCCGCGGGTCGGCAAGGCCATCGTCAGCCCCGACGGCACGGTGCTGCGCAAGATCCCGCCGAAGCGCCAGGGCCGGGTCAAGGCCTCCCGGCAGGAGCTCGCCTTCATCGACGAGGCGCTCAAGGGGGTCTCCACCCGGGGCACCATGAGCTGGAAGCTGATCGGCTTCCCCCTCGACCAGGTCCAGATCCGCGCCAAGACCGGGTCGGCGGAGGTCTACGGCAAGCAGACCACCGGCTGGGTGGCCTCCTACACCGAGGACTACACCGTGGTGATGATGATCAGCCAGGGCGGGACCGGCTCCGGCAGCGTCGGCGACTCGGTCCGGGCCGTCTGGGAGACGCTGTACGGCGTCGAGGGCGACCAGGTCGTCGCCCGCAAGGCGGCGATCCCCGGGGTCGTCCCGCCGGCGAGGCTGCCCTCCTTCCAGGCAGACGGCACGATCATGCCGCCCACCCGGAGGAAGCGGTGAGCGGGCGGGCGCCCGGATCCGTCCGGGTCGCGGGGTCCCTGCGAGCGCCGGGCCTCGACTGGGTGCTGATGCTCGCCGTGGCCGGCCTGTTGGTCGTGGGCACCCTGATGGTGTGGTCCACCACCGGGAGCCGTGACCTGCTCACCGGCGGCGACTCCACGGCCTACCTGCGCAAGCAGCTGGTCAACGTCGCCATCGGCGTCGTGCTGCTGATCCTGGTCACCGCCACCGACCACCGGTGGGTGCGGATCCTGGCCCCCCTGGTCTACCTCGCCTCGATCGTCGGGCTCGTCCTGGTGCTCACGATGGGCTCCACGATCAACGGCTCCCGCTCCTGGCTCCAGCTGGCCGGCATGTCGATCCAGCCCTCGGAGTTCGCCAAGCTGGCCGTGGTGGTCGGGATGGCCCTGCTGGTCGCCGAGCGCACCGAGGGCAGCTGGCGGCGCTCGGTGGGGTCGGTCGACGTGGTCGGCATGCTGCTGATCGCCGGGCTGCCGGCGGCCCTGATCATGTCCCAGCCCGACCTCGGCACGATGCTGGTCCTGGCCGCCACCGTCTTCGGCGTGCTGGCGGTGGCCGGTGCTCCGCGCCGGTGGCTGGCCGGCCTGCTGGTCGGCGGCATCGCGACCGCGGCCGTGGCGGTGAGCGGGGGCCTGCTCAAGGACTACCAGCTCGCCCGCTTCATGGCCTTCACCAACCCCGACCTGGACCCGCGGGGGGCCGGCTACAACACCGAGCAGGCCCGCATCGCGGTCGGCAACGGCGGCCTCTTCGGCCAGGGCCTCTTCGACGGGTCGCAGACGCAGTCGGGCTTCGTGCCCGAGCAGCACACGGACTTCATCTTCACCGCCGTGGGGGAGGAGCTCGGACTCCTCGGTGCCGGGCTGGTGATCCTGCTGACCGCGGCCGTGATCTGGCGGGCGCTGGCGATCGCGGGCGGCACCGACGACATGTTCGGCCGGGTGGCGGCGGCCGGGATCGCCTGCTGGTTCGGCTTCCAGGCCTTCCAGAACGTCGGCATGTGCCTGGGGATCATGCCGGTCACCGGGGTGCCGCTGCCCTTCGTCTCCTACGGCGGCTCCTCGATGTTCGCCGGGCTGCTGGCCGTCGGCCTGCTGCAGAACGTGCACCTGCGCAACAGCACCAGCCTGCCCACCCGGGTGCTCTCCCCGCCGCGGGCGCTCTCCAAGCGCTAGGGCGTACCGGGGGTCGGAGACGTCCCGGTCACGTGCTCCGGCGCCCGGGCGTCCCGGGCCCGGGGCTCAGGGGTTCATCGACAAGAAGATGAAGGCGGCCAGCAGCACCAGGTGGACCGTGCCCTGCAGGGTCTTGGCCCGGCCCTGGACGACGGTGAGGACCGAGACCACCACGGTGATGGCGAGCAGCACCATCTGCATCGGCATCAGGCCGAGCTCGAGAGGGCCGTCGAGCCAGATCATGGCGAGCGCGATCGTCGGGATGGTGAGGCCGATCGAGGCCATCGCGGAGCCGTAGGCGAGGTTGAGGCTGGTCTGGACCCGGTCCCGGGAGGCGTTGCGCACCGCGGAGATGGACTCGGGGGAGAGGACCAGCAGCGCGATCACCACCCCGACCACGGTGTAGGGCAGGCCGAGGCCCCGGACCCCCTCCTCGATGGTGGGGGAGAGCAGCTTGGCCAGGCCGACCACGGCGACCAGCGAGGCCACCAGCAGCCCGAGACTGAGCATCGTGATCCGGCTGGAGGGCGGGTCGGCGTGGTCGTCGTCGTCGGCGTCGAGCAGGCCGGTGAAGCGCCCGAGCTCGTCGCTGGAGACGGGGACGAAGAAGTCGCGGTGGCGGACCGTCTGGGTGAGCACGAAGGAGACGTAGAGCACCAGGGAGGCGACCGCCGCGAAGGCCAGCTGGGAGGCCGAGAACTCCAGGCCGACGCCCGAGGTGGTGAAGGCGGGCAGCACCAGGGTGACGCCGGCCAGCGTGATCACCGTGGCCAGGGCCGCGCCGGTGCCGGAGGCGTTGAAGCTGACCAGGTGGTGCTTGAGGGCGCCGACCAGCAGGGAGAGGCCGACGATGCCGTTGAGGGTGATCATCAGCGCCGCGAAGACCGTGTCGCGGGCATACGTGCTGGCTCCGGCGCCGCCGCTGGTCATCAGCATCACGATCAGGCCGACCTCGATCACCGTCACCGCGACGGCCAAGATCAGCGAGCCGTAGGGCTCGCCCACCTTGTGGGCGACCACCTCCGCGTGGTGCACGGCGGCGACCACCGCACCGACCAGCGCCACGGCCAGCGCCACCAGCACGGCCCAGTGCTCGTGCCGGGACCAGGTCGCGACCAGCATGGCCAGGGCCAGCGGGGGGACGGCGAGTGTCCAGTTGAAACGGCCGTGGACCGTTGAGGCACTCATGGCACAAACCTAGCCGCAGTAGGGGTCCCGCCTTGAAATCCACGTAGGCTTGTCAGGATCGCCGCACCCGTCCGAGAGGTTCACCCCCATGTCCCACGTCACCGACACCCGCACGGAGATGTCGAGCGACGTCGCGTCCGTCTTCCACCTGCTCGAACCGCGTCTGCCGTCGGTCTCCAAGCCCATCCAGTACGTCGGCGGCGAGCTCAACTCCACCGTCAAGGAGTGGGACTGCGCGGCGGCGTCGTCCGAGGGCGGCGAGACCGTGCGCTGGGCCCTGATGTACCCCGACGCCTACGAGGTGGGCCTGCCCAACCAGGGCGTGCAGATCCTCTACGAGGTGCTCAACGAGCGCGACTGGATCCTGGCGGAGCGGACCTACGCGGTCTGGCCCGACATGGAGAAGGTGATGCGCGAGGACCGGATCCCGCAGTTCACCGTCGACGCGCACCGCCCGGTCCGCGCCTTCGACGTCTTCGGCATCAGCTTCTCCACCGAGCTGGGCTACACCAACATGCTCAACGCGCTCGACCTGGCCGGCATCCCGCTGCACTCCGCCGACCGGGGCGAGGACGACCCGGTGGTGCTGGTGGGCGGTCACGCCGCCTTCAACCCAGAGCCGATCGCCGACTTCGTCGACGCCGCGGTGCTGGGCGACGGCGAGGAGGTGGTGCTCGCGATCTCCGAGGTGGTCCGGGAGTGGAAGAACGAGGGCCGCCCGGGAGGCCGGGACGAGCTGCTGCGCCGGCTGGCGGTCAGCGGCGGCGTCTACGTGCCCCGCTTCTACGACGTGACCTACGGCGCCGACGGGGCGATCGAGGCGGTCGTGCCCAACCGCCCGGGGATCCCCGCCCGGGTGCGCAAGCACACCCTGATGGACCTCGACGCGTGGCCCTACCCGGCCAAGCCGCTCGTCCCGCTGGCCGAGACGGTGCACGAGCGGTTCTCGGTGGAGATCTTCCGCGGCTGCACCCGGGGCTGCCGCTTCTGCCAGGCGGGGATGATCACCCGCCCGGTCCGCGAGCGGTCGATCAAGACCATCGGCGACATGGTGGAGAACGGCATCCGGAAGTCGGGCTTCGAGGAGGTCGGGCTGCTCTCGCTCTCCAGCGCCGACCACACCGAGATCGCCGACGTGGCCAAGGGGCTGGCCGACCGCTACGAGGGGTCCAACGTCTCGCTCTCGCTGCCCTCCACCCGGGTGGACGCCTTCAACATCTCGCTGGCCAACGAGTTCTCCCGCAACGGTCGCCGCTCGGGCCTCACCTTCGCGCCCGAGGGCGGCAGCGAGCGGATGCGCCGGGTGATCAACAAGATGGTCACCGAGGAGGACCTGATCCGCACGGTCGCGGCGGCGTACTCCCACGGGTGGCGGCAGGTGAAGCTCTACTTCATGGTCGGGCTGCCCACCGAGACCGACGAGGACGTCCTCCAGGTCGCCGAGCTGGCCAAGAAGGTCATCGCCAAGGGACGCGAGGTCTCGGGGCGCAACGACATCCGCTGCACGGTCTCCATCGGCGGCTTCGTGCCCAAGCCGCACACGCCCTTCCAGTGGGCCGCCCAGCTCGACCACGAGACCACCGACGAGCGCCTCAAGCAGCTGCGCGACGTGGTCCGCGCCGACAAGCGCTTCGGCCGGGCCATCGGCTTCCGCTACCACGACGGCAAGCCCGGCATCGTCGAAGGGCTCCTCTCCCGCGGCGACCGCCGGATCGGGCGGGTCATCGAGGAGGTGTGGCGCGACGGCGGCCGCTTCGACGGCTGGAGCGAGCACTTCTCCTACGACCGCTGGATGGAGTGCGCCGAGCGGGCGCTGGCCGGCACCGGCGTCGACGTCGGCTGGTACACGACCCGCGAGCGCGACCTCGACGAGGTCCTGCCCTGGGACCACCTCGACTCCGGCCTCGACAAGGACTGGCTCTGGGCCGACTGGGAGGACGCCCTCGCTGCTGCCGAGGGCGCCGACATCGAGGTGGAGGACTGCCGCTGGACCCCCTGCTACGACTGCGGGGTGTGCCCGGAGATGGGCACCGAGATCCAGATCGGGCCCACCGGCCAGAAGCTGCTGCCGCTCAGCGTCGTCTGACCCGAGCCGGCGGCTACGGCGTGAACGGCCGGGAGAGCCACTGGCAGCCGCTGATCCCGGCCACCAGCACGTCGACCCCGACCGCGGCGTGGTCGGAGACGGCGCTCGGCAGCACCCGGGCGGCCCGGGGGATCACCGCCTCGTGGACGAAGACGTAGTCGATCCTCGCGCCCGGGGCGCGGCCCGCCGTCGGGCCTCGGCCCTGACCCACCTGGACCCAGGCGTCGGAGAGGGCCGAGGTGATGGTCCCGTAGGGGGCCGTCACCGGCGAGGCGTTGAAGTCCCCGCCCAGCACGACGGGCGCGCCGCCCCGCTCGACGAGGCCCCGCACCGCCTCGGCCTGCCGCCGGCGCAGCGGGTCCGAGGTGTGGTCGAGGTGCGTGTTGTAGACGTCGACCTCCTCCGGTCCCACCGAGATGCGGGTGCGCAGCACCCCGCGCTGCTCCTTGCCCGGGTCGTTGGGAAGGAGCACGTGCTCGGTCTCCAGGACGGGCAGGCGGGAGAGCGTCGCCACGCCGTACTCGGCTCGGCCCGGGAAGCGGACGTTGGGGGCGAAGGCGGACTCCATCCCCAGCTCGGCGGCCAGCACCGCGGGCATGTCGATCGCGCCGGTCCGCGGCCGGAACCGGTCGACCTCCTGCAGCATCACCACGTCGGCCCCCGACGCGCGGATCTCCGCCACGATCCGCGGCAGGTCGCGGCCGCGGGGGCCGAGCCCCCCGTGGATGTTGAAGGTGAGGACCTTCAGCGGGGTCAGCCGGGGGATCGGCACGCAGATCCGCCCCGGCGTCTCGGCGGGCGTCTCGAGCGGGGGGCGCACCGTGGGCGCGGGGACCGGAGCGGTGCGGGGGTCGCCGGGGCGGGGGCCGGGCGACCCGCTCGGGGACGGAGCGGGCGAGGCGGTCGGCTCGGGGGTCGAGGACTCGTGGCTCGGCCCCGACGTGGTGGGGGTCGCGCTCGGCGCGGCCGTCCAGGCGGCGTCGGTGGGGTCGGGCCGCTGCTCCTGGCCGGTCAGCGCCTCGAGCGCGGTCTGGGCCGGCCCGGGCGTGGGGTCGAGCGCCAGCACGCCCAGCACGGCGACGCAGGCCGTGCCCAGCGCCGCCGCCAGCACCCAGGGCAGGGTGCTACTCCAGCGGTTCATCCGGGCTCCGAGCACTCTGGGACGTCCAGGACATGATAGGTCCGTGCGCACCGTGACGGACGTGGAACGACGCAGTCGACTGGCCCGCCGCCACGGCCTGGCACCGGCGGCGCGCTTTCCCGACCCGGTCACCGCCGCCACCGCGATGACCGCGCTGCACGCCACCGAGGCCGCCAGCGTGCACCTGGCGCTGTGGGCGCGGGTGGAGGGGCTCACGGTCGAGCAGGTCGACCGCGCCCTGCGCGAGGACCGCTCCCTGGTCAGCCAGCTGGCGATGCGGCGGACCAAGTGGGTGCTGCCGCGCGACCTGCTCCCGGCGGTCCTGGGCAGCGCGGCCGCCCGGGTCGCGGAGGCCGAGCGCAGGCGCCTGGCCAAGGACGTCGAGGCGGCAGGTCTCGCCGCTGACGGGGAGGCGTGGTTCGCCGACGTGCGCGGTACGACGCTGGACCACCTGCGCGCCCGGCCGGCGCCCCGGTCGGTCCCCGAGCTCCGCGGCGAGGTCCCGGCGCTGGCTGCCCGGATCACCAGGGGCCGTGGCCGCTGGGCGGTGCAGATCTGGCTGGCCACGCCCGTGACCACCGTGCTGGGCGCCGAGGGGGCGCTCATGTCCGGGCCCAACGGCGGGGAGGTGGGGGCCCCGTGGTGGCAGCACCGTCCCACCTGGTGCACCGCGGAGCGCTGGCTCGGCGAGCGGCCGGAGCCGTGGCCCGAAGAGGCGGGGTACGCCGAGCTGGTGCGGCGGTGGCTGTGGACCTTCGGTCCCGGGACCGAGGACGACCTGGTCTGGTGGCTGGGCGCGACCAGGCGTGCGGTGCGCGGTGCCCTCGCGTCCGTGGGAGCCGCCCAGGTGCAGCTGGAGGACGGCGCCGTCGGCTGGCTGCTGCCCGACGACCTCGACCCGGTGCCGCCGGTGGAGCCCTGGGGCGCGCTGCTGCCCACCCTGGACCCGACCACGATGGGCTGGCAGGGACGCGACTTCCACCTCGCCCCCGGCGTCCGCCCGCGGGTCTACGACAGTGCCGGCAACGGCGCCACCACCGCCTGGTGGGACGGCCGGATCGTCGGCTGCTGGGTGCAGGACGAGCAGGGCGTGGTCGAGGTCGTGCTCCACGACGACGTGGGCCGTGAGGCGCGGTCCCGGCTGGAGGCGGAGGCGGCGCGGCTCACCGCATGGCTGGGTGGGGTGCGCATCACGAACGCCTACACCGCCAGGCAGCGGAAGTCGGCTCCGCTGCCGTGACGGGCTACGGTGTGCGGCGTGCGTGAGCAGCCCGAGCAGCAAGCCCCTCCCGTCCAGCGACTCCGGATCCGCTACGCCAAGCGTGGCCGTCTCCGCTTCACCAGTCACCGGGACTTCAGCCGTGCCTTCGAGCGCGCGGTCTTCCGCGCCCGGATCCCGATGGCCTACTCGTCGGGCTTCAACCCGCACCCCCGGATCTCCTACGCCGGTGCCTCGCCCACCGGCGCGGCCTCCGAGGCGGAGTACCTCGAGCTCGCGCTCGCCCAGGTGGTCGACCCGGCTGACGTGCTCGCCCAGCTCGACGAGGCGCTGCCCGAGGGGCTGGACCTGCTGGACGTGGTGGAGTCCGAGGGCGGGTCGCTGAGCGACCGGCTCACCGGCAGCCGGTGGCGCATCGGCCTGCCCGGCGCCGCCGACCTCGAGCCCCTGGTGGCACGCTTCCTGGCCCAGGAGGAGGTCCTGGTCGAGAGGATGACCAAGAAGGGCCTGCGGGAGTTCGACGCCCGCGGCGCGGTCCTCTCGCTGGTCGCCGAGCCCGGCCCCGCCGGGGTGGTGCTCGAGCTGGTGCTGCGCCACAGCGTGCCCGCCGTCCGGCCCGACGACGTGCTGAGTGCGCTGGCCAAGGTCGCCGACGACGGCGAGGGGCTCGGCACCGGCACGCCCCTGCTCACCCGGCTGGAGCAGGGGCCGCTGGACGAGCTCACCGGGGTCATCGGCGACCCGCTGCGCTCCGCGCCATAGCGGTGAAGAAGCCGCCGATGTGCGATACTCGCCTCGGTCGCTCCTGACGGCACACGTCGGCAAGAGGGACCCGACGACGTTCTCGCCGGTCCGACACCCGTCGGACGGCACGGAGGATGGAAGTCGACGCCAGACCGCGACGCGGCCAGGGCGAGTCGGTGACAGAGGCCCGCCCACGTGGCACCCGTGACACTTGGGGTGGCACAGCCCGGCGACCGCGGCAGGTGCGCGGCGGACATCCCCCGACGCGCCCGCGGAGGGTGTCGTTGCCACCGAAGGCTTTGCGTCGCGGATCCTGAGCATCCGGGTCCCGGCGTCCTACACACCGGTGCAGCGCACCGGTCGAGGAGCGCACATGCTCGACGAGACCGAGAACAACGACACCACGCAGGCGACGACCGCCCCGACCTCCTCCGCCGGCGATGCCGCGCCGGGGACGGCGAAGAAGGCGGCTGCCAAGAGGGCGCCCGCCAAGAAGGCCGCCGCGGCCAAGAAGACCACGACGCGGCGCAGCACGGCCAAGAAGGCGGCCGCCGGGCAGGAGGCCCTGGAGGTCCCCGCCGGGGAGGCGCCGGCCGAGGCGGCCTCGGGCGCCGCCGCGGAGGGCGTGGAGACCCCGGAGACCCCGGCGCCGGCCAAGAGGGCCGCCGCCAAGCGGGCCCCGCGCAAGAGCACCGCCAAGAAGGTCGCCGCCGCGCAGCCGGCGGACGAGCCCGGCCAGCCGACCGGGGACGCCGCCCCGGCCCAGGCGGAGCCGACCGGTTCGGCCACGCTGCCGCTCTTCCAGGCACCCGAGCCGGTCAAGGCCCCCGCCCGCCGCACCCGCAAGCGGGCTGCGGCCCCGGTGAGCACCGACCAGCCGACCGCCCCGGCCGCGGACGCGGCGGCTGAGGGGACGGCGGACCAGGGGACGGCGGACCAGGCGTCCGCCCCCACCGAGGACGCCACCGCCGCGCCGAAGGTCACCAGGACCACCAGGTCGGCCCGCAGCCGCGGCGGCCGGGCGGCCAAGAAGGTCGCCGAGCCGGTGGCGCCCGAGGTGGTGGAGGTCCCGGAGGACGACGAGGAGGCCGCCGCCGCCGCGGAGCTGACCGACGTCCTCGACGCGCCGACCGAGGCCCCGTCCGACTCCGACGACGAGACCGACACCGCGGGGTCGGCCGAGGAGTCCGGCGACTCCGCCGACGACGACGGGTCCGACGAGGAGTCCGGCGACGGCACCCCCTCGCGCCGCCGCCGTCGTCGCGGCGGCCGCCGGCGCCGCAAGGCCGGCGACTCCGCCGAGGGCGGCGGGAACGGCGAGAGCGACGAGAGCGACGACAACGGCGAGGACACCGAGCGCTCCGACGGCGCCAGCGCCGGCGACGACGACTCCGCAGCCGCCGACGACGACTCCTCGTCCTCGGGGTCGCGCCGTCGCCGCCGTCGCCGCCGCAGCGGGGACGGCCCCGCCGAGGGGGCCGACGACCCGGACAACACCGTGACCCGGGTGCGCAAGACCCGCTCCGCCGAGGACCAGATCACCGCCGTCGCCGGGTCCACCCGCCTGGAGGCCAAGAAGCAGCGGCGCCGTGAGGGCCGCGAGGCCGGCCGTCGTCGCGCCCCCATCGTGAGCGAGGCCGAGTTCCTGGCCCGGCGCGAGGCCGTCGACCGGGTGATGGTGATCCGTCAGCGCAAGGACCTGACCCAGATCGCGGTCCTCGAGGACAACGTGCTGGTCGAGCACTACGTGGCCCGGGAGTCCCAGACCTCGCTGATCGGCAACGTCTACCTCGGCCGGGTGCAGAACGTGCTGCCGTCGATGGAGGCCGCCTTCATCGACATCGGCAAGGGCCGCAACGCGGTGCTCTACGCCGGTGAGGTCAACTGGTCCGCCCTGGGTCACAAGGAGGGCCAGCCCCGCAAGATCGAGTCGGTGCTCTCGTCGGGCCAGAGCATCCTGGTGCAGGTCACCAAGGACCCGGTCGGCCACAAGGGCGCCCGGCTGACCAGCCAGGTCAGCCTCGCGGGCCGGTTCCTGGTCTACGTGCCGGACGGCACCACCAGCGGCATCTCCCGCAAGCTCCCCGACACCGAGCGTCACCGCCTCAAGGCGCTGCTCAAGGAGATCGTCCCGGACACCGCGGGCGTGATCGTGCGCACCGCCGCCGAGGGTGCCAGCGAGGAGGAGCTGACCCGCGACGTCGAGCGGCTCAAGGCCCGCTGGGAGGACATCGAGGCCAAGACCAAGGGCAACGCCCCGCAGCTGCTCTACGGAGAGCCGGACCTGACCCTCAAGGTGGTCCGCGACCTCTTCACCGAGGACTTCAAGAAGCTGGTCATCGAGGGCGACGACGCCTGGGAGACCGTCAAGGGCTACGTCACCCACGTGGCGCCCGACCTCGGCGAGCGCCTCGAGCGCTACCAGCCGGGCGACAACGCCTCGGCCCAGCAGGGCGACGTCTTCTCGGCCTACCGCGTCGAGGAGCAGATCGCCAAGGGCCTGGACCGCAAGGTCTGGCTGCCCTCGGGCGGCTCCCTGGTGATCGACCGCACCGAGGCGATGACCGTGGTCGACGTCAACACGGGCAAGTTCACCGGCTCCGGGGGCAACCTGGAGGAGACGGTCACCAAGAACAACCTCGAGGCGGCGGAGGAGATCGTCCGCCAGCTGCGGCTGCGCGACATCGGCGGCATCATCGTCGTCGACTTCATCGACATGGTGCTGGAGTCCAACCGCGACCTCGTCGTCCGGCGACTGGTGGAGTGCCTGGGCCGTGACCGGACCCGGCACCAGGTCGCCGAGGTGACCTCGCTGGGCCTGGTCCAGATGACGCGCAAGCGGATCGGCACCGGCCTGCTGGAGGCCTTCTCCACCGACTGCGAGCACTGCCAGGGCCGCGGGGTCGTGGTGCAGAGCGCGCCGGTCGAGCCGCGGTCCTCCGCGGCCTCCGACGACGACGGGCGCCGTGGTGGCCGGCGGGGACGCGGTGGCCGCGGCAAGGAGTCCGCTCAGGGCTCCGGCGGCGGCTCCGACCGGCCGACGCCGCCGAGTGCTCCACCGGCCGCGCCGTCGCCCAAGGTGGTCGCCGCGATGGCCAAGCCGGAGAACGCCGACCTCGCGGAGCGCACCGCTGCGCCGGCGGCCGACGGCGACGCGCCCGTCGAGGTCAAGCCCGAGCCGACGCCCGAGCCCGTGCCGGCGCCTGAGGTGACGCCTGAGCCCGTGGCGACGCCTGAGCCGACGCCCGAGCCCGAGCCGACGCCCGAGCCCGAGCCGACGCCCGAGCCTGAGCCGACGCCCGAGCCGACGCCCGAGCCTGAGCCGACGCCCGAGCCCGAGCCGACCCCCGAGCCGGCGCCCACCACGACGGTGGTCACCCGGACCCGCCGCCGTGCGGCGTCGCGGCCCGCCGGCCCGCCGGCGACCGTGCAGCCGGCGGTGGAGACGACCGGGTCGGCCGATGCCGGTGCCGGTGCGGCCCCGGCGGACCAGGACGACGATGCCGACGGCGTCCAGGTCGAGCACGTCCCGATCAAGAAGAAGGGCGCGCGCAAGCGCTGACCCGACCGGCCGGGGGGACGGGCCGCGTTTTGCGCGCACGTCCCCCCGTCCGTAGTATTGACCTTCGGTGTGTCCCAACACCTTCCCGCTGGTGTGCTTGCACGTCGTGGCCCTTTGTCGGACACGAGTCGTCGGCGCGCGGTGGGTGCCCTGAGTCTTGAGATTGTTGATGGACTGTTCGAGTCCGACGAGGAGAGTGAGTCGCGGTGTACGCGATCGTGCGGAGTGGCAGCAAGCAGCAGAAGGTTGCTGTCGGCGATGTCATCGAGATCGACCAGGTCCTGACCACCCCCGGTGAGTCCGTGACCCTTCCCGTCGTGATGGTGGTGGACGGCGAGGCCGTCACCGCCACCGGCCTGGACAAGGCCTCGGTGACCGTCGAGGTCCTCGGGCGGACCAAGGGCCCCAAGATCATCATCCAGAAGTACAAGAACAAGACCGGCTACAAGAAGCGCCAGGGTCACCGCCAGAAGTACACCCAGGTCAAGGTCACCGACATCTCCGTCTGAGCGGCTTCCCGCCCTCGCGATCCACGAAGGACTGAACTCATGGCACACAAGAAGGGTGCGGCCTCGACCAAGAACGGTCGCGACTCCAACGCACAGCGTCTCGGCGTCAAGCGCTACGGCGGCCAGGTCGTCGGCGCCGGCGAGATCATCGTCCGCCAGCGCGGCACGCACTTCCACCCGGGCAGCGGCGTCGGCCGCGGCGGCGACGACACGCTCTTCGCGCTCGTCGCGGGTGCCGTCGAGTTCGGCACCCGTCGTGGCCGCAAGGTCGTCAACGTCGTCCCGGGCGAGTGACCTGACGCTTCACGCAGCACACATTTCCAACGAAGGGCGTCCCTAGACCTGGGGACGCCCTTCGTGTGTTCCACCCCCATCGAGGAGAGCTCCACATGGCCGTACCCACCTTCGTCGACCGCGTGACGCTGCACGTCAGCGCAGGCCGCGGCGGAAACGGCGTGGCGTCCGTGCACCGCGAGAAGTTCAAGCCCCTCGGCGGGCCCGACGGCGGCAACGGGGGACCGGGCGGATCGGTCATCCTCCGCGTCGACCCGCAGGTCACCACGCTGATCGAGTACCACCACAGTCCCAAGCGGCGGGCCGAGAACGGCGGCCACGGGGCGGGGGACCACAAGAACGGCGGCCACGGCTCCGACCTGGTGCTGCCGGTGCCCGACGGCACGGTGGTCACCGACGCCCAGGGCAACGTGCTGGGCGACCTGATCGGCGCCGGCAGCGAGATGGTGGTCGCCACCGGCGGCCGCGGCGGTCTGGGCAACGCCTCGCTGGCCTCCTCCAAGCGCAAGGCCCCCGGCTTCGCCCTGCTCGGTGAGCCCGGCGATGAGCTCGAGATCCACCTCGAGCTCAAGGTGGTCGCCGACATCGGGCTGGTGGGCTACCCCAGCGCCGGCAAGTCCTCCCTGATCGCCGCGATCTCGAGGGCCCGGCCCAAGATCGCCGACTACCCCTTCACCACCCTGGTGCCCAACCTGGGCGTGGTGCGCGCCGGCGACACCACCTTCACGGTGGCCGACGTCCCCGGCCTGATCGAGGGCGCCGCCGAGGGACGCGGCCTGGGCCACGACTTCCTGCGCCACATCGAGCGCTGCGCGGCCCTCGTGCACGTCGTCGACACCGCCTCCATCGAGCCCGGGCGCAACCCGGTCGACGACCTGGAGGTGATGGAGTCCGAGCTGGCCCGCTACGGCGGGCTGGAGGACCGGCCCCGCCTGGTGGCGCTCAACAAGATCGACGTGCCCGACGGCGCCGACATCGCCGACATGGTCATCGACGACCTGCGGGAGCGCGGCATGCTGGTCTTCCCGATCTCGGCCGCCTCGGGGGCCGGGGTGCGGGAGCTGACCTTCGCGATGGCCGAGATCGTGTCCAGGAGCCGCACCGAGAAGCCGGCCGTGGAGCCGACCCGGATCGTCATCAGGCCGCCCGCGGTCGGGGGCGGCGGCGACTTCGAGATCACCCGCGACGGGGACGCGTGGCGGGTGCGGGGCACCAAGCCCGAGCGGTGGATCCGCCAGACCGACTTCAGCAACGACGAGGCCGTCGGCTTCCTCGCCGACCGGCTCAACCGGCTCGGGGTGGAGGAGGCCCTGGTCAAGCGTGGTGCCGAGGCCGGGGACACCGTGCTGATCGGGCACCCCGACAACTCCGTGGTCTTCGACTTCAAGCCCGACATCGAGGCCGGCGCCGAGATGCTGGGCCGCCGCGGCGAGGACCAGCGCTTCGACGAGCAGCGCCCGGCGCGCACCCGCCGCCGCGACATCGACGCGGCGATGGAGGAGCGGGGCGAGAACGAGACCCGAGCCGACGTGGCCAGGCGGCTGGACAAGCAGGACAAGCCCGAGCGCTTCGGCCCCAGCTCGTACGAGATCGGCTCGCCCGACGACCCCGACTGGGCAGAGGACGACCCCGACGCATGAGCGAGGGCGGCAGCCTGCGCCCGGCGGTCGTCGAGGCGAGCAGGATCGTGGTCAAGGTCGGGTCGTCGTCGCTCACCAGTGCGGGTGGCGGCATCGACCGGCAGCGCGTGGCAGACCTCGCAGACGTGCTGGCCGCCGTGCGTGGCCGTGGCGCCGAGGTGGTGCTGGTCTCCTCCGGGGCCATCGCGGCCGGGCTCTCACCCCTCGGCCTGCGCCGCCGGCCGCGCGGCCTGGCCGCCCAGCAGGCCGCCGCGTCGGTCGGGCAGGGCCTGCTCGCCCACCACTACCAGCAGGAGTTCGCCCGGCACGGGCTCGTCACCGGCCAGGTGCTGCTCACCGTCGACGACGTGACCCGCCGCGCGCACTACCGCAACGCCTACCAGACCTTCGCCAAGCTCCTCGAGCTCGGCGCCCTGCCGATCGTCAACGAGAACGACACCGTCGCCACCTCCGAGATCCGCTTCGGCGACAACGACCGGCTGGCCGCACTGGTCGCCCACCTGGTGCACGCCGACCTGCTGGTGCTGCTCTCCGACGTGGACGGGCTCTACGACGGACCCCCCGACCTCGCCGGGACCCGCCTGCTCGCCGACGTGCGCGGGGCGGGCGACCTCGACGGCGTACGGATCGGCAGCGCAGGGGCCGCGGGCCTCGGCACCGGGGGCATGGTGACCAAGGTGGAGGCGGCCCGGATCGCCACGGGCGCCGGCATCCCGGTGGTGCTCACCTCCGCCGACAACGCCGTCCCCGCGCTGGCCGGCGAGGCCGTCGGCACGCTCTTCCACGCCCGGGGGCGGCGTCGTCCCACCCGGCTGCTGTGGCTGGCGCACGCCTCCGAGCCCCAGGGCAGGCTGATCCTCGACGAGGGGGCCGTACGGGCGGTCGTGGAGCGGCGCGCCTCGCTGCTGGCCGCCGGGATCACCGCGGTCGCGGGCCGCTTCGTGGCCGGGGACCCGGTCGACCTGACCGACGCCGAGGGACGCCCGGTCGCCCGAGGCCTCGTCAACTTCGACTCCGCCGAGATCCCGGGCCTGCTCGGGAAGTCCTCCCACGAGCTCAAGCGGGAGCTGGGCGCCGGGTACGAGCGCGAGGTGGTGCACCGCGACGACCTCGTCCTCCTGGAGCCGCGTCTGGGCGGATCGCCCCCCGCGACGGGCCCCAGGCAGTAGTTTCTGGGCCTGTGACCCTCCTGCTGCGGACCGGGGCCGGGGCCTGCCTGCTCGGGGGTGTGCTCCTGACCGGGCTGCGCCTGCTCCAGCCCGACCAGGGGCTCCTGGTCAGGCTGGTCTCGTTCGCCCCCTGGGCGGTGCTCGCCTACCTGCTGGTCCTGGCCGTGGTCGCGCTCGACCTCCGGCTCGGCGGCAGCCGCCGGCTGGCCCTGCTGGCCGGGGTGCCCGCCGTCGTGGGGCTGGTGCTCCACCTGGGCTGGCTGGCACCGCAGTTCGTGGGCGGCGAGCCCGAGCCGGGAGAGGACGCGCTGCGACTCAAGGTGATGACCTTCAACATGCTCAACGGGTCCGCGGACCCCGAGGACCTGGTGCGTCTGGCCGCCGAGGAGGACGTCGACCTGCTGGCGGTCCAGGAGGTCACCCCCTACGCGCTGCTGATGATGGAGGAGGCGGGGCTCAACGTGCAGCTGCCCTTCCACGCCGGGGAGGCGGACTACGGCGTGGAGGGCACGATGCTCTACTCCCGGCACCCGCTGGTGGGGGAGCGGGCGATCCCCACCCAGTGGACCTCCTTCGCGGTGCGGGTCGACGTGGCGGGGGAGCGGGTCCCGGTGGTGGTCACCCACCCCGAGTCGCCGATGGGGGACGCCGAGGGCTGGCGCAGCGACCACCGGGTGCTGCGCGAGGCGGTGGCCGGCCGTCCGCCCGGGCTCCTGCTCGGCGACCTGAACGCCACGCCGGACCACGGCGTCTTCCGCGACCTGCTCGACGCGGGCGGGCTGCGCGACGCCGCGGAGGTCGCCGGCTCCGGGTGGCAGCCCACCTGGCCCTCGGCGGGCGAGGTCGGCCTCGGCCCCCTCTCGGCGCCCGCGGTCGTCGCGATCGACCACGTGCTGGTCGGACAGGGGTGGACCGCGACCCGCACGGCCACCCACCCGGTGCCCGGCTCAGACCACGCCGCGCTGGTCGCCGAGGTGGCCAGGGAGTAGGCCGAGCACCGCCGGGGTCCACCTGACCCGGGGCGCCGTAGGCTGAGCGGTGACATGAACACCGTTGCGTCGAACCCGTCGGTCTACCTCGACCACGCCGCCACCACGCCCATGCTCCCCGAGGCGCTCGCGGCGGTGGCGCGGCACCAGACGACCGTGGGCAACGCCAGCTCGCTGCACGCCGCCGGCCGTCGGGCCCGTCGGGTGGTGGAGGAGAGCCGGGAGACGATCGCCCAGGCGCTCGGCTGCCGGCCCGGCGAGGTGGTCTTCACCTCCGGCGGCACCGAGTCCGACAACCTGGCCCTCAAGGGGATCCTCTGGTCGCGCCGCGCCGCGGACCCGCGCCGCACCCGGGTGCTGGCCACCGCGGTGGAGCACCACGCCGTCCTCGACCCGCTGCACTGGTTGGCCTCGACCGGCGCCGCGGAGGTCGAGCTGGTGCCGGTGGACGCGGTCGGTCGCCTCGACGTGGAGGCGTTCCGGGCCAGCGTGGAGCGCGATCCCGGCTCGGTCGCCTTGGCCTCGGTGATGTGGGCCAACAACGAGGTGGGCACCCTCCAGCCGATCGAGGAGGTGGTGCGCATCGCCGGGGAGCACGGCATCCCGGTGCACACCGACGCCGTCCAGGCCGTGGGGGCGGTCCCCGTCGACTTCGCCGCGAGCGGCGTCGACGCCCTGACCTTCACCGGCCACAAGCTGGGCGGGCCCTACGGGGTCGGCGCCCTGGTCGTACGCCGTGAGGTCGAGGTGACGCCGCTGCTCCACGGGGGCGGCCAGGAGCGCGACATCCGCAGCGGCACCCTCGACCCGCCCGGCATAGCCGGCCTCGCGGCCGCCGTCGAGCTGGCCGTCAAGGCCCAGGCCGAGCACGCCGCCCGGGTCACCGCACTCCGCGACGACCTGGTGCGCCGGGTGATCGAGGTGGTGCCCGACGCGCACCTCCACGGCGACCCGCAGGCGCGGCTGCCGGGCAACGCCCACCTCGGGTTCCCCGGCTGCGAGGGCGACTCGCTGCTGATGCTGCTCGACGCCCAGGGCATCGAGTGCTCCACCGGGTCGGCGTGCTCCGCGGGGGTCCCGCAGCCCTCCCACGTGCTGCTCGCCATGGGGTGCGACCCCGCCCAGGCGCGTCACTCCCTGCGCTTCACGCTGGGCCGCACCAGCACGCCGTCCGACGTCGACGCCCTGGTGGCCGCGATCGGCCCCGCGGTCGAGCGGGCCCGGGCCGCCCACGGGGGGACCAGGTGAAGGTGCTCGCCGCGATGTCCGGCGGGGTGGACTCCGCCGTGGCCGCAGCCCGGGCGGTCGAGGCCGGCCACGACGTGACGGGGGTGCACCTCGCGCTCTCCCGCAACCCCGCCTCCTACCGCACCGGGGCCCGGGGCTGCTGCACCATCGAGGACAGCAACGACGCCCGGCGGGCCGCGGACGTGATCGGCATCCCGTACTACGTCTGGGACCTCTCGGACCGCTTCCACGACGACGTCGTGGAGGACTTCATGGCCGAGTACGCCGCGGGCCGCACCCCCAACCCGTGCCTGCGCTGCAACGAGAAGATCAAGTTCGCCGCCGTGCTCGACCGAGCGCTGGCCCTGGGCTTCGACGCGGTGGCCACCGGTCACTACGCGCAGCTGCGCACCGGGGCCGACGGGCTGGTCGAGATGCACCGGGCCGTGGACCACGCCAAGGACCAGTCCTACGTGCTGGGGGTCCTCACCCAGGAACAGCTGCGGCACGCGATGTTCCCGCTGGGCGACTCCACCAAGCCCGAGGTGCGGGCCGAGGCCGCCCGGCGTGGGCTGCTGGTCGCCCAGAAGCCGGACAGCCACGACATCTGCTTCGTCGCCGACGGGGACAACGCCGGCTGGCTGCGGGAGAAGCTCGGCGACCGGGCCCCCAACCACGGCGGCGAGATCCGCGACGAGCAGACCGGCGAGGTGCTCGGGCTCCACGAGGGCACCTACGGCTTCACCATCGGCCAGCGCAAGGGGCTGCGGCTGGGGCGTCCCGCGCCCGACGGGAAGCCCCGGTTCGTGCTCGACATCGAGCCGGTCAGCGGCACCGTCACCGTCGGCCCGCGCGAGCGGCTCGCGGTGGGGCGGCTGGAGGCCTTCCGGCCCCGCTGGTGCGGCACCGTGCCGGACCGGCTCAAGGGCACGGTGCAGCTGCGCGCCCACGGCCAGGAGCACCGGGCGGTCGTGGAGGCCGACGGCGACACCGTGCGCATCGAGCTGCTGGACCCGGCCGAGGGGATCGCCCCCGGCCAGGCCGCGGTGATCTACGACGGCTCCCGGGTCGTGGGGTCGGCCACCATCACCGCCACCGAGCGGGTGGCCGGGTGACGCGCGCGACCGGGATCGGGTCGATGCCCGGCCCGGGGGAGCAGACGCCGGCGCACGCCTACGCCGAGGCGGTGCGGGTCGTGTGGGGCGAGCTCGGCGAGGCGGCCGGCCTGCCGCACGTGCCGGAGCTGCCCGGCCGAGGGCCCGGCGCCACCACCACCGGCCGGGGCCTTGCGGTCGTCGCCGGCCTCGGGGCGGACCTGCAGCCCGCCGGCTGGCGGCTGACCGATGCCTCGGGCGTCGACCACCGGCGTGCCCGGTCGCTGCTGGCCCAGGACCTCGACGAGGTCGAGGAGCAGACCCAGGGCTGGACCGGCGCGGTCAAGACCCAGGTGGCCGGCCCGTGGACGCTGGCCGCCACCGTGGAGAAGCCGCGCGGCGACAAGGTGCTCTCCGACCACGGGGCCAGGCGCGACCTGGCCCAGGCACTGGCCGAGGGGGTCCGGGAGCACGTGGCCGACCTGCGGCGCCGGCTGCCGGAGGCCGAGCGGCTCGTCGTCCAGGTCGACGAGCCGGCGCTCGCCGCGGTGCTGGCCGGCCGGGTGCCCACCGCCAGCGGCTTCGGCCGGCACCGCGTCGTCCATCCGCCCGAGGCCTCGGACGCGCTCGAGTGGGTGCTCACCGCGATCGCCGACTCCGGGGCCGAGCCCTGGGTGCACGCCTGTGCCGCCGGGACGCCACTGGGGCTGCTGCGCGGCGCCGGGGCGCGGGGTCTCGCGGTCGACCTGGCTCAGCTCGGTGCCGAGGACCACGACGAGCTCGGCCAGGCCCTGGAGGGCGGTGAGAGCGTCGTCCTCGGGGTGCTGCCCACCCTCGACCCCACCGACCCGACCGACGACGCCCGGCTCACCGAGCGGGTGCTGCGCTGGCTCGACATGCTGGGCTTCGACCCCGAGGAGGTCGGGCACCAGTTGCTGCTCAGCCCCGGCTGCGGGCTGGCCGGCGCGTCGCCGGACTGGGCCCGCCGGGCCCTGACCCTGTCCCGGACCACCGCGCACGCCCTGACCTGACCTGACCCGATCCGGGCCGGGCCGGGCCGGGCCTCAGCCGACCTGGACCGTCACCGTGCTGGGAGTCAGCGCGTAGTTGTTGCCCCGGTCGAACTGCCACACCGAGAGGCAGTGCGGGCCCGGCTGGAGACCGTAGACGGGGATCGCCTGGGCGGCCCCCACCGGCACCTCCCACAGGTCGACGGTGAGCCGGGTCGCGTCGGACCCCGGGACGGCCGTGCAGGTGCCGGGGGTGGCGTGGACCTCCATGCCCGGGACGCCGTACCCCCAGGTCCCGAGCCAGCCGGGGAGCGCGGGCTCCGTTCCCCGCACCACGGTCAGCGTGCCGGCGCCGGCGCGGCCCGGGGTCCAGCTGACCGGGCCGGTCGCGGGGATCCGGTCGATGGCGTCGCACCACTCCTGCTCCGCCACCTTGGGCCGGCCGCCGTAGAGCTTGGCAGCACGCGTGAGGTCGACCCGCTCCAGCACCCGGCAGCGCCAGCGTCCGGGCCTGGCCTCCTCGACGTCCTCACCCAGGCACTCGCGCTGCGCGACGCCGTTGACGTGACTGCTGTTCATCACCGAGCACCGGCTGTCGTTGTGCTGCAGGCCGAGGACGTGGCCGAGCTCGTGCGCGAGCACCAGGGTCTGGCCGGGCTGTGCGCAGCCCTGCCCGTCGGCGTCGGTGCCGTGCAGGATGTTGACGAACGCCTTGCCACGCGGGACGAAGCCCATGGACGCCAGGCCGGATCCGCAGCCCGACGGGACGTTGCGGGAGTTGCGGATGACCAGGGACGCCTTCGAGGCCTTCTTGACCTTGACGAACCTGACCCGGACGCCGCTGCGGTTCCACGCCCGCACCGCCGCGCGCACCGCCTCGGGGTCCTTGGTCTTGTCCACGTAGGTGATCCGGCCACCGGGCCACGGGCGGCTGGCGAGCGCTCCCGCGCTGGTCCCGAGCAGCAGCCCGAGGGCGAGGAGGACGGGCAGCAGCGACCTGCGCAGCAGCCTCGGGACGGCGTGGCGAGCGGACATGTGGACCCCCTGTCGGCGGCGAGGCAGCGCGTGCGCCCCGCAGGTGCGACAGCGTAGGGACGCGAGCGGACACCGTCTGCCCTCGTCCGGGTGCTGGCAGGTGGTTGTCGGTGGGGCAGGGCAAGATATGGCCATGAGCACGCCCGAGGTCACTCCCGCACCGCCCGAGGCGCGCGAACGCCACCAGGAGCTCTCGGAGCAGATCGAGGACGCGCGCTGGCGCTACTACGTGCTCGACTCCCCGACGCTCGACGACGCCGACTTCGACCGACGGCTGCGCGAGCTGGAGGCGCTGGAGGAGGAGCACCCCGAGCTCCGGACGCCGGACTCGCCGACCCAGAAGGTCGGTGGCGCGGTCTCCACCGAGTTCACCCCGGTCGACCACCTCCAGCCGATGGAGTCGCTCGACAACGCCTTCTCCTTCGAGGAGCTCCAGGGGTGGTACGCCCGGCTCGCCCGGGACGGGATCACCGACGCCGAGCTGCTCTGCGAGCTCAAGGTCGACGGCCTGGCGATCAACCTGCTCTACGAGCGCGGCCGCCTGGTGCGGGCGCTCACCCGCGGTGACGGCCGCACCGGCGAGGACGTGACCCCGAACGTGCGCACCATCGACTCGGTGCCGCACCGGCTCACCGGCACCGACGAGTTCCCGGTGCCCGAGCTGGTGGAGGTCCGGGGCGAGGTCTTCCTGCCGACCGAGACGTTCGAGCGGCTCAACTCCGCGATGGCGGACGCCGGGAAGCCCCCCTTCGCCAATCCGCGCAACGCCGCCGCCGGGTCGCTGCGCCAGAAGGACCCGCGGGTGACCGCCACCCGGGCCCTGGGCATGGTCTGCCACGGGCTGGGCGCGCGCCAGGGCTTCGAGCCGGCCACCCAGTCCGGCTCCTACGCAGCGATGCGGGCCTGGGGCCTGCCCACCTCCGACCAGGTGCGGGTGGTGCCCACGCTGGGCGACGTCGAGGCCTACGTCACGAAGGTGGGCCAGGAGCGGCACACCATCGTCGGCTACGAGATCGACGGGGTGGTGGTCAAGGTCGACTCGGTCGCCCTCCAGCGCCGCCTCGGCTCGACCAGCCGGGCCCCGCGCTGGGCCATCGCCTTCAAGTACCCGCCGGAGGAGGTCAACGCCCGGCTCCTCGCGATCGAGGTCAACGTCGGCCGCACCGGGCGGGTGACGCCCTTCGGGGTGATGGAGCCGACCCGGGTGGCCGGCTCCACCGTGGAGCGGGCGACCCTGCACAACGCCCACGAGGTCCGCCGCAAGGACGTCCGCCCCGGTGACACGGTGATCCTGCGCAAGGCGGGCGACGTGATCCCGGAGATCCTCGGGCCGGTGCTGCCGCTGCGGCCCGAAGGGCTGGCCGAGTGGGTGATGCCGACCCACTGTCCCTCCTGCGGCACCGAGCTCGCCCAGCAGAAGGAGGGCGACAAGGACCTGCGCTGCCCCAACCACGAGGCGTGCCCCTCCCAGGTGCGCGAGCGGGTCTTCCACGTCGCCGGCCGCGGCGCCTTCGACATCGAGGGTCTCGGCTACGAGGCGGCCGACGCGCTGCTCGCCGCCGGGGTGATCGCCAACGAGGGCGACGTCTTCGACCTCGACGAGTCGGGCCTGCTGCGCACCGAGCTCTTCACCCGGGCCGCCAAGAAGGCTGAGGTCGAGGCGGGCAGCGGCCCGCGGGTGCTCAGCGCCAACGGCCGCCGGCTGCTCGACAACCTCGGCCAGGCCAAGCAGGTGCCTCTGTGGCGGGTCCTGGTGGCGCTCTCCATCCGCCACGTGGGCCCGACGGCGGCCCGTGCCCTGGCCACCCGGTTCGGGTCGATGGAGGCGATCCGCGAGGCCGACGAGCAGCAGCTCGCGGACGCCGAGGGGGTGGGCCCCACCATCGCCGCCTCGGTGCGCGAGTGGTTCGACGGCGAGCAGTCCGGGTGGCACCGCGCCATCGTGGACACCTGGGCCCGGGCCGGCGTCACCATGGAGGACGCGCGGGACGAGTCGGTGCCGCGGACCCTGGAGGGGCTCACCGTCGTGGTCACCGGCTCGCTGGAGGGCTGGACGCGCGACTCGGTCAAGGAGGCGATCATCGCCCGGGGCGGCAAGGCGTCGGGCTCGGTGTCGAAGAAGACCGACTTCGTGGTGGTCGGGGAGAACGCCGGCTCCAAGGCCGACAAGGCCGAGCAGCTCGGCCTCACCATCCTCGACGAGGCGGGCTTCGACCGGCTGCTCGCCGAGGGGCCGCCGGCCACGCCCACCGCGAGCACGCCCCCCACGGAGGGAGACGAGGGAGAGCCTAGGATGGGCGGCTGATCCCCCGCACGTCTGGCAAAGGATGCTGATGCCCGAAATCACCCGCGACGAGGTCGCGCACCTGGCCGACCTGGCCCGGATCGACCTCTCCGACGCCGAGCTCGACCACCTGGCGCCCCAGCTGAGCGTCATCTTGGAGTCGGTGGCCTCGATCAGCGAGGTGGCCGACGCCGATGTGCCGCCGACCTCGCACGCGCTCCCGCTGACCAACGTCTTCCGCGAGGACGTCGTCGTCCCCGGCCTCACCGCCGAGCAGGCGCTCGCGGGAGCCCCGGAGTCGGAGCAGCAGCGCTTCTCCGTGCCGAGGATCCTGGGGGACGAGCAGTGAGCGCCGAGAGCATCGACTGGACCCGGCGCACGGCGGCCGAGATGGCCGACGCGCTGGCCGCCGGCGAGGTGACCAGCGTCGAGCTGACCCAGGCCCACCTCGACCGGATCGCCGAGGTCGACGGCCCCGCCGACGGCAGCGACAAGCAGGGCGTGCACGCGTTCCTCCACGTCGACGCGGAGGGCGCCCTGACCCAGGCGCGCGCCTCCGACGAGCGTCGCGCGGCCGGGGAGCCGCGCGGCGTCCTGGACGGCGTCCCGATCGCCGTCAAGGACGTGCTGACCACCGTCGGCCTGCCCACCACCTGCGGATCGAAGATCCTCGAGGGCTGGGTGCCGCCCTACGACGCCACCGTGGTGCGCAAGCTGCGCGAGGCCGGCCTGCCGATCCTCGGCAAGACCAACATGGACGAGTTCGCCATGGGCTCCTCCACCGAGCACTCCGCCTACGGCCCCACCCGCAACCCGTGGGACCTCGACCGGATCCCGGGCGGCTCCGGTGGCGGCTCCGCCGCCGCGGTGGCCGCCTTCGAGGCGCCGCTGGCGCTGGGCACCGACACCGGCGGCTCCATCCGGCAGCCGGGTGCGGTCACCGGGACGGTCGGCGTCAAGCCGACCTACGGCGGGGTCTCCCGCTACGGCCTGGTGGCACTCGCCAACTCGCTCGACCAGGTCGGCCCCGTCACCCGGACGGTGCTCGACTCGGCGCTGCTGCACGAGGTGATCGCCGGCCACGACCCGCTCGACAGCACCTCGATCCCCGAGTCGATGCCGTCGTTCGTCGAGGCGGCCCGGGCCGGGGCCGGCAAGGACCTGACCGGGCTCAAGGTCGGCGTCATCACCGAGCTGCGCGGTGAGGGCTGGCAGCCCGGCGTGATGGCGCGCTTCGAGGAGACCGTCGAGACGATGGTCGCGGCCGGCGCCGAGGTGGTGGAGGTCTCCTGCCCGCACTTCGTGCACGCGCTGGCCGCCTACTACCTGATCCTGCCTGCCGAGGCGTCGAGCAACCTCGCGAAGTTCGACGCGATGCGCTACGGGCTGCGGGTGCTGCCCGAGGGCGTCGAGGCGCCCAGTGCCGAGGAGGTCATGCGGGCCACCCGGGACGCCGGCTTCGGCGACGAGGTCAAGCGCCGGATCATCCTGGGCACCTACGCGCTGTCCAGCGGCTACTACGACGCCTACTACGGCCAGGCACAGAAGGTGCGGACCCTGATCAGCCGCGACTTCGAGGCGGCGTTCGAGAAGGTCGACGTGCTGGTCAGCCCGACGGCGCCCACCACGGCGTTCAAGCTCGGCGAGAAGCTCGACGACCCGCTCGCGATGTACCTCAACGACCTCGCCACCATCCCGGCCAACCTGGCCGGCACGCCCGGCATCTCGGTGCCGTGCGGCCTGGCCGACGAGGACGGCCTCCCGGTCGGACTGCAGGTGCTGGCACCGGCCCTCGCCGACGACCGGCTCTACCGGGTCGGCGCCGCGGTCGAGGCCCTGCTGCAGGAGAAGTGGGGTGGTGCGGTCCTCGACCGCGCGCCCGAGCTGAAGGGAGCCCGTCAGTGAGCACCAGGACCGCCGAGCTGCTCTCCTTCGAGGAGACGCTGGAGAAGTACGACCCCGCGCTGGGCCTCGAGGTCCACGTCGAGCTCAGCACGCTGACCAAGATGTTCTGCGGCTGCCCCACCGAGTTCGGTGCCGAGCCCAACACCCAGGTCTGCCCGACCTGTCTGGGCCTGCCGGGTGCTATGCCGGTGGTCAACCGCAAGGCGGTGGAGAGCGCGATCCGGATCGGGCTGGCGCTCAACTGCGAGATCGCCGAGTGGTGCCGCTTCGCCCGGAAGAACTACTTCTACCCGGACATGCCGAAGAACTTCCAGACCTCGCAGTACGACGAGCCGATCGCCTTCGACGGCTGGATGGACGTCCAGGTCGAGGGTGCGGACGGCGAGCCGGAGACGTTCCGGGTCGAGATCGAGCGAGCCCACATGGAGGAGGACACCGGCAAGACCCTCCACGTCGGTGGTGCCACCGGCCGGATCCACGGCGCGGACTACTCGCTCGTCGACTACAACCGGGCGGGCATCCCGCTGATCGAGATCGTCACCCGGCCCATCCAGGGCGCGGGGGAGCGGGCTCCGGAGATCGCCAAGGCGTACGTCGCCCAGCTGCGCGAGCTGATCGTCGCCCTCGACGTCTCGGACGCACGGATGGACCAGGGCTCGATCCGGGCCGACGTCAACCTCTCGCTGGCTCCCAAGGGCTCCGGGGTGCTCGGCACCCGCACCGAGACCAAGAACGTGAACTCGCTGCGCTCGGTCGAGCGTGCGGTCCGCTACGAGATGCGGCGGCACGCCGCCGTGCTGCAGTCGGGGGCCTCGATCCTGCAGGAGACGCGCCACTGGCACGAGGACACCGGCATCACCACCAGCGGCCGGGAGAAGTCCGACGCCGAGGACTACCGCTACTTCCCCGAGCCCGACCTGGTGCCGGTGGCCCCGTCGCGGGAGTGGGTGGAGGAGCTCCGCGGCACGCTCCCGGAGAACCCGACCCAGAAGCGGGCCCGGCTGCAGGCCGACTGGGGCTTCTCCGACCTGGAGATGCGCGACACCGTCGGCGCCGGGGCGCTGCTGCTGATCGAGGAGACCGTCGCCGCCGGCACCGCCCCGCAGGCGGCGCGCAAGTGGTGGCTCGGTGAGATGGCCCGGCGGGCCAACGAGACCGGCACCGAGATCGACGCGCTGGGGGTCACCCCGCAGCAGGTCGCGGCGGTGCAGGCGCTCGTGGACGCCGGCACGCTCAACGACAAGCTGGCGCGCCAGGTCTTCGACGGCCTGCTGGCCGGCGAGGGCACGCCGGAGCAGATCGTGGAGGCCCGCGGCCTCGCGATCGTCTCCGACGAGGGCGCCCTGTCGACCGCCGTCGACAACGCCATCGCGGCCAACCCGGACGTGGCCGACAAGATCCGCGACGGCAAGGTGGCCGCCGCCGGTGCGCTCATCGGTGCGGTGATGAAGGAGATGCGCGGGCAGGCCGACGCCGGCCGGGTGCGCGAGCTGATCCTGGAGAAGCTGGCCTGATCGGCTGTCCCGGACCCCTTCGGCGGGGACCGGGAGGCCGGGCTACAGTGGGTGCGTCGCGGCGGCCGTCGCGACGCACCCACGCTCACAGCTGGGGGAAGCCGGTCCAAGTCCGGCGCTGACCCGCAACCGTAGGCACGGTCCGACCGTGCGAGCCGGAACACCCACTGTGCTGCGTCCGAACATTCGCTGTCGAGGAACGCAGCGGTTCGATCCCCGCAGGGGACCGTCCCGCTCAGCAGCGGGAAGGACCACCCTCATGCTCCGTCACCACCCCCGACGTCGCCGTCTCTCCGCGGCCGGCGCCACGCTCGCCCTGGTCTGTGCGGCCGCCACCGCCTGTGCGCAGGAGGAGGGCAGCCGCGCCGACACCGGTGCCGAGGCCAGCGTCTCCGACGCCCCGCGGCCGGCCGAGCTGGCCGCCACCTGGCTGCTGGCCAAGCGGAACGCCGACGGACTGCTGGAGAACACCACCTCGTGGGAGGGCAAGACCTCCACGTCGGTGGACGTGGGCTCCAGCATCGATCTCGTGCTCGGGCTCTCGGCCACCGGGCTGCACGACGAGGAGGCCGCGGAGACCACGGACGCGGTCGCCGAGACCCTGGAGACCTACGTCGGCGCCGGCCGCGAGCTCTACTCGGGCCCCTCCGCGAAGGCGCTGCTCCTCGCGGTCGACCAGGATCGCGACCCGGCCGACTTCGGCGGGGTCGACCTCCAGGCCCGGGTCGAGGGCGCGGTGACCCCCAAGGGCGTCAACGCCGGCCGGCTCCGCGATCGCTCCGAGTACGGTGACTACGCCAACGCGATCGGCCAGTCCTACGCCGCGGCCGCCCTGACCCGGATCGGCAGCGAGAAGGCCGACGAGGTCACCGACTTCCTGCTCCTGCAGCAGTGCGAGCAGGGCTTCTTCCGCCTCGACTTCTCCGACCCCGGAGCCCGCGACCAGTCGTGCGCGGGTGACCAGGTGACCCCCGACCAGGCCCCGGACACCACTGCCCTCGTCGTGCTCCAGCTGGCGTCCCTCTCCGAGGAGGGGGAGCCCGAGCCCGCGGTGACGGAGGCGCTCGATCAGGCGACGACGTGGCTGCTCGAGCAGCAGGGTGAGGACGGCTCCTTCGCCGACCCGCAGAACGGCGTCAACGCCAACTCCTCGGGCCTGGCCGGGTGGGCGCTGGCCGAGCTCGGCGAGGACGACGCTGCGCGGCGGGCGGCCGCCTGGCTGCGGGGGCTGCAGGTGGTCGACGCCGACGGGGAGCTGGCGGATGAGACCGGCGCGGTGGCCTTCGACGAGTCGAGCCTCGCCGAGGCCCGGACCTACGGTCTCGACGACCCGCTCGACCGCTCGCCCTGGGTGATCGCCGGGGTGCAGGCCCTTCCGGTGCTGGCCGCGGCGGAGGGTGACGGGGAGGACCGGTGAGCGTGCGGTCCCTGGGGGCCGCCGCGCTGGCGGCCGTCGGCGTCGCGCTCGCGGGCGCGGGGCTGGGGCTCTCAGCCGCCGGTCCGGCGGTCGCGGTGCCCGCTCCGTGTCCGCCCGAGGGCGTGACCGTCGTGGTCGACTTCGGCGCGCTGGTCGAAGCCGGGGACGGTGTCCGCACCGGGTGCGACCGCGCAGTCGCCGACGAGCGGGCCGCCACCAGCATCCAGGACGCGGGCTTCACCCTCGACCACGCCACCCGGGATCCCGGCTTCATCTGCCGGGTCGACGGGCTCCCGGCGTCCGACCCCTGTGTCAACGCGGCGCCGGCCGACGCCTACTGGAGCGTGTGGTGGGCCGACGGACAGGCCGACGGACAGGCCGACGGACAGGCCGACGGACAGGGGGGTGACTGGGTCTACTCGAGCCGTGGCGCGGGCACCCTGCGCACCCCGGCGGGCGGTCACCTCGCCCTGGTCTGGCACCAGGGCGACGGGGAGGCCCGGCCACCGGCGGTCGCGCCGGAGGCGACGGAGCCCTCGGTCGGTGGCGACGTGCTGCCCGCGGAGCCCGCCACCGACGAGTCGTTGCCGCTCTGGGTGCCGGCCGGTCTCCTGGCGGTCCTGGTCGGCGCGGGGCTGCTGCTCTCGCTGAGGCGCAGGAACGGGTGAGCCGGATGAGCGCGGTGGTGGATCGGACGAGCAGGCGGGGGCGGGTCTCCCGTGAGCTCCATCCGGTGGCCTGGTGGGTGTGGGCCGCCGGCCTGGCCGCAGCAGCCTCGGCCACCACCAACCCGTGGCTGCTGGCCCTGCTCGCCGCGGTCGCCTGGGTGGTGGTGCAGGCCTGCCGGGGGGACGGCACCTGGGCCCGTGCCTTCCGGCTCTACCTGTGGCTGGCCGGCATCACCGTCGCGGTGCGGGTCCTCTTCCGGGTGCTGCTCGGCGGCGTCGAGGGCGGCACCGTCCTGGTCCGCCTGCCGCAGGTGGAGCTGCCGGAGTGGACCACCGGGATCCGGCTGCTCGGACCGGTGACCCGGGAGGCCGTCCTGGCAGGCCTCTACGACGGGATGCAGCTGGCGTGCATCCTGCTCGCGTTCGGCGCCGCCAACGCGCTCGCCAACCCCAAGCGGCTGCTGAAGTCCCTGCCCCCGGCCCTCTACGAGATCGGCACGGCACTCGTGGTGGCGGTCTCCGTCCTGCCTCAGCTGGCGGACAGTGCGCGCCGGGTGAAGCACGCCCAGGAGCTGCGGGGCGGCACGCCGCGGGGTCGAGCGCGTCGGATCCGCGGGCTGCGCCGCCTCCTGGTCCCGGTCCTCGAGGACGCCTTCGAGCGCTCGATGGCGCTGGCCGCCGGGATGGACGCCCGTGGCTACGGCCGCACCGGGGAGGCCACCGCGGGCGAGCGCCGGCTCACCGGGGCGCTGATGCTCCTCGCGCTGCTGGGCACTGGCGTGGGGGTCTACGGCTTCCTGGACACCACGACACCGCGCTGGCTCGGCGTGCCGATGCTGGCGCTCGGTGCGGGCTGCGCCGCGCTGGCGCTGGCCAGCGCCGGGCGCCGGGTGGGCCGGACCCGCTACCGCCCCGACAGGTGGCAGCCCGAGGAGGTCCTGGTCGCCGTCAGCGGGCTCACCGCCGGCGCGGGGCTCTGGTGGGTCGCGCGCGTCTCACCCGGGATCGCCCACCCCGGTGTCGCCGGTGCGCCGGCCCTCGACCTGGCCGCCCTGCTGGTCCCCCTGGCGGCGCTGCTGCCGGTGCTGGTCGCGCCCCCGGCGCCCACCGTCGCCACCCGCCGGGCGCTCCCCGCCAGGGAGAGCGCCACGCGTGTCCCGGCGTTCTCCGGACAGGAGGCAGCCCGATGATCGAGCTGCGCGACATCCGGTTCGCCTACCCCGGCCGCGAGGTGCTGGCCGGCATCGACCTCACCGTCGAGGAGGGCGAGCTGGTGCTGCTGGCCGGGTCGACCGGCGTCGGGAAGTCCACGCTGCTGGGCGTGCTCGCCGGGCTGGTGCCGGAGCACACCGGGGGGATCCTGCGCGGCGACGTGCTCCTCGACGGCACCAGCATCGTCGAGCAGCCGGCCCGGGAGCGGGCGGCGGACATCGGCTACGTGGGGCAGAACCCGGCGGCCTGGTTCGTCACCGACACCGTCGAGGAGGAGCTGGCCTACGGGATGGAGCAGCTCGGGCTGCCGGCGGCCACGATGCGCCGTCGGGTCGAGGAGACCCTCGACCTGCTCGGCATCGCCGAGCTGCGCCACCGCGACCTGCGGACCCTCTCGGGCGGGGAGCAGCAGCGGGTGGCCATCGGCTCGGTGCTGACCATGCATCCGCGCCTGCTGGTCCTGGACGAGCCGACCTCGGCGCTGGACCCCAACGCGGCCGAGGAGGTCCTGGCGATCGTGACGCGCCTGGTGCACGACCTCGGGCTCTCCGTCGTGGTCGCCGAGCACCGACTCGAGCGCGTGGTGCCGTTCGCCGACCGGGTGGTGCTCCTGCACGGCGACGGCACCGTCCTCGTCGACGTCCCCGACGTGGTGATGGCCCACTCGCCGGTCGCCCCGCCCCTGGTCGAGCTCGGCCGCGCGGCCGGCTGGTCGCCGCTGCCCCTCAACGTGCGGGACGCCCGCCGCCGGGCGGGCGGCCTGCGAGCCAGGGTCGCCGGGCACCCGCCGGCCGAGGCGAGCAGCGCGCCGGAGACGGCGCCGGTGCTGAGCGCCCGCGGTGTCGTGGTCACCCAGGGCGGCGACGCCGTGCTCCGCGGCGTCGACCTGCGGCTGGCTCGCGGGCGCGTGACCGCGCTGATGGGGCGCAACGGAGCCGGCAAGTCCACCCTGTTGTGGACGCTCCAGGGACGGCTGCGGCGGAGCTCGGGAGAGGTCCGGGTGGCCGGTCAGGACCCCCACACGCTGTCGGGCGCCGAGCGTCGCCGCCACACCGGGATGGTGCCGCAGACCGCGGCCGACCTGCTCTACCTCGAGTCGGTGGGCGAGGAGTGCGCCGACGCGGACGCCGACGCGGGGGAGCCCGGCCGCTGCCGCGCCATCCTGGACCGGCTCGCGCCGGGGATCGACGACGAAACCCATCCCCGTGACCTCTCCGAGGGACAGCGACTCGCCCTGGCGGTCGCGGTGGTGCTCGCGGCGCGGCCTCCGGTGCTCCTCCTCGACGAGCCGACCCGGGGGCTCGACTACCCGGGCAAGCGCGCGCTGGCCTCGCTGCTGCGCGAGCTGTGCGACGAGGGCCACGCCGTCCTGGTGGCCACCCACGACGTGGAGTTCGTGGCGGGGGTGGCCGACTCCGTCGTGGTGCTGGCCGAGGGGGAGGTGGTCTCCGAGGGCCCGACCCTGCAGGTGGTGGTCGAGTCGCCGTCGTTCGCGCCCCAGGTGCACAAGATCCTGGGCTCCCCGTGGCTGCGCGTCGACCAGGTGACCGCGGCGCTGGCCGCGGCAGGGGCGTCATGACGACCCGGGGAGCCGGGAACCTCGCCGAGGCCCCCACGACCGCGGTACGCGTCGGACCCCGCAGTGCGATGGTGCTGGTGCTGGTCTCGGCGCTCGGGCTGATGATGCTCGGCTGGCCGTTCCTGCTCGACGTGCCGGACGGCACGCGGGTGGACCCGCCCTTCCTCTTCCTGGCACTCCTGCCGCTGCTGCTGGTCATGGTGCTCGCCGAGATGACGGAGGGCGGCATGGACGCCCGGGTGCTCGCGGTGCTGGGCCTGCTGTCGGCGATCAACGGGGTGATCCGCGGGCTGGGTGCCGGGGTGGCCGGGCTGGAGCTGGTCTTCTTCCTGCTGATCCTGGGCGGCCGGGTCTTCGGGCCCGCCTTCGGGTTCATCCTCGGCGCGACCTCGCTCTTCGTCTCCGCCCTCTTCACCGCCGGCGTCGGCCCCTGGCTGCCCTTCCAGATGCTCGTCGCGGGGTGGGTCGGGATGGGCGCCGGGCTGCTGCCGCGTCGGGTGCGCGGGCGGAAGGAGATCGCGCTCCTGGTCGTCTACGGGGTCCTGGCCGCCTACCTCTACGGCGCGTTGATGAACCTGTGGGGCTGGCCCTTCATGCTCGGCGTCACGGTGCCGGGCTACGAGGCGACCGAGCTCTCCTACGCGACCGGCGCGCCGCTGACGGAGAACCTGAAGCGGTTCGGCCTCTACACCCTGGTGACGTCGACCGGCGGCTGGGACACCGGGCGGGCGATCACCAACGCGGTGGCCCTGGTGGTCCTCGGCCCGTCCGTCCTGACGACCCTGCGGCGGGTCGCCCGGCGCGCGGTGGTGGTGCGGGTCAGCGCGACAGCGTGACCCGCAGGATGCGGTCGTCGTCGGCCGCCGGCTCACCGCGGCCGTCGCGGTTCGAGGTGGTCATCCAGAGGCTGCCGTCCGGGGCGGCGGCCACCGACCGCACCCGGCCGTACTCCCCGACGAAGTGCGCGCGCGGCTTCGCGACGCCGTCCGGGGTGACGGGGATCTGCCAGAGCCGGGCGCCCCTCAGGGCCCCGAGCCACAGCGAGCCGTCGGCGAAGGCGAGGCCGGAGGGGGAGGCCTCGTCGGTCGACCACACCGCACGCGGGTCGGTCAGGCCCTTCGCGGAGGCGCCGGGGTTGTCCTGCGCGCGGCCCTCGACCCGCGGCCACCCGTAGTTGCCGCCAGCCTCGATGAGGTTCAGCTCGTCCCAGGTGCTCTCCCCGAACTCGCTGGCCCACAGGCGGTCCTCGTCGTCGAAGGCGAGCCCCTGGACGTTGCGGTGGCCCCACGACCAGACCGGCGACTCCGGGTCGGGGTTGCCCGGCGCCGGGTCCCCCTCGGGGGTGATCCGCAGGATCTTGCCGGCCAGCGAGGACCGGTCCTGGGCGAGCTCGGGCTGCCCGATCTCGCCGGTGGAGACGTAGAGGTAGCCGTCGGGTCCGAAGAGCAGCCGCCCGCCGTCGTGGATCGCGGCCCGGGGGATGCCGGTGAGCACGGGGCGCGGCGCGCCGAGCCGCTCGCCGTCCAGCTCGGCGCGCACGACCCGGTTGTCCTCGGCGGCGGTGAGGTAGAAGTAGAGGGCCCGGTCCTGCGCGAAGTCGGGGGAGGCGGCGACGCCCAGCAGGCCGCCCTCGGCGCCGGGCGCGGCGTCCTGCAGCCGGCCCAGCTCGCGGGTGCGCCACCCGTCGTCGCCCTCGGTCAGGTGGAGCACCCGGGCGCTGTCGCGCTCGGTGACGACGGCCGAGCCGTCGGGCAGGAAGGCCAGCCCCCAGGGCACCTCCAGCCCGGTGGCGATGGTGCCGGCGACCTCGGGTCGCGCCGGTCCCGCAGCTTCCCCGCCCGACGGCGACGGGGCGGGCTCGGTGGTCGCGGGGGAGGACGGCTCCGTCGACCTGGTGGGCGAGGGGCTCGACGACCGCTCGGACGAGGGGTCGGACCCGTCGCTGCCGCACCCGGCCGTGGCGGCCAGGACGAGCAGGGCGACGAGGCCGGCCGCCCGCCCGGTGACCGGGGTGCTGCGCTGCATGCGTCCTCCAGGGCCTGGGGAAAGGACGCCAGCCTACTGACCGGTGGTCGAGGACGCCTGCGCCCAACCGCTCGGCCGACCTCACGGGTTCAGTGCGGCTAGGGCTGCACCAGCCCGGGCTCGACCTCCGGCACGCGCTGGGCCGACCGGGTCGCCCCGGCGCTGGCGGCCACCACGCAGACGATGGCGAGCCACTGCAGCGGGGTCAGCCGCTCGCCCAGGACGAGCAGCGCGGCCAGGGCGGCGGCGGCGGGCTCCACGCTCATCAGGATCCCGAAGACCGAGGGGCGCATCGTGCGCAGGGCGACCATCTCGAGGCTGTAGGGGATCACCGAGCTGAGCAGGCCGATGAGGGCGCCCAGCGCGACGATCCGCGGGTCGAGCAGGCCGGACAGGTCGACCGCCAGCGCGAAGGGGCTCAGCAGCAGGGCCGCCCCGGCGCTGGCCACCGAGAGGCCGTCGAGCCCCTGCCAGCGGCGGCCGGTCTGGGCGCTGAGCAGGATGTAGGTCGCCCAGCAGGCGCCGGCCAGCAGCGCGAAGCCGACCCCGAGCGGGTCCAGGTCGGCGCGCTCCCACCCCAGGGCCACCACGCCGAGGGCGGCCAGCGCCACCCAGGCCAGGTCGCGGACGCGACGCGATCCCAGCAGCGCGACGCTCAGCGGCCCGATCAGCTCGATGGTCACCGCCACGCCGAGGGGCAGCCGCGCGAAGGACTGGTAGAACGCCCAGTTCATCAGCGCCAGCGTGAGCGCGAAGCCGGCCACCACCTGCCAGTCCTGCCGGGTGCGCCCGCGGAGCCGGGGCCGGGCGATCAGCAGCAGCATCACGGCGCTGCTCGCCAGGCGCAGCCAGACCAGGGCGGTGGGGTCCACCCGGTCGAAGAGCTCCTTGGCCACCGCGGCGCCGAGCTGCACCGAGGCGATCCCGCCCAGCACCAGCCAGACCGCCCGCCTCAACGCCGGCCCTGCTCGCCCGAGGGCAGCTCCAGCACGTCGCCCCGGCACGCCGCCTCGTCCGGCGACGGGGCGGGACCCGCGAGACCGTTCTCGCGCCGCAGCCGGTCGAGGGTGCGACGGGCGATCGCCAGCTCGCTCTCGAAGTGCGAGAGCCCCCACTCGGCCACGAGTGCCGGGTTGTGGAAGACCTCGCCCACCTCGTCGTGGCCCACCAGCGAGCGCCGCACGTCCTGGAGATCGGCCCGGGCCTCCTGCACCGCGACGACGTACTCCTCCAGCATCGTCACCAGGGTCGCCGGCTCGGTGAGGTGCCCGATCATCAGCCGCAGCGCCTGGGGGTGCTTGAAGACGGGCATCCCCACCGGCGCCTCGCGCATCCACCGCTCCATCGCCCGGCGCCCCTCGTCGGTGACGGCGTAGGTGGAGCCGCGTCCCTCGCCGGACTTGCGGACGAGTCCGGCCTCGCTGAGCCGGGCCAGCTCGGAGTAGACCTGGCTCATCGCCGGGGAGGTCCAGTAGAAGCGCATGGTGCTGTCGGCGCGCTGCTTGAGCTCGTAGCCGGTCAGCTCGTCCCCGAAGCTCAGCAGCCCGAGCAGCGCATAGGAAGTCACCGGGAAAAGGTCTTGCGCTGGAGGCATGAGGTGAGCGTACTCTTCCTAATTGGAATAATTCGAGGCGAGGGGCGGAACGTGAGCGAGAAGGCGATCGAGGCGATCGACCTGGTCAAGCACTTCGGGGAGACGGTGGCCGTGGACGGCGTGAGCTTCTCCGTCCCGACCGGAAGCGTCCTGGGGCTCCTGGGCCCCAACGGGGCGGGCAAGACGACCACGGTCCGGATGATGACGACCCTGACGAGGCCGACCAGCGGCACCGCCCGGGTGGCCGGCCACGACGTGGTGGGCGACCCGGCGGCGGTCCGTCGCTCGATGGGGCTGACCGGGCAGTCGGCGACCGTCGACGAGCTGCTGACCGGGCGGGAGAACCTGCGGCTGGTGGGCCAGCTCTACGGCCTGGACCGCCGGACCGTCAGGCGCATCTCCGACGACCTGCTTGAGCGGTTCTCCCTGTCGGAGGCGGGCAACCGGGTGGTGAAGACCTACTCCGGCGGCATGCGCCGCCGCCTCGACCTGGCGGTGAGCCTGGTCGCGACGCCTCCGGTGCTCTTCCTCGACGAGCCGACCACCGGGCTGGACCCGCGGAGCCGGGTCGAGCTGTGGGACGTGCTCCGCGAGCTGGTGCGCGACGGCACGACGCTGCTGCTCACCACGCAGTACCTGGAGGAGGCCGACCAGCTGGCCGACAACATCGTGGTCGTCGACCGCGGCGGGATCATCGCGGAGGGCACGCCGCTGCAGCTCAAGGACGCCTCGGGCAAGGCGGCCCTGGTGGTCACCGTCTCGGGCTCGGCGGACCTCGCCCGGGCGGCGGAGCTGATGCGGCGGGTGGTCAGCGAGGTGCACGTGGACGAGCCCGCCCGCCGCCTCACCGCCCCCGCCCAGGGGCTGGGCGACATCACCGCGGTGGCGGAGGTCTTCGCCAGCAGCGGCATCGAGCTCGACGACCTGGGGCTGCAGCGTCCCAGCCTGGACGACGTCTTCCTCCACCTGACCGGCAGACGGGCCGAGGAGCAGGACGACGAGGACGCCGACGGCGCCTCCCACCTGGAAGGGGCACCCGCATGACCACCGAGACGGTCCGGTCCTCGAGCGGCGCGCTGGAGCGCCCGCGCATCCGGCAGACCAACCTGCTCCAGCAGTCGCTGGCGATCACGCGCCGCAACCTGATCCACATCAAGCGCATGCCCGAGATGCTGATGGACGTCACCGTGCAGCCGGTGATGTTCGTCCTGCTCTTCGCCTACGTCTTCGGCGGGGCGATCGCGGTGCAGGGCGCGGCGTCCGGCTACCGCGAGTGGCTGCTCGGCGGGATCATGGCGCAGACCATCGCGTTCGCCTCGTTCATCGTCGCCGTCGGCCTGACCGCCGACATCGACAAGGGCATCGTCGACCGGATGCGGTCGCTGCCGATCCACCCCTCGGCGGTGCTGGTGGGGCGCAGCTTCTCCAGCCTCATCCACTCCGGCATCGGCATCGCGGTGATGTCGCTGACCGGGCTGATCGTGGGCTGGCGGATCCGCGGCTCGTTCCTCGACGCCGTCCTGGCCTACGCCCTGCTGCTGCTGTGGGGGTTCGCGATGATCTGGCTCGGCATCCTGGTCGGCTCGGCGATGCGCTCCGTGGAGGCGGTCAACGGGGTCATGTTCACCACGATCTTCCCGATCACCTTCCTCTCCAACGCCTTCGCGCCGACCGAGCCCATGGGCGACTTCCTGCGGACGATCGCGGAGTGGAACCCGATCTCGTCGCTGGTGCAGGCGGTGCGCGAGCTGTGGGGCAACACCGGACCGGCGCCCGCCGAGGCGGCGCTGCCCCTGCAGCACCCGGTGCTGGCGACGCTGCTGTGGACGCTGGCGCTGACGGCCGTCCTGGCGCCGCTCTCGCTGCGCGCCTTCCGGCGCCGCACCCAGGACTGACGGCAGACTGCCGGCACGCACGAGGAGGGAGAGGACATGACGGGGACCAGGACGCTGCTGCTGGTGGGCACGCGGAAGGGACTGTGGATCGGCAGCTCGGACGAGGAGCGCCGCACGTGGGCGTGGACGGGGCCGCACTTCGCGATGGAGGAGGTCTACTCGGTGATGCTCGACGCCCGGGGCGAGGTGCCCAGGGTGCTGGCGGGCTGCTCGTCGAGCTGGTTCGGGCCCCAGGTGCGGTGGAGCGAGGACCTCGGGGAGACCTGGCAGGAGACACCCAACGGAGCCATCCGCTTCCCCGAGGAGACCGGCGCCGCCCTCGCCCGGGTCTGGCAGCTGGTGCCCGGGGTCGAGGACGGCGTGGTGTGGGCCGGCACCGAGCCGGGAGCGGTCTTCCGCTCCGAGGACGGCGGCGAGCACTTCGAGCTCGTGCGCGGGCTCTGGGACCACCCGCACCGGCCCGAGTGGGACGAGGGCTTCGGCGGGCAGGCGTTCCACACGATCCTCCCGCACCCGACGGACCCGGCCTCGGTGCTGGCCGCCCTCTCCACCGGCGGCGCCTACCGGACCTCGGACGGCGGCGCGACCTGGCAGCCGGTCAACAAGGGCATCAAGGCCGAGTTCATGCCGGGGGAGCGGTTCTACCCCGAGTTCGGCCAGTGCGTGCACAAGGTGGCCCGCGACCCGGTCGACCCCGACCGCCTCTTCCTGCAGAACCACGGTGGCGTCTACCGGTCCGACGACGGCGGGGACAGCTGGCAGGACATCGCCCCCGGGCTGCCCTCGGAGTTCGGCTTCGCGATGGTCACCCACCCCAGGAAGCCGTCGACGGCCTTCACCTTCCCGATCGCGGACGCCGGCGCCCGCTGGCCGGTGGACGGCAAGGCGCGGGTCTGCCGGACCGACGACGGCGGGGCCACCTGGCAGCAGCTGGGGGAGGGCACCCTGCCGGACGCCTACTACGCCGCGGTGATGCGCGACGCGATGTGCGCCGACACCCTGGACCCGGTGGGCCTCTACTTCGGCGGGCGCAACGGCGCCGTCTGGGCCTCGGCGGACGAGGGCCGGACGTGGGCGGAGGTCCACAAGGACCTGCCCGACGTGCTGGTGGTCCGCGCCGCGGTGCTGCCGGCGCCCTGAGGCCTCAGCCTCGTGCGCGTCGCGCGAGGGTCAGGTAGGCGAGCGGGCCGACCGGCTGCACGAGCAGGGCGGGGAACCACAGGGCCTTCGGGCCGCGGAGCTCGGCACCCGGGCGTCCCTTCAGGTCCTTCAACGCCCACAGGGTCAGCGCCACCTCGGCTGCGCCCACGACGGTCACGACGGCCTGCTGCGACGGGCTCAGGTCGGCCCAGGACTTCTTCGCCATGCAGCCACCCTAGTTGCGCCGCCGTACCGGGCGCGGGACGGGCGGTGAGTGAGGCGGTGCGTCCGGCTGAGACTGCCGGGGGGACCGGTGGCGGCGAGTCGTAGCCTTGCCTCATGACCGCGTCCGACCAGAGCCAGCAGCCCGACATCAAGCCCCGCTCGCGGGACGTCACCGACGGTCTGGAGCGGGCCGCGGCCCGCGGCATGCTGCGCGCGGTGGGCATGGGCGACGACGACTTCGCCAAGCCCCAGATCGGGGTGGCGAGCAGCTGGAACGAGATCACCCCCTGCAACCTCTCCCTCGACCGGCTGGCCAAGGCGGTCAAGAACGGCGTGCACGCCGCGGGTGGCTTCCCGCTGGAGTTCGGCACCATCTCCGTCTCCGACGGCATCTCGATGGGCCACGAGGGGATGCACTTCTCGCTGGTCAGCCGCGAGGTCATCGCCGACTCGGTGGAGACCGTGATGATGGCCGAGCGGCTCGACGGGTCGGTGCTGCTGGCCGGTTGCGACAAGTCGCTGCCGGGCATGCTGATGGCCGCCGCGCGGCTCGACCTCGCCAGCGTCTTCCTCTACGCGGGCTCCACGATGCCCGGTCAGGTCGACGGCGAGGACGTGACCATCATCGACGCCTTCGAGGCCGTCGGCGCCTGCCTGGCGGGCAAGATCACCCGCGACGAGGTCGACCGGATCGAGCGGGCCATCTGTCCCGGCGAAGGGGCCTGCGGCGGCATGTACACCGCCAACACGATGGCGAGCGTCGCCGAGGCCCTGGGCATGAGCCTGCCCGGCAGTGCGGCGCCGCCGGCCGTCGACCGACGGCGTGACGGCTTCGCCCACCGGTCCGGCCAGGCCGTGGTGGAGATGCTGCGCCACGGCATCACCGCGCGCCAGATCATGACCAAGCCCGCCTTCGAGAACGCCATCGCGGTCGTGATGGCGCTGGGCGGCTCGACCAACGCGGTGCTCCACCTGCTGGCGATCGCCCGCGAGGCCGACGTCGACCTGACCCTCGACGACTTCAACCGGATCGGCTCCAAGGTGCCCCACATCGGCGACCTCAAGCCGTTCGGCCGGTTCGTGATGACCGACGTCGACAAGATCGGCGGCATCCCGGTCGTGATGAAGGCGCTGCTCGACGCCGGCCTGATGCACGGCGACACCCTGACCGTCACCGGCCGCACGATGGCCGAGAACCTGGAGGCGCTGGCGCCCCAGGGGCTGGACGGCGAGGTGCTGCGCGCCTTCGAGAAGCCGATGCACGCCACCGGCGGCATCACGGTCCTCAAGGGCTCGCTGGCTCCCGAGGGTGCGGTGGTCAAGAGCGCGGGCTTCGACGACACCACCTTCACCGGCACGGCCCGGGTCTTCGACGGCGAGCGGGCCGCGCTCGACGCGCTGGCCGAGGGCCGGATCCAGCCGCGCGACGTGGTGGTGATCCGCTACGAGGGACCCAAGGGCGGCCCCGGCATGCGGGAGATGCTGGCCATCACCGGAGCGATCAAGGGCGCCGGGCTGGGCAAGGACGTCCTGCTCATCACCGACGGCCGCTTCTCCGGCGGCACGACCGGTCTCTGCGTCGGCCACATCGCCCCCGAGGCGGCGGACGGCGGCCCGATCGCCTTCGTCCGCGACGGCGACCCGATCACCCTCGACGTCGCCAACGCGCTGCTCGAGGTGGAGATCGACGACCTCGAGGCCCGCAAGGTCGGCTGGGAGCCCAACCCCCCGAAGTACACCCGCGGCGTGCTCGGCAAGTACGCCAAGGTCGTGCAGTCGGCCGCGCACGGCGCGGTCACCAGCTGAGGAGGCGACCGGCGTGGGCAAGGTCTACCCCGGGATCGACGGGCGCCTGCGGGCGTTCGTCGAGGCCCAGCCGGTCTTCTTCGTGGCCACCGCTCCCTCGGGGGACGCCGGGCACGTCAACGTCTCGCCGAAGGGCCTGGCCGGCACGTTCGCGGTCGTCGACGAGCACACCGTCGCCTACCTGGACCTGACCGCGAGCGGCGCGGAGACCATCGCCCACGTCCGCCAGAACGGACGGATCACCCTGATGTTCTGCTCGTTCGAGCGGGCACCCAACGTGGTCCGGCTGCACGGCCGGGGCCGGGTCGTCAGCTCCTACGACGACGACTTCGCGGCGTGGGCGGCGCGTTTCGACCCGAACCCGCACGCGCGGGCGGTGATCGTGGTGGACGTCGAGCGGGTCAGCGACTCCTGCGGCTACGCACTGCCGCTGATGAGCCTGGACGAGGAGCGGGACCTCCTCACCCCGAACATGGACCGCCGCGGGGCGGAGGGGGTCGTCGCTTACCGGCGAGGCAAGAACACCGTCAGCATCGACGGTCTGCCTGCCTTCGACGACGACCCCGCGCCGTAGGGGGCTGTGCCCGGGGTCAGCGGAGCTTGGCGGCCTTCGAGGTGGCACCGGGGATCGGCAGCCCGGCACCGAACGAGAAGACACCGCCGCCGGCGAACGCCACCCTGACCTTCGAGCCACGCTTGGCCTTCAGCTTGAAGGTTGCGGTGCCGTCCGCGCCGGTGGTCGCCGACTTGAGGTTCTTCCACTTCTTGCCGGCCTGGCGCTGGAGGGTCACCTTGCCGCCGCTCACCGGGCTCCACTCGCCACCGGCGCTGGCCGAGACCGCGGTGGTGACGGCGGACTTGCCCTTCTTGGCCTTCTTCACCTTGATCGTGGCCCGGGTGGTGACCTCCTGGACGAGGTCGAAGCCGAAGCCGGTCACGGGGAGGTACCCGCTGATGCTGCCGTCGGTGTCGACGGCGCGCACCTCGGCGGTGACGGTGTAGCGCCCGGTCGGGATCCCGATGTCGCAGAACTGGAAGGTGGCGGTGCCGGTGAGCGGGTCGCCGAGGACGCTGTCGATCAGCTTGTAGGCGCCTCGGCCGCCCTGGGGGTCGGTGGCCGTGATGCCCAGTGACCACGACTTGTTGGTCGCGGGCACCGTGACCGTGTAGGGGATCTGGTAGTCCACGCACTGGCCCTTGGGCATCACCGCGATCTGGTCCCCGGTGATGGTCGCGACCGGGTCGACGGCCGCGGACGCCGGGGCGGCGGGGTTGACGAGCGTGCTGAGCAGCGCGGAGGCGGCGGTCAGGGCCGCGAGCCGGACGATCTTCTTCACCTGGAGGTCTCCGAGTTCTGGTGTGGCCCCCGGCCGGCGACCGCACCGTGGGCATGGGTGCGGAGCTGGACAGCGCCCCCGCACCCGCCAAGGTGCCAGAGCGCGAGGCGTCGACGAGGCCGGTCCCACTCCGCGGTCGTGGCGACGCCATGTTCACCCCAATGTGTCGTGGGACGCTATGTTCACCCCATGTATCGGGGGAGTCGCACGACAGGGGCCATGCTCGCGCTCACGTTGGCGGGAGGCCTGTTCGCGCTGCTGCCGGCCGGGCTCTCGGCCGCCTCGGGACCGGCCGCGCCGGTCGCCGTGGCCTCGAGCCGCGTCCAGTCACAGGCCCAGTCACAGTCACAGGCCCAGGCCCAGTCCCAGGCCCAGTCCCAGGCCCAGTCCCAGGCGGCCACCCCCGCCGCGGACGAGCCGGCCGGGCGGGACGTGTCATCGCTGCCGGGGGGCGGCAGGAAGATCTTCTCGCGCAACCGCTTCCTGGTCGCCTACTACGGCACGGCCGGCACCGGCGTCCTCGGCGTGCTGGGGGAGACCGAGCCCGACACCGCGCACCGGCGCCTGGTGCGCGCCGCCCGCCCGTTCAAGCTCAAGGGCGAGCGGGTGCAGCCCGTCTACGAGCTGATCGCGACGGTCGCCGACGCGGTCCCCGGCTCCGACGGGGACTACAACCACGACATCCCCCGGGAACGGGTGCAGACCTTCATCGACGCCGCCGAGCGGAACAAGGCGCTGCTGGTGCTCGACATCCAGCCGGGGCAGGCCGACTTCCTCACGGTGGCGAAGCGGTGGCAGTGGGCGCTCGAGCACCCCTGGGTCGGTCTCGCGCTCGACCCCGAGTGGCGGATGGAGCCCGGGCAGGTGCCGGGGCAGGTCATCGGCTCGGTCCGCGCCAAGGAGGTCAACGAGGTCTCCGCCTGGCTCGACGCCCTCGCGGCCGAGCGCGGGCTCCCGCAGAAGGTCTTCATGCTCCACCAGTTCCGCGACTCGATGGTCTCGCGGATCAAGAAGGTCCGGGACCGCGCCAACCTGGCCCTGGTGCAGCACATCGACGGGTTCGGCACCCCGGCGCAGAAGCTGGCGACCTACCGCGCGGTGGCCCGGCCCAAGCAGTTCCAGATGGGGTTCAAGCTCTTCTACGACGAGGACGTGCCGCGGATGAAGGCGCGCGCCGTCCGCCGGATCCGTCCCGAGGTCCGGTTCGTCAGCTTCCAGTAGGAGTACGGTGCCCGGATGAGCACGGCGCGACTGCGCGGCACCGACCTGAGCGGGACGGTCCACCCCGTCCTGCGCGACCACCACGTGCACCTCGGGCTGCTGGAGCCGACCGACCTCGAGCCCGGAGCGATCGGTGCCGTGGTCGACCTGGGCTGGTCCCCGGAGATCGTCGCCCTGGCCGAGGCCTGTCCGGTGCGCGTGCACCACGCGGGCCAGTTCCTCACCGCGCCCGACGGCTACCCCAGCGACCGGCCCTGGGCGCCCCGGGGCAGCGTCCGCGCCCTGTCGCACCCCCGGGAGGCGGAGGCAGCGGTCGCGGAGCAGCGGGCGCTCGGCGCGAGCGTGGTCAAGGTGACGCTCAACCGGCTGGCCGGGCCGGTGCTCGACCTGGCCACCTGCGAGGCCGTGGTGGCGGCGGCGGGCCAGACACCGGTGGTCGCCCACGTCGAAGGGCCCGGGATGGTCGAGCTGGCCCTGGCGGCCGGGATCGACGTGCTGGCCCACACCCCGTGGACCGAGCTGCTGGACCGCGCCGTGGTCGAGGAGTGCGTGGCCGCCGACATGACCTGGATCAGCACCCTCGACATCCACGGGCGGGGGACGTCGACGCCGGAGCAGCGCACCGCGTGCGCCAACCTGGCGGCCTTCCACGCCGCCGGTGGCCGGGTCCTCTACGGCACCGACCTCGGCAACGGCCCCCTTCCGGTCGGCCTCAACCTGCGCGAGGTGGCGCTGCTGCGCGAGGTCGGCCTCGACGACGCGACGCTGCTGGCCGCCCTGACCGACGGGTGGCCCGGCCCCCTCGGGCGCGACCTGGTCACCTTCCTCCCCGGCTCCCCGGAGGACGACCTGCTCACCCGGCTGCCGGGAGCGCTCGCCGTACCCTCCTCGGAGACCGAGTCGCTCTGACGCCCGTCCCCAGGAGCCCCGCCGTGCCCGACCTCGACCCGCGCCCGCGGGACGCCGCCGACCCCCTCGCCGCGCTCCGGTCCCGCTTCGTGGGGGCCGGGTCCCCGCTGGTCTACTTCGACGGCAACTCCCTCGGGCGACCCCTGGAGGCGACCGCCGACCGGCTGGCCGCCTTCGTCCGCGAGGAGTGGGGTGGCCGCCTCATCCGGGGCTGGGACGAGGGCTGGCTGGCGCTGCCCACCGACCTGGGGGACCGCCTCGGCAGGGTCGTGCTCGGTGCGGCGCCGGGGCAGGTCGCGGTGGGCGATTCCACGACCGTCTGGCTCTACAAGCTGCTCCGCGCCGCCGTGGACGCCCAGCTGCGCCGCGACCCGGCCCGCACCGAGATCGTGGTGGACAGCGACAACTTCCCCACCGACCGCTACGTCGCCGAGGGGATCGCCGCCGAACGCGGCTGCACCGTGCGCTGGGTCGAGGTGGACCCCTCCGCGGGGGTCACCGCCGAGCTGCTCGGGGCGGCGTTGGGGGAGCGGACCAACACGGTGGTCCTCAGTCACGTGGCCTACCGCTCCGCGCACCTGGCCGACGTCGAGCAGCTGACGCGCCTGGTCCACACCGTCGGCGCCCTGGTGCTCGTCGACCTCTGCCACTCGGCGGGGGCGGTGCCGGTGGAGCTCGACGCCTGGCAGGTGGACCTCGCCGTGGGGTGCACCTACAAGTACCTCGACGGGGGGCCGGGGTCGCCGGCCTTCGGCTACGTCGCCGCTCGCCACCACGGCGCGCTCCGCCAGCCGATCCAGGGGTGGATGGGTCACGCCGACCCGTTCGCGATGGGACCGGGCTACCGCCCGGCCGAGGGGATCCGCGGCTTCGTCTCCGGCACCCCGCCCATCCTCGGGATGCTGGCGGTCCAGGACATGGTCGACCTGCTCGAGGAGACCGGGATCGAGGCGGTCCGGCGCAAGTCGGTGGCCCTGACCGAGTACGCCGTGGCGCTGGCCGAGGCGTGGCTGGCCCCGCTCGGCGTCCGGCTGGGCTCGCCCCGCGACCCCGGACAGCGCGGCGGGCACGTCACGCTGCTGCACCCCGCCATGCGCGAGGTCACCGCACGGCTGTGGCAACAGGACGTGCTCCCCGACTACCGCGACCCCGACGGGCTGCGGATCGGGCTCTCCCCGCTCTCCACCAGCTTCGAGGAGGTCCACCGGGGGATCGCCGAGGTGCGCTCCCTGCTGGGCTGAACCCGTTTGCGGCGTCGCGGTGCGGACCGCTTGGATGGGGCGATGATCCGCTTCCCCGCCCCGCTCCGCCCCGGTGACCGCATCGGCGTCACCAGCCCCTCCAGCGGCGTGCCCACCCCGTTGCGCCCGCGCCTGGACGTCGCGCTCGGCTGGCTCCGCGACCGTGGCTACGAGGTCGAGGTGGGCGAGTGCCTGGACGGGGACGCGGGCCACGTGAGCGCCCGGGTGGAGAAGCGAGCCGACGAGCTCAACCGGATGCTCCTCGACCCGGCGATCCGGGCGATCGTGCCGCCGTGGGGCGGCGAGACCGCGATCGACCTCGTCGACCGGCTCGACTGGGTCGCGCTCGCCGACGCCGAGCCGACCTGGGTGGTCGGCTTCAGCGACATCTCCACGCTCCTGGTGCCGCTCACCACTCGCCTCGGCTGGGCGACCCTGCACGGGTCGAACCTGATGGACACCCCCTACGAGCCGCCGGCCGGGCTCGCGCACTGGACCGCGCTGGCCTCGGCCACCGGCCCGGTGACCCAGCGGGCGTCCGGGGTCTACCGGACCACCGGCTTCGACGACTGGGAGAACGACCCCACGCCCACGGCGTACCAGCTCGACGGCAGCGGGACCTGGGAGGTCGTGGGGGGAGGTGGGCTCGACGTCACCGGGCGACTGGTCGGCGGCTGCATCGAGACCGTCGCCAACCTGGCCGGGACGCCGTACGGCGACGTGGCGGCCTTCGCCCGCGAGCACGCCGACGAAGGGCTGGTCGTCTACGTCGAGGCCTCCGACGACCCGGCGCTGGAGATCTGCCGCAACCTGCACGGGCTGCGCCTCGCCGGCTGGTTCGACCACGCCAACGCGATCCTGGTGGGCCGGACCGGGGCGCCGGCCTCCGGCGACTTCACCCAGCGCGACGCCGTCCTCGACGCCCTCGGAGGGCTCGACCTGCCGATCGTGCTCGACGTGGAGTGCGGGCACGTGCCGCCCTACCTGCCACTGGTCAACGGGGCGCTGGCCCGCGTCACGGTGGCGGGGGCGCAGCGGGAGATCACCCAGGAGCTGGCCTGAGCCGACCTTGACCGGGCTCAGCGCCGCCGGTCGCGCGGGTCCGTCCCGTCGGGCAGCGGCTGGGCGAGGAGCTCGCGCGCCCGCCACTTCCGCGCGGCCACCCCCACCAGGGTGCGCAGGGTGGTCAGCCGGCCGCCCGTGAGCTCCTGGGCCCGGGACAGGCCGTAGGCGCGTCCGGCCCGGTTGTTGGCCTCGTCGACCCCGGAGTCCGCGAGGTCGGCCGACCCGTGCTCCTGGGCGTCGCCCACCGCGCGGGCCAGCGGCTCGCCGTGACGGGCAGCCAGGTAGGCCTGCCAGCTGAAGTGGCGTACCGCGTTCTGCTGTCGCCAGCCTCCGCTCCGGGTGGACAGCAGGAGTGCCACCAGTGCGGCGAGCACCACGTCCAGGGCGTCGGCCCGGCCGGCCCCCGCGGCGCGGGCCGCCCGCCACAGGCGTGGCGCGCCGGTTCCGAGGAGTCTCAGGGCGTTGCGGAGCTTGGGCAGCGGCATCCGCCGAGTCTGGCAGAGTGGCGGGCGTGGACCAGCGCCTGAGCTTCGTCACCCTCGCCGTGGCCGACGTCTCGGCGAGCCGGCGCTTCTACGCCGACGGGCTGGGCTGGGAGGCCGACCTCGACGTGCCGGGGGAGGTGGTGATGTTCCGGGTGGCCGCCAAGGTCGTCCTCTCGCTGTGGGACAGCACCGCGTTCGAGGCCGAGACCGGGACCCGGGTCGCCACCGGAGTGGTGCCCCCGATCACGCTGGCGCACAACGTGACGACCCGGGCCGAGGTCGACCGGGTGCTGGAGCAGGCGCGGGCGGCCGGTGCGTCGCTGGTGGCGCAGGCCCAGGAGCGGGCGTGGGGCGGCTACTCGGGCTACTTCGCCGACCCCGACGGCTTCCGCTGGGAGGTCGCCTTCAACCCGGGGCCGATGGGGGTGTCGGTCCTGCCGTGAGCGACCCGCGCCACATTCTGGGACGGCCGTACCATATAGTGGGACGCGTGGCACACTCGCTTGACGTCGGGGACCGGCGACGGGGACGGTGGTGCCATGCGCACCGAGAAGCTTCTTGTACGCACGCGACGCGTGGACTGAGTCAGACCCCTCAGCACACGCGTCACCCCTCGTCGCCGACAATCGGCCGAGGGGTTTTTTGTTTTGGTCGGACCGACAGCGTCTCGAAGTGAGGAAGAGATCGATGAGTGAGCAGGACGGCAGGATCACCGGGGCCCAGAGCCTGGTGCGTTCGCTGGAGAACGCGGGGGTCACCGACATCTTCGGGATCCCGGGTGGCGCCATCCTCCCCGCCTACGACCCGCTGATGGACTCCACGCGGATCAGGCACATCCTGGTGCGCCACGAGCAGGGCGCGGGACACGCCGCCCAGGGATACGCCGCCGCCACCGGCCGGGTCGGGGTCTGCATGGCCACCTCCGGGCCGGGTGCCACCAACCTGGTGACCCCGATCGCCGACGCCCACATGGACTCGGTGCCGATGGTCGCCGTCACCGGTCAGGTGGGGGCGTCGATGATCGGCACCGACGCCTTCCAGGAGGCCGACATCCGCGGCATCACGATGCCGATCACCAAGCACAACTTCCTGGTCACCGACCCCGCCGACATCCCGCGGACCGTGGCCGAGGCGTTCCACATCGCCTCCACCGGCCGCCCCGGTCCCGTCCTGGTCGACGTGGCCAAGTCGGCCCTGCAGTCGATGACCGACTTCGTCTGGCCCACCGAGCTGCACCTGCCCGGCTACCGGCCAATCACCCGCCCGCACAGCAAGCAGATCCGCGAGGCGGCCCGGCTGGTCCTCGAGGCCCGCCGCCCGGTGCTCTACGTCGGCGGCGGCGTGATCCGCTCCGGCGCCCACCGTGAGCTGCGCCGGCTGGCGGAGTTCACCGGCATCCCCGTGGTCACCACCCTGATGGCCCGCGGTGCCTTCCCCGACAGCCACCCCCAGCACCTCGGGATGCCGGGCATGCACGGGACGGTCGCCGCGGTGGCAGGCCTGCAGCGCTCGGACCTGATCATCAGCCTCGGGGCGCGCTTCGACGACCGGGTGACCGGCAACCTCGACTCCTTCGCGCCCAACGCCCTGGTGGTGCACGCCGACATCGACCCGGCCGAGATCGGCAAGAACCGCCACGCCGACGTGCCGATCGTGGGCGACGCCAAGGAGGTCCTGATCGACCTGCTCGCCCTCCTCGAGACCGAGGCGGAGCAGGGGAGGACCGGCGACTACGAGCAGTGGGTCGACTTCGTGGCGGGGGTGAAGAAGCGCTACCCGCTCGGCTACGAGAAGCCGCACGACGGGAGCCTCTCCCCGCAGTACGTCATCGAGCGGCTCGGGTCCATCGCCGGGCCGGAGGCGATCTACACCTCCGGCGTCGGCCAGCACCAGATGTGGGCCGCCCACTTCGTCTCCTACGAGAACCCCAACACCTGGATCAACTCCGGCGGGCTGGGCACCATGGGCTTCTCGGTGCCTGCCGCGATGGGCGCCAAGGTGGGGATGCCCGACTCGACGGTCTGGGCCATCGACGGCGACGGCTGCTTCCAGATGACCAACCAGGAGCTCGCCACCTGCGCGATCAACGACATCCCGATCAAGGTGGCGGTGATCAACAACGAGTCGCTCGGCATGGTGCGCCAGTGGCAGACGCTCTTCTACAACGAGCGCTACTCCAACACCGACCTGCACTCCAAGCGGATCCCCGACTTCGTCAAGCTGGCCGAGGCCTACGGCTGCGTCGGCCTGGCCTGCGAGAGCGAGGCCGACGTCGACGCGACCATCGAGAAGGCCATGGCGATCGACGACCGGCCCGTGGTGGTGGACTTCCGGGTGCACCGCGACGCCATGGTGTGGCCGATGGTGGCCGCCGGCACCAGCAACGACGACATCAAGTACGCGCGCGACATGGCGCCCCAGTTCGACGAGGATGACCTGTGAGCACCCACACCCTGTCCGTCCTGGTTGAGGACAAGCCCGGCGTCCTGGCCCGGGTCGCCAGCCTCTTCAGCCGCCGGGGCTTCAACATCGAGAGCCTCGCCGTGGGGCCCACCGAGCACCCCGAGATCTCCCGGATGACCATCGTGGTCAACGTGGACGGCCTGCCGCTGGAGCAGGTGACCAAGCAGCTCAACAAGCTCGTCGAGGTCATCAAGATCGTCGAGCTCGAGGGCCGGGCCGCGGTCCGGCGCGAGCTGCTGCTGGTCAAGGTGCGCGCCGACGCCGAGACCCGGGGCCAGGTGCTCGACGCCGTCCAGCTCTTCAAGGCCAAGGTCGTCGACGTCGCCCCCGACGCGGTGACCATCGAGGTCACCGGCAACTCCGAGAAGCTCGCCGACTTCCTCCGGATCATCGAGCCGTTCGGGATCCGCGAGCTGGTGCAGTCCGGTCTGGTCGCCATCGGGCGCGGCTCGCGCTCGATCACCGAGCGGACCGGACGCCCGGTCACCGTCCCGGTCGCCGCCAGAGACGCCGGCTGACCCACGCCGACCGCACACCCCCACCCCTGTTCCCACGAATCACACCCCTTTAAGGAGAGCCCCAGTGGCTGAGATGTTCTACGACGACGATGCCGACCTGACCCTGATCCAGGGCAAGAGCGTCGCGGTGATCGGCTACGGCAGCCAGGGCCACGCCCACGCGCTCAACCTGCGCGACTCGGGCGTCGACGTCCGCGTCGGCCTGCTCGAGGGCTCGCGCAGCCGCGCCAAGGCCGAGGACGAGGGCCTGCGGGTGCTGACCCCCGCCGAGGCCGTGGAGGAGGCCGACGTGATCGTCGTCCTCACCCCCGACCAGGTCCAGCGCCACGTCTACAAGGACGCGATCGAGCCGAACCTGGCCCCCGGCGACACCCTGGTCTTCGGCCACGGCTTCAACATCCGCTACGGCTACATCACGCCGCCCGAGGGCGTCGACGTGATCCTGGTCGCCCCCAAGGCGCCCGGCCACACGGTGCGGCGCGAGTACGTCGCCGGCCGCGGCATCCCGGACATCATCGCGGTCGAGCAGGACGCCTCGGGCTCCGCCTGGGAGCTGGCCAAGTCCTACGCCAAGGCCATCGGCGGCACCCGCGCCGGCGTCATCAAGACCACCTTCACCGAGGAGACCGAGACCGACCTGTTCGGTGAGCAGGCCGTGCTCTGCGGCGGTGTCTCCCACCTGGTCCAGGCCGGGTTCGAGACCCTGACCGAGGCCGGCTACCAGCCGGAGATCGCCTACTTCGAGGTGCTGCACGAGCTCAAGCTGATCGTCGACCTGATGTGGGAGGGCGGCATCGCCAAGCAGCGCTGGTCGGTCTCCGACACCGCCGAGTACGGCGACTACGTCTCCGGCCCGCGCGTGGTCACCGCTGCGGTCAAGGAGTCGATGAAGGAGATCCTGGCCGACATCCAGGACGGCACCTTCGCCAAGCGGTTCATCGAGGACCAGGACAACGGCGGCAGCGAGTTCGCGACCCTCCGCGAGAAGGGTGCCTCCCACCCGATCGAGGCCACCGGCAAGCAGCTGCGCTCCCACTTCGCGTGGAAGCAGGAGGACAGCGACTACACGGAGGGCTCGGCCGCTCGCTGATCGCGCCGCAGGCTTCAGCACGGGCTCAGGGCCCGACCCGCCGGCACACCGGCGGGTCGGGCCCTGCTGCTGCCCGGGTGACCCCGGGCTCACGCCGAGCTACTTGACCTCGGCCCGGTGCACCCGCCACAGCCCGAAGGTCAGCGGGATCGCCAGCCACAGCACGGCGGCGGTGCCGAGCTGGGCCCACTGCTCGCCGGTCGGTGCCCCGTCGTAGAGCGCCATGCTCGCGTAGTAGAGGTCGACCCAGGGCTGCACGTCGGCGAACCACTCCTGGACCGTGCCGAGTGCGAAGAGCACGTTGGGGAGCGCAAGGGACCACACGAAGTACCCCACCAGGGCCGCCGCGGAGCTGCGGAGCACCACCCCGAGGGTGAACCCCATGAACAGGCCGATCACGTTGGCCAGGATGATCTGGAGCAGCTCGGTGACGCCCACGTCCCAGGTGGTCGGGGCCCCCGAGATCGCGGTGCCGACGACGTTGCCGATCGCCCCGACGCCGAGCGCCACCAGCATGGAGGCCACGCCCACGCCGACGGCCACGACGGCCTTGGCGAGCAGCACCCGGCCTCTGCGGGGGACCAGGGTGAACGTCGTCAGCGCGCTGCGCTGCGACCACTCCCCGGTCACCGCGAGGATCGCCATCACCGGCAGCATCACCGTCATCGGCATGCCGATGGCCGAGCCGTAGCTCTCGAAGGTCTGCGCCTCCTCCGGTGCGAAGAGGATCACCGCCCCGGTGGCCACCAGTGCCAGCAGGCCGGTGGCGGAGAGCAGCCAGAACCCGGAGCGGGTGTCGAACATCTTGGTCAGCTCCACCCAGAGGATCCTGGACATCGGGATCGAGGGGTGGGGCGAGCCGATCGCCGCGGTGGCGGCGGTGGCTCCGGCCCCGGGGCCCGCCTGGAGCGGGTGGGTCGAGTGGTCGGTCAGGGCGCTCATGCTGCTGCTCCTGTGGTGGGGGCGACGACCTGGTCGCGTTGGGTCTGGGCGGTGAGCTGGAGGAACATCTCCTCCAGCCCGTGGCTGTCGGCGGTGCGCAGCTCCAGCAGGGGGACCCCGGCGGCCAGTGCGACCTCGCCGACGGCCTCCGCGCTCGCCTCGGTGTGCACGCTGCCGTCCGGGTGGGCCGTGGCAGGCTGCCCGGCGCCGGTGAGGGCGGCGAGCAGCGCGGCTCCGTCCCGCGCCCGCACCACGGTGCCGGCGGACTCCAGCAGCTCGGCCTTGGTGCCCTGGGCCACGATCCGCCCGTTCCCGATGACCACCAGGTCGTCGGCGACGACCTCGATCTCGTGGAGCAGGTGGGAGGAGAGGAGCACGGTGCCGCCGTCGTCGGCGTAGTCGCGCAGCAGGTCGCGCATCCAGCGGATGCCGGCCGGGTCCAGCCCGTTGGCCGGCTCGTCGAGGATCAGCACGCCGGGGGAGCCGATCAGGGCCAGGCCGATGCCCAGCCGCTGGCGCATGCCGAGCGAGTAGTGACGCACGCGGCGCTCGGCCTCGGTGGGGGTCAGTCCCACCACCTCGAGCATCTCCTCCACCCGGGTCCGGGGAAGTCCCATGGTCCGCTGCGCGATGGCGAGGATCTCGCGACCGGTCCGCCCGGCGTGCTGCGCCGAGGCGTCGAGCAGCACGCCCACCTCGCGGCCGGGGTTGGGCAGGTCGACGAAGCGGCGGCCGTTGACCAGGGCGGTTCCGCGGGTGGGCGGTGTGAGCCCGGTCATCATCCGCATCGCGGTGGACTTGCCGGCTCCGTTGGGCCCGAGGAAGCCGGTGACGCGCCCGGGGGCGGCCCTGAAGGTGACGTCGTCGACGGCCAGGTGGGGGCCGTACCTCTTGGTGAGGGAATCGAGGGTGATCATGGCTCCCAGCCTCCGGCCGGCGCCGCCCCGGGCGCATCGGTGAGACCCCTGAGAGGCCCCGGGGGCGCCCCCGACGAGGACACCACCCGGGCGCTTGCTGCGGATCGGGGAGGACGTCGGTGACGACCACGAGGGAACGAGATCCGCGGACACCGGCCGGGCGGCGCGGTCGGGTCCCGGACGCCGGGACCGGGGCGAGGGCTGGGCTAGGCTGCCGGAGGCACAGCGTCGTGCACCCGCGGCCCCGAGTCGCCCCCGAATCCTCCCCGCAAGGACCCGCTGTGACCCACCGCCCTGTCGTCCTGATCGCCGAGCCGCTCAGTCCGGCCACCGTCGCCGAGCTCGGGCAGGACTTCGAGATCCGCACCTGCGACGGCGCGGACCGGGAGCGGCTGCTGGCCGAGGTCAGGGTGGCCGAGGCGCTGCTGGTCCGGTCGGAGACGCGCGTCGACGCCGAGCTGCTGGGGCTCGCTCCCCGGCTCAGGGTGGTGGCGCGCGCCGGTGTCGGCCTCGACAACATCGACGTGCGCGCGGCCACCCAGCACGGCGTGATGGTGGTCAACGCGCCGTCGTCCAACCTGGTCAGCGCGGCGGAGCTCACGGTCGGCCTGATGCTGGCCGCGGCGCGGCACCTGAGCCCGGCCCACGCGGCGTTGCGTCGTGGCGAGTGGCAGCGCGGCCGGTTCACCGGCACCGAGCTGTTCGAGAAGACGCTCGGCATCGTGGGCCTGGGTCGCGTCGGGGTGCTGGTCGCGCAGCGGCTGAGCGCCTTCGGGATGCGCGTCATCGCCTACGACCCCTACGTGCAGGCCGGCCGGGCCGCCCAGATGGGCGTGCGGCTCGTCGACCTGGAGACCCTGCTGGCCGAGTCCGACTTCATGTCGGTGCACCTGCCCAGGACGCCGGAGACCACGGGGCTGATCGGGGCGGCCGAGCTGGCCCAGGTGAAGCCGACGCTGGTGCTGGTCAACGCGGCTCGTGGCGGCATCGTCGACGAGGCGGCGCTGCACGACGCGCTCAAGACCGGCCGGGTCGCCTCCGCCGGTCTCGACGTCTTCGCCGAGGAGCCGTGCCCGGACTCCCCGCTGCTGGCACTGGACAACGTGGTCGCCACCCCGCACCTGGGCGCCGCCACGGCCGAGGCCCAGGAGAAGGCCGGGATCTCGGTCGCCCGGTCGGTGCGGCTCGCCCTGGCCGGTGAGCTGGTCCCCGACGCGGTCAACGTCCAGGGCGGGGTGATCGCCGAGGACGTACGGCCCGGCATTCCCCTGGCCGAGAAGCTGGGACGGGTCTTCACCGCCCTGGCCGGAGAGGTGGCCCAGGCCATCGACGTGGAGGTGCGCGGCGAGATCACCGAGTTCGACGTCCGGGTGCTCGAGCTGGCCGCACTCAAGGGCGCCTTCTCCGACATCGTCGAGGAGCAGGTCTCCTACGTGAACGCGCCGCTGCTGGCCGCGGAGCGGGGCACCGCCGTGCGCCTGGTGGCGGAGCCCGAGAGCCCCGACCACCGGAGCCTGATCACCGTGCGGGGGACCCTCTCCGACGGCTCGCAGGTCTCCGTGGCCGGCACCCTGGTAGGGCTCGCGCAGCGGGAGCGCCTGGTCGAGGTCAACGGCTTCCAGGTCGATCTCGAGCCCACCGAGCACCTCGCGTTCTTCGTCTACGAGGACCGGCCGGGGATGGTCGGGACGGTCGGCGGGATCCTCGGGGATGCCCGAGTCAACATCGCCGGCATGCAGGTGGCCCGGGAGGACAAGGGTGGCCGTGCACTGGTGGCGCTCTCGGTGGACTCCGCCATCCCGGCCGACGTGCTCAGCGAGATCAAGGCCGCGATCGACGCCCACGCCGTGCACGCCGTGGACCTGGCCTGAGGGCGGCGCCTGCGGTTAGGGTGCCGGGCACGAGCCTCTGGGGGGACAATGATGCTGCTCCGTCGTGCCATGACCACCGTGCCCGTCGTCCTGCTGCTGGTGGCGGGGGGAGGAGCCGCCGTCGCCACCGGCGACCCGCTGCCCGGCACGATCGCGCCGGACGAGCTGCGGGCGGCGGACGGGGCGCGGACCTCTGCGCGGGCCGACGGGTGGAGCGACGGCGTGGTGCGTCGCCACGTGGTGCTCGACGACGTGGAGTCGACCTCGACCAACCCCCAGCACCAGCTCACGGGGGTCGAGGTGACCGTCGACCTGGAGGCACAGGTCCTCACGACGACCGCGTCGTTCGCCCAGCCGCCCGCCGACGCGGAGGCGGCCCTGGGCGTGGTGCTGGGCACCTGGAGCGGCACCTCGTGCGTGGCGGCGTTCACCGCGGTCGCGGCGACGGTCGCGGCCGAGGCCCAGGGGCGGTGGGCCGTCGGGACTGCCGTGCCGGTGACCCGGACGGCCGGCGGAGCGTCGGTGACCCTCACGAGCGGGGCCGATCCCCGCCTGCGGGAGACCGAGCTCGACTGTGCCTACGCCGCCGTCCTGCCCCCCTCCGGCGGCGACTGGCTGAGCAGGGCGTACGCCGAGGAGCTCGCCGAGACGCACCGGCCCGTGCTCGAGGTCGAGCCCGGCGAGCTGATGGTGGGTGCCCGGGCCGGACGGTGGGCGTCGTTGCGCGTCACCGTGCGCAACACCGGCAGGGGGGACGCCGGGCCCGTGCGGCTCACCGCCACCGGCGCCGGGGTGCAGCTGCGCCAGGCAGAGGTCGACCTGGGCGCGCTCGCCGGCAACTCGACGGAGTACGCCGAGCTGAAGGTCCGTCTCGCACCGCCGAAGAAGAAGGCGACGAAGGGCAAGAAGGGCAAGGGCAAGTCGGGCAAGCCCGTCCCGGACCCGCGCCCCCGGCCCGTCACGCTGACCGCCACCGCGGCCGGCGCCGAGCCGGCCACCGCCCGGACCCAGGTGGCGATCACGCCGAAGCCGACCGTGCCCAAGAAGCTGGCGGGCAGCTACTGGTGGGGCTGGGAGGAGACGACCACCTTGGACTCGGCCGGATGGGTCAGTCACGCGGTCTGGTTCGTGGACTCGAAGTGGGCCTACACCGGCTGGTCCGAGGGCCGGAAGCCGAGGTGCTCGGCCAAGGTCAAGGAGTGCCAGCGCTACACCTGGAACAGGCGCAAGGGCACGGTGCGGATCGGGAAGAAGAAGGCGAAGGTGACCTCCGAGGGCTTCACCTACGCCCACCCCGGGGTCGGGGAGAAGATCGACTTCCACCCCCTGACGCTCGCCGCCAAGGGATCGAAGATCCAGACGGACCTCATCCACCAGAACTGGGCCGGCAACTGCCTGCTGATGTGCAACAGCTGGACCGAGCACCTCTCGCTCGCCACGGACGGCCGGTTCGTGCGCAGCGAGGTCACGATCGGGAGCTGGCCGGGGCTGGGCAGCGTGTGGAGCATCCTGCCGCCCGACCAGCGCGGCACCTACCGGGTCGTCTCGAAGGGCATCGTGGAGCTGACCTTCGACGACGGCACCCGGAAGCGGCACGTCCTGGGGATCCAGCACGACCCCAGCGGAAAGCCGAACCCGGTCGTGGCCGGGCTGCTGCTCGACGACGTGAACTACTACCACTGAGGCGTCGCCCGGGCGCGCCGCTCTTCGGTCAGCGGCGGGTGGCGATCAGCGCCGAGGCGTCGGGCGCGATCATCACCTCGACGGCGGTGAAGCGCTCGTCGGTGAGCCACTCCTCGCGCAACGTGTCGACCCGGCCCAGGTAGATCGGCGGCCAGGACTCGCACGGGGTGAAGTCGTCCAGCACGACCAGGCCCCCGGGCTCGACCAGGTCGGCGACGGCGTCCACCCGCACGCTGTCGGGGTCGCCGGAGTCGAGGAAGAGCAGCGAGAAGGGCCCCTTGCTGCTCAGGGTCGACCAGTCGGCCTGGAAGACCTCCACGGAGGGGTCGTCGGTGAAGATCGTGGCGGCCGCGGCGGCCAGCGAAGGGTTCAGCTCCGCGGTCAGGATGCGTGCATCGGTGCGCACGCCCGAGCGCAGCCAGGCGGTGCCCACGCCGCACCCAGTGCCGAACTCGGCCATCACCCCGCCGCGCGTGGCGGCGAGGGTGGCGAGCAGGCGTCCGGTCTCGTTGCGGCAGAACGAGACGTATCCCGCCTTGCGGGAGACGTCGAAGGCACGCGCGACGATCTCGGGGAGTTCGGGGGGAGCACTCATGGCTCGAGTCTCTCATCCTGGGAAAGCCGTCTCGCACTTTGGACGATTGTCGCCGCCTGCTTCCGGGCCGCGGGTGGCGCGTCGTATCCTCGCACCACCATGCGGAGCGTCTTCGTACTCATCGACTGCCGCGGCGAGGCCTGACAGAGGGCCACCTCGCCGCGGTGTTCGGCGTTGACGTGGCCCTCGACCAGCAGCCCCACCTGTGTCGCGGCGCTCCGCCTCTCCGGCCGACGTGATCCGCTCCCGGCGATGCCGACGGCCCCTCCTCCCACGTGATCCGTGGTCGAGCTCGGGACCCGTCCGCCGCGGCCCAGGGGTGCTGCCCCCTCAGCACAGAGACCCCTGACCGTCCCGATCACCGAGGAGCACGCCATGTACGACATGTACCCGTCCGACTGGGGCCCGGCCCGTCACGACCCCGACAGCCCACAGAGTCACCAGGCCCTGCAGACCGCGCTTGACCTGCGAGACGACGGCGGCCAGCGGCCGGACGACAACTAACCTCACGCCATGACCCAGACCCCTTCAGACACACCGGTCACCCTCGCCGTCATCCCCGGCGACGGCATCGGTCCGGAGGTCACCGCCGAGGCGCTCAAGGTGCTCGACGCGGTCGCCCCAGGCATGTTCTCCACCACCCGCTACGACCTCGGCGCGGAGCGTTACCTCGCGACCGGCGAGGTGCTCCCCGACTCGGTCCTGGCCGAGATCCGCGACCAGGACGCGATCCTGCTGGGGGCGGTCGGCGGCAAGCCCAACGACCCCGGCCTGCCGCCCGGGCTGCTGGAGCGCGGCCTGCTGCTGCGGCTGCGCTTCGAGCTCGACCACTACGTCAACCTGCGCCCGTCCCGGATCTTCCCGGGCGTCTCCTCGCCCCTGGCCGCGCCCGGCGAGGTCGACTTCGTGGTCGTGCGCGAGGGCACCGAGGGGCCCTACACGGGCAACGGCGGCGCGCTGCGCGTGGGCACCCCCGCCGAGGTGGCCACCGAGGTCAGCGTCAACACCGCCTTCGGCGTGGAGCGGGTGCTGCGCGACGCGTTCGCGCGCGCGCAGAAGCGGCCCCGCCGCAAGATCACCCTGGTCCACAAGACCAACGTCCTGGTCCACGCGGGCTCGGTCTGGTGGCGCCTCTTCGAGGAGGTGGGCGCGGAGTTCCCCGACGTGACCCGCGACTACATGCACATCGACGCGGCGACCATCTTCATGACCACCGACCCGTCGCGCTTCGACGTGATCGTCACCGACAACCTCTTCGGCGACATCATCACCGACCTCGCCGCCGCCATCACCGGGGGCATCGGCCTCGCGGCCTCCGGCAACGTGAACCCCGACCGGACCGCGCCCTCGATGTTCGAGCCCGTCCACGGCTCCGCCCCCGACATCGCCGGCCAGCAGAAGGCCGACCCGACCGCGGCCATCCTGTCCGCGGCCCTCCTCCTGGATCACCTCGGTCGCTCCGACGCCGCGGCGCGGGTGGAGCAGGCCGTGCTGGAGGATCTCGCGGGCCGGTCCGGCGGGCAGGTACGCCGCACGTCGGAGGTCGGCGACGCCATCGCCGCCCGACTCTGACGTGGCCTTCGCGCACCCCGCCCCGGGAACCCCGGGGCGCCACCGCACGGACCCCTCGCTCGGCCGGGGGGCCGGCCCGAGCAGTTAGCCTGACGCCATGGAGATCAGCACCACACTGTCGACCAACCCCGTCGAGGACCAGCGCCTCGCGGAGGTGCTCGCCGACCCCGGCTTCGGCCAGCACTTCACCGACCACATGCTCACGGTCGAGTGGACCCCCCAGCGGGGCTGGCACGACGCGCGGATCACGCCCTACGGTCCACTGTCCCTCGACCCCGCCACCGCGGTCCTGCACTACGCGCAGGAGACCTTCGAGGGGATGAAGGCCTACCGCCACGACGACGGCAGCATCTGGACCTTCCGGCCCGAGGAGAACGCGAAGCGGATGCTGCGCTCCTCCCAGCGGCTGGCCCTGCCCGAGCTGCCGCCCGAGGAGTTCGTGCAGGCCGTCGACGCCCTGGTCGCCACCGACCAGCGTTGGGTGCCGGACAGCGGGGGCGAGAAGAGCCTCTACCTGCGGCCCTTCATGTTCGGCTCCGAGAAGTTCCTCGGGGTCCGTCCCTCCCAGCACGTCACCTTCATGGTGATCGCCAGCCCGGCGGGCTCGTACTTCCCGGGCGGGGTGAAGCCGGTCAGCCTCTGGCTCACCGAGGAGTACACCCGCGCGGCCAAGGGGGGCATGGGTGCGGCCAAGACCGGCGGCAACTACGCCTCGTCGCTGGTCGCCCAGCAGGAGGCCAGCCGCCACGGCTGCGACCAGGTGGTCTTCCTCGACGCCGAGGAGCACCGCTACGTCGAGGAGCTCGGCGGGATGAACATGTACTTCGTCCACGCCGACGGCCGCATCGTCACCCCGGAGACCGGGACCATCCTCGAGGGGATCACCCGCGCCTCGGTGATCGAGCTCGCCGGCAAGCTGGGCCACCAGGTGGAGGAGCGGAGGTTCGCGATCGACGAGTGGCGCGAGGGGGTGGCCTCGGGCGACATCGTCGAGGTCTTCGCCTGCGGCACGGCCGCCGTGATCACGCCGGTCGGTGAGCTGCGCTCGGCGCAGGGCACCGTGCCGGCGCCGCGGAGCACCGAGCTGACGATGCGGATCCGCCAGGCGCTCGTCGACATCCAGTGCGGGCGGGCCGAGGACACCTTCGGCTGGATGCACCGGGTCTGCTGACCCGCGACCGGGGCGGCTCCTCCCGAGATCCCGCCCCGGGTCTGGGTACCCTCGACGGGTGACCGCCTCCCGACACGAGCCCCTGGGCCCGCGTGTCGGGGGCTACCAGCTCTTCACCCGGCTGGGGGAGGGCGGCATGGGCGTCGTCCACCTGGCCGCCCGGCCCGGCGGACCGCGGGTGGCGTTGAAGGTGCTGCGGCCCGACGTGGTCGGCGACGACGAGGCGCGCGCCCGGCTGGAGCGGGAGGTGAGCACGCTCTCCCGGATCCGCAGCCCCCGGGTGGCCGAGATCCTGGACGCCGACCCGTGGGGCGAGGTGCCCTACGTGGTCACCCGCTACGTGCCCGGCCTCTCGCTCCAGGAGCACGTGCGCCAGGAGGGTCCTGTCTGGGGCGAGGACCTGGTCCACCTGGCCCGAACGCTGGCCGAGGCGCTGGAGGCGGTGCACCGGGTCGGTGTCCTGCACCGCGACGTCAAGCCGTCCAACGTGCTGATGGAGGGGCGCAACCCCGTCCTGATCGACTTCGGACTGGCCCGCCTCGCCGACGACCCCCGGCTGACCCGGGTGGGCTGGCTGCTCGGCACGCCCGGCTACCTGGCGCCGGAGATCCTCCTCGGGCGCGACGCCGTCCCGGCCTCCGACGTGCACTCCTGGGGTGCGACCGTGGCCTATGCCGCGACCGGCCGTCGCCCGTTCGGCTCCGGCCCGGACGTCGCCGTGATGGACCGGGTGCGCCGCGGTGAGCACGACCTGCGCGGGCTCTCCGGGCCGGTGCGCGAGGTGGTGCTCGCGGCGCTCGACCCGGAGCCGGCCGCCCGGCCCACCGTGCGCGAGCTGCGGGAGTGGCTGCGCCGCGGTGAGGCCCCGAGGCCGGCACCCGCCCGCCGGTTCCCCCCGCGGGACCAGCAGGACCCACCCACCGTGCCCCTCCCGCTGCCCGGCTCAACCCGGCGGCTGCCGCCCGAGCACGGCCGCTGGGAGGAGCACGGCAGCCGGCAGCCGGACGCCCACGCCTGGGACCAGCACGACCGGGACGCCCACGCCTGGGACCAGCACGACCGGGACGCCCACGCCTGGGACCCGCGCGACCGGGACGAGCAGGGCTCGGACCCCCGGGACGGGGACGAAGGGGCCTGGGACGCCTGGACCTGGGACGAGGAGGACCCCGCCGCGGCCGCGGAACGGCGCCGGCCGCTCCCGGAGCGCCTGCGCGGGGCGGTGCTGCTGCTCGGTCTCGCAGCGTCCGGGGCCGGCGCGCTGGCCTGGGCGCCCTACCTGGCCACCCCCGTGCTGGTGGGCGTGGTCTGGTTGCTGCGCACCGGCTCGCGGGCCGGATCGGCGGCCCGCGACCGGCGGCTGAGCCGCGGCAGCCGGTGGTACGACGGAGTGCTCACCACGCTGGCCAGCCCCTACCACCTCCTCGCCTCGTTGCCGGGGAGCCTGGTGCTCGCCGGATGGGCGCTGGGGATCGCGCTGGCGGTGGCCCTGCTCTGCTTCGCCGTCGCGGCGGGGGAGACGACCTCGCTGCTCCTGGTGGGTGCGGGCTTCGTGGTGGGCCTGTGGTGGGGGCCCGGCAGTGGTCGGGTCCGCCGACCGGTGCGTCGGGTGGTGCGCCCGCTCGCCGCCCGTCCGGTGGCCTGGCTGGTCGCCGCGGCGGTGGTGCTGGCCGTGGCCTCGGGCTTCGTCTCCCTCGCCCAGGCGGGGACGCGATGGGACCCGGCCTCGGACGCCCCCTGGCGGGCGATCCCGTTCTCCGGACTGCTGTGACGCACGCGAGTGCTGCGTGGCACCATGTCGCCATGCACGAGCAGGGGATCATTCACTAGCGCGTCGGGAGATCTCGACGCGCCACCTTCCGCACCTGCGGGAGGTTTTTTTGTTCCCTCACCCCGACCCGAGAGATGCCGAGATGGACCTGCAGGGCTCGTTCCACGTCTACGACACCACGCTGCGCGACGGCGCCCAGCAGGAGGGGCTCAACCTCTCGGTCGCCGACAAGCTGAGCATCGCCCGCCAGCTCGACGACCTGGGCGTCGGCTTCATCGAGGGCGGCTGGCCGGGCGCCAACCCCAAGGACACCGAGTTCTTCCGCCGGGCGGCGGCCGAGCTGGACCTGCGCCACGCCAGGCTCACCGCCTTCGGCTCGACGCGCCGGGCGGGCGTGGCGGCCGCCGACGACCCGCAGGTCGCCGCCCTGCGCGAGTCCGGTGCCTCGGTCGTCACCCTGGTCGCCAAGTCGCACGACCGGCACGTCGAGCTGGCGCTGCGCACCACCCTGGCGGAGAACCTCGCGATGGTCCGCGACACCGTCGCCCACCTGCGCGCCGAGGGCCGCACCGTCTTCCTCGACGCCGAGCACTTCTTCGACGGCTACCGCGCCGACCGCGCCTACGCGCTGGAGGTGCTGCGCACCGCCTTCGAGGCGGGCGCCGAGGTGGCCGCGCTGTGCGACACCAACGGCGGGATGCTGCCGCAGTGGGTCGCCGACGTGGTCCACGACGTGCTCGAGACGACGGGGGGCCGGGTCGGCATCCACTGCCACAACGACACCGGCTGCGCGGTGGCCAACACGCTCGCCGCGGTCGAGGCCGGCGCGACGCACGTCCAGGGGACGCTCAACGGCTACGGCGAGCGGACGGGCAACGCCGACCTGATCTCGGTGGTCGCCAACCTCGAGCTCAAGCTGGACCGCCGGGTGCTCCCCGCGGGCCTGCTGCGCGAGGCGACCCGGATCGCCCACGCGGTGGCCGAGGTGACCAACTTCCCGCCCGCCAGCCGACAGCCCTACGTCGGCACGTCGGCCTTCGCCCACAAGGCAGGTCTCCACGCCTCGGCGATCAAGGTCGACCCCGACCTCTACCAGCACCTCGACCCGCTGGCGGTCGGCAACGACATGCGCCTGCTGGTCTCCGACATGGCCGGCCGCGCCTCGATCCAGCTCAAGAGCCGCGAGCTGGGCTTCGACCTCGGCGACTCCGAGGGGGACCGCGCGGTGATCGCCCGGGTCACCGACCGGGTCAAGGAGATGGAGGGCCGGGGCTACACCTTCGAGGCGGCCGACGCCTCCTTCGAGCTGCTGCTGGTCGAGGAGGTGGAGGGCCGGCGGCCCTCCTACTTCGACGTCGAGTCGTGGCGGGTGATCACCGAGACGGCCTCCGCGGGCGAGGAGGCGGTCTCCGAGGCCACGGTCAAGCTGGTCTCCTCCGGGGTGCGCTACGTCGTGGCCGGGGAGGGCAACGGCCCGGTCAACGCCCTCGACGCCGCCCTGCGGCAGGCGATCTCCCAGGCCTACCCGGAGGTCGCGAAGTTCGAGCTCATCGACTACAAGGTGCGCATCCTCGACGCCGGCCACGGCACCGACGCGGTGACCCGGGTGCTGATCGAGACCTCGGACGGAGCCTCCTCGTGGGTGACCGTCGGGGTGGGCCACAACGTCGTCGAGGCCTCCTGGGAGGCGCTGGTCGACGGGCTCACCTACGGCCTGCGCCGCCACCACGTGGCGTGAGCCGGGCAAGGCGCGCAAAGCTGACAGGGTTGAGACGCCGCCGAGTGGGAAGCATGGGGCCCATGCGCCTTCGCCAGATGCTCCCGCGGCTGCTGCCGCTCCTCCTCGTCTCCGTGCTCGCCAGCCTGCTCGGCGTCGTCCTGCTAGGCCCGACGGCACCGGCCCGCGCCGGCGAGGAGCCCGAGTCGACCGAGTCGACCGCCTCGACCGAGGAGGGCCCGGGCCGGCTGGTGCTGGTGCTGGACTCCTCGGGGTCGATGGCGGAGCCTGCCGCGGGTGGCGGCACCAAGATCCAGGCGGCGAAGGACGCGCTGGGCCGCGTGGTCGAGGAGCTCCCCGACGACGCCGAGGTCGGGATCCGGGTCTTCGGCGCGAAGGTCTTCGACCGCAGCGAGCCGGGCGCCTGCACCGACACCCAGGCCGTCGTGCCCGTCGGCCCGCTGGACCGCCAGGCCCTGACCGACGCGGTGGCGGCCTACGAGCCCTACGGGGAGACGCCCATCGGCCACGCGCTGCGCGAGGCGGGCAAGGACCTCGCGTCGGGGGCGGAGGAGTCGCGCACCATCGTGCTGCTCTCCGACGGGGAGCCGACGTGCCAGCCGGACCCCTGCAAGGTCGCCGCCCAGCTCGCCGAGAGCGGGATCGACCTGACGATCAACGTGGTCGGTCTCGACGTCTCCGGCAAGGCCCGCGAGGCGCTGCGCTGCATCGCCCGCGCCGGCAACGGCGACTACTACGACGCGTCCTCCGCCGAGGACCTCGCCAGCAGCCTGGTCAAGGTCAGCGTGCGCGAGCTGCGCGGCTTCCAGCTGAACGGCGAGCGGATCGAGGGCGGGACCACGGCGGAGACCGCGCTGCCCCTCGAGCCCGGTGCCTACCTCGACACCTCCCTGCCCGACGAGGCCGCGCGCTACTACCTGGTGGACAACCCGGCAGGGGGCGGGGTCTCGGTCTCGGCGCTGGTGCGTCCGCCGAAGGGGGAGGAGAGCTGGCACACCGTGGTGCACGTCAAGCTCACCACCGTGGACGGCGAGGCCTGCTCGCAGGGCTTCGCCCAGTCGTTCCAGATCCTGGGGATGACCCCGCTGGTCTCGACGGCCGCGGCATTCAACCAGTTCGGCCCTCCCCGCTTCGCCGACGGGTGCGACAGCGACGACCAGCTGCTGGCCACCGTCGTCAGCGAGGCGGGGGTCTCCGACTATCGCCTCCAGGTCAGCAACCACCCGCCGATCGCCGACACCGGGACGCTGCCGGGGCACGTCGAGTCCGACGGGGACTGGGTCGGCAAGGTCGAGATCCCCACGTCGGGACCCGCGGAGCCGGTGATCGGCGGGGTCTCCTTCGACGACGCGCCGGAGCTGCAGCCCGGCACGACCTACACCGACACCGTGCGTCCCTCCGAGGTACTGGTCTACAAGGTGCGCACCGGCTACGGCCAGGCGCTGCGGGTCAGCGCGCGCCTCGGCACCGACCCGAGGGCCGCGAGCCTGCTGGGGGCGCAGGGCCCGCACGTGGAGATGCTCTCCTACTCCGCCCTCGGCCAGGCGCAGAGCCGGGTCTGGGACTCCGACCGGGGCATCACCAGCCAAGGGTTCTACAACGGCGAGCAGCCGACTGTCGTCACCGCGGTCGTGCCGCCGGTGCGGGTGCGGAACGTGGAGTCGCCCCACCCCCACGTGCGGACCGTGGTCCAGGACGGCTACCAGTACGTGGTACTGGGCCTGGGACGCGAGAGCTCCGAGGAGGCGAACGGGTTCGCCGCCCCCGTGCGCCTGCGTGCCGAGCTGGTGGGGGAGGTCGAGGGCGAGCCCCAGTTCGAGGGCGAGGTCGAGGGCCCGGCGGCCGAGGAGGGCGAGCCGACCGACGAGCCGACCGAGGAGACCGCGGGGGCGGACCCCGTGCGGGAGGACGACGCCGCGGCCGAGGACGGCGACTCCGGGACGGTGCTCTGGTGGGTCGTGGGGGCGGTGGCGCTGGTGGCTCTGGTGGGTCTCGCCTTCGTGCTGGGCCGCCGGGGGCGCAGGACCCCGGGGACGGACACGTCGGGTCGGTCCGTTGGCTGAGCTCCACGAGCTCACCGCGCTGGCCCAGGGTGCCGCCGTCCGCCGCGGGGAGGTCTCTCCCCTCGAGCTGGTCGAGCACTACCTGGCCCGCACCGACGACGTCGGCGCGTTCGTCACCCTGGTCCCGGGGCTGGCCCGCGAGCGGGCCGCGGCGCTGCCGCGCGAGGGCGCCTCGCCCCTGCACGGCGTCCCCACCGCCATCAAGGACCTGCATCCGACCGCGGGCGTGCGCACCACCTTCGGCTCCGCGGCGTACGCCGACCACGTGCCCGAGACCTCCGACTACCTGGTGGAGTCGGTCGAGGCCGCCGGGATGGTCTGGCTGGGCAAGACCAGCACCCCCGAGTTCGGGTCCCCTTGCTACACCGAGCCCGAGGGACTGCCGCCGGCCGTCACGCCGTGGGACCGCACCCGGATGGCGGGAGGGTCGTCGGGGGGAGCGGCGGCCGCGGTGGCTGCCGGCCTCGTCCCGGTGGCGCCCGGCTCGGACGGTGGAGGCTCCATCCGCATCCCCGCCTCGTGCTGCGGGCTCGTCGGGGTCAAGCCGTCCCGCGGACGGATCAGCGGCGGGCCGGGGTACGGCGACCCGGTGGGCCTGGCCACCGCCGGTCCGATCGCCCGTGACGTGCGGGACGCGGCGGCCCTGCTGGACGTCCTCGCCGGCCCGCGGACGGGCGACCCGTCCTGGGCGCCCGAGCCGTCCACCTCCTTCCTGGCGGCGTGCGACCGCGAGCCGGGCAGGCTGCGGGTGGCGAGGTTCGTGGCGCCCGTGCTCACCGAGACCGTCGTGGACCCGGAGTGCGTCACCGCCTGGGAGGACGCCTCCGCACTCCTGGAGTCGCTGGGTCACCAGGTGGAGGACATCGAGGTACCGCTACCGCGCGAGGCGGTGCCGGTCTTCGAGACCTGCTGGTCGGTGCTGACCGCGCTCTCCCCGGCGCCGGGTCGCGAGCACCTGCTGCGTCCCCTGACCCGGTGGCTGTCGGCGCGTGGGCACGAGGTGAGCGGCCCGGAGTTCGGGCTGGCCATCGGCGAGCTGCGGCGGCTCGCCGCCGGCGCGCTCTCGGCGCTCGCCCCCTACGACCTGGTGCTGACCCCCACGCTGGCCGCGCCGCCCCTGCCGGTCGGCGCCCTGCGCGACGACGCAGACCCTGCCGCGGACTTCGAGAACCAGATGCGCTTCACCCCCTGGACCTCGGTCTGGAACGTCACCGGGATGCCCGCGGTCTCGTTGCCCCTGCACTGGACCCCCGAGGGGCTCCCGGTGGGGGTGATGCTGGCCGCCCGCCCCGCCCAGGAGGAGCTGCTGCTCTCGGTCTCCGCGCAGATCGAGGCGGCCGCGCCGTGGGCGCACCGCCGGCCGCCCGGTTGGTGAGTGCCTCGCGGGGCGTGGAAGCGCGGGCGCTCCGCCGGGAGACACGGGTCAGAACCGGTAGCCGAAGGCCTCGATGTCGTCGGCGAAGGCCTCGGCGACCCGGTCCCGCATCTCGGCGCTGTAGGCACCGCGGTAGTCGGTCGGCGGGCCGGCGTTGCGCCGTTCGATCGCTCCGGCGGGCACCCGCACCCCGGCCCGCTCCAGGGCGGTGGTGAGGTCGTCGGCGAACGACTCGGTCCGCCCGATGAAGTCCGCCTCCCGGCCAGGAGCCCGCAGCCAGTCGAGCTGGGGGGTGCCGAGGCGGGGGATCTCGCGGGTGCCACGGAGCACGAAGGCCTCGAAGTCGGCGTACTCCTCGCCGACCTTGCGCCAGAAGTTGTTGGCCTCCAGCCGGTGGGCGACGAAGTCGTTGCCCTCGGCGGCGGAGGCGTTGCGCCGCAGCACCATGGCGTGCCACGAGAGCAGCCGGGCCCACGGGTTGCGGACGAAGCCGAAGACGAAGTAGTCGGCGTACTCCGGGTGCTCGCGCAGGGCCGCGCGCAGCTTGGCGTGCCGGGTCCCCGGCAGCCCCTGGACGCGCTCGGCGTCGGGCAGCAGCGACTCCAGCAGGGTGTCGGTGGAGAGCCCTCCGGTCTTCTGCACGTGCACGAAGAGGAGACGCTGCCGGTGGGAGACGATCACGCCGGTGAGGATAGTCGGCTCAGTCGTCGCCCAGACCGCGCGCGTGCAGCGCCTCGCCGGTCTGCCGGGCGTGGGCCACGGTGCGGATCACCATCGGCGTGAGCAGCGCGCGGGGGTCGCGGCCCAGCCCCCGGGCGCGGGCGGCATCGACGGTCTCCTGGGCGATCGCCAGCGTCAGCGGGACGGACCGCAGCACGAGGCTGAAGGCCAGCGCCACCCGCTCGGGGACCACGCCCACCCGGCGCAGCGGGCCCAGGCCCCGGACGATCGCGTCCAGCATGGCGTCGACCGGTGTGGTGGCGGTGACCACGGTGGCGAGCAGGATCAGCGCGACCAGGTCGGTGACCTGCTCGGCCGCCAGTGCCCAGTTGCGCTGGAGCAGGTGGTAGAGCCCGAGCAGCAGCCCGAGCAGCAGCAGCGACCGCAGGGCGCGCAGCGTGCCGCGCAGCCCCAGCCCGGACCAGACGACCAGGCAGAGCGAGAGGCCGAGTGCGGCGACTCCGCTCGCCGGCCCGCGCAGCGCGACGACCGTCACGCTGGCGGCCATCATCCCCAGCAGCTTGGCGCCGGCGGGCAGCCGGTGCAGCGCGCTGCGTCCGGGGCGGTAGCCGTCGAGCAGGGGGTGGTTCACGCCGTCGCCCGGTAGTGGGCGACGGCCGCCTCGGCCGCCCCGTCGAAGACGACCTCGCCCTCGGAGACCACCAGCGCCCGGTCGCAGCGCGCGGCCAGGTCGAGGTCGTGGGTGACCAGCACCAGCTGCTGCGGCAGGCCGAGCAGCAGGTCGCCGATCATCCGGCTGTTGGCGAGGTCCAGCAGGGTGGTCGGCTCGTCGGCGACCAGCACGGCCGGGTCGGTGGCCAGCACGCCGGCGATCGCGAGGAGCTGGCGCTGGCCGCCGGAGAGCGTGTGGACGCTGCGGTCGGCCAGCTCCTCCAGGCCGAACCGGGCGAGCACCGAGTGGGCCGCGGCCGCCCGGGCGGCCCGGTCCCGGTGGGTGCGCCGCAGCGACAGCGCGACGTCCTCGACGACGGTCGGCATCACCAGCTGGGCGGACGGGTCGGTGAAGACGAAGCCGACCCGGCGGCGGACCTCCTTGCCGTCCTCGGCCACGTCGAGGCCGTCGACCCGCACCCGTCCCGCGGCCGGCTCCACCAGGCCGTTGAGGAGCCGGGCGAGGGTCGACTTGCCCGACCCGTTGGGGCCGATGAGGGCGATCCGCCGCTCGGTGAGGGTCAGGGTCGTCTCCTTGAGGATGACCACGTCGCCGCTGGTGGTGGGTGCGGAGACGACGACCCGGTCGAGCTCGAGGCTGGTCACGTCCCGATCGTCTCGCGCTCCACCTCGGGGGAGCGGCGCGGGGTGCCGAGGAGGTCGGGGAAGGCGCGGTGGACCGAGGTGGCGATCAGGGCCATCACGATGTTCTTGACCACGTCACCGGGCCAGAAGAACCGGTCGATGTCCCAGGCGCCCTCCCAGCTGGTCGGCAGCCGCCAGACCAGGCCGGCCATGCCGCTGGTGTGGATGAGCAGCGCGCTGGAGAGCAGGCCCGCCCCGAAGACGAGCGGGACCGAGGTGGCGATCTTGTGGCGGGGGAGCCGCTCGACGAAGAACCCGCACAGGGCCGCGGCGAAGGGGAAGGAGAGCAGGTAGCCCATCGTCGGGCCCTGGAAGACGCCGAGGCCGGCCGCGCCGCCGGAGAAGACGGGGAGGCCCGCGGCACCCACGGCGAGGTAGAGGACCACGGCCAGGAACCCGCGCCGCGCACCGAGCACCGCGCCGGCCAGCAGGACCCCCAGGGTCTGCAGGGTGATGGGCACCGGGAGGCCGATCTTGATCGGGGCGATGATGGCGCAGACGGCGATGATCGCGGCGAAGGCCGCGACCAGGGCGAGGTCGGTTCCGGTGCGGCGGGGGCGCAGGCTCACGGGCGGTGTGCTTTCGGCGAGGGCGTCGACAAACTGAACGCTGGTCAGGTGAACGGCGTTCAGGTTAGGGTCGGCGCAGCACCGCGTCAACCGGTGCCGGAATCGTCTCAGGTGAGAGGGGCCCAGGATGCGCTATCGCCGCACCGACATCGTGACGCGAGCCCTCGAGGTGCTCGACGAGTACGGGCTGGCCGACCTCACGATGCGGCGGCTGGGCGCCGAGCTGGGGATCCGGCCCAGCGCGCTCTACCACCACTTCGCCAACAAGCAGAGCCTGCTGGCGGCGGTGGCCGACGAGATGCTGGCGCGCGGACTGAGGCCGGTGGGCCCGGGGCCGTGGGACGAGCGGGTCGCCGCGGTCTGCCGGCAGCTGCGCAACGCGCTGCTCGCCTGGCGTGACGGGGCCGAGGTGGTGGCCACCGTCCACGCCTTCGGGCTCGGTGCCCGGGCGGCCGAGGCCGCTGTGTCCGGGGCGCTGGCCGACAGCGGCCTGGACGAGGCGCTCCGCGCGACCGCCACCCGGACCCTGCTCCACCTCGTCTTCGGGCACACGGCCGAGGAGCAGACACGGCTCCAGGCCAGCAGCGTGGGGGCGATCGCGGCCGAGCCGTGCGAGACCTCGGACTTCGACGCGGGGCTGGCCCTGCTCATCGACGGGATCCGGGTGCGCCTGACCACCGCCGGCGCCGCCGGCTGACCGGTCCCGCCCGCCGGATCAGGGGTCCAGCTGCACCAGGGCGCCGTTCAGCTCGGCGAGCAGCACCGCACCGGTGAGGTCGAGGCGGGTCTCGCGCAGCTCGGCCGCCGAGAGGTCCACCCGGTCCAGGGAGGCGCCGACCAGGTCGGTGCCGGCGAGCTTGGCGCCGCGCAGGTCCGCCCCGTCGAGCACGGTGCCGCGGAGCCGGGCCCCGGTCAGGTCGGCCATCCCCAGGTCGGACTCGCGCAGGTCGAGCCCCGAGAGGTCGAGCTTGCGCAGGTCGGCGCCGCGCAGCGAGACCCCCCGCCACTGCCCGCCGGTGACCTTCATCGGTCGCGTCGTGCAGGCGGAGAACGACGTGCCGGAGAGCTTGCACCCCTCGAACGTGGCGTCGAAGAGGTTGCACCCGCGCAGCGTGCAGGCGATCAGCGCGGTGGAGACCAGGACCGCCGCGTTGAACCGGCAGTCGCCGAACACGCACTCCTCGAAGGTGGCGCCCGAGATCCGTGACTCCGTGAGGTCGACCCGGGTGAAGGTGCACCGGACGAAGCGCGCCCCGTCCAGGTCCTCGCCGTACCAGTCCTCGTCGCGGAACGTTCGGTTCTCCTCCAGGCGCGGCATGGACGCACCGTAACCGGTCGGGCCCGGCCGTCGACGGCTGGCTAGAGTGACGGCTGTGATCGTCTCGCACCAGCACCGCTTCGTCTTCCTCAAGACGCGCAAGACCGCGGGCACCAGCGTCGAGATCGCCCTGTCGAAGGTCTGCGGGCCCGACGACGTCATCACCCGGATCAGCCCCGACGACGAGGAGCTGCGCGCGGCCGCCGGGGGGCGCCCGGCCCAGAACTACGAGTCACCGCCGCTGGTGCGCAAGGCCTTCAACCACATGCCGGCCCAGATGGTCCGCAAGGTGGTCGGCCCGGCGACCTGGGACGACTACTTCCGCTTCGCCGTCGAGCGCAACCCCTGGGACACGGTGGTCTCCCTCTACTTCTGGAAGTTCCGCGAGCGGCCCGGCGCGCGGGCGGCGCCGCCGTTCTCGGAGTTCGTCGACGAGGACTCCGTCGAGCAGCTCGCCGGCAACCAGCGGATCTACCGGATCCGCGGGGAGATCGCCGTCGACCGGGTGCTGCGCTACGAGCGGCTCGCCGACGACCTCGCCGAGGTCTGGGAGCAGCTCGGCCTGCCGGGCGAGCCCGACCTGCCGCGGGCCAAGGGCTCCGCCCGCCCCGCGCGCGACTACCGCGAGTTCTACGACGAGCGGTCCAGGGCCAAGGTCGCCCGGCTCTTCGCCTCCTCGATCGAGGACTTCGGCTACGAGTTCTGACCCGGCCGGGCCCCGCCCAGGGGCCATCGGTGCAGCACTCGGCAGGCCCCCTGCTCGTACCAGACCAGGTCGAGCAGCTCGGCCCGGCTGTGCGCCGGCAGCAACGGGCCCAGGGCTCGGCGGGTGGACTCCTCGCTGACCTCCTCGGAGAGGGCGTCCAACGTGAGGTGCGGCACCGGGTCGGGGAACTGGCCGGCGTACGGCGGGCAGTGCCCGAACGCCGCGGCCAGAGCGCTGGTCAGGGCGCGGAACGGCTCCGCCGGCTCCGGGAGCAGGTGGACGATCCCGTTGGGGAAGGTGCCGGTGCGGGCCAGCCGGAAGTCGAAGGGCCTGGTGGCCGACGCGATCGCCGCCACGACCGCCAGGTCCTCGGGCCCGGGGGAGTCGAGGAAGGGCCCGAGCGCGGTCACGTGGGCGTGACCGAAGCGGGGGTCCTCGCTGAGGTAGGCCGGGTCGTAGTGGGCAGTCCGCTCCCGCACCCAGGCCTCCAGGGCGGGGACGGGGACCTGCAGGACGCTGTGGCCGGGGTAGGTGCTCACCCGGCGGCCCGGGCCACGGCCAGCAGTCGCTCGCACTCCTCGAGGAGCCGGGCCCGCAGCGGCGCGGCCCGCTCGGCGAACCCGCGCTGGGCGGCGGCGTACTCCTGCTTGCCGGCGCTGGTCTCCACCCGGACCGGGACGAACGGCTCGCCGTCGACCTCGAGGCCGGTCAGGTCGTAGGGCGCGGCGCGCATGTCGAGGATGCGGACCTCGCGCGCCAGCTCGAAGCAGTCGGCGACCAGCTCCGAGGAGATCATCGGGGTCAGCCGGAAGGCGTGCTTGTAGAGGTCCATCGTGGCGTGCAGGCAGCCCGGCTGCTCGAAGTCGCTGCGGTCGTCCCGGCCGGGCCGCAGGGTGTTGAGCGGACGGGCGGGGGCGGTGAAGAAGCGGTAGGCGTCGAAGTGCGAGCACGCGACCCGGTGGGACTCCACCACCTCGTCGGTGCCGTCGGGCCCCAGGCGCAGCGGCCAGTCGGCGTGCCGGGTCTCGTCCTCGGCGAGCCGGTAGACCATGGCCCACTCGTGCAGGCCGAAGCAGCCGAAGGAGGCCGGTCTGCGTGCGGTCGCCGCCAGCAGGCGCCGCAGCGCCTCGAGCAGCGGTCGCTGGGAGGCGACGTACGCCGGTGCCACCGTGGCGGCGTCCTCGAGCTGCTCGTAGCCCTTGAGCGTGGCGTACTCCGCGGCCCCGGCCAGCGCGACGCCGAAACCGGGGTGCCAGCGGCGCAGCTGCGCGGGCCGCTGGGAGTAGTAGGTGAAGAGGAAGTCGTGGACCGGGTGCCTGACTCCCGTGCCGCGACGGGCCAGGTGCTCGGCCACGAAGGGCTCGACCCGTGCGGCGTGGTCGCTCGCCGCGCGACGCCAGGTGGCTTCGTCGAGCAGCCGGGGGGAGAGAGCCGTGGGCACGGGCCAAGGGTAGGCGGATAGGCTCGGCCCGTGCGTATCGCCAGATTCACCACCGGGGAAGAGCCGATGTACGGCGTCGTGACGGGCGGGGTCGACGAGTTCGGCCAGCCCGACGAGGAGAGCGTGGTGGTGGCCCTGGCCGGCGACCCGCTCTACGTCGGGATCAAGCTGCTGCAGGTCGAGCACAAGCTGGCCGACGTCCGGCTGCTCGCGCCGGTGCTGCCGCGGAGCAAGGTGGTGGGCATCGGGCGCAACTACGCCGACCACGCCGCGGAGCTGGGCAACGACGTACCCGCGGAGCCGCTGATGTTCATCAAGCCCAACACCAGCGTCGTCGGCCCGGGCGACCCGGTCTTCTACCCGCCGCAGACCTCCGACCTGCACTACGAGGGCGAGCTGGCGGTGGTGATCGGCCGCCTGTGCCGCGACGTCCCGCCCGAGCAGGCGACCGACGTCATCTACGGCTACACCGTCGGCAACGACGTCACCGCGCGCGACCTGCAGCGTCGCGACGGCCAGTTCACCCGGGCCAAGGGGTTCGACTCCTTCTGCCCGCTGGGGCCCTGGATCGAGACCGACCTGGACCCCCAGACCTTCGCCGACGGGGTGCGGCTCCAGACCCACCTCAACGGCGACCTCGTCCAGGACGGCTCCACCGCCGACCTGATCTTCGACATCCCCACGCTCGTCGCTCACGTCTCCAGCGTGATGACGCTGCTCCCCGGAGACGTCATCCTCACCGGCACCCCCGCGGGCGTCGGTCCCATGCAGGTCGGCGACGAGGTCGAGGTCTCGATCGCCGGCATCGGAACCCTCACGAACAAGGTGGCCCAGCGTTGAGCACCCCCAGCACCCCCGACCGGCCGGTACGGGTCCGGATCGCACCCAGCCCGACGGGAAGCCCGCACGTCGGGCTGGCCCGCACCGCCCTCTTCAACTGGGCCTTCGCCCGGCACCACGGTGGCACCTTGGTCTTCCGCGTGGAGGACACCGACAAGGAGCGCAACACAGTCGAGTCCTACGAGTCCATGGTCGACCTGCTGCAGTGGCTGGGGCTCGACTGGGACGAGGGCCCCCTCAAGGGCGGTCCCTTCGGCCCCTACCGGCAGTCCGAGCGCGGCGACCTCTACACCGACGTGCTCGCCCGCCTCAAGGAGAGCCGCTACACCTACGACTGCTACTGCACCGGCGACGAGCCGACCGCCCGGCGCAAGGCGGCCGGCTCAAAGGTGATGGGCTACGACGGCTTCTGCCGCGACCTCAGCGACGAGCAGGTGGCGGCCTTCCGTGCCGAGGGTCGTGACCCCGTGGTGCGGTTCCGGATGCCCGAGGGCGAGATCGGCTTCGACGACCTGGTGCGCGGCCGGATCACCTTCCAGACCGAGTTCGTCCCCGACTTCGCGCTCTGCCGCGCCAACGGCGACCCGCTCTACACCCTGGTCGCCCCGGTCGACGACGCCCTGATGGAGATCACCCACGTGCTGCGCGGGGAGGACCTGCTCTCCAGCACGCCGCGCCAGATCGCCCTCTTCGACGCCCTCCAGGCCATCGGCGTGGCGAAGTGGACCCCGCGGTTCGGGCACCTTCCCTACGTGATGGGGGAGGGCAACAAGAAGCTCTCCAAGCGCGACCCCGAGTCCCACATGGCTCTGTACCGCGAGCAGGGCTTCCTTCCCGAGGGGCTGCTCAACTACCTGGCCCTGCTGGGCTGGGCGATCGCCCCGGACCGCGACGTCTTCACCCTCGAGGAGATGGTGGAGAAGTTCGAGCTCTCCGACGTCAACCCCAACCCCGCGCGCTTCGACCTCAAGAAGGCGGAGGCGATCAACGCCGACCACATGCGGATGCTGCCGCTCGACGACCTGACCCACCGGGTGATCCCGTTCCTCAAGGACGCCGGCGTGCTGGGCGACCCGGTCAGCGACGCGGACGCCGAGATGCTGGAGCTGGCGATGCCGCTGGTGGCCGAGCGGATGAACAAGCTCACCGAGGCTGCCCCGATGCTGGCCTTCCTCTTCGTGCCGGAGGCGGAGTTCACGCGGACCGAGGCGCTCGACGAGGCCGCCCAGGAGGTCGTCCGGGCGGCCCACGACGCCCTCGTGGATCTGCCCACCTGGTCGACGGCCGAGATCGAGCAGGCCCTGCGGACCGCGCTGGTGGAGGAGCGTGGCCTCAAGCCGCGGCTGGCCTTCGGCCCGGTGCGCATCGCGATCAGCGGTCGCAAGGTCTCGCCCCCGCTGTTCGAGTCGATGGAGCTGCTGGGTCGCGAGCGGAGCATCTCGCGACTCCGGGACGCGCTCTCCGGCTCGTGACCGCCGGGCAGGTCCCCGCCCGGCTGGGCTACCACCAGCTCCACCGGGCGGGGCCCCGCGGCGCCTGGCGCCCCGTGCTCGGCACCGTGCTGGTGCTGCTCGGCGCGTTCGTGCTGGCGCCGCTGTTCTGGCAGCTCGCCTTCGCCGCCGGCTTCGTGGTCGCCGGGGAGCCGCTCGTGGAGTCGCTCGAGCGGCTGCTCGACACCGGGGACCCCTCACCCTCGACGCTGGCCTTCCTCAACGTCGTGCTGGCCAGCGCCATCGGGCTGGTGTGGGCCGTCAGCAGGCTCCTCCACAAGCTGCCGCTGCGCTGGGTCACCTCGGTGGGCCCGCGGATGCGGTGGCGCTACTTCGCGGCGTGCCTCGGGCTCTCGGTGGTAGCCCTCTTCGCCACCCTCGTCGTCTCCGCGATGGTGCCCCAGGGGGCCGGCGAGCCCGTCGCGGTGGAGGTCAACGCGTTCACCTCCACCACCCGCGACTTCCTCCTCGTCGTGCTGCTGCTGACCCCGTGGCAGGCGGCGGGGGAGGAGTACCTCTTCCGCGGCTACCTCACCCAGGCGATCGGCGGGATGGTCGGAGGTGTGGTGGCCGCCCGGGTGCTGGCGGTGCTGGTGCCGGCGTTCCTCTTCGGCCTGGCCCACGGAGCCCAGGACCTCCCGGTCTTCGTCGACAGGTTCGCCTTCGGGGTGGTGGCCGGCGTCCTGGTGATCGCGACCGGGGGGCTCGAGGCCGCGATCGCGATGCACGTGCTCAACAACTTCGTCGCCTTCGGGCTGGCGCTGGCCTTCGCCGATCTCGGGGAGGCGCTCAACCCCACCGGCGGGAGCTGGTGGAGCCTTCCTGGCACGCTGACGCAGTCCCTGGTCTACCTCGCCCTCGCCTGGTGGGTGGCCCGCCGGATGGGCCTGGCGAACACCGTGGACGGGGGCGTTTTGGCCGCGCAGGAGAGGCCCGTGTATCGTTCTGGCTCGGCTCCCCCGGGGGTCTGAGGCGCCTCACGGTGCCCGAGCATTGGGATATGGTGTAATTGGCAGCACGACTGATTCTGGTTCAGTTAGTCAAGGTTCGAGTCCTTGTATCCCAGCGAAATCCCAGCTCCACCGGGATTTGGTGAGAAGCAGCAGTTCGACTAAGGTTTCTCACCGTTACCGGCAGAACATCGCCGGTGACACACGTGCAAGCCCCCGTTGTGTAGCGGCCTAGCACGCCGCCCTCTCACGGCGGTAGCGCCGGTTCGAATCCGGTCGGGGGTACAGCATTCGAAGGGGCCCCGGACAGCAGAGATGCTGCCCGGGGCCCCTTCGGCGTTCCCACCCCAGGCCACCCCTGCGGGCCCTGCTCCGGGCTTGGCGGACGCCTGCGGCGGCGTTGGCACGGGGGTGGCACGGGGGTGGGTGGCAGACTTCCCGACGTGCTCGAGATCAGGACGGCGCGTGCCGAGGACGCGGCCAGGTTGGGGGAGATCGACCTGCTCACCTGGAGCCCGGCCGTCTCCCCGATGCCGCGCCCCGATGCCGGGACGCCGTTCCTGCACGACGGTCTCGACCCCTCCGACGTGCTGGTCGCCACCGAGGCGGGCACCGTGTGCGGCTACCTGCTGCTCAAGCAGCACAGCACGGCGCCCTCGCACGCCCACGTGCTCCTGGTCAACGGCCTCGCCGTCGAGCCGGGGCACCAGGGGCGGGGCGCGGGGAGGCTCCTCCTGGCCGCCGCGATCGACGAGGCGGGCCGTCGCGGCGCCCGCAAGCTGTCGCTGCGGGTGCTGTCGTCCAACGCCCCCGCGAGGCGCCTGTACGAGTCGTGCGGGTTCGAGGTCGAAGGGGTGCTGCGCGCGGAGTTCCGGCTCGAGGGTGAGTGGGTCGACGACGTCTTCATGGCGCTCCACCTGACGTCCTCCGGGCCGGCGGCCGAGCAGTAGCCGGCCGTCGCGCGGCGGGCCCCGCCGTGTCCGATATCCGCCAGACTCCGCGCCGCCCGCCGGGGCAGGATGGAGCCATGACGAGGACGACGACCGCGGCCGGGGCGGCCCGGGCGACGGGTGGGAACCCGGGGGTGCTGGACCCCGAGTCCTGCTACCGCGCGGTCCGCAGCCGGGACCGGCGCTTCGACGGGGTCTTCTACACCGCGGTCCGCACCACCGGGATCTACTGCCGGCCCTCCTGTCCCGCGCGAACCCCGGCAGCGGGCAACGTCGCCTTCCACCCCACGGCGGCCGCCGCCCAGGCCGCGGGCTACCGGGCCTGCAAGCGCTGCGTCCCCGACGCCACCCCCGGCTCCCCGGAGTGGGACGCGGCCGCCGACGTGGCGGGCCGGGCGATGCGGCTGATCGCCGACGGCGTCGTCGACCGCGACGGGGTGACGGGGCTCGCCACCCGGCTGGGCTACTCGCCCCGCCACCTGGGCCGGGTCCTGGTCTCCCAGCTCGGGGCGGGGCCGCTGGCCCTGGCCCGGGCCCGGCGGGCCCAGACCGCCCGGATCCTCATCGAGAGCACCGCCTTGGGCCTGGCCGACGTGGCGTTCGCCGCCGGCTTCACCAGCGTCCGGCAGTTCAACGAGACGGTCCGCGAGGTCTACGCCGCGACCCCGTCGCAGCTGCGGCGGCGGCCGGCGGAGGCGGGGGCTGCGCCGGGGGGCCTGTCGCTGCGGCTGGCTGTCCGCACCCCCTTCGCCGGTTCCGCGCTGCTGGCCTTCCTGGAGCGGCGGGCGGTGGCGGGCGTCGAGGTGGTGGACGCCACGACGTACGCCCGCACGCTGCGCCTGCCGCACGGCCACGGCTGGGTGTCGCTGGAGCTGGCCGACCTGCGGGATCCCGGCACCGCCTTCGTGCCGGCCGACTTCGTCCTCACCGACCTCCGCGACACCGGCGCCGCCGTCGAGCGGGTGCGCCGGCTGCTCGACGCCGACTGCGACCCGACGGCCGTCGCGGAGGCGTTCTCCGGCGACCCGGTGCTGGGTCCGGTGGGCGGGCGTCACCCGGGGCTGCGGGTCCCCGGTCACGTAGACGGCCACGAGGTCGCCGTCCGTGCCGTCCTGGGTCAGCAGGTGACCGTGGCCGGCGCCCGGACCCTCGCCTCGCGGCTGAGCCTGGAGCTGGGGCAGGAGGTCGCCACCACCGTCCCGGGCCTGACCCGGCTCTTCCCCTCCGCGGAGGCCGTCGCCGCGGCGGACCCGACGACGCTGCGGATGCCGAAGTCCCGCGGGGCAGCCCTGGTGGGCCTGTGCCGGGCGCTGGCCGCGGGCGAGGTCCGCCTGGACCGGGGGACCGACCGCGACGAGGTGCGTGAGGCGCTGCTCGCCCGGCCCGGCATCGGGCCCTGGACGGCCGACTACATCGGGATGCGGGCCCTGGGCCACCCCGACCTGTTCCTGCCCGCCGACATCGGCACGAGGCAGGCGCTGCGCGGCCTCGGCCAGGACCCCGGACGGGCGTCCGAGCTCAGCGAGACGTGGCGGCCGTGGCGCTCCTATGCGCAGGTGCAGCTGTGGCAGACCCTGGTGGAGGAGGAGGCAGGACCATGTGGACACTGACGGACTCGCCGGTGGGCGAGCTGCGGATCACCGAGCACGACGGTGCGATCACCGCGATCGAGTTCTCTCCGTTCCGGCCGCCCGGCGACGGCGCGCCGCGGGGGGAGCGGGAGGACGAGCACCCGTTGCTGGCCGAGGCGGTGCGACAGCTCGGCGCGTACTTCGACCGCGAGCTGACCGACTTCGACCTTCCGCTGGCGCCGGCCGGCAGCGACTTCCAGCAGCGGGTCTGGCGGGAGCTGCGGGCCATCGGCTACGGCGAGACGGCCTCCTACGGCCAGATCGCGGTGCGGCTCGGTCATACCAACGCCGCCTCCCGGGCGGTGGGCCTGGCCAACGGCCGCAACCCGATCCCGGTCGTCATCCCGTGCCATCGGGTGATCGGCGCCGACGGCTCGCTGACCGGCTACGCCGGTGGGCTGGAGCGCAAGCGGATCCTGCTCGGGGTGGAGGTCGAGGCGCTCTTCTGAGCGGGTGCCGCGCCGGCCGCGTTCACTCCGCTGCGGCGCGGCGCAGCGACTCCGAGAGCCGCTCGGCGGCCGCCAGCACCGCGGGCGCGTGCATCCGGCCGGGCTGGCGCGAGAGCCGCTCCAGGGGGCCGGAGACCGAGACGGCGGCGATGATCTTGCCGCTGGGCGAGCGGACCGGCGCCGAGACAGAGGCGACGCCCTGCTCGCGCTCGCCGACGCTCTGGGCCCAGCCCCGGCGGCGGATGCCCGAGAGTGCGGTGGCCGAGTAGGCCGCGTTCTGCAGGCCCCGGTGCATGCGCTCCGGGTCCTCCCAGGCCAGCAGCACCTGGGCGGCGGAGCCGGCGCGCATCGTGAGCTGGGAGCCGACGGGAATGGTGTCGCGCAGGCCGCTGGGCCGCTCCGCGGCGGCCACGCACACCCGGTGCTCGCCCTGGCGACGCCAGAGCTGGGCCGACTCGCCGGTGATGTCGCGGAGTCGGGCCAGCACCGGGCCGGCGGCGGCGAGCAGCCGGTCCTCGCCGGCGGCCGCCGACAGCTCGGCCAGCCGGGGGCCGAGCACGAAGCGACCCTGCATGTCGCGCGCCACGAGGCGGTGGTGCTCGAGCGCCACGGCGAGGCGGTGGGCGGTCGGCCGGGCCAGGCCGGTGCCGGCGACCAGGCCCGCCAAGGTGGCGGGACCTGCTTCCAGGGCGGCGAGCACGAGAGCAGCCTTGTCGAGGACTCCGACCCCGCTTGAGTTGTCCATATGGCAATATTGCCGTCTCAGAAGTTGGGATGCAAGAGTAATGTCGCGACATGACCCAGATCGGGTATGCCCCTCCAGGCCTACCCTGACAGAGAGGAGCAGGTCCATGGGCAAGACCCTGGCCGAGAAGGTGTGGGACGAGCACGTCGTCCGGAGTGCCGAGGGTGAGCCGGACCTGCTCTACATCGACCTCCACCTCATCCACGAGGTGACCAGCCCCCAGGCGTTCGACGGCCTGCGGCTCGCCGGGCGCCCGGTGCGGCGCCCCGACCTCACCCTGGCCACCGAGGACCACAACGTCCCGACGCTGGACTGGGACAAGCCGATCGCCGACCCGGTGAGCCGGGTCCAGGTCGACACGCTGCGCAAGAACGCCGCCGAGTTCGGCGTCCGGCTCCACCCGCTCGGCGACGTCGAGCAGGGGATCGTCCACGTGGTCGGCCCCCAGCTGGGCCTCACCCAGCCGGGGATGACGATCGTGTGCGGCGACAGCCACACCTCCACGCACGGTGCCTTCGGGGCGATCGCCTTCGGCATCGGCACCTCCGAGGTCGAGCACGTGCTGGCCACCCAGACGCTGATGCAGGCCAGGCCCAAGACGATGGCGGTCACCGTCAACGGCAGCCTCCCGGCGGGCGTCACCGCCAAGGACCTGGTCCTCACGCTGATCGCCCACACCGGTACCGGCGGGGGACAGGGCTACATCGTGGAGTACCGCGGACAGGCCATCGAGGAGCTCTCGATGGAGGGCCGCATGACGGTCTGCAACATGTCGATCGAGTGGGGCGCCAAGGCGGGGATGATCGCTCCCGACCAGACCACCTTCGACTACATCCAGGGCAAGCCGGAGGCGCCCAAGGGCGCCGACTGGGACGCGGCCGTCGCGCACTGGCGCACCCTGGTCACCGACGACGACGCGGTCTTCGACGAGGAGATCGTGCTGGACGCCTCGACGATGACGCCGTTCGTCACCTGGGGCACCAACCCCGGCCAGGGCGTGCCGCTGGGCGGCAACGTCCCGAGCCCCGAGGACTACCAGGACGAGGGCGACCGGCTCACCACCCAGCGGGCACTGGACTACATGGGTCTCGAGGCCGGCACCCCGATGCGCGAGGTCAAGGTCGACACCGTCTTCGTGGGCTCCTGCACCAACGGCCGGCTCGAGGACCTGCGTCTGGCCGCCTCCATCCTCGAGGGCCACACCGTGGCCGAGGGCACCCGGATGCTCGTGGTGCCCGGCTCCGCGCGCGTCCGCCTCGAGGCCGAGGCCGAGGGCCTGGACCAGGTCTTCATCGCCGCAGGCGCCGAGTGGCGGGGCGCCGGGTGCTCGATGTGCCTGGGCATGAACCCCGACCAGCTCGCTCCGCAGGAGCGCAGCGCCTCGACGTCCAACCGCAACTTCGAGGGGCGCCAGGGCAAGGGCGGTCGTACGCACCTGGTCTCGGTGCCCGTCGCGGCCGCCACCGCGGTCCGCGGCACCCTGTCCTCCCCGGCCGACCTGGAGCTGGTCGGCTCCGCCAGCAAGGAGCGCTGACATGGAGCAGTTCACCACCCACACGGGCATCGGCGTCCCGCTGCGCCGGACCAACGTCGACACCGACCAGATCATCCCGGCCGTCTACCTCAAGCGCGTGACCCGCAGCGGCTTTGAGGACGGGCTCTTCGCCGGCTGGCGCAACGACCCGGAGTTCGTCCTCAACCAGCCTGCCTACGCGGGCGGCTCCGTACTGGTCGCCGGCCCCGACTTCGGCACCGGCTCCTCGCGCGAGCACGCCGTCTGGGCGCTGCAGAACTACGGCTTCAAGGTGGTGCTCTCCTCCCGCTTCGCCGACATCTTCCGCGGCAACTCGGGCAAGGCCGGGTTGCTGACCGCCCAGGTCGACGATGAGCTCGTCCAGCGGCTCTGGGACCACCTCGAGACCAACCCCGGCGCGACCGTGACGGTCGACCTCGTCTCCCGCACGGTGCGGGCCGGCGAGGGCGAGGACGCCATCGTCGACAGCTTCGACATCGACGACTACACCCGCTGGCGACTCCTCGAGGGGCTCGACGACGTGGGCATCACCCTGAGCCACGAGAGCGACATCACCGCCTTCGAGCAGACCCGGCCGAGCTGGAAACCCGCCACCCTGTAAGGGAAAACTTCTCTCCAACACGCCTGCGGTGATTGTGGCGCCCGCCACAAATACTTAGCGTGGCGTCAGAAGTCGAGCACGGGCTCGGCCGCAGAGTTCGTTGGAAGGGAAGCTAGTGAACAAGTCACAGCTCATCGACACGCTGGCAGTGCGTTTCGAAGGGAACCGCAAGGCCGCGGCCCACGCGCTCGAGTCCGTCCTGGACACCATCACCCGGGAGGTCGCCCGGGGCGAGAAGGTCGCGATCACGGGTTTCGGCTCCTTCGAGAAGCGCGTCCGCAACGCCCGGTGGGTCCGCAACCCCCAGACGGGTGAGCGGATGAAGTCGAAGAAGACCTCGGTGCCGGCGTTCAAGGCCGGCCAGGACCTGAAGAACATCGTCTCGGGCGCCAAGAAGCTGCCCAAGCTCACGGTCGCCACGGCCACCGCCCCGGCCAAGAAGGCGGCCTCGCTCGCCGGCTCGGCCGCCAAGAAGGCCGCCCCAGCCACGCCGAAGGCCACCGGCGTGAAGAAGACGACCGCCAAGTCCGCCCCCGCCAAGACGACCGCCAGGAAGTCGACCGCCAAGACGGCTCCGGCCAAGACGGCGGCCAAGAAGACCGGCACCACCGCGGCCAAGAAGACCAGCGCCAGCACCACGGCGGCGAAGAAGACCACCGCCAGTGCGGCGGCCAAGAAGACCACGGCGAAGAAGACCACCGCCACCGCGGCGGCCAAGAAGACCACCGCGAAGAAGACCACGACCAAGAAGGCCACCACCGCGACGGCGCCGGCCAAGAAGTCGGCGAGCGCCAGCACCGCCAAGAAGGCGCCGGCCAAGAAGGCGGCCAAGAAGAGCTGACGGCCCCGACCTCCAGGCACAGGACCCGTCCGGCACGCCGGGCGGGTCCTGTGCGTCCCGGACGCCCGTGCCTAGGAGCTCGGGGGTCCGTCCGGAGGGTCGCCGGCCAGTGCGCGGGTGCGGGGCCCGACCCCCAGGTCCAGCGCCCGGGCGAGGTCGTCCGGTTCGTCCACGTCCAGGCGGACCCGCAGCGGCGCGTCGTCGAGACGCAGCGCCCCGAGCGCCTGGTGCGCGGCCGCCGACCCCGGACCGAAGCGGGGGGCGAAGTGGGCCTGGGGGGCCGTGTAGAGGGTGGTGCCGGTGCCGGCGGCGTCGGGGACGAACGCCGGGAGGTCGCCCGCCTGCCGGAGCACCAGCCCCAGCACCTGGGCCAGGTCCTCGGGGCGCAGCGCCGGGAGGTCGGCGCAGAGGGCGACCGGGCGCGTCCCGGGCCAGCGCCGGGCGGCCTCGGCCGCCGCCTGTCGCAACGTGGCGTTGAGGTCGTCGGTCACGGCGTCCGGCACCACCGCGCAGCCGGCCCCGCGCAGCGTCCGGGCCAGCAGGTGGTCGTCGGTGACGGCGAGCACCCCGGTCACCTCCGGGCAGGCCAGCGCGGCCGCCACCGTGTCGTGGACGAACGCCTCGGCGAGTGCGGCCCGGCGAGTGCTCTCCAGGCCGGCGAGCCGGGACTTCGCCCAGGCCGGCGGCTTGGCCGGCACCAGGACGGTGAAGCTCTCCTCAGGCATTCTCGCGATCCTGCCACCCGGTGGCACACCTCCCTCGGTCGGGGAGGCAGTAACCTCTGTCACACATTCAGGAAACAGTGCGCGCCATCGGTGCGCGTTCGGGAGGAGGTCGGTCGTCGGTGCCCCTGGGCAAGCTCACGAGGCGGCACGGCTGGGGCTTCCTGGCCGGGAACATCATCCTCCGCCCCACGTTGGGGGCGACCACCACGCACCGCTGGATCGGTGGCGACCACATCCCCCGCGAGGGCGGGTGCATCCTGGTCTTCAACCACCTCTCGCACGCCGACCCCCTGCTGACCGCGCACTTCGTCTACGACCACGGGCGGCTGCCGCGCTACCTCGCCAAGGCCGCGCTCTTCCGGAGCAACCGGTTCGTGGCCGGGGTGCTGCACTCCACGGGGCAGATCCCGGTGGAGCGCCTCACGCCCGGGGCGATCGGCGCCTACGACGCGGCCGTGGCCGCCGTCGAGGCCGGTGAGTGCCTGGTGGTCTATCCCGAGGGGACGCTGACCCGGGACCCCGACCTGTGGCCGATGCGGGGCAAGTCGGGTGCCGCCCGGATCGCCCTGGCCACGGGCGCCCCGGTCGTCCCGGTGGCCCACTGGGGTGCCCAGGAGCTGCTGCCGCCCTACTCCCGGCGGCCCAAGCTGCTGCCCCGCACCCGGATCACGGTCCGGGCGGGTGAGCCGGTCCCGCTGGACGACCTGCGCGCCCGGCGCGACGACCCGGCCGCCGTGCAGGAGGCCACGGACCGGATCATGGCCGCCGTGGTCGCCGAGCTCGAGCAGATCCGCGGGGAGAAGGCGCCCGAGGAGCGGTTCGACCCCCGGCGTGCGGGCGTCCGGCTGATAGGAAACCCTCACGACGCACCTCCCGGCCGCAAGGACCGACACACCAGGAAGAGGACGAGATGACCAAGGTGGCAGTGCTGAGTGCCGGCTCGTGGGGCACCGCCTTCGCCCTCGTGCTCGCCGACGCAGGCAACGAGGTGGTGCTGTGGGCCCGCCGGGAGGAGCTGGCGACCGCGATCACTTCCACGCACGAGAACCCCGACTACCTGCCGGGGATCGAGCTTCCTGCCGCCATCACCGCGACGTGCGACGCCGCGAAGGCGCTGGCCGGGGCCGAGGTGGTCGTCTTCGCCACCCCCTCCCAGACCTTCCGGGAGAACCTCACCGCCTGGGCGCCGCTGATCGAGGACGACGCGGTGCTGGTCAGCCTGATGAAGGGCGTCGAGCTGGGCACCCTGAAGAGGATGAGCGAGGTGATCGCCGAGGTGACCGGCGCCGGTCCGGACCGGATCGCGGTGATCAGCGGGCCCAACCTGGCCAAGGAGATCGCCAAGCGCGAGCCGGCCGCGTCGGTGGTGGCGTGTGCCGAGGAGTCCGTGGCCCGTCGCCTGCAGCAGATGTGCCACTCGCCGGCGTTCCGTCCCTACACCTCGACCGACGTGCTGGGCTGCGAGCTCGGCGGTGCCTACAAGAACGTCGTCGGCCTGGCGGTGGGAATGGCGGTGGGGCTCGGCTTCGGGGACAACACCACCGCCTCGGTGATCACCCGCGGGCTGGCCGAGACGGCGCGGCTGGCCGTGGCGCTCGGTGCCAACCCGATGACCCTGATGGGCCTGGCCGGCCTCGGAGACCTGGTGGCCACCTGCTCCTCGCCGCTCTCGCGCAACCGCAGCTTCGGCGAGCGACTGGGTCGAGGCATGACCACCGAGGAGATCTACGCCTCGACCTCCCAGGTGGCCGAGGGGGCGAAGTCGTGCGCGTCGCTGCGGGCGCTGGCCGAGGCCCACGGCGTGGACGCTCCGATCGCCGCCCACGTCGACGACGTGGTCGCGGGCCGGGCCACTGCCTACGACATGATGAACGCCTTCATCGCCCGCGACACCAAGGCCGAGACCGACTGAGCCGCCGGGCCGGCGCGGGCCTGGGTGGCGGGAGTCAGCCGCGGTCCGGCAGGACCAGGTCGTCCAGGGCGCGACGCAGGTCCTCCCAGAGGTCCTCCACGTCCTCGATGCCGACCGAGAGCCGGACCAGCCCGTCGGGGATCGTCGCCGGCTCGGACCGCCAGCGGCGCCGCCGCTCGAAGGTCGACTCCACGCCCCCCAGCGAGGTGGCGTGCACCCACAGGGAGGTCTTGCGGGTCAGCAGGTCGGCGGCCATCGCGCCCTCGGCGAGCACGATCGAGACGATCCCGCCGAAGCCGGGGTAGCGGACCTCCCCGACAGCCGGGTGCTCACGGAGCCGTCGCACCAGCTCGGTCGCGTTGGCCTGGGCGCGCTCGACGCGGAGGTGGAGGGTGCGCAGGCCCCGGAGGGTGAGCCAGGCCTCGAGGGTGCCGGGCACCGCGCCCACCAGGTCGCGCCGCCCCTTGAGCACCTTGAAGAGCTCCTCGTCCCGGGTGCAGATCGCGCCCATCAGCACGTCGCTGTGCCCGGCGAGGTACTTGGTCGCCGAGTGGACCACCAGGTCCACCTCGTCCTCCAGGGGGCGTTGGAGCAGCGGGGTGGCGAAGGTGTTGTCGACGACCACGTAGGCGCCGGCCGCATGGGCGGCGGCCCGGATGGTGGGGATGTCGGCGACCTCCAGCGCCGGGTTGGTCGGGGACTCCAGCCAGACCAGGGCAGCCCCCTCGCACGCGGCCACCATGGCCTCGGTGTCGGTGACGTCGACCAGCTCGGTGCGCAGGCGACCCCGTGCCTCCAGGTCGGCGAGCTGCATGACGGTGCCGTTGTAGGCGTGGCGTGGCGCCACCACCTTGCCCCCGGTGCCCACCAGGTCCAGCACGGTGGCCACCGCGGCCAGGCCGGAGCCGAAGGTGAGGCAGCGGCCGCCCTCCAGGGCCCCCAGCGCCTCCTCGAGCGCCAGCCAGGTCGGGTTGCCGTAGCGGCCGTACTCCAGGTCGCCGCCGGCGACGTAGGTGGAGGCCATGGTGAGGGGGGTGTTCAGCGGGGCGTCCGGCTCGTGCGGCGGGCGCCCGACCGTCACGGCCAGGGTCCCGGGACGCAGCGCCGGGGTGGCGGGGACGGGGGTGCTCTCGGGGCTGCCGGTGGCGTCGGTGGGCATGGTGGCGACTCTAGAACGCTAGGGTCGGGCCCGATGAACTCGCCCGTCAGCCCCAAGCCCCGCGTCGCCGTCGTCTTCGGCGGGCGCTCCTCCGAGCACGCCATCTCGTGCGTGACCGCGGGCGCCGTGCTCGACGCCCTGGACCGCGACAAGTACGACGTGGTGCCGGTGGGCATCGCCGAGGACGGGCGCTGGGTGCTGGAGAGCGAGGACACCGAGCGGCTGCGGCTCACCTCGGCCGAGCACCTGCCGCACGTCGACGGCGAGCGGGCCGCGGTGCAGCTGCTGCGCGAGGAGGCCCACACCGACCTGGTGATCACCGAGCCGTCGCAGCCGCCCCGGACGCTGGGGGAGGTCGACGTCGTCTTCCCCGTGCTGCACGGTCCGTGGGGCGAGGACGGCACCATCCAGGGGATGCTCGAGATGGCTGGCGTGCGCTACGTCGGTGCCGGCGTCCTGGCCTCGGCCGTGGGGATGGACAAGGCCTACATGAAGGTCGTCCTCAAGGCCGCCGGCCTCCCGGTGATGCCGGACGTGGTGATCACCCGGCGCCGCTGGGAGCGGGACCAGCAGGCGTGCCGCGACGAGGTCGCCGCACTGGGCTACCCGGTCTTCTGCAAGCCGGCCCGGGCCGGCTCGAGCATCGGGATCAGCAAGGTGCACGACGCTTCGGAGCTCGACGCCGCCGTCGCCGAGGCGCAGCGTCACGACCCGAAGATCCTTGTCGAGGTCGCCGCCGAGGGGGCCCGCGAGGTGGAGTGCGGGGTGCTCGAGGCCTTCGACGGGACCGTCGAGACGTCGATGCCCGCAGAGATCCGGATCGGGGGCGGGCACGAGTTCTACGACTTCGCCGCCAAGTACCTGCCTGCCGAGCACACCGAGCTCGACATCCCGGCCGACCTGCCGGACGAGGTGGCGACCCGGATGCGCGAGCTGTCGGTCCGCGCCTTCGAGGCCGTGGGCGGCGAGGGCCTGGCGCGCGTCGACTTCTTCGTGATGCCCGACGGGTCGCTGGTGGTCAACGAGCTCAACACCATGCCCGGCTTCACCCCCATGTCGATGTACCCGCAGATGTGGCGGGCCTCGGGCATCGGCTACCGCGAGCTGGTGGACCGTCTCGTCCAGCTGGCGCTGCGCCGGGAGACCGGCCTGCGCTGAGGCCCCGGGCTCAGTGGCAGGGCAGGGTCTCGACCAGGTGCTCGGCCACGAGCGGCCCCAGGGTCGCCAGCGCCGAGTCGGCCCCGCTGTCGCGCAGCTCGGGCGGCACCACGAGCCGCACCCGGGGGCTGTGGCTCATCGCGGTGATCTCGACCGGTCCGCTGCGGTCGCGCAGCTGCGAGTCCGGCATGAACCAGCCGGTGCCGCCGATGGGGTTGCAGGAGGCGAACTGGTCGTACTCCTCCGGCTCCTCGGCGCCGCACAGGAGCACGACCGGCGGGTCCCCCCAGGCGGCGGCCGGGGCGTCGTCCGGCTCCACCTCGCGCCGCTCCTGGCCGAAGAGCCGGTCGGGCAGGTCCTCCAGCAGGGCCTGGCACCGGGCCGCGTCGTCGGCCGGGAGCGCGGGCGTCTCGACCTCGACGGCGCTGCCGCAGGCCGCCAGGAGCGCCACGGGGGCCAGGAGGGCGAGGAGGGGGGCGAGCCGCCTGGACCGGGCGGCTCCGGGTCGGGGCACGACGACGCCCCGCGGTCCTGGGGACCCGGGGCGTCGTGGAGTCGCGGTCGGCACGTGGGGCGCTGCCCTCAGATGTGCACGACCGGGCAGGTGAGGGTGCGGGTGATGCCCTCGAGGCTCTGCACCTTGGAGACGACCAGCTTGCCGAGCTCGTCGACGTTGCGGGCCTCGGCGCGCACGATCACGTCGTAGGGGCCGGTGACGTCCTCGGCGAGCGTGACGCCGTTGACCTGCGCGATCGCTGCGGCGACCTCGGCAGCCTTGCCGACGTCGGTCTGGATCAGGATGTAGGCCTGGACGACCATCAGGGCTCCTCGGTTCGGTCTCGTGGGCGTTGTCCTGCGTCAACCTACAGGTCGGCCCGGCCACGCCGGTAGGTCGGGCGATGCGGGTCGAGCCCGCCGCGATCTGGTGGGATGGCTCCATGCCTCTTCCCCCGGACGCGACCCTGGCGGACGTCGGCGAGTTCGGCCTCGTCGCCGAGCTCGTCTCCCTCTTCGAACAGGGTGACCACGTGCTGGTCGGCCCGGGCGACGACGCCGCGGTCCTGCGCATCCGCCAGGGTCACGTGGTGGTCTCCACCGACCTCGTGGTCGAGGGCCGCCACTTCCGTCGCGACTGGGCCGAGGCCGAGGACGTGGGCCGCCGGGCCGCCGCGCAGAACCTGTCCGACGTCAACGCCATGGGTGGGCGGGCCCACTCCCTGACCATCGGACTCGCGGCGCCGGCCGACCTGCCGGCCGCCTGGGCGCTGGACTTCGCCCGGGGGTTCGCCGCCGAGTGCGCAGGGGTCGGGGCCAGCGTGGTCGGCGGGGACCTGACCCGGGCCGAGCAGATCGTGGTCTCGGTCACCGTCATCGGCGCCTGCGCCCAGGCCCCCGTGCTGCGCTCCGGTGCGCTCCCCGGGGAGGTGCTGGCGCTGCGCGGCCGTCAGGGCTGGGCCGCCGCCGGGCTGGCGGTGCTGGGTCGCGGGTTCCGCTCGCCCCGGGTCCTGGTGGAGGCCTACCGGCGCCCGGAGCCGCCGTACGACGCCGGGCCGGAGGCCGCCGCGGCCGGCGCCACGGCGATGATCGACGTCTCCGACGGCCTCGTCGCCGACGCCGGGCACCTGGCCGGCGCCTCGGGGGTGCGCCTCGACCTGCGCCGGGAGGCCTTCGCCGTGCCGGAGCCGCTCCGTGCGGTCGGGTCGGCGCTGGGGGCCGACCCGATGGCCTTCATCCTCGGCGGGGGAGACGACCACCCCCTGCTCGCCGCCTTCCCCGACGAGGCCTCGGTGCCCGTCGGCTGGCAGGTGGTGGGCTCGGTCCTCGAGGGCGAGGGGGTCACCGTCGACGGCGAGGCCTACGAGGGCGATGCGGGCTGGGTGCACTTCTGACCGGGCGCCGTCCCGGGCTCGATTTCTCCGGCCGGGGGATGGTCGGATACTCTTGTGCGGTTGCTCGTCGACCGGTTCGTCCTGGTCGCGACGGGCATGTCGACTCAACCAAACGAACTGATCGGAGTGCACGGTGGCTGCCGTCTGCGACATCTGCGCCAAGAAGCCGGGCTTCGGCAACAACCGTCCGTGGTCGCGCAAGATCACGAAGCGCCGCTTCAACCCCAACATCCAGCGCGTCCGCGCCACGGTGGAGGGCACCCCCAAGCGTCTCAACGTCTGCACGGGTTGCCTGAAGGCCGGCAAGGTCTCCCGCTGACCTGACAGCGTTCCAGTCGGCCCCGCGAGCAGCACGCTCGCGGGGTCTTCTGCGTCCCGGGCCCGCGGCCCACTAGCCTGTGGGCGCAGCTCGGGCGGCGTCAGCCTGCCGACGGTCACCAGAGAGGGACGGGGCATGGAGCAGGTTCCCCACGGCATCGCGCTGGACACCATCTTGCGGTTCGTCGACATCGGCACCGACGCCCTCAGCGCCGCCCGGGAGGAGATCGACGCGCTCAACGTCTATCCCGTGCCGGACGGCGACACCGGGACCAACATGTTCCTCACCTTCTCCGCTGCCCGTGACGCCATCCGGGAGCGGGCCGGCAGCGGCGGCGGCGTGCCGGAGTGCCTGGCGGTGCTGCGCCGGGCCGCGCTGCTGGGGGCCCGGGGGAACTCGGGGGTGATCCTGAGCCAGATGCTGGGCGCGGTCGCCTCCCGGATCGAGCAGGCCGACCCGGAGGAGCCCTACGCCCGGGTGATGGCGGACGCGCTGCGGGTGGCCACCGACGCCAGCTACGACGCCGTCGGCGAGCCGGTCGAGGGGACCATCCTCACCGTGGCACGGGCGGCCAGCGACGCCGCCCAGCAGCTCGTCGCGGCGGACACCGACGGCACGCTGCGCGCCAGCCAGGTCTTCGCCGCCGCGGCCGCCGCGGCACGCGAGGCGCTCGCCCGCACCCCCGAGCAGCTCCAGGTGCTGGCCGACGCCGGCGTCGTCGACGCGGGCGGGCGCGGGCTCTGCGTCGTCCTCGACGCCGCCGAGCGCGTCCTCACCGGGCGGGTGCCGGCGCAGGCGCGTGCACGGGTGCCCCGGATCCCGGTACGGCTGCCCGCCGGCGACCTCACGGCCGAGGGCCCCGCCTACGAGGTGATGTACCTCCTGGAGGCGTCCGAGCACGACGTCGTGGCGCTGCGCGCCGAGCTCGGCCGACTGGGCGACTCCCTGGTGGTGGTCGGGGGAGAGGGGCTGTGGAACGTCCACGTGCACGTCGACGACGTCGGGGCCGCGATCGAGGCGGGGATGGTCGCGGGTCGTCCCTACCGGATCCGGGTGACCCACTTCGCCGAGCAGATCGCGCAGCAGGCGGCCCGGGTGGAGACGGGGTCGGGCTCGCGCCAGGGGCGCCGCATCGTCGCGGTGGCGGCGGGCGCCGGGCTCCGCAAGCTCTTCGAGGAGGCCGGGGCGGTCGTGGTCCCGGCCGGTCCCGGGCGGCGCCCCTCGACCGGGCTCGTCCTGGAGGCGATCGAGGAGTGCGGGGCCGCGGAGGTCGTGGTGCTGCCCAACGACCCCGACTCGGTGCGGGTGGCGGAGATCGCGGCCCGGACCGCCGAGGAGTCGGGACAGGTGCGGGTGGCGGTCATCCCCACCCACGCCCAGGTGCAGGGGCTCGCCGCCCTCGCGGTGCACGAGCCCGGCCGCTCCTTCGACCAGGACGTGCTGGAGATGACGGCCACCGCGCGGCACGCCCGTCACGGGGCCGTCACCGTGGCCGCCAAGCAGGCGATGACGATGGCCGGCCCGTGCGAGCCCGGTGACGTGCTGGGAGTGATCGAGGGCGACTTCGCCGTCGTCGGCAACGACCTCGACGAGGTCGCGGCCGGGGTGCTCGACCGGCTGCTGGGCGCCGGTGGCGAGCTGGTCACCATCGTCGCCGGGGCGGATCCGGGCTCCCCGGAGCTGGCGGCGCGGAGCGCCGAGCGCGTCGAGGCCAAGCACCCGCACGTCGACGTGGTGGTCTACGAAGGCGGTCAGGAGCGGTACCCCCTCCTGATCTCGGTGGAGTAGCGCGATGGTCGCGATCACTCCCGACTCGCCCGTGGCGAGCGTCTTCGGCAGGGCGGTCAAGAAGCGGAAGGCGGTCGAGGAGGGCCTCGGGCTGCGGAGCGTGGGCGACCTGCTCTGGTACTTCCCCCGTCGCTACGTCGCCACCACCGAGCTCACCGAGGTCGCCCGGCCGCGTGAGGGCGAGATGCTCAGCGTGGTGGGCCGGGTCCGCAGCAGCCAGGTGAAGTCGTTCACGAACCGGCGGACCAACCGGCTCAGCCACCGCCTCGAGGTGCGCGTCGAGACCGCGGGGCCTGAGTTCACGTTGACGTTCTTCATGCCGCACAAGGGCATGGCCGAGAGCGAGTGCCGGCGGATGGCTCCCGGGTCCCGGGGCATGTTCACCGGGAAGGTGCAGCTCTTCAACCGCACCTGGCAGCTCGCCTCACCGCACTCGGTGATGTTCACCTCCGCGGGGGAGGCCCCGGGTGAGGACGACGACCCGACGGCCGTCGACGCGGCGCTGGCGGCGAGTCTCAAGGGGCTGCTCCCGATCTACCCGGTGACCGCCGGGCTCTACTCGTGGGACCTGCAGAAGATCGTCCAGGTCGCCCTCGAGCTGGTCACCGGCGTGGAGGAGGTGCTGCCTCCCTTCCTCCTGGAGCGGCACGGCCTGCTGGACGTGATGACGGCGCTGCGCTGGATCCACGGACCCGACGACCAGCGCCAGCTGGGCGCCGCGCGCAAGCGCTTCCGGTTCCAGGAGGCGCTGGTGCTGCAGCTGGTGCTGGCCCGCCGCCGGGCAGCCCTGCGCGCCCGCGGGGCGCAGGTCCGCGACGGCGGCGAGGGGCGGCTCCTGGCCGCCTTCGACGCCCGTCTGCCGTTCGAGCTGACCGCCGGCCAGCGCGAGATCGGCGACCTCCTCGCCGAGGAGCTCGCGCGCCCGCACCCGATGAACCGGCTGCTCCAGGGCGAGGTCGGCTCGGGCAAGACCCTGGTGGCGCTGCGCGCGATGCTGCGCGTCGTCGACTCCGGTGGCCAGGCCGCCCTGCTCGCCCCGACCGAGGTGCTCGCCCAGCAGCACCACCGCAGCATCGTGGCGATGATGGGCGACCTGGCCGCGGGAGGGATGCTGGGTGGCGCCGAGGAGGCCACCGGGGTGGCCCTGCTCACCGGATCCATGCCCAAGGCACAGCGGGCCGAGGCGATGCTCCGGATCGCCAGCGGCGAGGCCGGGCTGGTGATCGGCACCCACGCGCTGCTGGAGGAGCGGGTCTCCTTCGCCGACCTCGGCCTGGTGGTGGTCGACGAGCAGCACCGGTTCGGGGTGGAGCAGCGGGCGGCGCTCACCGACAAGGCGCGCACCCCTCCCCACGTGCTGGTGATGACGGCCACGCCGATCCCGCGGACCGTCGCGATGACCGTCTTCGGCGACCTGGAGACCTCGGTGCTGCGCGAGCTCCCGGCCGGGCGGGCCCCCATCCAGACCAACGTGGTGCCGTTGGCGGACCAGCCGCACTGGATGGACCGTGTCTGGCAGCGGGTCGCGGAGGAGGTCGCCAAGGGGCACCAGGTCTACGTGGTCTGTCCGCGGATCAGCGGCGACGAGCCGGAGCAGGGTGAGACCGACCAGCGCGAGGTCGACGAGGACGGGCGGGACACGACGCCCCGCAAGCCGCTGGCGGCGGTCGAGGAGGTCGCCGAGCAGCTGGCGGCCGGCCCCCTGGCCCACGTCCGGGTGGCCCGGCTGCACGGCCGGATGCCGGCCGAGGAGAAGGAGGCCACGATGCGCTCCTTCGCCGCGGGGGAGGTGGACGTCCTGGTCTCCACCACCGTGATCGAGGTGGGCGTGGACGTGGCCAACGCGACCACCATGGTGCTGCTCGACGCGGAACGGTTCGGCGTCTCCCAGCTCCACCAGCTGCGCGGTCGCGTGGGTCGTGGCGGGCTGCCCGGGCTCTGCCTCCTGGTCTCGGCGGCCGAGGCCGGCACCGAGGCGCGCGGCCGGCTGGACGCGGTGGCGGCGACCACGGACGGCTTCGAGCTCAGCCGCATCGATCTCGAGCAGCGCCGCGAGGGCGACGTGCTCGGCAAGAACCAGAGCGGCTTCCGCTCGAGCCTGGAGAACCTGCGCGTGCTCCGGGACGAGAAGACGATCGTGGCCGCGCGGGAGGCGGCGGAGCTGCTGCTGGGCGACGACCCCGAGCTCCTCGGTGCCCCGCTGCTGGCGCGCGCGGTCCGCGAGATGGAGGAGTCGACCAAGTCCGACTTCATGGAGAAGGCATGACCAGGATCATCGCCGGGGCCGCGAAGGGACGCCGCCTCGCAACCCCCGCCGGGGATGCCACCCGGCCCACCAGCGACCGCGTCCGGGAGGCGCTGTTCTCCGCCCTCGAGGCGTGGTGCGGCTCGTGGCAGGGGCTGCGGGTGCTCGACCTGTACGCCGGCTCCGGTGCGGTCGGGCTGGAGGCCTGGTCGCGCGGGGCCGAGGCGGTGACACTGGTGGAGCACGACCGGCGGACCGCCGCGCTGGTGAGCGCCAACGCCCGCACCATCGGGGCCGGAGCGGGGGAGCGGGCGGTGGAGGTCGTGGCCGCCACGGTGAGCACCGCCCTGCGCCGGGCCCCCGCGGCGCCCTACGACGTGGTCTTCAGCGACCCGCCCTACCCCCTGGAGCCGGCCCGGGTGGAGGAGGACCTCGAGCTGCTCGTCGCGGGTGGCTGGCTCGCCGAGGAAGCCCTGGTCGTGGTGGAGCGCTCCGCGCGGGGGCCCGCGCTCCGGTGGCCCCCCGGTCTGGAGGGCGAGCGGCAGCGTCGCTACGGCGAGACGGTGCTTTGGTACGGTCACGCCGTCGGACCCGGTTCCGGGGCCGACCAGGGCCAGCAGGAGGAGAGCTAGTGCGCCGCGCCGTCTGTCCGGGGTCGTTCGACCCGGTCCACCACGGACACCTCGATGTCGTCGGACGGGCCTCGCGGCTCTTCGACGAGGTGGTCGTCGCGGTGGGGGTCAACGCCTCCAAGAACAGGCTCTTCACCGCCGAGGAGCGGATGGAGATGCTGACCGAGGCCTGCGCGGGGTTCGGCAACGTGCGGGTGGCCGGCTTCACCGGCCTGCTCACCGAGTTCTGCACCGCGCAGGACGCAGTGGCGATCGTCAAGGGGCTGCGTGGCGCCAGCGACTTCGACTACGAGCTGCAGATGGCGCAGATGAACGCCGGCCTGGCCCCGGTCGAGACCGTGTTCGTCACCACCAGCCCCCAGTACTCCTACCTGGCCTCGAGCCTGGTCAAGGAGGTGGCGGCCCTCGGCGGCGACGTCTCCGGCCTGGTGCCCGCCTTCGTGCTGAAGCGGTTGACGGCACGGCTCGCGGAGCGGGCCTCCGGTGCCTCCTGACCCGTTTTGCCGCCTGCCCGGGCGGCCGGTTAGACTCACCAAGTTCTGCCTTGCCCCAGCACTGAAAGTGGACCACTGAACAGCTTGGACCCGAGAGCGCCGCTCGTGCTCGACACTCGCGAGCTCGGCCGCCGCCCGGGGTCCCAGCGTGAGGTGGTCCGTTCGGTGCCGGCACCGGCAGAGCTTGGCATCGAAGTCCTTCGTGTCCCCGAGGGGTCGCCGGTCGAGCTCGACCTGCGCCTCGAGGCGGTCATGGAGGGAGTGCTGGTCACCGGAGTGGCGCGAGCCGCTCTGGAAGGCGAATGCGTGCGGTGCCTGGAGCCGATCGACGACGAGGTCGCGGTCAACTTCCAGGAGCTGTACGTCTACGACGACGTCCGGCACGACCACTCCGACGAGGAGCTGGACGACGAGGCCAGCAAGCTCGAGGGCGACCTGCTCGACCTCGAGCCCCTGCTGCGGGACGCGGTGGTGCTCGCACTGCCGTTCCAGCCGCTGTGCCAGGACGACTGTCCCGGGTTGTGCGTCGAGTGCGGTGCACGGCTCGCGGACGACCCGGACCACGGGCACGAGGAAGCGGTGGACCCGCGTTGGGCGGGCCTCGCGGCCCTGAAGCAGGATGAGGACTGAGAAGGTCGGGACCCCGACCGGACGAGAGCACGAGGCCGTCAGGCCCTGGCACAAGGAGATCACAGTGGCTGTCCCCAAGCGGAAGATGTCGCGCAGCAACACGCGCCACCGTCGCTCGCAGTGGAAGGCCGTCGCGCCGACGCTGGTGACCTGCGCCAACCCGGCCTGCGACGCCAAGCACCTGCCGCACCGCGCCTGCGGCGAGTGCGGCCAGTACGGCGCCCGCGCCGCCCGCCGCCAGGTCCTCTGACCCAGGCCCGGCAGCTGAGCACCGAGCAGCTACGGACAGCACTCGGTGATCCGATCCTGGATCCCGAGCTGCTGGACCGTGCGCTGACGCACCGCTCCTACGCCTACGAGAACGGCGGCCTGCCGACCAACGAGCGCCTGGAGTTCCTGGGCGACTCGGTGCTCGGCGTCGTGGTCACCGAGACCCTCTACCGCACCCACCCCGACCTCTCCGAGGGCCGCCTGGCCAAGCTGAGGGCGGCGGTGGTCAACGCGCGAGCGCTCGCCGACGTGGCACGCACCATCGGCCTGGGCGAGCACATCAAGCTCGGGCGGGGCGAGGAGACCACGGGCGGCCGGGAGAAGGCCTCGATCCTCTCCGACACCGTCGAGGCGGTGATCGGCGCCATCCACCTCTCCGGAGGGCTGGGGGAGGCCGCCGAGGTCATCCACCGGCTCTTCGACCCGCTGATGGAGGCCGCCGCCGCCATGGGGGCCGGCCTCGACTGGAAGACCTCCCTGCAGGAGCTGGCGGCCGAGCACCAGCTCGGCGTGCCCGACTACGTGATCCAGGACGACGGCCCGGACCACGCCAAGACCTTCACCGCGCAGGTCCGCGTCGGCGACACGCTCTACGGGCACGGCGCCGGCCGGTCGAAGAAGGAGGCCGAGCAGGCGGCCGCCCAGACCGCCTACGGCGAGATCGTGGAGGCTCGTCGGGTCGACGGGATCCCGAGCGGGTCCTGAGCGGTGCCGGAGCTTCCCGAGGTCGAGGTCGTCCGGCGGGGCCTCGAGCGCCACGTCACCGGCCGCACGGTGCGGGCCGTGGAGGTCCTCCACCCGCGGTCGGTCCGCCGCGACCGGCTCGGTCCCGAGGGCTTCACGGCGGCCGTCACCGGGCGGACCGTCGCCGGCGTCCGCCGCCGCGGCAAGTACTTCTGGCTCGCCTTCGACGACGGCGACGCCCTCCTCGGCCACCTGGGCATGAGTGGCCAGATGCTGGTGCAGGCCCCCGACGCGCCGGCCGAGCGCCACCTGCGGGTGCGCTTCACCCTGGGTGACGACCTCGAGCTCAGGTTCGTCGACCAGCGGATCTTCGGGGGCCTGATGCTCTCGCCCGGCGGGGCCGTCCTGCCCGCCGAGATCGCACACATCGGGCGCGACCCCCTCGACCCCGACTTCGACCTCTCGGCGGTGGCCCGCCGGATCGGGCAGCGGCCCGCCGCCGTCAAGCGACAGCTGCTCGACCAGGGAACCGTCTCGGGGATCGGGAACATCTACGCCGACGAGGCGCTGTGGCGGGCCCGGGTCAACGGGGAGCGGCCCGGCGACCGGCTCCTGCGCAGACAGGTGGTCGAGCTGCTCGGTCACGCTCGCGAGGTGATGGAGGCGGCCCTGGCCCAGGGTGGGACCTCCTTCGACGCGCTCTACGTCAACGTCAACGGGGAGTCCGGCTACTTCGACCGGAGCCTGCACGCCTACGGCCGGGAGGGGGAACCCTGTGAGCGGTGTGGTGCCCCTATCCGGCGGGTCGCGTTCATGAACCGCTCCTCCTACTTCTGCCCGGTCTGCCAGCCCGCGCCACGCCGACGTACCGCCCGGTAACTTTCGCGTGACGTGGAGTTGACCCGGGCGTCGCCCGGTGGGACTCTTGACAAGGGCTGTACAAGACCCTTTCACCGTTCTTCTGACTTCGAAAGGCTGACGATGGCCAAGGCGCTCCTCGGACATCTCGTCGTCGACCAGCGCGGCAGCGCCCAGCTCTCCTCGGAGAACGCTCGGCTGCGCGCGCGGATCGCCGACCTGGAGTCGCTCGTGCGGCAGCTGCAGCACGAGAACGACCGCCTCACCGACCTGCAGGCCGCGGCCCTCCTGGACGACCAGTCGCTCCAGGAGATGCTGCCCGCCTGAACGGGCGGCGCTCCCGGCTCGGTGAGACGATCTCGCCCTCCCGGCTGGGAGTCGACTACCGGCGCCTGCTGACGTCGGTCTGGACGACCAACATCGGCGACGGCATCGCGCTGGCCGCGGGTCCGCTGCTCGTCGCCTCGCAGACCGACGACGCGCGCCTCGTGGCGCTGGCCGCCGCTCTTCAGCGGGTGCCCTGGCTGCTCCTCGGCCTCTTCGCCGGCGCGGTGGCCGACCGTCTCGACCGGCGTCGGGTGGTGGTGGTCGCCAACCTGGCCAGGGCGGGCGTCCTGGTCGTCCTCTGCGCGGCGGTCACCACCGACCGGGTGGGGATCGCGCTGGTGCTGGCGACCATGTTCGCCCTCGGTGTCGCCGAGGTCTTCTCCGACTCCGCCACCTCCACCCTGACCCCGATGGTGGTCGCCAAGGCGGACCTCGGGGTGGCGAACTCCCGCCTCCAGGCCGGCTACCTGGTCGGCAACCAGCTGACGGGACCTCCCGTCGGCGCCTTCCTCTTCGCCACCGGGATGGCGTGGCCGTTCATGGTCCAGGCGACCACCGTCCTCCTGGGCGCCGTGCTGGTCTCCCGGATCGCGGCGGCGCGTGGGGCGGTGCGGCAGGTGAGCGGGACCCGGGTGCGCCACGACATCGTGGAGGGGATGCGCTGGATCCGCGGCCATCGTGCGATGCGGACCCTGGCCCTGGTGATCTGCGCGTTCAACGTGACCTGGGGCGCTGCCTGGTCGGTGCTCGTGCTGTGGTCGATCGACCGGGTGGGGATGGGCGAGGTGGGCTTCGGCCTGCTCACCACCGCTGCGGCGGTCGGCGGGCTGGTCGGGACGGTGACCTTCGGGTGGCTCGAGCGCCGCACCACCCCGGCGGCCCTGATGCGCGGCTGCCTGCTGCTCGAGGTCGCGATGCACCTGGGGCTGGCGCTCACCACGACGGGGTGGCTCGCCCTGCTCATCATGCTGGGGTTCGGGGCCTACTCGTTCGTCTGGTACAACGTCTCGGTCTCGGTCCGTCAGCGGGCTGTGCCCACCGAGCTCCAGGGCCGGGTGGGGTCGGTCTACCTGGTGGCTGTCTTCGGGGGCATGGTGCTCGGGCAGCTGCTCGGCGGGGTGATCGCCGAGCAGTGGGGGCTCGCGGCCCCCTTCTGGTTCGCCTTCGTCGGCTCCGCCCTCACGCTGGCCCTGGTGTGGCGCCAGCTGGGCCACATCGCGGTGGCCGACCGTGCCCCCCTCGAGCCGGCGCGCGCGGAGCGCCCTGCCGAGCCTCCTGCGGAGGTAGTGTGACCCGCGGCCACGCAACCGCGATGAGGAGTCCTGGGTGTACCTGAAGAGCCTGACCCTGAAGGGCTTCAAGTCCTTCGCGTCGGCCACGACGCTCCAGCTCGAGCCAGGCATCACCTGCATCGTCGGCCCGAACGGGTCCGGGAAGTCCAACGTGGTCGACGCCCTCGCCTGGGTGATGGGCGAGCAGGGGGCCAAGTCGCTGCGCGGCGGCAAGATGGAGGACGTGATCTTCGCCGGCACCTCCGGGCGCCCCCCGCTGGGCCGGGCCGAGGTCGCCCTGACCATCGACAACTCCGACGGCGCGCTGCCCATCGACTACGCCGAGGTGACGATCAGCCGCACGATGTTCCGCAACGGCGGCTCGGAGTACGCGATCAACGGCAGCTCGTGCCGCCTCCTCGACGTCCAGGACCTGCTGTCCGACTCCGGCATCGGCCGCGAGATGCACGTGATCGTCGGCCAGGGCCAGCTCGACTCGATCCTGCACGCGACCCCGGAGGACCGGCGCGGCTTCATCGAGGAGGCCGCGGGCGTCCTCAAGCACCGCAAGCGCAAGGAGAAGGCGCTCCGCAAGCTCGACTCCACCGACGGCAACCTGACCAGGCTCAACGACCTGCTCGCGGAGCTGCGACGCCAGCTCAAGCCGCTCGGACGCCAGGCCGAGGTGGCCCGGAAGGCCGCCACCGTCCAGGCCGAGGTGCGCGACGCCCGGGCGCGGATCGCGGCCGACGACCTGGTCACCGCCCGCGAGGCGCTCCAGCAGGAGCTGGCCGACGAGTCGGTGCTGGTGGAACGGCGCGAGGCGGTGGAGGCCGAGCTCGCCGCCGCCCGCGAGGCAGAGGCGCGCCTCGAGGCCGCCCTCCGCGAGGACCTGCCCGCCCTGGCCGCGGCCCAGGAGTCGTGGTTCGCGCTCTCCGGTCTGCGCGAGCGGCTGCGCGGCACCCAGTCGCTGGCCGCCGAGCGGGTGCGCAACGCCCGGGGCTCCTCCGACGAGACCCACGAGGGCGGCCGCGACCCCGACGAGCTCGAGGCGCAGGCGGAGCAGGTGCGGATCAAGGAGCAGCGCACCGCGGCCGAGGTCGAGGAGCTGCGGGCCGCGCTGGAGCGGGCCGTGCAGGCCCGCCGCGAGGCCGAGGACGCCGCGGCCGAGGAGGAACGGCGCATCGCCGGGCTGGTCCGCGCGGCCGCCGACCGTCGCGAGGGCCTGGCGCGGCTGCAGGGCCAGGTCAACGCGCTGAAGTCGCGGGCGGCCGCGGCCGACGAGGAGCTCGGACGGCTGGAGTCCGCGCGTCAGGAGGCGCTGGCCCGGGTCGAGCGCGCGCAGCACGACTACACCGCCCTGGAGACGAAGGTGGCCGGGCTCGATGCCGGTGAGGAGGGGCTCGACGCCGAGCACGAGGCGGCCGTCGACCTGCTCGACGAGGTGGACGAGCGACTCTCCCGGGCGCGCGAGGCCCTGCAGGCCTCCGACCGGGAGCGGGCGGGGCTGCTGGCCCGCAAGGACGCCCTGGAGATCGGGCTCAACCGCAAGGACGGCGCGGGTGCGCTCCTGGCGGCCTCCGACGAGGTGTCGGGGGTGCTGGGCACGGTGGCGGCGCTGCTGCAGGTCAGCCCCGGGTACGAGGCGGCCGTCGCGGCCGCCCTGGGCGCCGCGGCGGACGCGGTCGCGGTCACCGGGATCGACGCCGCGCTCGACGCCGTCCGGCACCTCAAGCAGCACGACCTGGGACGAGCCGGGATGGTGGTGGCCGGTGGGCCGGCGCGCGAGGAGGCGCGCCCCCGGCTGCCGGCCTCGGCGACGTACGCCCTCGACGTGGTCCAGTGCCCGGCCGACCTGGCTCCTGCCGTCGCCACCCTGCTCTCGCAGGTGGTGGTGGTCGACGACCTCGACGCCGCCCGGGAGCTGCTGACCCACGGTGCCGCGACCGCGGTGACCCGGGAGGGCGACGTCCTGGGTGCCCACCTCGCGGTGGGCGGCTCCACCAGCCAGCCCAGCCTGCTCGAGGTGCAGGCGGCGCACGACGAGGCGGTCGACCAGCTGGCGCGGGCCACCGCGGCCTGCGAGCGGCTGGGGTTCGAGATCTCGGGGCTGGAGGGCGAGCGGCTCGAGGCGCTCAAGCGCGTGGACGTCGCGCTGGCGCGGCTGCACGAGTCCGACGCCACGCTGGCGGCCGTGGCCGAGGAGCTCGGCCAGTACGGCTCCCAGGCACGGGCCGCGCGCGGGGAGGCCGAGAGGCTCGAGCGCGCGATCGCCACCGCCACCCAGGCCAGGGAGAAGGACCTGGCCGGCCTGGCCGACCTGCAGGCCCGCTGGGACCAGGCGCAGCAGGCTCCCGAGGAGGAGCCGGACACCGCCCGGCGCGAGGAGCTCAAGGAGGCGGCCCGGGCCGCCCGCCAGGAGGAGATGGACGCCCGCCTGGGCCTGCGCACCGCCGAGGAGCGGGCCCGCGCGATCCACGGGCGGGCCGACTCCCTGCTGCGGGCCGCGGCGAGCGAGCGCGAGTCCCGGGCGCGGGCACAGGCCCGGCGCGAGCGCCTGCTGCGCGAAGGTCGGGCTGCCGAGGCGGTGGGGGCGGCCGTCGCCGTGGTGCTGCATGCCCTGGAGGGCGCGGTCAACCGGGCGGCGCACGAGCGGGGCGAGGTCGAGCGGTCCCGGCACGGCCGCGAGCAGGAGCTGCTGACCGTCCGCGCCCGGATGCGCGACCTGGGGCGCGAGCACGACGAGCTGGTCTCCTCGGTGCACCGCGACGAGATGGCCCGGGCCCAGCAGCGGATGCGGATCGAGCAGCTGGAGGAGCGGGCGCTGGAGGAGCTGGGCCTCGCCCCGGACGCCCTGGTCGCGGAGTACGGCCCGCACAACGCGGTGCCGTCCGTCGCCGAGGTGCCGGAGGGGGAGGAGGCGCCCGAGCCGGTGCCCTTCGTCCGGGAGGAGCAGCTCAAGCGGCTGCGGGCCGCGGAGCGTCAGCTCAGCATGCTCGGGCGGGTCAACCCGCTGGCCCTCGAGGAGTTCTCCGCGATGGAGGAGCGGCACCGGTTCATCACCGAGCAGCTTGAGGACCTGAAGCGGACCCGCAAGGACCTGCTCGACATCGTCCACGAGGTCGACCAGCGGGTCGAGCAGGTCTTCACCGAGGCCTACGCCGACGTGGAGAAGGCCTTCGACTCGACCTTTGCCCGGCTCTTCCCCGGGGGCGAGGGCCGGCTGGTCCTCACCGACCCGTCGAACATGCTCACCACCGGCATCGAGGTGGAGGCGAGACCGCCGGGCAAGAAGGTCAAGCGGCTCTCCCTGCTCTCCGGGGGTGAGCGCTCGCTGGTGGCCGTGGCGTTCCTGGTGGCCCTCTTCAAGGCCCGGCCGTCGCCGTTCTACATCCTCGACGAGGTCGAGGCTGCCCTCGACGACACCAACCTGGGCCGGCTCCTGGAGATCTACGAGGAGCTGCGCGAGAACTCCCAGCTCCTGGTGATCACCCACCAGAAGCGCACGATGGAGGTCGGCGACGCCCTCTACGGGGTGACCATGCGCGGTGACGGGGTCTCGACCGTGATCAGCCAGCGACTGCGCGAGAGCGAGTCGGCATGAGCGCCCCCCGGCCCACCCGCGCCGACTACGTCGCCTGGCGCACGGTGACCACCCGCTGGCGCGACGACGACGCCTACGGGCACCTCAACAACGCGACGTACTACGAGATCTTCGACACCGCGGTCAACGCCCACCTCTTCGAGGCCACCGGGCTCGACGTGCGGGCGCTGCCCCAGATCGGCATCGTGGCCGAGACCGGCTGCCGCTACTTCCGCGAGCTCGGCTTCCCGGCACCGATCGAGACCGGTCTGGTCGTCGACCGGGTCGGCAGCTCCTCGGTGGTCTACCGCATCGGCCTCTTCCAGGGGGAGGGCGAGGAGGCGGCCGCCGAGGGGCGGTTCGTGCACGTCTACGTCGACAACACCCGGGGGGCGGGGGACCGGCCGGTGGTGCCGATCCCCGGCGTGATCCGGGAGGCCGTGCTGCCGCTCCTGCGTCCCGGTTCCGCCACCCGCTGACGGGGCCTGCCCTCGGCCCGAGTGGCGTAGGCAACACGCCGAGGTCCCCAGCCGGCGGCGTTAGGGTGCGAAGGTGGGGGGTCTCGGAGTCGAACCACAGGAGCAACTCGCATGCTGACCGTCATCGTCGTCATGGTGCTCACCCTGCTGGTGGCTGCCGCCGTGCTGGCCTACGTGGCGTTCCCCCACCGGGGCGCGGAGCTCCCGCTGCTGCCGCAGGCCGGGCGCGCGGCCCGCAAGGGCGTGGAGGCCCTGCCGGTGATCGACGAGGAGGAGGAGCCGCGCGGCCCCTGACGTCGCGGACGTGGCCGGTCTGATTGGATTGGGGGCATGGGTGAACTGCTCTATCTGATCATCGGCATCGCTGTCCTCAGCGTGCTGGCCGTGGTGGGTCTGCTGGCCAGTGGCCGTCGGGCGCCGAAGGTGCCCCCGGGCGCCGGCACCGACGTCCTCACCCGACCGGGGACGACGGCCCCGCCGGAGGCGGCCGCCCCCGCTCCACCGGAGACGGTCACCGCGCCCGTCGAGGCGCCTGCCCCGGTCGTGGAGCGGCCGGAGGGCGTGTCCTCCCGGCTCGTCCGTCTCCGCCAGCGCCTCTCCGGCTCCCAGGGCGGCTTGGGACGCGGCCTGCTCGCGCTCCTCTCCCGTGACCGCCTCGACGAGGACACCTGGGAGTCGATCGAGGACACGCTGCTCACCGCCGACATCGGTGTCCGGCCGACCCAGGAGCTGGTCGAGAGGCTGCGCACCCGGATGCGGGTCGAGGGCTCGAAGTCCCCTGACGTGCGCGCGGTGCTGCGCGAGGAGCTGCTGAACCTGGTCGACCCCGGTCTGGACCGGCGCCTGCAGGTCAGCGGCGAGGACGGCAAGCCCGGCGTGGTCCTGGTGGTGGGTGTCAACGGCGCCGGCAAGACGACCACCGTCGGCAAGATCGGGCGCATCCTGGTCGCCCAGGACCGCAAGGTCGTGATGGGTGCCGCCGACACGTTCCGCGCCGCCGCGGTCGAGCAGCTCGCCACCTGGGGGGAGCGGGTTGGCGTGGAGGTCGTCCGGGGCCCCGAGGGGAGCGACCCGGCCAGCGTCGCCTTCGAGGCGGTCAAGACGGGGGCCGAGAACGGGGCGGACACCGTCCTGGTCGACACCGCCGGCCGGCTCCAGAACAAGGCCGGGCTGATGGACGAGCTCGGCAAGGTCAAGAGGGTGATCGAGAAGCAGGCCCCGGTCACCGAGGTGCTCCTCGTGCTCGACGCCACCACGGGGCAGAACGGGATGATCCAGGCCCGGGTCTTCTCCGAGGTGGTCGACGTCAGCGGCATCGTGCTCACGAAGCTCGACGGCTCCGCCAAGGGGGGTATCGTCGTAGCGGTCCAGCGAGAGCTCGGAGTCCCGGTCAAGCTGGTCGGACTCGGTGAGGGAGCCGACGACCTGGCGCCCTTCGACGCCGAGGCGTTCGTCGACGCGCTGCTGGGCTGAGCTCCCCCCCAGAACCGACCAGGAGGCCGCCCCACGTGGACCGACCCAGCATCACCCGGGTTCGACGCGTCCTCGGACGAGTCGTCGAGGGGCGGGTCAGCGCACCCGCCGGCGTCGGCCAGCTGGGGGCCGACGCGTCGCTGCTGATGGACTCGCCGCTCTTCGACGAGGAGTGGTACTCGCTGGTGACGGGCGAGGTGGGCTCCCGGCTGGAGCTGGTGCGGCACTACCTGCGCACCCCGGTCGCGCGTCGTCCCTCGCCCAACCGGCTCTTCGACCGGCAGTGGTTCGCCGAGCACCACCCCGCGGACCTGAGCGACCGCGACGTCTTCCTGGTCTACCTGCGCCGCCGGGCGTGGCGCGCCGCGACCCACCCTCTCTTCGACACCCGCCGCTACCTGCGGCGCACGCCGGGTGCGAGCGCGCACCCGCACGGCCCGCTCGGGCACTACCAGGAGGTGGGCGCGGCCGCCGGAGCGGCAGCCAACCAGTGGCTGCTGGGGGAGGACCAGGCGAGCAACCCCGACCTCCTCGCCTGGATCGCCGAGCGCCGCGCCGAGTGGGCCCGGCGCCGCACCGCCGCGGCGAGCCCGGCCAGCACGCGCGACGACCTGCGCCGAGGCCAGGAGGTGCTCGCCGGCTACGACCACGTCGTCCCCGTGCCGCCCGCCGGGGGCCCGCTGGTCACGGTCCTGCTCGCGCCGGGGCGCGACCCCGGTCACCTGGCCACGTCCCTGCGCTCCCTGCGTGCCCAGGTCCTCTCCTCGTGGGAGGTCGTGGTCCTCGACGAGGGGGTCCTGCCCCAGCTGGAGGAGGTGCTCGCGGCCGAGCTGCCCGACGGCCGCTGGTCGACGGTCCCGGTGCCGGAGGACGCCCGCCCGGCGGCTCTCAACACCGCGCTCGCCTCGGCGCGAGGTCAGTGGGTGGCCTTCCTGGAGGCCGGCGACACCTGGTCCCCGGACCGGCTGCGCCTGATGGCGGCGGTCGGGCAGGTGGAGGACCGGTCGGTGCTGGTCGACGTCCTGCGCCGGGTGCGCCGCGACGGCTCCTCCGCGCTGGTCGGCGGCGGGCTGCCCCGGGAGCCGGTCGCCCAGCGCGTCGGCGTCGACCTCGCCCGGCTCGTCGTCCGGCGCGAGGCGCTCCGGACGGCGGGGGGCTTCGCCGACGACCTGCCCGGCGCCTGGGTCTTCGAGCTCGTCACCAGGCTGGCACCCAGGTTCGGCCTGCACGCGGTACCCCTCCAGGGCGTCACCCGGCACGCCTCGTGGGCCTCGGAGGCACGGCGGCGACCGGCGGGCGACCGCCCGGTGCTCGAGCACGCCACGGTGAAGTCCTGGGCCGACGTGGTCCTCAACCGGTCCCTCATCGACTGGCAGGAGGCGGCCCGGACCCCGCGCGACCCCGGGACGGTCTCGGTGGTGATCCCGACCTATGCCGACTGGGAGATGACCCGGGCCGCGGTCGAGAGCGTGATGGCCGCTGCCGAGGACAGCGACCTGCGCGTCGAGGTCCTGGTCGTCGACAACGGGTGCGACGCCGAGGCCTCGGTCGTGCTCGACTCCCTGCCGGTGCGCTTCGAGGGCGTCCGCGTCCTCCACCTGCCCACCAACCACGGGTTCGCCCTGGGCAACAACCTGGCCCTGCCGCACGTCGGGGGCGCCACCGTGGTCTTCCTCAACAACGACACCACGGTCGAGACCGGATGGCTGGAGCCGCTGGTCGACGCCCTGGCCGACCCCGCGGTGCTCGGCGCCCAGTCGCTGCTGCTCTATCCCACCGGTGTGGTGCAGTCGGCAGGCGTCGCCTTCCCCGTGACCGGCGGGCTGCCGCACGCCTTCCTCCAGGGCTTCCCCGTCGAGGACGCGGCCGGCGTCGAGGAGCTCTCCTTCCACGCCCTCACCGGCGCCGCCCTGGCCCTGCGCACCGAGGACGCGGTGGCGCTCCAGGGGTTCGACCCCGTCTTCCGCAACGGGATGGAGGACGTGGACCTGTGCCTGCGGCTGGCCGCTCGCCGGCCCGGCCGCTTCACCGTCCGCCCCGACTCCCGGGTCACCCACCACGAGTCGCAGACCCCGGGGCGCTTCGACGCCTTCGACACCAACCGCACCCTCTTCCTCCAGCGCTGGGAGCACGCCCTGCCGGGCGACGACGAGGAGCTGTGGGCGACGCGAGGCTTCCGCGTGGTGGACCGGGCGGTCGCCTTCCGGCACCGCAAGCAGCGCCGGCTCGGGGTGCCGGAGCCGGTCCTGGTCCGGGAGGCCCGTCCGCAGATCTCCCAGTCGCCGCCGCGGCTGCGGTGGGCGATCAAGAATCCCGCCCCCTTCGGTCCGGAGGCCGAGCGCTGGGGCGACACCCACTTCGCGCGGGCGCTGGCAGCGGCGCTGCGCGAGCTGGGCCAGGAGGTGGTGATCGACCACCGTCCCGAGCACGAGCGCTACACCGGCCGGTTCGACGACGTCTCCCTGGTGCTGCGCGGGCTGGCTCCCTACCGGCCCTCGTTCGAGCACGTCACCCTCGGGTGGGTCATCTCCCACCCCGAGATGCTCCCCACCGCCGAGGCTGTCTCCTACGACCGCCTCCTCGCCGCGTCGGCGACCTGGGCCCAGCGCAAGTCCCGGGACTGGGGGATCAGGGTCGAGCCGATGCTCCAGGCCACCGACCACCGCCTCTTCCACCCCGACCTCGCGGTGCCCGACACGGGTCACCCGGTGCTCTTCGTCGGGGGCTCCCGCAAGGAGTACCGCCCGATCGTCCGCGCGGCGGTGGAGGAGCGGCTGCCGCTGTCGATCTACGGCAGCCAGTGGCGCCCGTTCGTGGCGGGGCGCCTGATCAAGGACACCTACCTCCCCAACTCCCGGCTCGGCGCGGCCTACCGGTCGGCGGGCGTGGTGCTCAACGACCACTGGGAGGACATGCGGACCGACGGCTTCATCTCCAACCGCCTCTTCGACGCCGCCGCCAGCGGGGCCCGGGTGATCACCGACGACGTGGTCGGCCTCGACGGCCTGTTCGGGCGCTCGGTGCAGGTGATGACCTCGCGCGCCCACCTCGTCGAGCTCAGCTCCCTGAGCCGGCCCGACGAGGTCTTCGGCTCCGACCAGGAGCGGCGGGAGGTCGCCGCCCGGATCCGGCGCGAGCACTCCTTCCGCGCCCGGGCCGCCCGGCTGGTCGAGATCGCCCTGGAGGCTCGTCGCGAGCGGGGCTTCGACCGCTGATCAGGCGGTGCGGCCGGTCCGGCTCTCCGCGGAGTCGCGGGTCAGCTCGAGGTGACGACGCAGGGCGGTGTCGCCGAGCTCGTCGGGCACCGGGGAGGTCTCGTCCGACTCCAGCACGGCGGACAGGAGGTCGGGCTGCAACGCCCGGGAGACCAGGGCGCGCAGGTGGTCGCGCAGCCACGGCTCGTAGCGGAACTCGCCGCCCGGCTCGCCGGCGGCCAGCTCGACCTCGTCGGGGCTCCGCGCCAGGTAGGACTCCTCCAGGGTGCCCTCCTTCCAGCGCCGGTAGTCGGCCATCCCGTGGTGGTTGGGGCTCGGCTTGAGGTCCGGTGAGGCCTCGTAGCCGCGACCGGCGTTGACCACCTTGCGCTCGAACTGGGTCCAGGAGCGCCACGGCAGGTGCAGGACCTCCATCGACACCGCGGGATCGGGCTGGCCGTTGCTGGGCATCGAGGTGAAGTGGTTGCCCTGCTGGACCACGATGTCGCACTCGCCCCGGTGCACCGCGTTGGGCGTCGGCTGGGCGTGCAGCCCCACCGAGCGCAGCGTCTCGTTGCTGCGCTGGTCGCGCCAGACCAGGCGGGAGAGGCCGCTGCCCGACCAGCCGGCCGGGCCGATCAGGTTGACCACCGGGACGGTGAAGGCGTTGAGGTGCAGGGGGGTCCGCTCGAGCGCCTCGCGCACGCTCAGGCCACGGTCCAGCGGGACCAGGAACTCGTCGGCGTCCAGGTTGAGGACCCAGTCGGCCCGGTAGTGCGTGCGCGCCCGGCGGGCCATCCGGGTCACCACGTCGCGCTGCTGCTTGCGGTGCTCGGGGTCGTTGTGCAGCTCGACGCGCCCGGTCCGGGCGTAGGCCTCCAGCACCTCGCGGGTCCCGTCCACCGAGGCGTTGTCGGTGACGATGAGCTGGTCCAGGCCCTGGGCCAGATGGTGCTCGACCATGGCGGCGACGATGTCGACCTCGTCGCGCACCATCAGCGTCCCGATGATCCTCACAAACCCGCACCTTAGTTCACCGCGACGATCCCCGCCGCGTTCACATGGGTGTAACACCAGGGCCGAAGACGTTGCATGGACGCAACATGCTTCGGCACACGTCGAAATGTGGTGGCCCGAAGGTTGCTGGCATCACTCCCCGAGGCAACTGGAGGTCCAATGGACTACGGCTACCACGCCTGGATGCTGATGTCGGCATCACTGGTCCTGATGATGACGACGCCAGCACTGGCGCTCTTCTACGGCGGCATGAGCCGCTCCAAGTCCGTGCTCAACATGATGATGATGTCCTTCTCTGCGATGGGCGTGATCGGCGTCGTCTACGTGCTGTGGGGCTGGTCGATGTCCTACGGGTCGCAGGACGTGGCGATGCTCTTCTCCAACCCCTTCGAGCTCTTCGGGCTCAAGGACGTGGGCGGGCAGGACTACATCTTCGTCGGCTTCCAGCTGACCTTCGCGGTCATCACCGCGGCCCTGATCAGCGGCGCGGTCGCCGACCGGCTGAAGTTCTCGGCCTGGATGCTCTTCCTGCCCCTGTGGGCGACGCTCTCCTACTTCCCCCTGGCCCACATGGTCTGGGGCGGCGGGTTCCTGAGCGGCGCCACCAACGGCCTGGCCGACCTGATCTTCTCCGGCGCCGACGGTGCCGAGGTGGCCCCGATCGACTACGCCGGCGGCACCGTGGTCCACATCAACGCCGGTATCGCCGGCCTGGTGCTGGTGCTGCTCCTGGGCAAGCGGCTCGGCTTCGGCAAGGAGCCGATCAAGCCGCACAACCTGCCGCTCACCATGATCGGCGCCGGCCTGCTCTGGTTCGGCTGGTTCGGCTTCAACGTGGGCTCGATCGTCTTCAGCGGCGAGAGCCCGGAGAAGGACGCGGAGGCGTTCCTCAGCGAGACCAGCCTGGTCTGGCTCAACACCACCATGGCCGCCGCAGCCGCGATCCTGGGCTGGCTGGTGATCGAGAAGATCCGCGACGGCAAGGCCACCTCCTTGGGTGCTGCCTCGGGTGTCGTCGCCGGTCTGGTCGCGATCACCCCGGCCTGTGGCTCGCTCTCCCCGGTGGGCGCGATCATCCTGGGCCTGGTCGCCGGTGCCCTGTGCGCCCTGGCCGTGGGCCTGAAGTACAAGCTCGGCTACGACGACGCGCTCGACGTGGTCGGCGTCCACCTCGTGGGTGGTCTGGTCGGCACCATCGGCATCGGTTTCCTGGCCACCAGCGGCGGCCTGTTCTACGGTGACGGCATCAAGCTGCTCGTGATCCAGTTCGTGGTCGCGCTCTTCGCCATGATCTGGTCGGCCGTGGCCACCCTGGTCGTGGCCCTCGCGGTCAAGGCGGTCATCGGGCTCCGGGTCGACGAGGAGGTCGAGGTCGAGGGCATCGACTTCGCCGAGCACGGCGAGTCCGGCTACGACTTCGGCGGTGCCGGCGGCACCCGCCGGGGAGTCATCGGTGGCACCGCCACCTCGGAGCAGGTCAAGGAAGGAGCCACCGCATGAAGCTGGTCACCGCGGTCATCAAGCCGCACAAGTGGGAGGACGTCCGTGAGGCCCTGGAGACCTTCGGGGTCGCGGGGATGACGGTCTCCGAGGTCAGCGGCTACGGCCGGCAGAAGGGTCACACCGAGGTCTACCGCGGGGCGGAGTACGACATCGCCCTGGTGCCCAAGATCCGGATCGAGATCGTGATCGACGACGCGGACGCCGAGGACGTGGTGGGGATCGTGGTCAAGACCGCCCAGACGGGACGGATCGGCGACGGGAAGGTCTGGGTCAGCCCGGTCGACACCGTGGTCCGGGTCCGGACGGGCGACAAGGACGAAGCCGCTCTCTGAGCCGCACGTCCCACGCACAGGTCGGGGGAGGCCCGTCCCGGGCGGCGCACGCCGTCGGGGACGGGCCTCACCCATGTCCGGATGAGGAGAACCGATGACCCAGGTCGAACGAAGTGAGCGCACCGCGCGCGCGGACGCGCTCTGCCGCGAGGCCTACCAGGCGGCAGGAGGGCCGGAGACCGGCTTCTCGCTGGTGGCGGTCGGCGGCTACGGTCGCGGCGAGCTGGCGCCCTGCTCCGACCTCGACGTCGTGCTCGTGCACGACGACGGGCTCGACCCGGCGGCGCTCGCCTCGGTGCTCTGGTACCCCCTGTGGGACTCGGGTGCCCGGCTGGACCACTCGGTGCGCTCCTTCAGCGAGACGGTCGGGACCGCTGCGGCGGACCTCAAGGTCGCCCTCGGGCTGCTGGACGTGCGCCACCTCGCGGGGGACCCCAACCTGACCCTGCGGCTGCGCACCACCGTGCTCGCCGAGTGGCGGCGCGCGGCCCGCGAGCGGCTCCCCGAGCTCGCCGCGATGGTGCGGCGCCGCCACGAGCTGGTCGGCGAGCTGGCGCACGCCTCGGTGCCAGACCTGAAGGAGGCGGCCGGCGGGCTGCGGGACGCCTGCATCCTGCGGGCGCTGGTGGCGACGTGGCTGGTCGACGTGCCGCACGTCGAGCTCGAGCGCGGCCGGCAGGCGCTGCTGGACGTGCGCGACCACCTGCACGCCACGACCGGCCGGCCCGTGGACCGGGTGGGCCCGGAGAGCTGGGCGGAGATCGCAGGCGGACTCGGACTGCCGAGCGCCGACGCTGCGCAGCGTGACGTCCGGCGGCACGGCCGGCGCATCGCCCACCTCTCGCGCCTGACCTGGCGCCGGGTGGAGGCGGTGCTGGCCCGGCCGCGGGCCACCGGCGCTCGCCGGCCCCGGCTCCAGCCGCTGGCCCCGGGGGTGGCGGAGTCGGCGGGGGAGGTGGTGCTCGACGGGCGGGTGGAGCCGTCCTCGGACCCCCTCCTGCTGCTGCGGGCGGCCACCGAGGCGGCCGAGCGCGACCTGGTCCTCGCCCCGGCGACCGTCGCCCGGCTGGTCGCGGAGTCACCGCCCCTGAGCAACCCCTGGACCGAGGAGGCCCGCCACCTGATGGTGCGGCTGCTGGCCTCGGGGCCCGGGCTCCTGGGCGTGTGGGAGACCCTGGAGGAGACAGGCGGGCTGGATGGCCTGCTGCCCGAGTGGGAGCGGATCCGGCTGCTGCCGCACGCCTCGGTCATCCACCGCTTCACCGTGGACCGCCACGTGGTCGAGACCTGCATCGAGGCGTCGCGGCTGATCCGGCGGGTGCCCCGCCCCGACCTGCTGATGGTCGCGGCACTCCTGCACGACATCGGCAAGGGGGGCCTGGTGGAGCACAGCATCGCGGGCGAGCCCCTGGCCCGCGCCGTGGCCGCCCGGATGGGGTTCTCTCCCGCCGACGTCGCGGTGATCGGGACGCTCGTGCGCTGGCACCTGCTGCTGCCGGGCGTGGCCACCACCCGCGACGTCGACGACCCGACCACGGTGCAGGAGGTGACCGACCGGGTCCAGACCCGCCTCACCCTCCAGCTGCTCGCCGCCCTGACCGAGGCCGACGCGCTGGCCGCGTCGGAGAAGGCGTGGTCGAGCTGGCGTGCCGGGCTGGTGGGCGCCCTGGTCCGGCGCGCCGACGCCGTCCTCGACGAGGGACACGACGTGGGCACGCTCCTCGACCCGGCGGACCGTGAGCTGCCGGTGCCCGAGGTCCTGGTCGAGGGGGCGGCTCCCGTCTCGATCACGGTGGAGGCGAGCGACGACGGGTCGATGATCACCGTGATGGCGCCGGACCGGGTGGGCCTGCTCGCGGACGTGGCCGCCATGCTGGCGCTGCACCGGACCCCGGTCCGGGGGGCTCGCGCCTGGTCCCAGGGCGACCTGGCCGTCTCCCAGTGGGAGGTCTCGGGGACGGGCCTGGAGCCCGCCGTGCTGCGCCAGCGGTTCGAGGCCATCGTCGAGGGGCGCATCGAGCCCTCGGCCAGGCTGCGCCCGATCGAGACCCGCGGGCTGGACCCGTCGGTCGCCGTGCGGCCGGAGGCGTCCCGGCGGGCCACCGTGCTGGAGGTGCGCGCCGCTGACCGCCCCGGCCTGCTCCACCACGTGCTGGCGGCGGTCGCCGCGCTCGGCATGACGGTGACCTCCGCCCACGTGGACACGCTCGGCCCCCAGGCGGTCGACGTCTTCTACCTCCAGGAGATCGGTGGCGGAGCGCTGACCGACGCCCGGGCGGCGTCGGCCGCCCACGCGGTCAGGGCCGCCCTGACCTGAGCGCCGCGAGGTACGCGGGTGCGGGGCGGCCGGTTAGTCTTGTGCGCAGCCATCGCGGCACCATCGCCCCACCTCCGCCCCGCGCCCTGGGGCCCTCGACGCAAGGAACGCACGTGTTCGCCACACTCTCCGACCGGCTCGCCGAGACCTTCAAGAACCTCCGTGGCAAGGGGAGGCTCTCCGAGGCCGACATCGACGCCACCGCCCGGGAGATCCGGATCGCCCTCCTCGAGGCCGACGTCGCGCTGCCCGTGGTCAAGGAGTTCGTCGGTGCGGTCAAGGAGCGCGCACGGGGCGAGGAGGTCAGCCAGGCGCTGAACCCCGCCCAGCAGATCGTCAAGATCGTCAACGAGGAGCTCGTCAACATCCTCGGCGGCGAGACCCGGCGGCTCCGCTTCGCCAAGACCGGGCCGACGGTGATCATGCTCGCCGGCCTCCAGGGTGCGGGCAAGACCACCCTCGCGGCCAAGCTGGCCCTCTGGCTCAAGGAGCAGAGCCGCACGCCGCTGCTGGTCGCCGCGGACCTCCAGCGGCCCAACGCCGTCAACCAGCTCCAGGTCAACGGCGAGCGGGTCGGCGTCCCGGTCTTCGCACCGGAGCCGGGCAACGGCGTCGGCGACCCGGTCCGGGTGGCCCGGGCGGCGCTGGAGGAGGCCAAGCGGACCCTGCACGACGTGGTCATCATCGACACCGCGGGCCGGCTCGGCGTCGACGCCGAGCTGATGAAGCAGGCCGCGGACATCCGCGACGCGGTCGACCCCGACGAGGTCCTCTTCGTGGTCGACGCGATGATCGGCCAGGACGCGGTCAGCACCGCCCAGGCCTTCCTCGACGGAGTCGGCTACGACGGCGTGGTGCTCACCAAGCTCGACGGCGACGCCCGCGGTGGGGCCGCGCTCTCCATCGCCTCGCTCACCGGCAAGCCGGTCATGTTCGCCTCCGCCGGCGAGAAGATGACCGACTTCGACCTGTTCCACCCCGACCGGATGGCGTCGCGGATCCTCGACATGGGGGACATGCTCACCCTGATCGAGCAGGCCGAGAAGGCCTTCGACCAGGAGCAGTCGCTCCAGGCGGCGGAGAAGCTGCTCCAGGGCAAGGGCGACTTCACCCTCGACGACTTCATGCAGCAGATGCAGCAGCTGCGCAAGCTGGGCTCGATGACGAAGATCATGGGGATGCTGCCCGGGATGGGGCAGTACCGCGAGCAGCTGGAGAACTTCGACGAGCGCGAGCTCGACCGCATCCAGGCCATCATCTCCTCGATGACGCCGGCCGAGCGGGCCAACCCCAAGATCATCGACGGCTCGCGTCGGGCCCGCATCTCCAAGGGGTCCGGCACCACCGTCTCCGACGTCAACCAGCTCGTCGACCGCTTCTTCGAGGCGCGCAAGATGATGCAGCAGATGGCCAAGGGCGGGATGCTGGGCATGCCGGGCATGCCGGGCCTGCCGGGCATGGGTGGCCCCAAGCGCGGCAAGCAGCCCAAGAAGGGCAAGGGCAAGTCCAAGCGGGTCTCCGGCAACCCGGCGAAGGCGGCGGCGCAGAAGGCCGCCGGCGGCAAGCAGCCCGGGGCGGGCGCCAACCCCTTCGGGGGCGGCGAGGAGATCGACTACGAGAAGGCGGCCGCGGCGCTCGACCTGCCCAAGGACTTCTCCAAGTTCCTCAAGTGAGCTGACGGATCACCCGCCCCGTGGACGGCACCCTGCTCGTGGTCGACGCGGCCAACGTGGTCGGCTCGCGGCCCGACGGCTGGTGGAAGGACCGCGCCGGCGCCGCGCGCCGGCTGCACGAGGCGCTGCTGGTGGCCGACCTGCCGCACGACCAGATCGCCCTCGTGCTGGAGGGCGCGGCCAAGGGCGGGGTGCGGGCCGGCCGGGACGCGCACGTGCTGACCGTGCACGCCCCCAAGGACGGGGACTCCGCGATCGTGGCGCAGACCCGTGCGGCCCGCGAGGCGGGGCGACGTGTCACGGTCATCACCGCCGACCGGTTCCTCCGCGCGCAGGTCGAGGGGCTCGGGGCGATGGTGATGAGCCCCGCGTGGCTCTGGGAGCAGCTATGACTGCCGGCCGGCTCCGTGCCCGGGCCGGTGGCCGCGGACGGCGGCGAAGGTCCACAGCTTGTTGAGCACGAACGACAACGGGGTGACCACCAGGATCACGATGAGCTGGCCCCAGTACAGCCGGGTCCGGAAGCCGGTCGAGTCATCCAGCACGTCGGTGGGCAGGGCCAGCGCGGAGCCCGGGTGCATCAGCAGGGTGAGCAGCAGCAGGCCGATCACCTGCCCGAGCAGCCCCACGGCCAGGAACGGCCAGTACTCGTCCCACCACCGGGCGTGACCGCTGGAGCGGAAGGTCCAGGAGCGGTTGAGCTGGAAGTTCCACACGTTGGCCACCAGGAACGCCACGGTGGAGAAGACGTGGTACCAGCGGACGTTGAAGTCGGTGAGGGGCAGGCCGACCACCGCGCCGTCCGGGTGGGAGCCCAGCCGGTTGACCAGCACCAGGGTGGCCAGGTTGACCACGACGCCGGAGGCGCCGACCAGGCCGAACCTGAGGAACAGGCCGAGGTTGCGCAGGCCTCGGGCCGCGTGTCCTTCCACACTCACCCGAGGACAGTAGCGGCCTCGCGTGGGGCGCGTGGCTTACGGTCGCCCCATGAGAGCGTCGAGGTTTTCGGGTCCGGTCCTGCCGACGGGCGAGGCCTCACAGCTGTGGGTGGTGGAGGGCCGCGTCACCCACGAGCCGCAGCCGGGTGCCGAGACGGTGGCGTCGGGGTGGATCGTCCCGGGGCTGGTCGACGCCCACAACCACCTGGGCCTGGACGACCCCGGCGCGGTCAGCGACGAGGAGACGGAGCGGCAGGCGATCGCCGACCGCGACGCCGGCGCGCTGTTGCTGCGTGACTGCGGCTCGCCCAGCGACACCCGCTGGGTCCAGGAGCGCGACGACCTGCCCCGGCTGATCCGCGCCGGGCGCCACATCGCCCGGACGCGCCGCTACATCCGCAACTTCGGCCACGAGGTGGAGCCGGAGCAGCTCTCTGCCTACGTGGCCGAGCAGGCGCGGGCCGGGGACGGCTGGGTCAAGCTGGTGGGGGACTGGATCTCCCGGGAGGCCGGCGACCTGGCGCCGTCGTTCCCGCCGTCCGCGTTCGCCGAGGCCATCGCGGTGGCGCACCGGCACGGTGCCAAGGTGACCGCCCACTGCTTCGGGGTCGAGGTGCTCCAGGGCCTGCTTGAGGCGGGCATCGACTGCATCGAGCACGGCACCGGCCTCTCCGTGGCCCAGGTGGAGCAGATGGCCGCGACCGGGGTGGCCCTGGTGCCGACGGTGATGCAGACAGCCAAGTTCCCCGAGTTCGCCGCCGGCGGGCGGGAGAAGTTCCCGGCCTACTCGGCGACGATGGACGAGCTCTACGCCCGGCGCCGCGAGGTGCTGATGTCGGCCCACGAGGCGGGGGTCCAGATGTACGTCGGCAGCGACGGCGGCGGGCCCGGCCGGCACGGTCACCTGGCCGGCGAGGCACTGGCGATGGCCGGGATGGGCCTGCCCGCCGAGGAGGTGCTGGCCGCGGTCTCCTGGAAGGGGCGCGAGTGGCTGGGCTGGAACGGCGACCTCTCCGAGGGCGCCCCGGCCGACTTCGTGGTCTACGACCGGGACCCGCGCCTGGACCTCTCGGTGCTCTACGAACCGGCCCGCGTGGTGCTGCGCGGGCGGGTGGTGGCCTGACGTCTCGGGGCCCGGCCGCCGCTCCGTGTCCGGGACCGCGGAGGCGATTGGTGGGACGAGGCGGACATCTGGCAGACTATTTCCTCGTGTCCTGTCCGTACGGACCCTCTCATCCGGACGAGTCAGTGCCCTCCGAGTGATCCGACCCGGTCCCCACCTGGTTGCGGCTCGCTCACCAACCTCAACTTCGCAAGGAGACACCACAAACGTGGCCGTCAAGATCCGTTTGAAGCGCCTGGGCAAGATCCGGGTGCCGCAGTACCGCATCGTCGTCGTCGACTCGCGCAAGAAGCGCGACGGGCGCGTCATCGAGGAGATCGGCAAGTACCACCCGAAGGAGGACCCGTCCTACATCGACGTCGTCTCCGACCGGGCGCAGTACTGGCTCGGCGTCGGCGCGCAGCCGACCGAGGCCGTCGAGGCCATCCTCAAGATCACCGGTGACTGGCAGAAGTTCAAGGGCCTCCCGGGCACCGAGGGCACCCTGCGGGTGGCCGAGCCCAAGCGGGACAAGCTCGAGATCTTCAACGAGGCCCTCAAGGACGCCGCCAGCGAGCCCAAGGCCGGTGCGGTGACCAAGAAGTCGTCGAAGAAGGACGACAAGAAGACCGAGGACAAGGTCGAGGAGAAGCCCGCCGCCGTGCCGGCCGACCAGACCCCCGAGGTCGCTGCCGAGGCCGCTGAGGCGGCCGAGGAGATCACCGCCGAGGACGCTGGCAAGAGCGAGGCCTGAGCATGCTGGCCGATGCCTTGGAGCACCTCGTCCGCGGGGTGGTGGACAACCCTGACGACGTCTCGGTCAGGGACAAGGAGCTGCGCCGCGGCTCGATCCTCGAGGTGCGGGTGCACCCCGACGACCTCGGCAAGGTCATCGGCCGCAACGGCCGCACGGCGACCGCCTTCCGCACCGTCATCTCGGCCCTCGCCGGCCGGGGCGGTGCGCGGATCGACTTCGTGGACGTCGACCGCAGGCGCTGAGCCGGGCTCTGAGCAGAACCACGTCGTGGGCGTCACCCGTCAGGGTGGCGCCCACGATGCATCTGGCCGCACGTCGCCCTCTACCCTGAGCCCGTGGAGAGCATCGACGTGGTGGTGGGTCGGATCGGGAAGCCGCACGGTCTTCGGGGCGAGGTGACCGTCGACGTGCGCACCGAAGAGCCGGAGCGTCGCTTCGAGATCGGCACCAGGCTCCGGGTCGAGCCCCCGAAGGGCTCCGCGAGCCCGCTGCGCGAGCTGACGGTCACGTCCGCCCGCTGGCACCAGGGGGTGCTGCTGCTCGGCTTCGCCGAGGTGGCCGACCGCAACGCGGCCGAGGCCGCCCGCGGGATCGTGATGCACGCCGACATCCCCCTCGACGCCACGCCGGAGGACCCGGAGGAGTTCTACGAGCACCAGCTGGTCGGGCTGGAGGTGGTCGACCAGCAGGGGCGGGCGATCGGCACCGTGCGCGGGCTGGTCCCCGGCGCCGCCCAGGACCTGCTCCAGGTCACGGCCACCGACGGCCGGGAGACGCTGGTGCCCTTCGTCGCGGCGCTGGTCCCGCAGGTCGACCTCGCCGCCGGGCGGCTGGTCGTCGCGGACCGGCCCGGACTGGTGAGCCCCTTCCCCGACGAGGACTGAGTCGTGCGGATCGACATCGTCTCCATCTTCCCCGACTACCTGCGGCCCCTGGAGCTGAGCCTGCCGGGCAAGGCCCGGGACGCCGGCCTGCTGCAGGTCGAGGTCCACGACCTGCGGGCATGGACCCGGGACCGGCACCGGACCGTCGACGACACCCCCTACGGCGGGGGCGCGGGGATGGTGATGAAGCCCGAGCCCTGGGGTGAGGCCCTGGACCAGCTGGTCGGGGCCGGTGCGCGCAGCACCGTGGTCTTCACCACCCCCAGCGGGACGCCGTTCACCCAGGACGTCGCGCGTGAGCTGGCGACCCACGAGCACCTGGTCTTCGCCTGCGGCCGCTACGAGGGGATCGACCAGCGGGTGATCGACCATGCCGGTGAGGTGGCGCAGGTGCGGGAGATCTCGCTGGGCGACTACGTCCTCAACGGCGGCGAGGTCGCGGCGCTGGCGATCACCGAGGCCGTGGTCCGGCTGCTGCCGGGCTTCATGGGCAACCCCGAGTCCCTCACCGAGGAGTCCCACGAGGGCGGCCTGCTGGAGTACCCGGTCTACACCAAGCCGCAGTCCTGGCGCGGCCACGAGGTCCCGCCGGTGCTCCTCTCGGGCAACCACGCGGCGATCTCGGCCTGGCGGCGGAGCGAGGCGCTGCGCCGTACCGCCGAGCGGCGGCCCGACCTGCTGCACGCCAGCACCCTGGTCGACGGCGTCGAGGTGGTGGCCGCCCGCCGCAGCGACGCGGGCGAGATCCTGACCCTGCAGCTGGCCTGCTGGGTGCAGGAGGCGTTCGCCAACGACGACCTCGACCTCCCCCCGCTGCGCGAGGGGCTGGAGGACGTGGAGGAGTCGCTTCGCTCCTGGGACACCTACGTCGTCCGCTCCGCCGGCCGGCTGGTGGGCTCGGTCCGCGGCCGGCTGGTCGGGAACGAGTGGGAGATCGGGCGCCTGATGGTCGCCCCCGACCTGCAGGGCCGTGGGCTGGGACGGGTGCTGCTGGAGCACGTCCAGCGGGTCGCGCCGGACGCGGCCACCTCGATGTGCCTGCGCACCGGCACCGGCAGCCTGGACAACCTGCGGATGTACCGCAAGGCGGGCTTCCGGGTCGCCGCGACGGGCGAGGGCCGGTCCGGCCCGGTGGTGCTCACCAAGCGGATTTCTCGGCGCTGACGGCCCTGTGGCAGACTTGGCCGCTGGCCAGTCGGTCGAAGGGTGGCCCCGAGGAGTTCACGCGGGGGACCTGTGCCGGGCCCCTGCCACAGGGGGAGCCCGACACCGCCGACCATCTGTCACCCGCCGGGTGACCCGCTGGCCCGACACCTCCCGTCCCACCACACACCGCGGCTGACCTGTGGCACCCGCGAGGAGCGACATGACCAACCTCATCGCCGACATCGGCAACGCCATCAAGCGCGACGACGTCCCCGCCTTCCGGGCCGGTGACACCATCAAGGTCCACGTCAAGGTCACCGAGGGCAACCGCTCGCGTGTCCAGGTCTTCCAGGGCGTCGTGATCCGCATCCACGGCTCGGGCGTCGGCCGCACCTTCACCGTCCGCAAGGTCTCCTTCGGCGTCGGTGTGGAGCGGACCTTCCCGCTCAACTCCCCGATCTTCGAGAAGATCGCGGTCGTGACCCGCGGTGACGTGCGCCGCGCCAAGCTCTACTACCTGCGCAACCTGCGGGGCAAGAAGGCCAAGATCAAGGAGCGCCGCGAGGCCTGAGCATCGCGGCCACCGAGCACTGGTTAGTCTCTGGTCGTGACTCACGAAGACCGCGATCCCATCTCTCCCGACGACGACGGGGAGGTGGGATCGCGGTCTTCTGCGTCCCGGTCGGCGCGCAAGCACATGCCGCTGTGGCAGGAGACCGCGCTCCTGCTCGGCGTCGCGCTCGTGCTGGCGATCGTGGTCAAGACCTTCTTCGTCCAGGCGTTCTACATCCCGTCGGAGTCGATGGAGCCCGGCCTGGTGGAGAACGACCGGATCCTGGTGCAGAAGGTCTCCTACTGGGGCGACGGCGAGCCGCAGCGCGGCGACGTGGTGGTCTTCAAGGACCCGGGCGGCTGGCTCAGCGGCAGCATGGTGGAGGGCCCCGACAACCCGCTGGTGAAGGCGATGACCAAGATCGGGCTTTACCCCTCCGGCGGGCACCTGGTCAAGCGCGTGATCGGCGTGGCCGGCGACGTGATCGAGTGCTGCGACGAGGAGGGCCGGATCACCGTCAACGGCGAGCCGCTCGTCGAGGACGACTACGTCAAGGACGACCCGGGCACGCAGTGCAACGGCCCGATGATCGGCTCGTGCGACTGGAAGGCCGGCCCGGTCCCCGAGGGCCACATCTTCGTGATGGGCGACAACCGCGGCCACAGCGCCGACTCCACCTCCAAGATGTGCCTGCCCGCGGAGACCGACTGCGTCCCGGGTCGGGAGTTCGTCGACGTCGACCAGGTCGTCGGCAAGGTCTTCCTGGTGCTCTGGCCCACCGACAACTTCCGCTGGGTGAAGCGTCCCGAGACCTTCGACGACGTGGCGGCGGCCGGTTCCGGATGAGCCGCTCCACCGCGCACACCGCCGGCCGTCCCGCGGGCCTGCCCCGCGGGGTCACGGTGCGGCGGGACGCCGGGCTCTACGGCTACGAGCGCGCGCTGGGCCGGGTCGGCCTGGCGCCGGTGGCCGGGGTCGACGAGGCCGGTCGCGGTGCCTGCGCCGGCCCCCTCGTCGCGGCCGCCTGCATCCTGCCCGAGGGCCGGCGCGGCGTGGTGCCGGGGCTCGCCGACTCCAAGCTCCTCACCGAGCGCGCCCGGGAGAGGTGCTACGCCGAGATCGTCGAGCGGGCGCTCTCCTGGTCGGTGGTGGTCGTCGACAACGAGGAGTGCGACCGGCTCGGCATGCACGTGGCGAACGTCGAGGCGCTGCGCCGGGCCGTCGCGCTCCTGGACCGCCGCCCGGCCTACGTGCTCACCGACGGGTTCCCCGTCGACGGCCTCGAGGTCCCCGGCCTGGCGGTGTGGAAGGGCGACCGGGTCGCGGCCTGCATCGCGGCTGCCTCGGTGCTGGCCAAGGTGAGCCGCGACCGCCTGATGCTCGAGCTCGACCGCGACTGGCCGCAGTACGACTTCAAGACGCACAAGGGCTACATCACCCAGGTGCACAGCGAGGCGCTGACCGAGCACGGCCCGTGTCCCGCGCATCGGCGGCGGTTCGTCAACGTCCGGCGGGCGGCCGGCCTCGAAGGTCCCGGCGAACCGCCGCCGCAATCGCCCTGCGACCCACCCCCGGCGGCTAGTGTCGAGGTCCGTCCCCACCCCCAGGAGAGTCGATGAGCGCCGAGGATCTCGAGAAGTACGAGACCGAGATGGAGCTCACCCTCTATCGGGAGTACCGCGACGTGGTCTCGATCTTCAAGTACGTCGTGGAGACCGACCGCCGCTTCTACCTGTGCAACCAGGTCGACGTGAAGGCGCGGACCGAGAACGGCGACGTCTTCTTCGAGCTGTCGATGAGCGACGCCTGGGTGTGGGACATGTACCGTCCGGCCCGCTTCGCCAAGAACGTCAAGGTGCTCACCTTCAAGGACGTCAACGTCGAGGAGCTGAGCCACCAGGAGATGGACCTGCCCAAGGCCTGACCGACACGGCCCCCTGGACGTCCACAGGTCGCGGGCACCGAGGGTCCTGCACAGCCCCGGGGCGCTCCCCGGCGGACGGGGCGAGGAGCGCGGCACGCTGCCTGCATGGAGACGACGACATGACGGCCATCGGGGCCGGTCCAGGACGCAACCGGGCACTGGGCGCCTACGGCGAGGAGGTGGCCGCCCGCCACCTCGTGGAGGCCGGGATGGTGGTCCTCGACCGCAACTGGCACGGCGAGGCCGGCGAGATCGACCTCGTGCTCCGGGACGGCCGCACGCTGGTGGTGTGCGAGGTCAAGACGAGGTCGAGCGACGCCTTCGGCACGCCCCACGAGGCGGTCACCGAGGCCAAGCTGAGCCGGCTGCGGCGCCTCGCCGGCCAGTGGGTGCACGCCCACCAGGTGCATCCCGACGACATCCGGATCGACATCGTGGCCGTGATGCGCCCGCGGCGCGGCTCGGCCACCGTCGACCACGTGCGCGGGGTTGGCTGATGGTGGCCACCGCGCACACCTTCGTGCTCGAGGGAGCGGTCGGCCACCTGATCGAGGTACAGGTCGACATCTCGCCGGGCGTGGTCGGGGCCACCATCGTGGGCCGCCCGGACGCCTCCCTGCTGGAGGCGCGCGACCGGGTGCGGATGGCGATCACCCACGACGCCCCCAGGTGGCCGGCCACCCGACGGGTGACCATCCTCCTGGCCCCCGCCGACCTGCCCAAGCGGGGCACCCACTTCGATCTCGCGATCGCCCTCGGGATCAAGGCGGCCGACGGGGACGTGCCCCGGGAGGCCCTGCGGGACACGGTCTTCATCGGCGAGCTGGGTCTCGACGGACGGCTCCGCCCGGTGGCCGGCGTCCTGCCCATGGTGATGGCAGCGGCCCGGCGAGGCTTCCGCCGGGTCTTCGTGCCCGAGCCGCAGGCCCGGGAGGCGGCGATGGTCCCGGACATGGAGGTCTTCGGGGTCCGCTCCCTGGGGCAGGTGGTGGCCCAGCTGCGCGGCGACCTCGTGCCGACGGCGGAGCCGGTCACGGACCCGTCGGGCAGCCAGTTCCTGAGCTGGCGGGGCGAGGACCGCGCCGACGACCTCGACCTGGCGGACCTCGTCGGCATGGAGGACGCGAAGTTCTCGGTGGAGGTGGCGGCCGCGGGCGGGCACCACCTGCTCCTGTCCGGGCCCAAGGGCGCCGGCAAGACGAGCCTGGCCGAGCGGATCCCTGGCATCCTCCCCGACCTCACCCGGGAGGAGGCGCTCGAGGTCACCGCGGTGCGCTCGCTCTCCGGCCCGCTGCGAGCGGTGCCGGAGCTCCTCGTCAGACCCCCGTTCCACGCACCGCACCACGACTCCTCCAAGGCCAGCATCCTGGGCGGGGGCAGCGGCCGGGTCCGGCCCGGCGAGCTGAGCCGCGCCCACTGCGGGGTCCTCTTCCTAAACAATAGTCCTTAACCCTGTTAATCTCGAGTCCATGAGAGCCGCGATCTACTGCAGAATCAGCCGAGACCCCGAGGGTTTGCGCGCTGGCGTGACTCGGCAGGAGGAGGACTCCCGCGCGCTAGCTGTTCGTGAGGGGTTCGAGATCGTGCGGGTCTACACCGACAACGACGCTGGCGCTTCGTCACTGTCTCGCAAGCCGCGACCGCAGTACGCCGCCATGATGAAGGCCGCCCGCGAAGGGGAATTCGAGGCGATCCTCGCCTACTCCAACAGTCGCTTAACTCGTCGCCTGCGAGAGCTCGAGGACTTGCTCGACCTGCACGACAAGCATGGGGTGACCGTGCGGACTGTGGTGTCAGGCTCTGACGACCTCGCAACCGCTGACGGGCGCATGACTGCGCGGATCAAGGCCAGTGTGGACGCAGGGGAGGCCGAGCGGGCGGGGGAGCGGATCAAGCGCGCACATCTTCAGCGCGCGCAAGCCGGGACGGTCCACCATGGTGCACGGGCGTTCGGCTGGCATGCAGACAAGGTGAATCTGGACCTGCACGAGGCTGCGCTGATCCGCGAGGCCGTGGCTGATGTGCTCGAGGGTGTGGGCTTGCTCGCCATCGTGCGCCGGTGGAACGGTCAGGGCGTCCGAACCTCACGGGGGAATGAGTGGGATCACCGCGCTTTGCGGCAACTGCTCAAGGCGCCACGTCTGGCCGGTTGGCGCGTTCACCAAGGCAAGATCGCCCGCGACGCGTCCGGCGCCCCCGTGCGGGGAGTTTGGCAACCTGTCCTCGATGACGCGACGTTTGACCGCCTACAAGCCGCGATGAGTGGCCGGACAGGCAGGGGAGGGCGCCGAGGGCGCCGGGTCTACCTGTTGAGCGGCATCGTGCGTTGTGGGGACTGTGGAGCGCGCATGTACGGCACTGCCACGCCCGAGGGCTTCAACTACGGCTGCGACGGTAAGCGCAACGGACGCCGGGTGACGATCAATGGCGCCTTGACAGACGAAACGGTGTCGGCCGTCGTGGTGGCGCGGCTAGTACAAGAGGGTGATCTGGACGCGCCGCCCCGCGCTCCGTTCCCCATGGCTGACCGGTTGGCCGTCATCCCCACGAAGATCGCGGAGGTCATGGCGGCGTACAACTCCGGCGCCATGTCGGCCGCCGTCGCCTTTCCGCAGGTGACGGCACTGGAGGTAGAACAGGCCGAGTTGGCTGACGAGCGTGCCACGTGGGACGCCGAGGCGGGCGGACAGGGAGGGCCGCAGACTGTGGACCCGGAGACGTTTAACGTCCTCGACGTTGACCGACGCCGAGCCATCTGCGAGCGACTGCTCGAAGCCGTCGCGATCGCCCCCGCAAAGGCCCGCGGGGCGCGTTGGACCCCTGACCGGCTCAGCTACGTGTGGAGGGTGAACGCGTGACTCTGACTCGATACATGGTCTTGGCGACGTGTTCGGACGCATCCCATCCCAAGAAGCGGGCAACGATCGGTCGGTTGACGTGGACAGACGAAAAGAACCTTGACTACCTGGCAATTGAGAAGGTCACCGCAGAGGCTTGGGAAGTCGTCGAGTGGGGCACGTCCGAGCACCCACCGGAGCACAACACCCTGGAGGAGATGGGGCAGGGGCGCACGCGACACCGCTTCACGTGCCCGCTGTGCTCGTGCGACTTCGCACTGCGACACGAGACTGGCGAGAAGGTGCGAAAGCACCTGTTGACTCAGCCAGGTTGGAAGGAGCGCCAGGAGAATGACGGCATTACAAGACGGTTCTACATCGACGCACGCGTCTTGAGGGAGTTGGCTGCTAATCTGTAGTCGCTGCTAGCGCTTCAGCAGATGCTCGGCTCGAGAGGCGCACTGCAAGGCCCTCCATCGCGGGCAGGAATCTTCCTGCTCAGGAGCGATACATGGAGGCCACACCCCTAGCCCCTTGGCCGCACTACCGCGCCAAAGTTGCGGCACTCTCTCGTGATCGACCGTCCTACGACCCCGAGCTCGTCGGTGCTCGCCGGGATTTGAAGGCCGCTCGCCTGGCCGAGCACGTGGCGGCTGCCCTAGCGTCTGCTCCGCCACTCACGGCCGACCAGCGAACCTCGATCGCGCGCCTGCTCACGCCCGGCGCGGTGGGCTGATGACGCGCCTCATCACGGTGAACTACGTGAACCGCAATCTCGCGACGATCGCAGGGCGTGGCTCGCGCGAGCTCCTGATGGAAGTGGCGTGCCGGCCTCCGATGTGGTCGAGCCTCTCCCGTGCCTGGTGCACGACCCCTGCCCGTGCCGATGATGTGATCGCTAACTGTCAGGCACGCGGATGGCAGGTCGTCATCACCGAGGGCGATCCCCTCGCCGCGGCGTCCGGACGGCCCGCCTGATGGGCCGGGAGATCGAGATGCGCCGTGCGTGGGCTTACGCCCTCATCACACGCTCTCAGCGGCCTCCGGCGTGCTACGGCTCCCCGGAGTGGCTGGCACTCCCTGACGGCCCTGAAAAGACTGCGAGCGTCGTCGTGGCCGCAGAGTCTTGGGCACGCGAAGGGGACGAGCTGGCCGAGCGTCTGCGCTACGAGCTCGAGGCCACTAGAGAGGCTCTGTGGCGAATCGAGAAAGAGGCCGAGGACGCCGCGTTCTTCGCGCGACGAGACTCCCACCGCGAGCGCTGGACCGGCACTGGCTTTCGGCGTGATCCCGGAGTCGAGGACGACATCGAGCACCAGTGGCGCGAGTGGGTCGGGGGCGCCGCATGACCCGCCGACTGCCAAGAGCCCGGTCTGAGTCCTGGGCACGGCACTACCAAGACGTGTGGCACGAGCGCTCCGGCAACGGTCGCCTGCCGAGGTGGCTGCGAGTGGTGGCCCTGGCCTACGGGTGCCATGACAACGACGGACACGCCCGGTTCAAGCGGGGTGAGGTTGCCCTGGTCCTGGGAGCCCTGGACCACGAGACCGGCGCCGTGGTGCCGCTCTCTCGGCAGCGTGTCTCCGAGGCCGTAAAGCAAGCCGTCGACCTCGGATTCCTCGGTGCAGGGTCCATCCCTATGTGCCTGATCGTGCCCGCTCACGACGTCAGGAAGGGGCCAACCGACGGACCTACGAAGCCCTGTCCTATCCACATCAGGAGGGGCGCGTGAGGCCCTCAGCGTCACGGACTAACCGTGACGTTAGGTGCGAAACGTCTCTGTCAAACCGTGACGTTAGGCCGGTTTGTCACGGATCAAACGTGACGTTTCAGCCTGCCCACTCTCTTCTTTCTGCACCACCGCAACCACCCGCAAACCCGCACCCGAAAGGCAACCCATGACCGTGAAGCTTCTCCGTGTCATCGGAGCCCGCGCCACCACCCACAAGCCCGCCGTTGTCGCGCTCGTCGACGGTGTCCGGGTGAAGTGGAACGGGGGCAACTGGACCACCGACTGTGCCTGTCCCGAGGATGATGACTGCGTTCATGTCGAGGCCGTGGCCGCCCTGCTCGATGACCGGGTGCTCGGTGATGCTGGATGAACAAGCCGTGCATCGAACCTGGCTGCGGAGAGCCGTCGACGTCGAGCCGCTGCCCGGAGCATCGAAGGAAGCACCGAGCGAAGCAGGTGGGGTCAGCTCGCGCTCGTGGCTACGACCGGACCTGGGACAAGCTCAGCCTCCGAGCTCGCTTCCTTCAGCCCTGGTGCGAGGACTGCGGAACCACCGAAGACCTGACGTGCGACCACAAGCCGAGCGCCTGGATGCGAAAGGCCGAGGGCAAGCCGATCAGGCTCGAAGACGTCGCAGTGGTCTGCGGACCTTGCAACACTCGTCGCGGCTCGTCGCGCCCTGAAACCGAGCGCGCCAGCACCCACGGGGAACGCCCCATCGACGACGAAGCGGGACGGTGGGCCAAGGCGCAATCCCCGTCACTCTCCGGCGGTGCCCTCCCGCTTCCCCTGTCTGTAGACCGCGACCTCCCGCAGAACTTCGATCGGCCGGACGTCGGTTTTCACCTGATAGGTGAGCATGACCAGCTCCGCCGCGATGAGCATGTCGCTGAGCGCGCCGATCAGGTCGTCGTCCGTCACGGGCGATCCGAGCACCGCACGGAAGCTCTCCCAGTCGAAGGCACCGGAGCTGGGGTCTCGGCTGAGATGCGCCGTCAGAAGGGAGATCCCTCGCTCGATCCGAGCATCCATGTCAGGGGTAGCCATGACGGGAGCCTGTCATGAAGGCCGCACTCGCGGCGGCTGTTTCCTCCGAGTCGGGATCAGCCCACGTAGGTGCTCATGACGCCCGCGACGGCACTCACAAAGGCACCGACGGTCAAGGCTACGCTCGCAGCAATCTGCCAGCCCTTGACGCTATCTGCGCCCTTTGCGACGAATCCTGCAACGGCCCAGAGCACAAGGGCCACGCCCAGACAGCCAACTGCAAGGTACGACACGGTCCGCACGATCTCGATAGTCACGGCCGGAGTCTCGCATGAGGGCCGGACCGAAGGCGGCCGTTGACGGAAGTCCACTCCCTTTCCGACCGCGCTCGACTGGCTCGGTTCGCTTCGGAGCGTTCTGTCAGAAGTTCATCGTCACACCGAAGGGATCGGGCGCGCTCTCCCCGATGCGTCTTCGTCCCTGGCAACTCGCGCTTGTGGGGTCTGTCCTCGACGCTGACCCGCGTCCCCGGACGGCGGGTTGGATGATGCCGCGGGGTCAGGGCAAGTCGACTCTGGTGGCCGCGCTGGGACTCTACGACTTGATGCTCGGAGACGAAGGCGCCTCCGTTGTCGTGGCTGCCACCGACGAGCGTCAGGCCGGGATTGTGTTTCGAACCGCCGCCCGCATGGTTGAGCTGAGCCCGGATCTCCTGGCGCGTGTCCAAGTCTTCAAGGATCGGCTCTATGTGCCCGAGCGTGGCGCTTCCTTCGTGTGTTTGCCCGCCGAGCCGAAGCGGCTGGAAGGGCTCGACTTCACCACCGCGATCCTCGACGAGATCGGCGTGGTGTCCCGAGACACCTACGAGGTCCTGGCGCTGGCCCAGGGCAAGCGGGAGCAGTCGACGCTGATCGGGATCGGCACTCCTGGCCCCGACCCGCACAACAACGTCTTGGCCGACATGCGGAGGTACGCGCTGGAGAACCCTGACGATCCCTCGTTCGTGTGGCGGGAGTTCTCCGCCGCTGCGTTCACCGACCACCCGGCCGACTGTGAGCACTGCTGGGAGTTGGCTAACCCGGCACTGGATGACTTCCTGCACCGTGACGCCCTAGCCGCTCTCCTGCCGCCCAAGACGCGGGAGGCGACCTTTAGGCGTGCCCGGCTCTGCCAGTTCGCCACCGACACCGACGGAGCCTTTCTCCCCGCTGGGGTCTGGGACTCCCTCAACACCGGCGAACGGATCCCCGATGGCGCCGAGGTTGTGGTCGCCTTGGACGGGAGCTTCTCCGACGACACCACCGCGCTACTGCTGGCGACGGTCTCCCCGGAGCCGCACTTCGACGTGCTGGCCGTCTGGGAGCGCCCGGTAGGGGATGAGTCGTATCGGGTGCCGGTGGCCGCGGTCGAGCAGACGATCCGGGATGCCTGCCGCCGCTGGCAGGTCGTGGAGATCATCGCGGACCCGTTTCGTTGGACTAGAACCCTGCAAGCCCTAGAGGCCGAACGGCTGCCGGTCGTGGAGTTCCCGCACTCGCCGTCCCGCTTGACGGCCGCGACCACGGATCTCTACTCCGCCGCTACCAACGCCCAGATGACCCACTCGGGAGACCCGAGGCTGGCCTCGCACGTGGCAGCCGCCGTGATCTCAGAGGACGCCCGAGGGATGCGGCTGGCGAAGGTCTCCCGCTCCCGCACGGCTCGAAAGATCGACCTGGCCGCCTGTCTGGTCATGGCACACAGCCGCGCCACCTGGCGCGCAACCCGCCGCACCCGCAAGAGAACACGGAGCTTCAAGTGACCACTGACCTACTGACCACGCTGGCTCAGCGACTCGACGAGTCCAGCGCCCGGTTCAACGAACTAGATCTCTACTACGAAGGCCACCAACCGCTAGCCTTCCTCGCCCCCGAGGCCAAGACCGCGCTGGGAACCCGCTTCGGTCGCATGGCCTCCAACATTCCCCGGCTGGCCGTGACCGCCCTGGCCGAACGGCTCCGGGTGACCGGCTTCACCGGGGCCGACGTGTGGCCCGACTGGATCGCCAACGATCTCGACCAGCTCTCCGGCACGGTCCACCGCGAAGCCCTCGCACTGGGAACCGGCTACGTCATCGTGTGGGGACGCCCCGACGGCTCCCCGCGGGTGACCGTCGAGTCCGCCCGGCAGGTGTCCGTGCTGACCGACCCCGGCTCCCGGCGCATCGTCGCTGCGCTCAAGCGCTGGGAGACCGCCACCACGACCGAGGCCGTGCTCTACGAACGCGACCAGATCACCCGGCTCCGCTCGGACGTCCCCGGTGCCACCACGACCGGGTTCCGAGTGGTCGAGACGATCCGCAACCCGCTCGGGACCGTGCCCGTGGTGGCATTCCGAAACGGCGACCGGCTGCTCTCGCCCGGTGCCTCCGAGCTCGATGACCTAATGCCGCTGTGCGACGCACTGAACAAGGTGCTGGCCGACCTCATGACCACGAGTGAGTACGTCGGCAGGCCGCGACGTTGGGCGACCGGGATCGAGCTGGAAGAGGACGAGACCGGCGAGGCGGTGAACCCGATCCCCGAAGGCAACCGCGCCATGATCTCGGAGAACCCCGACGCGAAGTTCGGTCAGCTTCCTTCCGCCGACCTCGCCGGATACGAAGCCGCGACCCGTGTCCTGCTCGGTCAGATCATGGCCGTCTCCGCGCTGCCCTCGCACTACGTCGGAGTGTTCACCGACAACCCCGCGTCCGCCGACGCCCTCCGTGCCTCCGAGGCATCCTTGACCGCCCGCGCGGAATCCCGGCAAGCCACCTTCGGCCGGAGCTGGGAGGACGTCGCACGGCTGATCGTGGCCGTCCGCGAAGGCATCGACCCGGCCGCGGTCAACGTCCGGGTGACGTGGGCCGACGCCGCCACCCGCTCGGTTGCCCAGGAGGCCGACGCGATCGTGAAGCTCTACGGAGCCGGACTGCTGCCCGCCTCCGCCGCCTTGGCCCGACTCGGGTACACCGAGGACCAGATCGCCGAGATCCGCAACGCACGCCGCGCCGAAGCCCTCGACACCGCCGGAGTCAACATCACCGCTCTGTTGCCCAGGCAGGAGGCGTCATGACGTATCAGGACGCCCTCGAGGAGACCGTCACCGCGACCGCGGCCCAGGTCACCGCCGCTGTGGCCGCCCATGAGGCCGGAGTCATCACAGCCGACGCACTGGCCGCAGTGGTCGCCGCCTTCATCACCGCAGGCAACGGCACTGCCTCCGCACTGGCAGACCTGTCCCTGGCCGCCGCCCTTACGATCCGGCTCCGTACCCCGGTAGCCCCGTTGGGGATCACCCGGCCGGCCGACGACACCGAGCGGCTTAGGAAGGCCGCCCGCACCCTTCTCGCGGCTCAAGACGTGTCCCTGGCCCGGTGGGAACGGCTCGCCCGCGCCGAAGGGCAGGAAGCCGCCGCACGCGCCTACAGCGAAGGCATCGCCCGTTCCCGGCACGTCACCGGTTGGCGACGCGGGATCTCCGGGTCCGCCTGCCAGCTCTGTCAATGGTGGAGCCGTGGTGGGCAAACCTGGCCGGCCGACCACCCGATGCCCACCCACAAGGGGTGCACCTGTCACCCCGAACCCGTCACCCGATGAAAGGAACCACCATGACCGAAGCCCAGATCCCCGACGAGACCACCGAAGACGAGCAACTCGATCCGAACACCACCGAGCAAGCCGAGCAGGACCCCGAGACCTTCCCGCGCGAGTACGTCGCCAAACTCCGCGACGAAGCCGCCAAATACCGCACCAAGGCAGCAGACCGGGACACCCTGGCCGAGCGTCTGCACGTCGCCCTGGTGGCCGCTACCGGTCGCCTGGCCGACCCGGCCGACCTCACCTTCGACGAGACCCACCTGACCGATGCCGAAGCCCTCACCGACGCGATCGACGAGCTCGTGACCCGCAAGCCCCACCTGAGATCACGTCGCGTTGTCGGAGACGTCGGGCAGGGTGTCACCGGGGGAGACAGTTTCGTCGACCTGGCCGGAATGCTCCGGCGCAACGCAACCTGAAAGGCAAGACGACATGGCCGACGGAAGTACGAACAAGGATCTCTCACACGAGACTGCAGAGGCGCTCCTGACCGCGATCAAAAGCGAAGCGCCTACCGCTAACGACCGGAGCACAGAAGGTCTCGAAAGCCTCGCCAAGGCATACGCGGCGGTCGTCGGAGCCATGCCAAACCCGCCGTCAACCCGTGGGCGCGTAGGAACTATCTGATACCCCCTAGGGTATAGTGAGAGGGGCGGTCCTGGCGGCCGTCCCTCTCGCTGGCTCCCTGACGGAGAAGCGGTCCTAGACCCCTTCATCCGAACGGAGCCACACTCATGGCCGTCTCCACCACCACCGCCCCCGAGCTCACCACCGAGCAGGTCCAGCGCATCCTCGTGAAGCCGCTGGAAGCCGTCTCGACCTTCCTCAGCGCAGGCGTCCGCATCATCGACACCGCTGGCCCCCTGCGCCTTCCGAAGCTCGGAGCCGCGACCTCCCCGGCCTGGTTCGGGGAAAACGAGCAGATCGCTCCCGAGGTCGACCCGACCTTCGACGAGATCGAGCTCCTGCCCAGCACGATCAAGTCCGTCAAGACCCTCACCCGCTTCTCCAACGAGCTCAGCCGCCAGTCTGTGATCTCCCTCGACGCCGCCCTCCGCGAGCGGCTCGTGAAGGACGTCGCCGACACGATCGACGCCCAGTTCTGGGGAGCCTCCAACGGGGCGAGCAAGACGCTCCCGCAGGGCATCCTGAGCTATGCCGGCCAGACCGTCTCCGCAGTCGGGACGCTCACCCTGGACAAGTTGCTCGACGCCGAGGACAAGGCCCTGTCCGCCGACGTCAACCCGGCCGCGCTCAAGTGGGCCATGACCTCGCGCGAGCTGACCGTGCTCCGCAAGATCAAGACCGGGACCGGCTCAAACGCCTACGTGCTCCAGCCCGATCCCACTAAGGCAGGGGGCTACGTCATCTTCGGCAAGCCCGTCATCGTGACGAACCGAATCCCCACCACGACCGGCACCCCGGACACCGGCAACATCGTTCTGGCCGACTTCTCCCAGATCGTCGTAGCCCGCGACCTCGCCCCATCGGTCAAGGTGCTCGACCAGACCTTCGCCGACTACGACCAGCAGGCACTGCGGGTCGTCTCCCGCTACGACGTCGCCCCGCTCAACGACGACGCCGTGGTGAAGCTGACCGGGATCACCATCTGATGATGCCCACCGGCCAGGACGTCGCCGCATACTCCGGGTCACCGACGAACGCGACGATCTCCGCCACCGCCGAAGCACACCTACCCGTCACCAAGGCGATGGTCCGCGCCTACACCCGAGGCAACGGCTTCGACGCGGACGACGAGCCCAACGACGAGCTGGCCGCGGTGATCGTGTCCACCACGGCCCGCACGGCACATAATCCGCAGTCTCTGCGCGCCCAAGGCATCGACGATGCGACGGTCAGCTACCAGATCGTTTCAGGCTGGACCCTGGCCGAGCTCGCCGTGCTCAACCGCTACCGGAGGCGCGCCATGTAGCCCGGCGTCAACGTCGCCCCCGGCCCTTTCACCCTTTCAGCCGGACAAGGGATCGAAGGTGCGGAGCAGTCTGGTTCCGACCCGCCGCACCTGCGCCGAACGCAACACGACCCCCGGAGAACAGTCTCCGGGGGTCGTGCATTGCCAGTAGTGGGATAAGTAGTGTTATCTCTCGACGAGTTCCCGCTCTTCCGGGCCGACGTCATCGACGCCCTGCGCCAGCCGTTGGAGAGCGGCGAGATCAGGGTGGTGCGTGGTGAGGAGGCCGCGGTCTTCCCGGCGCGGGGCATGGTCGTGCTGGCTGCGAACCCGTGTCCCTGCGGGGAGTACCACCCCACGGCCGGGCAGAACCGGTGCGAGTGCCAGGAGGTCGCCCGCCGGGAGTACCGGCGCAAGGTGTCTGGCCCGATCACCGACCGGATCGACATCTCGCGCCACGTGCCTCCGGTGCGCACCGGCGCGGGCGACCACCTGGAGGCCCCGGCGAGCTCCGCGCTCGTCCGCAGCCGGGTGGCGGCGGCCCGCGCGCGTCAGGCCGAGCGCTACGCCGGACGGGGCTGGCGGCTCAACGGTCAGGTCCCCGGGCACGTCCTGCGCGCGGAGTGGCCCCTGCCGCCGGGAGGCCAGCGCCTGCTCGACGACGCGCTGCTCGCCGCGAGGCTCACCCGGCGCGGCGCCACCCGGGTGCACCGGATGGCCTGGACGGTGGCCGACCTGCGGGGCAGGCCCGCCCCGGGCGACGACGACGTCGACACCGCCCTGCGCCTGCGGACGGGCGAGCCGCTCAAGGCCGCCAGCATGGCGGCGCCGCGGTGAGCGCCACGGAGGAGGAGCGGCTCGCCCGGGTGGCGCTGAGCAGGCTGGGGGAGCCCGGGGATCCGCGGCTCGCGGGCCTGGTCACCGAGCTGGGCGCCGCGCGGGTCAGGGACCTTCTCCTGTCGCAGCCGTCGGTGCCCGGCCCGGGAGCACGTGCGGGTGCCACCGGGAGAGCCACCGGGAGCGGCACTGGGAGCGCCGCCGTGGGCGTCGACGTGGCCGCCCGGCTGGCTTCGCTGGACCCGGAGGCCGAGCTGGAGCGGGCGGCGCGGGGCGGGCTGCGCTTCGTGGTGCCGGGCGACGAGGAGTGGCCCACCGGCCTCGACGGCCTGGCCGCCGCCGGGACCGTCCACGAGCGTGGCGGGGTGCCCCTGGGTCTGTGGGTGCGGGGCCGGGCCCGGCTCGACGCGCTGGGCGAGGGCGTCGCCGTCGTCGGGTCCCGCAGCTCGACCGGGTACGGCGAGCTGGCGGCCAGGGAGCTCTGCGCGATGACCGCCCGCGCGGGCTTCTGCGTGGTCTCCGGGGCCGCGTTCGGGATCGACCAGGCCGCGCACCGGGGGGCCCTCTCGGTGCGCGGCGCGACCATCGCGGTGCTGGCCTGCGGTGCGGACCGCGCCTACCCGGCGGCGCACCGCGAGCTGATCGACCACATCGCCGAGGTCGGTGCCGTCGTCTCCGAGACCGCACCCGGATGCTCGCCGATGCGCACCCGCTTCCTGGCCCGGAACCGGATCATCGCGGCCCTGGCCCGCGGGACGGTCGTGGTGGAGGCGGCGATCCGGAGCGGCGCGCTGAGCACCGCGACCTGGACCGAGCGGCTCAACCGCCCGCTGATGGGGGTGCCGGGTCCGGTCACCGCAGCCGAGTCGCAGGGAGTGCACGAGCGGATCAGGTCCGGCGCGGCCGTGCTGGTCACCGGTGGACACGACGTCCTGGAGCTCCTGGGCAGGCCGGGGGAGCACCTGGTCGAGACGCCGCGTGCGTCACCGCGCCCCCGGGACCTGCTGACCGGCCGGCACCGCCAGGTGCTGGACGCCGTCCCGGTCGCCCGCCCGGCCGGGACCGACTCGATCGCCCGCACGGCGGGGATCGGGGTGCGGGAGGTCTATCGCGCGCTGATGACGCTCGAGGAGAAAGGGCTGGTGCACCGGGCCCCGGAGGGATGGCGCCTCGGTGGGCTCGCGCGAGCCTGACGCACCGGGCGGCCGCCGGCTCCTAGGATCGGAGCATGACGGAGCAGGTCGAGGACCCCGACCTGCCGGAGGGCTGGGCGCGGACGCTGGCCGACTACGAGCGGCACCTGGTCTCCGAGCGCGACCTCTCGGCCCACACGGTCAGGGCCTACCTCCGCGACATCGCCGGGATGCTCGAGCACGCCCGGCGCCTAGGCCTCCAGGAGCTGGACGAGATCGACCTGAGGGTCCTGCGCAGCTGGTTGGCCAAGCAGCAGACGACGGGCATGGCGCGGCGGACCGTGGCCCGGCGCGCCAGCGCCGTGCGGGTCTTCACCGCCTGGCTCTCCCGCACCGGACGGACCGGCGCGGACGCCGGGGCGTCGCTGCTGTCCCCGAAGCTCGACCGCAGCCTGCCCTCCGTGCTCCGGGCGGACGAGGCCGCCGACCTGATGACGGTCGCCGCCCGCCGCGCCGAGGACCTGGACCCCCTCGGGCTGCGCGACGCGGCGATCCTCGAGGTGCTCTACGCCACCGGCATCCGGGTGGGTGAGCTGGTGGGCCTCGACGTGGACGACCTGGATGCCGACCGCCGCGTGCTGCGGGTGCTGGGGAAGGGCCGCAAGGAGCGGGTCGTCCCCTACGGGCAGCCCGCGGCCGAGGCGCTCCGACGTTGGCTCGCCCAGGGACGGCCCGCCCTGGTGGGGCCAGGGTCCGGCCCCGCGCTCTTCCTCGGCGCACGAGGAGGGCGCATCGACCCGCGGCGGGTGCGCACGACCGTCCACGCCCACCTGCGGGGCGTGCCCGGGGCCCCGGACATGGGTCCGCACGGCCTGCGGCACACCGCGGCCACCCACCTGCTGGAGGGGGGAGCCGATCTGCGCTCGGTTCAGGAGCTCCTGGGTCACGCGTCGCTGTCGACCACCCAGCTCTACACGCACGTCACCACCGACCGGCTCAGGCAGGCCTACCGCCAGGCCCACCCGCGGGCCTGAGGGCACGCGGGACTGAAGGCCTGAAGGCACCCGGGCGGGGCTACCGCGTCGCCCGCAGGTCCGTGAGGGGGAGCAGGCGGACACCCGCCGAGGCACCCACCAGGGAGAGCGGGTCGAGGTAGTCCGCGCCCCGCCGCAGACCCCAGTGCAGGCAGGCGGCCGGGTAGCAGTGGGAGAAGGGGAGCGTCAGCAACCCGATCCGCTCCCCGCTCGAGACCTGGTCGCCGACCCGGACCAGGGGGACCACCGGCTCGTAGGTCGTCCGGGTGGGGCCGTGGGCGACCACCACGACGGGCTTCCCCGCGACCCGGCCGGCGAAGGTGATCCGGCCCGGCAGTGCGGAGACGACCGACTGCCCCGGCCCTCCGGCCAGGTCGACGCCGCGGTGGCCGGACTCCCAGGGGTGGTCGGGCGGGTCGAAGCGCTGGTGCACCGCGGGCGCGGGGTCGAGCGGCCAGCTGCCCGGGGGCGGTTCCTGCCCGCCGCCGTCCGGGGCGGAGGGGGCCGGCGGGCCGAGCGGGGCCGGCGGGGCCGCCGGATCCACCGGGGCCAGTGAGGCGAGTGGCGCGAGCAGGAGACCCAGGGCGGCGGCGCCGAGGGCGGTGGTCGTCAGGGTCATGGGCCGATCCTGCGCCGCCGTGGCGCTCCGGGGTGCCGGTAGCGGAACGGGCTGGGGAAGGAGGGGTCGGCTGCCTGCCCTGTGGAGGGCCAGCGGCTGCGATTGGCCCGGGACCGTCCAGGTGAACTAGTCTGGTCACAGCAGCCCGCATGGGCTGACTTCGCACGCTCGCAGACCGCGACGGGGTCGTCTTCTTCTGAGGCCCCTCCGCCCGCGGGCGCCGATCCTCGGTCCCACCCCGCGAGGGATGGGTCGGATCGCGCGTGAGCGTCAGGGCCACCGGCACCCGTCGGCGGCAGTGAACTGAAAACCATACGCAGGGCCCAGCAGCGCCGCCGCCAGGCAGGTGCGGCGACCGGGTGCCTGCACCGACACAGGAGAACACCATGGCAGTCGTGACCATGCGCCAGCTGCTCGAGAGCGGCGTCCACTTCGGGCACCAGACCCGTCGCTGGAACCCCAAGATGAAGCGCTTCATCATGACCGAGCGCAACGGCATCTACATCATCGACCTGCAGCAGTCGCTGGCCTACATCGACCGCTCCTACGCCTTCATCAAGGAGACGGTGGCCAAGGGCGGCACGATCATGTTCGTGGGCACCAAGAAGCAGGCCCAGGAGGCGATCGCCGAGCAGGCGACCCGCGTCGGCATGCCCTACGTCAACCAGCGCTGGCTCGGCGGGATGCTCACCAACTTCCAGACCGTGCACCAGCGGATCAACCGCCTCAAGGAACTCGACGAGATCGACTTCGACGACGTGGCGGGCAGCAGCCGCACCAAGAAGGAGCTGCTGCAGATGCGCCGCGAGCGCGACAAGCTCAACAAGTCGCTCGGCGGCATCCGCGAGATGACCCGCACCCCCTCCGCGGTGTGGATCGTCGACACCAACAAGGAGCACCTGGCCGTCGAGGAGGCGCGCAAGCTGCGCATCCCGATCGTCGGCATCCTCGACTCCAACTGCGACCCCGACGTCGTCGACTTCCCGATCCCGGGCAACGACGACGCGATCCGCGCCGTGGGCCTGCTGACCCGCGTGGTCGCCGACGCCGTGGCCGAGGGCCTCATCGCCCGCTCCGGCGCCAAGACCGGGGCCGGCTCCGGCGAGACCGTCGCCGCGGGCGAGCCGCTGGCCGAGTGGGAGCGCGAGCTGCTCTCCGGTGAGGCCGACAAGGCCGCCGTGGAGGCGACCGGTGGCGACTCCTCGACCGACGACACCCCGGCCTCCGAGTCGACCGGTGCCGCCGTCGAGGCCACCGAGGCCCCCGCCACCGAGGCCACCGAGGCCCCCGCCACCGAGGCCACCGAGGCTCCGGCTGCCGAGGCCACCGAGGCGGCTGCGCCCGCCGAGCAGGCCTGACCCTCTCGCTCCCGCAGCGAGACCAACCGAACTCGAGGAAGAAGGAACATGGCTAACTTCTCCGCAGCCGACGTCAAGAAGCTCCGTGAGCTCACCTCCGCCGGCATGATGGACTGCAAGAAGGCGCTCACCGAGACCGACGGTGACTTCGAAAAGGCCGTCGAGCTGCTCCGCGTCAAGGGTGCCGCCAAGGCGGCCAACCGGGCCGCCGAGCGCGAGACCTCGGCCGGCCTGGTCGCCCACTCGGGCGGCTCGCTGCTCGAGCTGAAGTCCGAGACCGACTTCGTCGCCAAGAACGACGACTTCGTCGCCACCGCCCAGAAGATCGCCGACGCCGCCGACGCGGCCAAGGCGAGCGACCCCGAGGCCCTCAAGGCCGTGTCGCTGGGCGACAAGACGGTCGGTGAGGTGGTCGAGGGTCTGGCCATCACCATCGGCGAGAAGATCGAGCTCGGTCAGGTCGCCCACTTCGACGGCAAGGTGGTGGCCTACATGCACAAGCGCGCCGCCGACCTGCCGCCGGCCGTGGGGGTCCTGGTCGAGTACACCGGTGACGACGAGGCCGCCGCGCGCGGCGCCGCGATGCAGATCGCGGCCATGCGCCCGCAGTACCTGACCCGCGAGGACGTCCCCGCCGACATCGTGGCCAAGGAGCGCGAGATCGCCGAGGCGACCTCGCGTGAGGAGGGCAAGCCCGAGCAGGCGATCGCCAAGATCACCGAGGGCCGGCTCAACGGCTTCTTCAAGGACGTCGTCCTGCTGGAGCAGCCCTCGGTCACCGAGAACAAGAAGACCGTCAAGGCGGTCCTCGACGCCGCCGGCGTGACGATCACCCGCTTCGCGCGGTTCGAGGTCGGCGCCTGACCCGATAGGGTTTCGGCTAGCAGCAACGACGAGGAGGCCGGTTCGGTGGATCGACACATGACCATCGGACCGGCCTTCGCGTGTCCCCGCATCACCTCCCGCCGAAAGGATCTCGCGTGACGGCGTACTCCCGTGTCCTGCTCAAGCTTTCCGGAGAGGTCTTCGGAGGCGGACGCATCGGGGTCGACCCGGACGTCGTCTCGAAGGTCGCCCGCCAGATCGCCGCCGTGGTCCGCTCCGGCGTCGGGGTCAGCATCGTGGTCGGCGGGGGCAACTTCTTCCGCGGTGCCGAGATGCAGCAGCGCGGGATGGACCGGGCCCGGGCCGACTACATGGGGATGCTCGGCACGGTGATGAACTGCCTGGCCCTCCAGGACTTCCTGGAGAAGGAGGGCATCGAGACCCGCGTGCAGACCGCGATCACCATGGGCCAGGTCGCCGAGCCCTACATCCCGCGGCGCGCCATCCGCCACCTGGAGAAGGGCCGCGTGGTCATCTTCGGGGCCGGTGCCGGGATGCCGTTCTTCTCCACCGACACCGTCGCCGCCCAGCGGGCGCTGGAGACGCGCTGCGAGGTCGTGCTGATGGCCAAGCAGGGAGTGGACGGGGTCTATACCGCCGACCCCCGCACCGACCCCACGGCCACCAAGCTCGACACCCTGACCTTCTCCGACGCACTCCAGCAGGGCCTCAAGGTGGCCGACGCCACGGCGTTCGCGCTCTGCATGGAGAACAACATGCCCCTCATCGTCTTCGGGATGGAGGACGAGGGAGCCATCCTGCGCATCGTGCAGGGTGAGAAGATCGGCACCCTGGTCAGCCAGGACGGCTGACGGCCCCGCGACCACCACCGGGACGCCAGTCCCACCGTTCCACCGAGAGTAGGTATCCAGACGTGATCAGCGACATCCTCCGCGAGGCGGAGCAGAAGATGGACAAGTCGGTCGAGTCGACCCGCGAGGAGTTCGCGACGATTCGGGCCGGGCGCGCCAACCCGAGCATGTTCAACAAGATCGTCGTGGACTACTACGGGTCGCCCACCCCGCTCCAGAGCCTGGCGACCTTCACCTCCCAGGACGCCCGGGTCATCCTGATCGCGCCCTTCGACCAGAGCGCCATGGACGCGATCGAGAGGGCGGTGCGCGACTCCGACCTCGGGGTCAACCCCTCCAACGACGGCCGGGTGCTGCGCTGTGCCTTCCCGGAGCTGACCGAGGAGCGCCGCAAGGAGTACATCAAGCTCGCCAAGGGCAAGGCCGAGGACGGACGCGTGTCGGTGCGCAACGTCCGCCGGACCGCCAAGCAGGCCCTGGAGAAGCTCGAGAAGGACGGCGAGGTCGGCAAGGACGACGTCGCCGGGGCCGAGAAGCGCCTCGACGCCGTGACCAAGACCCACACCGACCACATCGACGAGATGCTGAAGAAGAAGGAGTCCGAGCTGCTCGAGGTCTGAGCGCCCTCCCATGAACACCACCACGACGTCGGCGGAACAGCCGAAGAAGGACCACGGCCGGGCCGGGCGGAACCTCCCGGCGGCCGTGGCGTCCGCTGTCGTCCTGCTCTCCCTCGTGGCGGGCACGCTCTACTTCTGGAAGACCGCCTTCATGCTGCTGGTGGCGGTCGCCGTGGTGGTCGGCGTCTGGGAGCTGCGTCGCGGCTTCCTGGCCAAGGAGATCGACCTGCCCGAGCAGCCCCTGATGCTCGGGGGCGTGGTGATGGTGCTGGTCGCCTACTTCTGGGGTGCGCCGGCCCTGGTGACCGCCACCGCGGTCTCGGCCCTGGTGATCATGTTGTGGTTGCTGCGCCGCGGGGTCGATGGCTACGTGCGCAACGCGACCGCCTCGGTCTTCGTGCTGGTCTACCTGCCCTTCCTGGCCTCCTTCGTGGGGCTGATGCTCTCCGAGGGCGGCACGGTCGACTTCTCCCGCTGGGACGACGGGGTGAAGGGCATCGTCGTGTTCATCCTGGTGACGGTGGCCTCCGACACCGGGGGCTACGCCGCCGGCGTGCTGTTCGGGAAGCACCCGATGGCACCGGTCATCTCGCCCAAGAAGTCGTGGGAGGGGTTCGCCGGCTCGGCGCTCGCCTGCGTCGCCGCCGGCTGGTTCCTGGTCACCTACCTCCTGGAGGGCGACTGGTGGGTCGGGGTGGTGCTGGGGCTCATCACGGTCGTGATGGCGACCCTGGGCGACCTGGTCGAGTCGGTGATCAAGCGCGACCTCGGGATCAAGGACATGTCCCAGGTGATCCCGGGCCACGGCGGGCTGATGGACCGGCTCGACTCGCTGCTGGCCACGATCGCCCCGACCTGGCTGCTGCTCCACTACCTGGTCTTCTGAGCCGTCGCGCGGCGCCGTGCGGGCGCCGTGCACGGGTCTCCGGCTTGTCGCGCCCACTCGCGGCGCCCCGACACCTAGGATGGGCGACCATGACCACAGAGCAGGCCCACCAGCACCCCGGGGAGCAGACGGGTCCGCACCCGACGCGAGCGGGCTCGCCGCTCGAGTGGTGGCACCGCAGCCACCCCACGTTCGCAGCGATCACCGGCTTCTTCGCCGGCATGCTCTTCGTCACCGCCGTCCCCGGTGCGTTCGCGGCCGCGCTGCGGCTCCTCTTCCCCTACGAGACCGCGGAGCGGTACTTCCCGCTGGTCCTCGTCTCCCTGCTGGTCCCCGCTGGACTTCTGGTGCGGCGCCGGACCCGCCGGTTCGCCCAGTTCATGTTCGTGGGCATGGTGCTGACCGCGCTGGTCGTCCTGGGCGTGGCCTCCCTGGTCCTCTACTTCATGGTGCAGGCCGACTCCTGATTGGGGGAGGGGCGGTCGGAGTGGGAGAATCGTGGGGATGTCCCAGACACCTCCGCTCCTGCCCCTCGTCTTCGATGAGCCCCGTGGTCGCAAGAAGCCCCCGCGGCACCTCGCCGACCTCGATCTCGGAGGCCGCCAGGAGCTGCTGACCTCGCTGGGGCTCCAGGCCTTCCGTGCCAAGCAGCTCTCGACCCACTACTTCGGTCGCCTGGTCGACGACCCGGCGCAGATGACCGACCTCCCCGCGACGCAGCGCGACGAGTTGGTGGCGGCGCTCCTGCCCAAGCTGATGACCCCGCTGCGCACCCTCGAGGCTGACAAGGGCACCACCCGCAAGACGCTGTGGAAGCTCTTCGACGGCGCCCTGGTCGAGTCGGTCCTGATGCGCTACCCGGACCGCGCCACCGTCTGCGTCTCCAGCCAGGCGGGCTGCGGGATGGCCTGCCCCTTCTGCGCCACCGGTCAGGGCGGCCTGCAGCGCAACATGTCCACGGCCGAGATCGTCGAGCAGGTCGTCGCCGCCGCGCGCAGCATGGACCGTGGCGAGGTCCCCGGTGGACCGGGTCGTCTCTCCAACGTGGTCTTCATGGGCATGGGCGAGCCGCTGGCCAACTACAAGGCCGTGATCGGCGCCGTCCGCCGCCTCACCGATCCGTCCCCGGCAGGGCTCGGGATGAGCGCCCGCGGCATCACCGTCTCCACCGTCGGTCTCGTCCCGCGGATCAACCAGCTGGCCGAGGAGGGCATCCCGGTCACCCTGGCCCTCTCCCTGCACGCTCCCGACGACGAGCTGCGCAACGAGCTGGTCCCCATCAACACCCGCTTCTCGGTCGCCGAGACGGTCGAGGCCGCCTGGAACTACGCCCGCACCACCAAGCGCCGCGTCTCCATCGAGTACGCGATGATGCGCGGCATCAACGACCAGGGCGAGCGGGCCGACCTGCTGGGCGACGTCCTCAGCTCCTACGGCGACTGGGGCTGGGTCCACGTCAACCTGATCCCGCTCAACCCGACGCCGGGCTCGAAGTGGACCGCCTCGGACCCGCGCGACGAGCGTGAGTTCGTCCGTCGTCTCGAGGCCAAGGGCATCCCCACCACGGTGCGCGACACCCGGGGCCGCGAGATCGACGGCGCGTGCGGGCAGCTGGCCGCCTCGGAGTGAGTGCCGGGCAGCCGCCAGGCGCCCCTCCTCAGAACGCCTGACCCATCAGGTCGCCGAAGAGGTCGTGCTCGTCGACGGCGAGCCCACGGGAGCGGAACCACCGGCAGAGGTTGGCACAGTCGCGCAGCAGGAAGTCCGGGCCCTGGGCGTTGCCCGCCAGGTCCACGACCTGGGGCAGGTCGATGACCACGAGACGCTCGCCGGCCGCCAGGATGTTGTAGGCCGAGAGGTCGCCGTGGACCAGCCCTGCGCGGACCATCGTGACCATGGCCTCGCGGAGCTGCTCGAACCAGTGGGAGAGCAGGGCGACCTCCGGCCTGGTCTGGGCGAGGCGGGGTGCCGTCGTCCCGTCGACCTCGATCCACTCCATCAGGATCTCGGTCCCGTCGACCTGGACCGGATAGGGGACCGGCAGCCCGGCCTCCCAGAACCGGGTCAGAGCGGCCCACTCCGAGAGCGCCCACTCTCCGGCGGCGACGGTCCGCCCCCAGGTGGACCCCCGCTTGAGGGCTCGCGCGTCCCGCGAGCGCTTCGTCGTGCGGCCCTCGGTGTAGACCGCGGCGCGCTGGAACGAGCGGTGCTGGGCGTCGCGGTAGCGCTTGGCCGCCATCACCACCCCGCTGCCCGGCTCGTGAGGGTCCGCGCGCTCCAGCAGGTGCACGTCCGCCTCCTTGCCGGTCTTCAGGACGCCCAGGTCGGTGTCGATCGCCCCCTGAGAGGTCACGACCCAGTCGGGGCGTGGCTCGGGGCCACGCATCAGGGGCTCCACCTCCAGCCAGGTGGACCAGCGGCAGGCAGGGTCGTCGAGCTCGTCGTAGGCGCGGAAGTCGAAGACGAAGTCGGGATGGAGCGGGGAACGCTCAGGGGTGGACGGGTCCGGGTGCGACGGCATGGGCGGGTCTCCAGCGGTGGGTGAGGTGGTCTGCGGACAGGCAGAGGACAGTCGTGGACATGTCGCGCCTCCTCACTTCTCGCCGGACTTCTCGCCGGGTTTCTCGCTGGGTTTCTCGCTGGGCGCACGTCGCCCCGGTCGTCTCCATGATCGGTGGCGTCCCCACGCGTGGACAACCGATTTTCGCGGTACGTTGACCGGCATGACTCGGTCACCCCGAACCGGCCGGAGGCGGGCTCTCGCGGCCGCCGTGACGACGGCCCTCGCCCTGTCCCTCGGAGCGGTCCCCACGGCGGGAGCCGCGCACCGTGCCGCGGACCCGGTCCCCGGGGCACCAGGGATCGGGGACCCCTACTTCCCGCTCGACGGGAACGGCGGGATCGACGTGCAGCACTACGACATCCGCAACCGCTACGCCTTCGGCAGCGGTCGTCTCCGCGGCCACACCACCCTGACGATCGCCCCGACCTCGGAGCTCTCGAGCTTCAACCTCGACTTCCTGCTCCCGGTCAGCGCCGTCACGATCGACGGACAGGCGGTCGAGCACCGCCGTAGCGGCAAGCACGAGCTGGTCATCACCCCGCGCACCGCGCTCGCGCCCGGGGCCCCGGTGAGCGTGAGGGTGGAGTACGCCGGGTTCCCCGGCCGCAAGAGGTACGCGGGCGAGTCGAACTGGCTCGCCGACTCCCACGAGGTGGTGGCCATGAACCAGCCGCACATGGCGCCCTGGTGGTTCCCGGCCAACGACCATCCCGCCGACAAGGCGACCTACGCCATCTCGGTCACGGTGCCGAAGGGCAACCAGGTGATCGCCAACGGGACCCGGGTCGGCACCGACACCCGCGGCGGCTCCACCCGGGTCCGCTGGGTGGCCCAGGAGCCGATGGCGTCCTACCTGGCGTTCTTCGCGGCCGGGAGGTTCCGGGTCGACACCGGGACCCACCAGGGTTTGCCGTGGGCCGTGGCGGTCTCCCGGCAGCTGCCGAAGGCGGAGCAGCGGGCGTCGATGCGGATGCTGCGGCGGACGCCGCAGGTGGTCGCGGAGCTCGAGCAGGACCTGGGGGAGTACCCCTTCTCCAGCACCGGCGGCCTGGTGACCTCCCTGTCGCCCGGCTTCGCCCTGGAGAACCAGACCCGCCCGACCTACCCGGCGCTGGGCCGCGGCATGGAGTGGCTGCTGGTCCACGAGCTGGCCCACCAGTGGTTCGGCGACTCGGTCGCGATCCCGAGGTGGCGCGACATCTGGCTCAACGAGGGCGCCGCCTCCTTCATGGAGCAGCGCTACGCCGAGCGGCACGGCGGCGGCGCGGCCCAGACGTGGCTCACCCGGCAGCACGGCGCGCTCGGTGCCGACCAGCAGTTCTGGGCGCTCGACATCGCCGACCCCGGCCCCCGCCGCATCTTCGACGAGGCGATCTACACCCGTGGGGCGATGGCCTTCCAGGCCTTGCGGCACCGGATCGGGGAGACGGCCTTCTGGACCCTGCTGCGGACCTGGCTGCAGGACCGGGCGGGTGGCCACGGGACCTCGGAGGAGTTCGAGGCACTGGCCGCGCAGATCAGCGGGCAGGACCTGACCGAGTTCTTCGGGGCGTGGCTGCGCCAACCCACCCCGCCGGCCGCGACCACCGAGAACGGGCTGGTCTGATGGGCTACCGCGAGGAGTACGCCCGCTCCATCGAGGACCCCGAGGGCTTCTGGCGGGAGCAGGCCCGCCTGGTCGACTGGTTCGCCAAGCCCGACCGGATCCTCGACGACGACCGGCCGCCGTTCTACCGGTGGTTCCCCGGTGCCACGCTCAACACCTGCTACAACGCGCTGGACCGGCACGTGGTGCGCGGGGCGGCCGACCGCGACGCCCTGATCTACGACTCGCCGGTGACCGGGACCAAGCGCCGGTTCAGCTATGCCGAGCTGCTCACCGAGGTCGCCGCGTTCGGCGGCGTGCTGCGCCACCTGGGGGTGGGCAAGGGCGACCGCGTGGTCATCTACATGCCGATGATCCCCGAGGCGGTGATCGCCATGCTGGCCTGCGCCCGGATCGGCGCGGTGCACTCGGTGGTCTTCGGCGGGTTCGCCCCGCACGAGCTGGCGTTGCGGATCGACGACGCGACGCCCACCGTGGTGGTCAGCGCCAGCTGCGGCATCGAGCCCAGCCGCACCATCGCCTACAAGCCCCTCTTGGACCGGGCGCTCGAGCTGGCCGAGCACGCGCCGGCCGCCGTGGTGGTCAAGCAGCGCCCTCAGCTGGAGGCGACGCTGGTCGAGGGGCGCGACCTCGACTGGGACCTCGCCATGCGCCTGGGCCGCACCGAGCCGGCCGAGTGCGTCGAGGTGACCGCCACCGACCCGCTCTACGTGCTCTACACCTCGGGCACCACCGGCCGGCCCAAGGGGATCGTGCGCGACCACGGCGGCCACGCCGTGGCCATGGCGTGGTCGCTCCGCAACGTCTACGACGTGGGGGAGGGCGACGTCTGGTGGGCCGCCTCCGACGTGGGCTGGGTGGTGGGCCACTCCTACATCGTCTACTCCCCGCTGATCAACGGCGCGACCACCGTGCTCTACGAGGGGAAGCCGGTGGGGACGCCGGACGCCGGCGCCTTCTGGCGGGTGGTCGCCGAGTACGGTGTGAAGGCGCTCTTCACCGCGCCGACCGCGATCCGGGCGATCAAGAAGGAGGACCCGGACGCCGCCCTGCTCGCCGATCACGACACCTCCACGCTCCAGGCGCTCTTCCTGGCCGGGGAGCGGCTCGACCCCGAGACCTGGCGCTGGGCGGGGGAGAAGCTGGGTGTGCCGGTGGTGGACAACTGGTGGCAGACCGAGACCGGGTGGCCGATCGCGGCCAACCTGCGCGGCCTCGAGCCGCTGGAGATCAAGGCCGGGTCGCCCTCGGTGCCGGTGCCCGGGTTCGACGTGGTCGTGCTGGACCCCAAGGGCGACCCGGTCCCCGCGGGGACGGAGGGCGCCATCTGCGTGCGGCTCCCGCTGCCCCCCGGCACCCTGCCGACGCTGTGGGGCGACGACGATCGCTACGTCTCCTCCTACCTGTCGACCTATCCCGGCTACTACCTCTCCGGCGACGGCGGCTACCTCGACGAGGACGGCTACCTCTACGTGATGGGGCGGACCGACGACGTGATCAACGTCGCCGGCCACCGGCTCTCCACCGGCGCGATGGAGGAGGTCATCGCCGCCCACCCCGCGGTGGCCGAGTGTGCGGTGATCGGCGTGGCGGACCCGATGAAGGGGCAGCTGCCCCGCGGCTTCGTGGTCCTCAAGGCCGGCGTCGAGCAGGACCCCGACGACGTCCGTGAGGAGCTGGTCCAGCTGGTCCGCAACGAGATCGGCGCGGTCGCGGCGTTCCGCGAGGTCACCGTGGTGGGCGGGCTGCCCAAGACGCGCAGCGGCAAGATCCTGCGCCGCACGATGCGCGAGATCGCCGACGGCAAGGACGCCCCGGTGCCCTCGACCATCGAGGACGAGGCGGTGCTGGAGACCCTGCGGCCGGTGCTCCGGCGCGAGTAGGCCGCCGCATACGGCCGAGGGGCCCCGGCACGGGAGTGCGGTCGCCACCTGGGGCCTGCGAGACTGGCGGGGTGAAGCAGCGCGACGTCGTCATCCTGGGCAGCACCGGCTCGATCGGCACCCAGGCCCTGGACCTGGTCCGGGCCAACCCCGAGCGCTTCCGGGTGGTCGCGCTCACCGCGGGCGGGAGCCGGGTCGACCTCTTCGAGCAGCAGGTGGCGGAGTTCGCCCCGGCCTTCTCCGGCCTGGGCGAGGAGGCCTGCGTCGAAGCCGCGTCGCTGGCCTGCGACGTCGTCCTCAACGGCATGACCGGCGCGGTGGGGCTGCGCCCGACCCTGGCGGCCCTGGAGGCGGGCAGCACGCTCGCGCTGGCCAACAAGGAGTCCCTGATCGTCGGCGGGCCGCTGGTGCGCGACCTGGCCCGCCCCGGCCAGATCGTGCCGGTGGACTCCGAGCACAGCGCCATCGCCCAGAGCCTGCGCGCCGGCACCCGGGCGGAGGTGCGTCGCCTGGTGCTGACCGCCTCCGGCGGCCCGTTCCGTGGCCGGAGCCGGGCGGCGCTGGAGGAGGTCACCCCCGAGGAGGCGCTGGCCCACCCCAACTTCGCGATGGGCAAGGTGATCACCACCAACTCCGCCACCCTGGTCAACAAGGGGCTGGAGGTGATCGAGGCGCACCTGCTCTTCGACGTGCCCTACGACCGGATCGACGTGGTGGTCCACCCCCAGCAGCTGATCCACTCGATGGTGGAGTTCGTCGACGGCGCGGTGGTGGCGCAGCTGGGACTGCCCACCATGCTCGTGCCGATCTCGCTCGGGCTGGGATGGCCCGACCGGGTGCCGGACGCGGAGACCCCCATCGACTGGTCCCGGGGGGCCGACTGGCGCTTCGAGCCGCTGGACGACGAGCTCTTCCCCGCGGTCCGGCTGGCGCGGCGCGCGGGCGAGGCGGGAGGCACTGCTCCGGCCGTCTACAACGCCGCCAACGAGGTGTGCGTCGAGGCGTTCCACGCCGGGTCGCTGGGGTTCCCGCAGATCGTGGAGACGATCGGGCACGTCCTTGACGGGCACGGCGTACCCTCGAAGGAGAACTTGACCGTGGCCGACGTCCTCGCCGCCGACTCCTGGGCGCGCGAGGAGGCCCGCCGCCTGATCCGAGGGGACCTCACCGCTCCATGACCGCACTGCTCTACGCCCTGGGCGTCGTGCTCTTCGTGCTGGCGATCCTGCTCTCCATCGGCCTCCACGAGCTGGGGCACATGATCCCGGCCAAGAAGTTCGGCGCCAAGGTCACCCAGTACTTCATCGGCTTCGGGCCCACCGTGTGGAGCAAGCGGGTGGGGGAGACCGAGTACGGCGTCAAGGCGATCCCGCTCGGGGGCTACGTCAAGATCGTCGGGATGCTGCCGCCGGGCGCCGCCGAGCTCGCCGAGCCGGCGGGCTTCGACGAGAACGGTGAGCCGGTCTTCCGGGTGCGGCAGTCCAACACCGGGTTGTTCACCCAGCTGGTCTCCGACGCCCGCACCGCGGAGTGGGAGCTGGTCGAGCCGGGCGACGAGGACCGCCTCTTCTACCGGCTGCCCGCGTGGAAGAAGATCGTCGTGATGGCCGGCGGGCCCACGGTCAACATCCTCATCGCGCTGGCGATCTTCGCGCCGCTCTTCGCCACCTACGGCAACCCCAACGACCCCCGGATCCTCCCGGAGGTCGCCGACGTCTCGGCCTGCGTGGTGCCGGCCGCCGAGGACAGCCGGGTCTGCCGCGAGGACGACCCGGTCGCCCCCGCGTTCGCCGCCGGGCTGGAGCCGGGTGACGAGTTCGTCAGCTTCAACGGCGTCCCGATCACCGACTGGGAGGTCCTCCAGGACCAGATCCGCAGCAACGACGACGGCCGGGCCGAGATCGTCATCCGCCGCGACGGGGTGGAGAAGACGGTCGTCACCAACACGATGGTGACCGCGCGTCCCACCTCGAGCGACGACGAGACCCTGGTGGAGGTGGGCTTCCTGGGCGTCACCCCCGTCACCGAGCTGACCACCGGCGGCCTGGGGTACACCCTGGGCCGGATGGGCCACATGACCGTCGACACGATCGAGGCGATGGTCCAGCTGCCGGTGAAGGTCTGGGGCGTCGCGAAGGCGATCGTCGGGGTCGAGGAGCGCGACCAGCAGGGACCGGTCTCGATCGTCGGCGGCGGTCGCCTGGCCGGGGAGGCGGTCTCCCACGACCTGGTGCCCTCCGGCGACAAGGTCGCCTTCATGCTGATGCTGATCGCCGGCTTCAACTTCTTCATCGGCATGTTCAACTTCATCCCGCTGCTCCCGCTGGACGGCGGCCACATCGCCGGCGCGGCCTACGAGGGGGTGCGGCGCACGATCGCCCGGGTCCGGCGGCGGCCCGATCCCGGCCACGTCGACGTGGCCCGGCTGCTGCCGGTGGCCTACGTGGTGGGCCTGGCACTCCTGGTGATGGGCGTGGTCCTCATCGTCGGCGACATCGTCGTCCCCCTCAGCCTCACCGGGTGAGATCGGGGGGTCGCGACCGCTCACCGGCGGGCGTGACCCGCCGAGTAGCCTGGGGCGCATGACTGCCATCGGCCTGGGCATGCCCGCGCTCCCTCCCCCGGTCCTCGCCCCGCGTCGCCCGACCCGCCAGATCAAGGTCGGCTCGGTGGGAGTGGGCAGCGACCACCAGATCTCGGTGCAGTCGATGACGACCACCCTGACCTCCGACGTCAACAGCACGCTGCAGCAGATCGCCGAGCTCACCGCGGCGGGCTGCGACATCGTCCGGGTCGCCTGTCCGAGCCAGGACGACGCCGACGCGCTGCCGCAGATCGCCCAGCACTCGCAGATCCCGGTGATCGCCGACATCCACTTCCAGCCGAAGTACGTCTACGCCGCCATCGAGGCGGGCTGCGCGGCGGTGCGGGTCAACCCCGGCAACATCCGGCAGTTCGACGACCAGGTCAAGGAGATCGCCCGGGTCGCCAAGGACCACGGCACCTCCATCCGGATCGGCGTCAACGCCGGCTCCCTGGACAAGCGGCTGCTGGAGAAGTACGGGCGGGCGACACCGGAGGCGCTGGTGGAGTCGGCCGTCTGGGAGGCCAGCCTCTTCGAGGAGCACGACTTCCACGACTTCAAGATCTCGGTCAAGCACAACGACCCCGTGGTGATGGTCCGCGCCTACGAGCTGCTCGCCGAGGCGGGGGACTGGCCCCTGCACCTCGGCGTGACCGAGGCCGGTCCGGCCTTCCAGGGCACGATCAAGTCGGCGACGGCTTTCGGCGCCCTGCTCAGCCGCGGCATCGGCGACACCATCCGGGTCTCGCTCTCGGCGCCGCCGGTCGAGGAGGTCAAGGTGGGCCTGCAGATCCTGCAGTCGCTCAACCTGCGCGAGCGCCGGCTCGAGATCGTCTCCTGCCCCAGCTGCGGCCGGGCCCAGGTCGACGTCTACACCCTCGCCGAGCAGGTCACGGCCGGCCTCGACGGCCTCGAGGTGCCGCTGCGGGTCGCTGTCATGGGTTGCGTGGTCAACGGACCGGGTGAGGCCCGGGAGGCCGACCTGGGGGTCGCCTCCGGCAACGGCAAGGGCCAGATCTTCGTCAAGGGCGAGGTCATCAAGACCGTCCCGGAGTCGCAGATCGTGGAGACCCTGATCGAGGAGGCCATGCGCATCGCCGAGGGGATGGAGCCCGTCGAGGGAGCCGGCGCCTCGGTCTCGGTCTCCTGACCGTCTCCGGTGGGTCCTGAGGCCGCCCCGGGGCGAGTAGGGTCGCGGCCGTGACCCGTGACGAGATCCAGGTCCTGGGGGTGCTGGACCTCCAGGAGTTCCTCGAGCTGACGGCGCGGGACCCGGTGGTCAACGTCTTCGTCGACCACCGTGCCCGGACCACCCGCCTGGACCCCCGCTGGCTGGGGGGCGAGGTGTGGGGCCGGTTCGTGGGTGACGAGATGGTCGCCGCCTGCCACGTCGGGGCCAACCTCGTCCCCGTGGAGTGCGACGAGGAGTCCGCCGCGCTCTTCGCGGAGCGGGCCGCCCGCGGCGGCCGCCGCTCCAGCACCGTGGTGGGCCCCGAGGCGGCCGTCGCCGGCCTGTGGCGCGGGCTCGACGGTGCCTGGGGCGAGCCCCGCGAGGAGCGCTGGCACCAGCCCCACCTCGAGATCGGCGGCCCGCCCACCGCGGAGCCCGACCCCGACGTGCGGGCCACCACCCGCGAGGACCTCGACGTGCTCTACCCCGCGTGCGTGTCGATGTACACCGAGGAGGTGGGCGTCTCCCCGGAGGCCGGGGGCGGGGGCGACCTCTACCGGGCCCGGATCCAGCAGCTGGTCTCGCGGGGTTGGTCCTTCGCCCGGATCGAGGACGGGCGGGTCGTCTTCAAGGCCGAGGTCGCCTGCGCGAGCCCCTACGCCGCCCAGATCCAGGGGGTCTACGTCCCCGAGGACCTGCGCGGTCGAGGGCTTGCCACGCACGGGATGGCGGCCGTGGTCGAGCACGTGCGGCGCGAGATCGCACCCGTGGTCTCGCTCTACCTCAACGACTGGAACACCGGCGCACGCAAGGCCTACGAGCGGGCCGGGTTCACCGAGTCCGCCCGGCTCGCCACCATCATGTTCTGAGCCGGGCCGCTCGCGGGGCCCGGGGTCCTGGCCCCGGCCGGGCCGGAGGGCACGCCGGTTCGTCGGCGCCGAGGGGCGCCAGTAGCCTTGCGCCCATGATCATGCGGATGTCCCAGCTCTTCGTGCGCACCCTTCGCGACGACCCCGCGGAGGCCGAGGTGCCCAGCCACCGGCTGCTCGTCCGGGCGGGCTACATCCGCCGGGTGGCCCCGGGGATGTACACCTGGCTCCCGCTGGGCCTGAAGGTGCTGCGACGCATCGAGGACATCATCCGCGAGGAGATGGACGGTATCGGCGCCCAGGAGGTGCTCTTCCCGGCCCTGCTGCCCAAGGAGCCCTACGAGGCGACCGGGCGGTGGACCGAGTACGGCGACAACCTGTTCCGGCTCACCGACCGCAAGGGCGGGGACTACCTGCTCGGCCCGACCCACGAGGAGATGTTCACCCTCCTGGTCAAGGACCTGTACTCCTCCTACAAGGACCTGCCGCTGGCGCTCTACCAGATCCAGACGAAGTACCGCGACGAGGCGCGGCCCCGGGCCGGGCTGCTGCGCGGGCGGGAGTTCGTGATGAAGGACTCCTACTCCTTCGACGTGGACGACGCCGGCCTGGAGGCCTCCTACCAGCGGCACCGCGAGGCCTACGTCCGGATCTTCGACCGGCTGGGCTTCGACTACGTGATCGTGAAGGCCACCTCGGGCGCGATGGGCGGCTCCCGGTCGGAGGAGTTCCTGGCCCGCACCGACGTCGGCGAGGACACCTACGTGCGCTGCACGTCGTGCGACTACGCCGCCAACGTGGAGGCCGTCACGGTCCCGGCGCCCCCCGCCCAGCCCTACGACGACGTGCCCGCCGCGCACGCGGAGGAGACTCCCGCGACCCCCACGATCGGGACGCTGGTCGACCACCTCAACGAGCGGTTCCCCCGCCCGGACCGGGCCTGGCACGCGGGGGACACCCTGAAGAACGTGCTGGTCGTCCTCAAGCACCCCGACGGCACCCGGGAGCCGCTGGCGATCGGCCTCCCCGGCGACCGCGAGGTCGACCAGAAGCGGCTCGAGGGCCAGCTGGAGCCCATCGAGGTGGAGCCGATGGACGAGGCCGAGCTGAAGAAGCACCCGGCGCTGGTCAAGGGCTACATCGGCCCGGCCGCGCTGGGGGAGGAGTCCACCTCCGGCATCCGCTACCTGGTGGATCCCCGCGTGGTGGAGGGCACCCGCTGGGTGACCGGCGCGGACGTCGAGGGCCGGCACGTCCTCGATCTGGTGGTCGGGCGCGACTTCACCCCCGACGGCACCATCGAGGCCGCCGAGGTGCGCGACGGCGACCTGTGCCCGGCCTGCCAGGACGGAGCGCTGGAGTCGGCCCGCGGCGTGGAGATGGGCCACATCTTCCAGCTCGGGCGCAAGTACGCGGAGGCGCTCGACCTCAAGGTGCTCGACGAGAACGGCAAGCTGGTCACCGTGACCATGGGCTCCTACGGCATCGGGCCCTCCCGCGCCGTGGCTGCGATCGCGGAGAACACCCTCGACGGGGCCGGGCTGTGCTGGCCCCGTGAGGTCGCCCCGGCGGCCGTCCACGTGGTGGCCGCGGGCAAGGACGTCGCGATCTTCGAGGCCGCCGACGGGCTCGCCCGCGAGCTCTCCGACGCCGGGCTCGACGTGCTCTACGACGACCGCGCCGGCAAGATCAGCCCCGGGGTGAAGTTCAAGGACGCCGAGCTCATCGGCGTCCCCACCATCGTGACGGTGGGGCGTGGCCTCGCCGACGGCGTGATCGAGGTCAAGGACCGCCGCACGGGCGAGCGCCAGGAGGTTCCGGTCGCCGAGGCGGCGGCCCACCTGAGCGCCCTCGCGCGCGGCTGAGCGGCCACGTCTTCGGGCGACTGCTCGGGGGGTCGGCGGAGGCGGGGTGCTGCGCGTTTACGCACTGCAAGATCATGCAACTCAGGGGTGGTTCCGTTTCCCTGATCTGTGTTGCAGACTCATGCCAGTGGTGAAAGTTCCTCGACCCAGGCTCTGACCCACTTCCGGGCTGTTGCTGACCAGCCCGACCGGCCCGCGGACTCGGCGTGCTGGGGGAGATCTCGGGACTCCCCCAGGATGACGAGGCCGCGGGCCGTTCCCTTTTCCGGACCCGGGGCAACCAGCAGCGACCGGCCCGGCTGGCTCAGAGCTCGGCGGCCCCGGGGAACGACTCGGGTGCAGCGCCCCAGGCGAGGGCCGCCTGCGCGGACTCCACGAGCGCGTCCACGGCCCACCCGCGCAGTGGGCCGGACGAGCTGCCGACCAGGCCGGCGTAGACCGCCAGGCAGCGCTGCTCGACGAGGCGGCCCGCTGCCGTCAGGAGCTGCGCAGACTCCAGGGCCGGCAGCTCGTAGGCCGCGGCGGCGGGAGTGGGGGTGGCCTCCCGGGCCCGGAGCTGCGCCACGAGCCAGTCCCGGCGGGCCTGGTGCACGCCGTGGCGCTGCGCCGCGCGCGCGGCCTGGTCGCTCTGGCCGGACCGCTCGGCCTGGGCGGCCAGCACGCCGAACAGCTGGACCGCCGCGTGCTCGGCCGCCAGGCTCTCCTGGAGGGCTTCGAGGGCTGTGGGGGTGCTCATCGCGGCGGCTCCGCGGGGAGCGTCGCCAGCTGCTGGGTCAGCCCGGCGCCCAGGGAGGCCAGCAGGCGGGCGACGCCCGGGTCCACGGCGCTCCGAGCGCCCGCGAGCGCGACCCGGGTGAGCGCGGCCTCCGCGCCGCGCACCCGCTCCAGCGCGCGGGTGGCCCTCGCCGGCACCGCCACCGGGCTCGGCTCGGCGCTCGGCTCGGCGCTCGGGTCGGCGCTCGGGTTCCCGCTCGGGTCGGCCGGGTCGGCGCCGGTGGCTGCGCGGAGCACCCGGGCGTGGTCGTCGTGGGTCAGGCGCAGGCCTTCGAGCGTGGTGGCGAGCCGGGGGTGCGCGGTCGCGGTGGCCGCGACCAGCGAGGCGGCCGAGGTGGTGCGCGCGAGGACGTCGGTCAGCGGATCGGCATCCCGGTCCGTCGCCGGGTCCGCCGGGCCGGAGGTCTGGGCGGACGGATCGTCGCCGGTCGCGTCGCACCCGCCGGTCAGCACCGCGACCGCCGTGCCGGCGCCCACGAGCACCCACCGCCGCGAGGGCGCGAGGAGGCGCCGGTCGGTCGGGTGGCGGGTCGGGAGCACCGCAGGAGCCTAGTCCACCGACCAGCGGCCGGGCCGTGGCAGCCGGCGACCCGGGGACGTGCGGCTCATCCGTTTCGTCCGGCGACGGTTATGGTGGGCGCAGACAACAGCACAAGGAGGTTGACAGCGTGGGAAACGCGAAGAGCGACGCCACCCGAGCCGACATCGAGTCGGCGCTGACGGACCCCCTGACGGTGCTGGGCCTGGACCTCGAGGCCGTGGAGGTCACTCCTGCCGGCAAGCGACGGGTGCTGCGCATCGCCGTGGACAAGGACGGCGGGGTGACCCTGGACGACGTCGCCGACGCGACGAAGGAGGTCTCCCGCATCCTCGACGACTCCGAGGTGATGGGTGAGATGCCCTACCTGCTCGAGGTCACCTCCCGGGGCGTGGACCGCCCCCTGACGCTGCCACGCCACTGGCGCCGCAACGCCGGGCGGCTGGTCAAGGTCTCGCTGGTCGACGGCGACCAGCTCACGGGCCGGATCGGCTCGAGCGACCAGGACGGCGTCGACCTCGACGTCGACGGGGACGCGCGCCGCCTCGCCTACGACGAGGTGGCCAAGGCGCTGGTGCAGATCGAGTTCAACCGCAAGGACAAGGACGAGGACGAGGACTGATGGACATCGATCTCGGCATCCTGAGGATGCTGGAACGCGAGAAGGAGATCTCCTTCGACGTGCTCGTCGAGGCGATCGAGCAGGCACTGCTCACGGCGTACCACAAGTCGCCCGGAGCCCAGGAACGCGCCCGGGTCACCCTGGACCGCAAGACCGGGCACGTGGCCGTGCTGGCCGCCGAGCTCGATGCGGAGGGCAACGTCGTCGCCGAGTACGACGACACCCCGGACGGCTTCGGCCGGATCGCCGCGACCACGGCCAAGCAGATCATGCTGCAGCGGTTGCGCGACGCCGAGGACGACATCCGCTTCGGGGAGTTCTCCGGCAAGGAGGGCGACGTCATCTCCGGCGTCATCCAGCAGGGCCGCAACCCCGACGACGTGATGGTCGACCTGGGCAAGGTCGAGGCCCTGCTGCCGGTGGGGGAGCGGGTGCCGGGCGAGTCCTACACGCACGGGACGCGGATCAAGTGCCTGGTGGTCTCGGTGCGCAAGGGGATGCGCGGGCCGCAGATCACCCTGTCGCGCACCCACCCCAGCCTGGTCAAGAAGCTCTTCGCCCTCGAGGTCCCCGAGATCGCGGACGGCACCGTGCAGATCGCCGGGATCGCGCGCGAGGCGGGCCACCGCACCAAGATCGCGGTGTACTCCAAGGTGCCCGGCGTCAACGCCAAGGGTGCCTGCATCGGCCCGATGGGCCAGCGGGTGCGCAACGTGATGTCGGAGCTGCACGGCGAGAAGATCGACATCGTGGACTGGTCCGAGGAGCCGGCCGAGCTGGTCGCGCACGCGCTCTCCCCGGCCCGGGTGAACTCGGTGGAGATCCTGGACCGGACCGCCCGCTCCTGCCGGGTGGTCGTGCCCGACTTCCAGCTCTCGCTGGCCATCGGCAAGGAGGGCCAGAACGCCCGGCTCGCCGCCCGGCTGACCGGCTGGCGCATCGACATCCGCTCCGACGAGGAGCCCGGCGAGGTCGCCGCGGCACCCGACCCGGGCCCCGTCACCGACTAGCGCGACGGCCGGGCGGCCGTCCCGGTTCGGAATTCACTGGTCACACACGCTAGGCTTGCTCTCAGTGGTTCGTACGACGATTCTCCCTGCCCCCGGTCCGGTTCGGACCTGTGTGGGGTGTCGCCGTCGGGCCGCCAAGAGCGAGCTGCTGCGCGTGGTGGCAGGCGAGGGTGCCGACGGTCGTCCGGCCGTGGTACCCGATCCCGCCGGCTCCGCACCAGGTCGTGGGGCGCACCTGCACCCCACCTCCGAGTGCCTGCAGCTGGCGATGCGCAGGCGAGCGTTCCCCCGGGCCCTCAGGGTCAGGGAGGGCCTGGCCCTCGCACCGCTGGAGGACCACCTCTCCGCTATCCCACCGTGATCGACCGACAAGAAACTGGAGCAGGCAGCTCATGAGCACTCGATGAGTACTTTCCGATGAGCCAGCACCACCACTAACGGTCCGTAGACATCCCCTGACGGGGCTCGGGCCAGAAGGAGCAACGTTCTAACGTGGCCAAGACCCGAGTCCACGAACTCGCCAAGGAGTTCGGAGTCGAGAGCAAGTTCGTTCTCGAGAAGCTCAAGGAGATGGGGGAGTTCGTCAAGTCGGCATCGTCGACGGTCGAGCCCCCGGTCGAGATGCGCTTCAAGAAGCAGTACGGCGACCAGCTGAAGTCCGCTGGCGCGGCTGCCCCCGTCGCAGAGTCCGCCCCGGCCGCGCCGACGCCCCAGGCGCCCGCGAAGCCGGCGGAGAAGCCGGCCGACAAGCCGGCCGAAGCCCCCGCGCCCAGCCAGGCGGCCCCCGCCGAGAAGGCGGCCGCCCCGGCTCCGTCGCGTCCCGGCCCCCGGCCCGGACCCAAGGCGAAGCCCGCTCCCGCACCGGAGCCGGCCCCCACCCCCGCCCCCGAGCCCGTCGCGGCGCCGGCCCAGGAGCCGCCGGCTGCGGCGGCCAAGCCGGCCCCTGCCCCGAGCCCGACGCCCAAGGCCCCGACCCCCGCCCCGCGGCCGGTCGGCAAGCCCGGCGCCCCGCGGCCCGGCAACAACCCGTTCGCGCCGAGCCAGGGCATGGGACGTCGTCCCTCCGCCCCGCCGGCCCCCGCGACGGGGACCCCTGCTGCCGGCGAGGAGCAGCGCGCCCCTCGTCCGCCCGCAGCGCGTGACGGCGCCCCCACCGGCCGTCCCGGCATGCCGCGCCCCAACCCGGCGATGATGCCGAAGTCGCCCGCCGCCTTCGGTGGCGGCCCCGGCGGCCGCGGTCCGGGTGGCCCCGGTGGTCCCGGCCGCGCCGGTGGACCCGGTCGTCCGGGTGCTCCGGCACGCGGCGGTGCTCCGGGTCGTCCCGGCGGCGGCGCTCCCGGTGCCGGCGGTCGTCCCGGTGGTGGCTTCGGCCCGCCCGCCAGTGGGCGTCCCGGCCAGCGTCCGGGCCAGCGCGGCCAGACCCAGGGTGCCTTCGGCCGCCCCGGTGGGCCGTCGCGACGCGGTCGCAAGTCCAAGCGGGCACGTCGCCAGGAGTTCGAGGCCATGCAGGCCCCGACCATCGGTGGGGTGCGGGTCCGCAAGGGCGACGGCGAGACCGTCCGGCTGCCCCGCGGCGCCTCGCTGACCGACTTCGCCGAGAAGATCAACGTCGACGCGGCTGCACTGGTGCAGATGCTCTTCTCGCTCGGCGAGATGGTCACCGCGACCGAGTCGGTCAACGACGAGACGTTCGAGCTGCTCGGCGAGGAGCTCAACTACGTCGTCCAGGTCGTCTCCCCCGAGGACGAGGACCGCGAGCTGCTCGAGTCCTTCGACCTGGAGTTCGGCTCCGACGAGGGTGACGAGTCCGACCTGGTGATCAGGCCGCCGGTCGTCACCGTCATGGGTCACGTCGACCACGGAAAGACCAAGCTCCTCGACGCGCTGCGCAACGCCAACGTGGGCGCCAAGGAGGCCGGTGGCATCACCCAGCACATCGGTGCCTACCAGGTGCACACCGAGGTCGACGGCCAGGACCGCCGCATCACCTTCATCGACACCCCGGGTCACGAGGCGTTCACCGCCATGCGTGCCCGTGGTGCCCAGGCGACCGACATCGCCATCCTCGTGGTGGCGGCCGACGACGGCGTGATGCCGCAGACGGTGGAGGCGCTCAACCACGCCAAGGCCGCCGGCGTCCCGATCGTGGTCGCGGTCAACAAGATCGACAAGGAGGACGCTGACCCGACGAAGGTCCGTGGTCAGCTCACCGAGTACGGCCTGATTCCCGAGGAGTACGGCGGCGACGCGATGTTCGTCGACGTCTCGGCCAAGTCCGGGCTCAACCTGGACAAGCTCCTCGAGGCCGTGGTCCTGACCGCGGACGCCTCGCTGGACCTGCGGGCCAACCCCACGCAGGACGCTCAGGGTCTCGTGGTCGAGGCTCACCTGGACCGCGGTCGCGGTCCGGTGGCCACCGTCCTGGTGCAGCGCGGCACGCTGCGCGTCGGGGACTCCCTGGTGGCCGGGCCCGCCTACGGCCGGGTGCGCGCCATGCTCGACGAGTTCGGCAACGAGCTCACCGAGGCGGACCCGTCGCGTCCGGCGATGGTCCTGGGTCTCAGCGCCGTTCCCGGCGCCGGCCAGAACTTCATCGTGGTCGACGACGACCGCATGGCTCGCCAGATCGCCGAGAAGCGCGAGTCGCGTGAGCGGGCGGCCATGCAGGCCAAGCGTCGCGTGCGTCGCACCCTCGAGGACTTCATGGCGTCCATGGAGAAGGGCGAGAGCCAGGAGCTCAACCTCATCCTCAAGGGCGACGTGTCCGGTTCGGTCGAGGCCCTCGAGGACTCGCTGGCCCAGATCGACGTCGGCGACGAGGTCACCCTGCGGGTCATCGACCGCGGTGTCGGTGCGATCACCGAGACCAACGTCGACCTGGCCGCTGCCTCCGACGCCATCATCATCGGCTTCAACGTCAAGCCCCAGGGCAAGGCGGCGCAGATGGCCGACAAGGAGGGCGTGGAGATCCGGTACTACTCGGTGATCTACCAGGCCATCGAGGAGATCGAGGCGGCCCTCAAGGGCATGCTCAAGCCGGAGTACGAAGAGGCCAGCCTCGGGCAGGCGGAGATCCGCGAGATCTTCCGCTCGTCCAAGGCGGGCAACATCGCCGGCTGCATGGTCATCTCGGGCACGGTGCGCCGCAACGCCAAGGTGCGCGTGCTGCGCGACGGCAAGGTCGTGGCGGACAACCTCGACCTGGCCTCGCTCAAGCGGGAGAAGGACGACGCCTCGGAGGTCCGCGAGGGCTTCGAGTGCGGTCTGGTGCTCAAGAACTTCCAGGACATCAAGATCGGCGATGTCGTGGAGTCGTTCGAGATGCGCGAGATCCCGCGCGGCTGACAGGTCCACACCTCGAGTCGGCGCCAGTGACACGCTGGCGCCGACTCGACATTTTCACGAAGGTAGGAACATGGCAAACCCACGGGTGCGCAAGATCGCCGACCGGATCCACGTGATCGTGGCCGAGATGCTGGAGCGCAAGATCAAGGACCCGCGGCTCGGGTTCGTGACCGTCACCGACGTGCGTGTCTCCGGTGACAGCCAGCACTCCACGGTCTTCTGGACCGCGCTGGGCGAGGAGACCGAGGTCGAGAGCTCGGCCGCGGCGCTGGAGTCCGCCAAGGGCGTGATCCGTGCCGAGATGGGCAAGCAGCTGGGCATGCGCCTGGTGCCCACCTTGGAGTTCGTCCGGGACGCGCTGCCCGACAGTGCCCGCCACCTCGACGACGTGCTGGCCGCGGCCAGGGCCAGTGACGAGGCGGTGGCCGCGCAGCGCGCGGGCGCGACGTACGCCTCCGAGGAGGACCCGTACAAGAAGCCGCGGGTGGCCGGCGAGGACGACGACGAGTCCACCGCGGACGACGACGCGTGACCAGCGCCTCCTCCCGGGGGCGCGCGGAGGGTCCCTCCGGGCTGGTCGTGGTCGACAAGCCCGGAGGCATCACCTCCCACGGCGTGGTCGCGCGGGTGCGCCGCCTCGCCGGCACCCGCAAGGTCGGCCACGCCGGCACCCTCGACCCGATGGCCACCGGCGTCCTCGTCCTGGGCCTGGGACGCGCCACCCGGCTGCTCGGCCACCTGATGCTGACCGAGAAGCAGTACGAGGCGACCATCCTGCTCGGCCGCTCCACGACGACCGACGACGCCGAGGGCGAGGTGCTCGAGGAGAAGGACACCTCCGGGCTCCTGGAGGCGGCGGTCCGGGCCGAGCTGGAGGGGTTCGTGGGGGAGATCGACCAGGTCCCGACGGCCGTCTCGGCGATCAAGGTCGACGGGCGGCGGGCCTACGAGCGGGTCCGCGCAGGTGAGCAGGTCGACCTGGCCGCGCGGCGGGTCACCGTGCACGAGCTCGAGGTCGTGGAGATGAGCCTCCCGCAGGTCCGGATCCGGATGCGCTGCTCGAGCGGCACCTACGTCCGCGCCCTGGCCCGCGACCTCGGCCGGGCGCTGGGGGTGGGCGGCCACCTGACGGCGCTGCGCCGCACCGCGGTCGGTCCCTTCGACCTGGCCGCGGCCCGGACACTGGAGGAGCTCGAGCAGGACTTCGCGGTGCTGCCGATCGCCGCGGCCGCCCGGGCCGGCTTCCCGGCCGTGGACCTCACGGACGGTGAGGCCGCCGACGTACGCGTGGGCCGGCGACTCGCCCGGGACCTGCCCGGCGCCGGCGAGCACGCCCTCTTCGCCCCGGACGGGCAGTTCCTGGCCCTCTACGAGCCCGCTCCCGGCGGGGCGCGTCCGGTCGCCGTCTTCGTCGGCTGACCCACGCCGTAGCATCGGCTCGTGCAGATCTGGCGATCAGTCGGGGAAGTCCCCGCCGACCTCGGGCCCACCGTGGTCTCCATCGGCAACTTCGACGGGGTCCACCGCGGTCACCAGCATGTGCTGGGACAGGCCCGGGCCACCGCCGAGAGGATGGGCGTGAGCACGGTCGTGGCCGTGACCTTCGACCCTCATCCGATGGCCGTGCTGCGCCCCGAGCACGCACCGCCCACCCTGACCTCGATCCCGAGCCGGGCCGCCCTGCTGGCCGGCTGCGGGATCGACGCGCTCCTGGTGGTGCCCTTCGACCGCGACGTGGCGGCCTGGGACCCGCTGACCTTCGTGGACCGGATCCTGGTCGAGACGCTCTCCGCGCGCGCGGTCGTCGTGGGGGCCAACTTCCGGTTCGGGCACAAGGCCGCCGGCGACGTGGCCTTCCTCTCCCGGGTCGGGGCCGAGCGCGGCTTCGAGACCGAGGGGGTCGCCCTCGACGGGGGTCCCCAGGTCTGGAGCTCGACCTACGTCCGGCAGTGCCTGGCCTCCGGCGACGTGACCGGCGCCGCCGAGGCGCTGGGCCGCCTGCACACCGTGCGGGGCGTGGTGGTCCGCGGCGACCAGCGGGGCCGGGAGCTCGGCTTCCCCACCGCCAACGTCCCGACCTCGGCGGCCGAGGCCGCCCCCGCCGACGGCGTCTACGCCGGGTGGCTCACCCGCCGCGACACCGGCGAGCGCTTCCCGGCCGCGATCTCGGTGGGGACCAACCCCACCTTCGCCGGCGAGCGGGAGCGTCGGGTGGAGTCCTACGTGCTGGACCGCGACGACCTCGAGCTCTACGGCGTGGAGGTCGAGGTCTCGTTCGTGGAGCGGCTGCGCGGGATGGTCGCCTTCGAGGGGATCGAGGCGCTGGTCGAGACCATGCACGACGACGTACGCCGGGCCCACGAGGTCCTGGGCGTCTGAGCCCTCAGGGGGCCGAGACCCGGACCGGCACCCCGCTCAGGGCGGCGTTGCCCGACACGTCGAGCACCCCGGGGTCGGTCAGGTCGTTGATCGAGACCCCCGGGACCTTGGCCGCCACGGACATCGACGTGCCCGGCCGGCCGTGGCCGTAGCCGTGGGGGAGGGAGACGACCCCCGGCATCATGTCCGCCGACGCGCTGACCTCGACCACGACCTCGCCGACCCGCGAGGTCACCCGCACCAGCGACTGGTCGCTCAGCCCGTGGCTCCCCAGGTCGTCGGGGTGCATGAGGAGCTGGTGCCGGGGCCGCCCCTTCGTCAGCCTCGCGGTGTTGTGCATCCAGGAGTTGTTGTCGCGCTGGTGGCGCCGACCGATCAGGAGCAGCGTGCCCGGCTCGGGCGGCGTGGCTGAGGCCAGACGGGCCAGGTCCTCCAGCACCAGGTCGGGCGCGGCCTGCACCAGGCCGTCGTCGGTGCGCAGCCGGACGGGCAGCTGGTCCGGCCGGAGCGGACCGAGGTCCAGGCCCGAGGGTGCGCGCCTCAGCGCCCGCATGGTCACCCCCGTCCTGCTCGTGCGCAGCAGCATCGAGACCGTCCGGGCCGGGGAGGTGCGCATCCGCACCCAGCGCACGGTCCGGCGTCGCCAGGGAAGCCGGCGCGAGGAGCGCGCGGCCAGGCGGCGGACCAGGCCGGCGTAGATCTCCCAGTCGTGGCGCTGGTCCTCGGACCTGGGGAAGACAGCGGGGGAGAAGCGGGCGGTGTTGCGCACCGCCAGGGCGTGGAAGACCAGGTCGTAGTGGTCCCGCTCGAGGTGCGAGGTCGGCGGGAGGATCACGTCGGCGTGCCGGGTCGTCTCGTTGACGTAGAAGTCGATCGAGGCCATGAAGTCGAGAGTCGGCAGCACCCGGTCCAGCCCGCCGCCGTCGGGGGTGGAGAGCACGGGGTTGCCGCTCATGGTGAGCAGTGCACGCACCTGGCCCTCGCCGGGCGTCTCGATCTCCTCGCGCAGCACCGCGACCGGCAGTTCGCCGCCGGTCTCCGGCAGGCCCCGGACCCTGCTGTGCCAGAGCCCGCGGTGCCCGGGGCCGATCAGGCCCCGCCCGACCACGTCGAGCGCCGGGCTGGTCAGCATCGTCCCGCCGACCCGGTCGAGGTTGCCGGTGAGCAGGTTGAGCAGCTGGATCGACCACTGCGCCAGGGTGCCGAACTCGGTGGTGGAGACGCCGATCCGGCCGTGCACGGCGGCCCGTTCGGCCGCCGCGAGCTCGCGGGCCAGGGCGCGGACGGTCTCGGCGGGCACGCCGCTGGCCGCCTCGGCCGCCTCCGGGGTGCGGTCCGCCACCGCCGCCCGCACCCGGTCCAGCCCGGCGACGTACGGCGGCGGTGTGGCCAGGTCCTCGGCGAGCAGCACGTGCACCATGGCCAGCAGCACGTGCACGTCGGTGCCGGGGCGGACGAAGAGGTGCTGGTCGGCCACCTTCGCGGTCTCGGTGCGGCGCGGGTCGAGGACGACGAGCCGCCCGCCGCGCCCCTGCAGCTCGCGGAGCCGGGCGGGGAAGTCGGGGACGGTCATCAACGACCCGTTGGAGGCCATCGGGTTGTAGCCGAAGGCGAGCAGGAGGTCGGTGCGGTCGAGGTCGGGCACCGGGAGCAGCAGCTGGTGGCCGTACATCAGGTGGGCCACCAGCTGGGCGGGCAGCTGGTCGACCGAGGTGGCGCTGAACCGGTTGCGCGTGGGCAGCGCCTTGGCCAGCTCGGTGCCGTGGGTCATCGAGCCCAGGCTGTGCACGTTGGGGTTGCCGAGATAGACCGCGAGCGAGTCGCGTCCGTGTCGCTCGACGGTCTCCGCGAGTCGGTCGGCGACCAGGTCGAGGGCCTCGTCCCAGTCCAGCTCCTCCCACTGCGGGTCGTCCGCGGGCCCGCGGCGGCGCACGGGTCGGCGCAACCGCTCGGGGTCGGTGAGCACGTCGGCGATGGCGACGCCCTTGGGACACACGTGCCCCCGGGAGAGCGGGTCGTCGCGGTCGCCGCGCACGGAGGTGACCACGCCGTCGGTGAGGGTGAGCTCGAGGCCGCAGATCGCCTCGCAGAGGTTGCACGAGGTGTGTCGCAGGCCGGACGGCGGAGAGGCGCTCATCACGCGATCCTGCCACCGTCGCACCCCGCGCGACATGGTCTCGGCGCACGAAGGGAGGCGCGGTCCGGCCACCGGGACCGGCCGGAGGATTGGATCGGGCCGTGAGCGGGTAAGCGCAGAGCGGACGCCGGCCGGCGTCGCGTGGATCGTCGAGCGGATGGAGAACCCAGATGGGTTACGGAGGAGCAGTCGGACTGATCGTGGTGGGACTGATCCTGTCCCTGGCCATCAGCGAGGAGCAGGTCGGCCCGGTCAACCTCGGGATGGTGGGATGGATCCTGACCCTTGCCGGTGTGGCGCTGCTGCTGCTGAGCATCGTCCAGCAGAACACCCGGCGTCGGCAGAGCACCATCGCCACCACCACCGACGCACAGGGTCGGCAGGCGACCACCGAGCGGCACGTGGAGGCGGACCCGCCGCCGCCGGCCTACTGAGTTCCGATTGGGTGTGCTCGACCCTGCGTTGGTAGTCTGTTGGAGTTGTCCACCCTCCGGGGTGGGCGACATGCCGTCCAACGGCCGCGGATCGAGAGTGCCCGGGTGAACAGGCCCCGGCGCGCCGCGCAACGAACGAGCCCCTGGTGGGCCGGAAGGGAGCCTGCGCATGTCCATCGGTACTGACGCGGAGACCAAGAAGAAGATCATCGCCGAGTACGCCACGGGCGAGGGTGACACCGGTTCGCCGGAGGTCCAGATCGCGCTGCTGTCGCACCGCATCGCCCACCTGACCGAGCACCTCAAGCAGCACAAGCACGACCACCACAGCCGTCGTGGTCTGCTGCTGCTGGTCGGCCAGCGCCGGCGGCTGCTCAACTACCTGCAGAAGACCGAGATCGAGCGCTACCGTTCGATCGTCGAGCGTCTCGGCCTGCGTCGCTGACGTGGGGGAGGGTCCACTCGTGTCGAGTGGGCCCTCCCGCCGTTTCTCGCTACATTTGAACGCGTGACACCTGCGGGCCCCGGCCCGCGACACAACTGAAAACCCACCACTCAGGAGCGACCCGCCGACAAGGCTCGGTCCTCGGTAGTGGCCCTCAGGACCGTCGCCCTCGTGCGACCGCTGCCTGCGGGCCTCGATCGAAGACCGGCCCATGCCCCGCACGGGGCTTGGTCGTCCGCGGGTGCGCTCCGCGAACAGAAGGGACCCACTACGTGGAACCCACCATCTCCGCCGTCGAGACCGTTCTCGACAACGGCAAGTTCGGCAAGCGCACCGTCAAGTTCGAGACGGGCCTGCTGGCCCGCCAGGCCGCCGGCTCGGTGACCGCCTACCTCGACGACGAGACCATGCTGCTCTCGGCGACCACCGCCTCCAAGCAGCCCAAGGACCACTTCGACTTCTTCCCCCTGACGATCGACGTCGAGGAGCGGATGTACGCCGTGGGCCAGATCCCCGGCTCGTTCTTCCGCAGCGAGGGTCGCCCCGGCGAGGACGCGATCCTCACCTGCCGCCTCATCGACCGGCCGCTGCGCCCGACCTTCAAGAAGGGTCTGCGCAACGAGGTCCAGGTCGTCATCACGGTCCTCTCGCTCGACCCCGACATGCCCTACGACGTGCTGGCGATCAACGCCGCGTCGATCTCCACCCAGCTCTCCGGCCTGCCCTTCTCGGGTCCGGTCGGTGGCGTCCGGGTGGCGCTGATCGACGGCCAGTGGGTGGCCTTCCCGAGCCACAGCCAGCTCGAGGACGCCGTCTTCGACATGGTCGTGGCCGGGCGCGTCACCGACACCGGCGACGTCGCGATCATGATGGTCGAGGCCGAGGCCACCGAGCGGGTCATCTCCCTGGTCGAGGGTGGCGCCCAGGCGCCGACGGAGGAGGTCGTGGCCGAGGGCCTCGACGCCGCCAAGCCCTTCATCAAGCAGCTGTGCCAGGCCCAGGCCGAGCTGGCCAAGGAGGCCGCCAAGCCGGTCCAGGAGTTCCCGGTCTTCCTCGACTTCGAGGACGACGTCTACGCCGCCGTCGAGGCCGCGGCCAAGGACGACACCGTCGCGGCTCTCCAGATCGCGGGCAAGCAGGAGCGCGAGGAGAAGATGGACGCCATCAAGGCGTCCCTGCTGGAGAAGATCGCCGGCGACTTCGTCGGTCGCGAGAAGGAGATCGGCGCCGCCTTCCGGTCGCTGACCAAGAACCTCATGCGGGAGCGCGTGCTGCGCGACAAGATCCGCATGGACGGCCGCGGCCTCGCCGACATCCGTCCGCTGCACGCCGAGGTCGGCCTGATCCCGCGGGTCCACGGCTCCTCGCTCTTCGAGCGCGGCGAGACCCAAATCATGGGCGTCACCACCCTGGACATGCTCAAGATGGAGCAGCAGCTCGACACGCTCTCCCCGGAGAAGCACCGCCGCTACATGCACAAGTACGTCTTCCCGCCGTTCTCCACCGGTGAGACCGGCCGGGTCGGCTCCCCGAAGCGTCGCGAGGTCGGCCACGGTGCGCTGGCGCGCCGCGCGCTGCTGCCGGTGCTGCCCACCCGCGAGGAGTTCCCCTACGCGATCCGCCAGCTCTCCGAGGCGATGGGCTCCAACGGCTCCACCTCGATGGGCTCGGTCTGCGCGTCCACGCTCTCGCTGCTGCAGGCCGGTGTGCCGCTGAAGGCGTCGGTCGCGGGCATCGCGATGGGCCTCATCTCCGGTGAGGTCGACGGCAAGACGGAGTACGTCGCGCTGACCGACATCCTCGGGGCCGAGGACGCCATGGGCGACATGGACTTCAAGGTCGCCGGGACGCGTCAGTTCGTCACCGCGCTGCAGCTCGACACCAAGCTCGACGGCATCCCCGCCGAGGTGCTGGGCGCGGCGCTCAAGCAGGCGCGCGACGCCCGCTACGCCATCCTGGACGTGATGGCCGAGGCCATCGACGCTCCCGAGGAGATGTCGGTCCACGCCCCGCGGATCATCACCATCCGCGTGCCCGTGGACAAGATCGGCGAGGTCATCGGGCCGAAGGGCAAGGTGATCAACCAGATCCAGGACGACACCGGCGCGACGCTCTCGATCGAGGACGACGGCACCGTCTACATCGGTGCCACCAACGGCGAGGCGGCCGAGGCGGCGAAGGCCGCGGTCAACGCGATCGCCAACCCGACGATGCCGGAGATCGGCGAGCGCTACCTGGGCACGGTCGTGAAGACGACCAACTTCGGTGCGTTCGTCTCGCTGATGCCGGGCAAGGACGGGCTGCTGCACATCAGCAAGCTGCGCGGCCTGGCCGGCGGCAAGCGCGTCGACAACGTCGAGGACGTCGTCTCGGTGGGCCAGAAGGTCCAGGTCCAGATCGCCGAGATCGACGACCGCGGCAAGCTCTCCCTGGTGCCCGTCGTCGAGGACGAGGGTGCCGCCGAGGGGTCCGAGGCCGCAGGGCAGGACGCCGAGACCGAGTGACCACTCGCCCCAGGACGACCGGCCAGCAGTTCTCTGCTGGCCGGTCGGCCGTTTCCCAGTCCCTTCCGTCCCAGCCGGTGGGGTCGACGCGCACCCTGCAGACGGTGAAGGACCCGGAGGGGCACGTCACCTCCCGCGTCCGGCGCACCCTGCTGCCCGGCGGTCTGCGGGTGATCACCGAGCAGATGGCGGGCGTCCGCTCGGCGAGCATCGGGGTGTGGGTCGCGGTCGGCTCGCGGCACGAGTCGCCGGCGCTGCACGGCTGCTCGCACTTCCTGGAGCACCTGCTCTTCAAGGGGACCCGGGAGCGCACGGCCATGGACATCTCCGTGGCCCTCGACGCGGTGGGCGGTGAGTTCAACGCCTTCACCGCCAAGGAGTACACCTGCTTCCACGCCCGCGTCCTGGACGACGACCTGCCGCTGGTGGTCGACGTGCTGGGCGACATGATCACCAGCTCGCGGCTGGCCGCCGAGGACGTCGAGGCCGAGCGCGAGGTGATCCTGGACGAGATCGCCATGCACGACGACGATCCCGACGACGTGGTGCACAACCTCTTCGCCCAGCAGGCCTGGGGGGACAGCCCGCTGGGGCGTCCGATCGCCGGCACGGTGGAGACGATCGGGTCGATGACCCAGGCCCAGATCGCCCGCTTCTACCGCCGCCACTACCGGCCCGCCGCGATGGTCGTCTCGGTGGCCGGCAACATCGACCACGCCTCGGTGGTGCGTCAGGTGCGCCGGGCGTTCGACCGCAACGGCTTCCTGATCGGGGACGAGTCGCCGGTGCGACCGCGGACCGGCGCTCGGGCGCGTCGCGTCGTCCCCGGTACGGCGGTGGCCCACCGTCAGCTCGAGCAGGTCAACCTGGTGCTGGGGATGCGTGGGATCACCCGCGGCGACCCGCGCCGGTTCGTGCTCGGCGTCCTCAACACCGCCCTCGGCGGCGGCACCTCCTCACGCCTGTTCCAGGAGGTGCGGGAGAACCGCGGGCTGGCCTACTCCGTCTACTCCTTCGGCAGCCACCACGAGGACGCCGGCCTGGTCGGCGTCTCGGTGGCCTGCCTGCCCGCCAAGGTCGACGAGGTGCTCGCCGTGGTCCGCGCCGAGCTGGCCCGGGTGGCCGCCGAGGGCATCACCGAGGAGGAGGTGAGCCGGGGCAAGGGCCAACTGCGCGGCAGCGTGGTCCTGGGCCTGGAGGACAGCGGAGCCCGGATGTCGCGGCTGGGCAAGGCCGAGCTGGTCCACGGCGAGCTGCTGAGCATCGACGAGGTGCTCGGCCGGATCCAGTCGGTCACGGTCGAGGAGGTGCGCCAGCTCGCCGCGGAGCTCTTCACCCAGCCGGAGATCCTCGCCGTGGTGGGCCCGGAGGGTTCGGCCCACTAGTCCCCGCCGGCTCGTCAGGGGCTCGTGAGGAGCAGGGCGACCCCCGCGCAGGCGGCGGCCCACAGCACGCTGACGAAGGTGCCGATGAGGAAGCGCTCGGCGATGCCGCTGTGCTCCTCGTTGCGCAGCTCGGGATAGCGACCCAGCCCCTTGACGGCGAGGCTGATGGCGATGCCCTCCGGCCAGCGGCCGAGCAGCGAGGCGACCACAGCCAGCCGCTCCAGGGCGCCGATCCACGCGCCGCCGCGCAGCACCTCCGCCGCCCGGCGCACCGAGCCCGCCCGCTGGTCCCCGGGGCCGTCCACCAGCCGGAAGACGGCGGTGGCCAGCGGGCTGCCTCCCAGGACCGCCAGCACCGCGCACAGCCCGGTCAGCAGGACCTCGAGCCCACGCGGCGAGGAGGCCAGCCCCGGCTCCAGGGCGGCCGCGAGCGCGGCCGCGCCCACCAGGAGCACCTGGAGCCCGGCGAGCCAGGACGAGCGGTCGACCCACCAGCCGACGGCAGCGACCAGGGTCGCCCCGGTCAGCAGGAGCAGGCAGGTCCAGGCCGTGGCGGCGAGGTCGGGCGCGGCGAGCACAGCGGTCATCCTCGACCCTCCAGCCAGTCCCGGGCCAGTGCGGTGACCAGCTCGCGGGCCCGGCGCGACTCCACCAGCCCGGCCGCGGTGGCCCGCTGGCTCACCGCCGACTGGGAGATCCCCAGGCGCCGGCCGGCCGCCTCGTAGGAGAGCCCGCCGTCGACGAGGTCGGCCACCTCCCAGCCCTTCTCGCTCCGGCGGCCCAGGACGGCCGCCCACAGCCAGCAGACCGACTCCAGGTGACGGGCCAGCGGGGTCGCCCCCGCCACCCGCAGCTGCCACGGCGCCTGACGGGTGGAGGAGACGGCCTCGCGGGCGGCCACGAAGGCCGGGCCACGCGCCTCCCGGGTCTCGCGGGGCAGGGGGGTCTGCACGCCGTCCAGCCCGACGCCCACGTGCCAGCGCCCGTCGCGGAGCAGCACCTCGAGAGCGGGAGCAAGGGCGGCGGGGTCGTCCAGCACGCCCTGGAACTCGTCCCCGGCGGTGCGCTGGAAGGGCAGCAGGGTCGGCACGGAGCCGAGGGCCGCCAGCGCGGCGGGCACCGCGTCGGGGGTGCGGCGGCTGTCGCGCTGGTCGACGGTGAGGACGATGCCGCGCAGCAGATCAGGCTCCGGACTCATGTCCAGAAGTATTAGGCAAAAAACTTATAACAGCAAGAGATAAGTTCAGAACCTAACGGCGGCCGATGACTCCGATGACCGGCGGGGCCTTCTGCTCGACGATCGAGACCCGGAAGCCCGCCCCCGCGAGGGCGGCCGAGGTCTTCTCCACGATGTTGGGGACCAGCTCGGGCCGGACCGCCTCGTAGAAGAGGAAGACTGCTCCTCCCGGGACCAGGCGCTCGTGGAGCAGCGCGACCTCGTCCTCGCAGGGCCGGACCCAGAAGAGGTTCACGTTGAAGGCGAACACCTTGGTCAGGCGCTTCACCGGGACCCGGAGGGTGGCGAGGTCGATCTGGCGCACGGTCAGGCGGCCGGACTCGACGTGCTGGGCGTTGCGTCGCTTGGTCCGGTCCACTCCCGACTCCGAGCGGTCGATCGCGAAGAGCTTCCCGCCGTCCAGTCGCGCGCAGATGAGCTCGGCTCCGGCCCCCGGACCGCAGCCGATCTCCAGCACCTGATCGTTGGGTTGGACGTCCATCAGGTCCACCGCCCACCGGATCCGGGGCGGAATCGTCTGGGATGCCATGGTGGACAGCCTGCCATCACCGGGTCCCCCAGTCAGCCACCGGCACCCCCCCCAGATTCGGGTGCTCCGCGGGAGAGGTGGCGGTCGGCGATAGATTGCCTGCCGTGAGCGCGCAGCGAGAGACGATCCGTGTCGGTGTCCTGGGAGCCCGGGGGAAGGTCGGCCGGGAGGTGTGCCGAGCCGTCGCTGCGGCCCCCGACACCGAGCTGGTGGCCGAGGTCGACGCCGACGACGACCTCGAGGCGCTGGTCGCGGCCGGCGCCGAGGCGGTGGTCGACTTCACCCATCCCGACGCGGTGATGGGCAACCTCGAGTTCTGCATCCGCCGCGGTATCCATGCGGTGGTCGGGACCACCGGCTTCGACGACGACCGCCTCGCCACGCTGCGTGAGTGGCTCGGCCCGGAGCCGGCGTGCGGCGTCCTGATCGCGCCCAACTTCTCGATCGGCGCGATCTTGATGATGCGCTTCGCCGCCCAGGCGGCGCCCTTCTTCGACTCCGTCGAGATCGTGGAGCTCCACCACCCCGACAAGGCGGACGCGCCCTCGGGCACGGCGCGGCGCACCGCCGAGCTGATCGCGGCGGCCCGGCGGGACTCGGGCGCGGCCCCGATGCCGGACGCCACCTCGACATCGCTGGAGGGGGCCAGGGGTGCCTCCGTCGCGGGGGTCCCGGTCCACGCCCTCCGGGTCCGCGGGATGGTGGCCCACCAGGAGGTCGTCCTCGGGGGGCTGGGCGAGACCCTGACCCTGCGGCACGACTCGATGGACCGGGCCTCCTTCACCCCGGGCGTGCTCGCCGGCCTGCGGGCCGTGGCGGACCACCCGGGGTTGACGGTGGGGCTGGAGCACTTCCTCGACCTGCCCGCCTGAGCGGCCGGCTCAGAGCAGGCGGACCAGCGCCGCGGCCAGGGCGGCGCCGAAGACCACCACCAGGAACGGGGCGCGCAGCAGCAGCGCCACCACGGCGAAGGCCAGGCCGGCGAGCCGGGCGTCCACGACGAGCGTGGAGCCCTCGCCCAGCACCTGGACCGCCAGCAGCGCCGCCAGGAGCGCGACGGGGATCAGGTCGGCGGTGCGGGCCACCACCGGGCGCTCCAGCACGGCCGGCGGGACGCAGAGGCCCGCGAGCTTGAGGAGGTAGCAGGCCAGGCAGCCCGCCAGCAGCGCGGCCCACATCATCGCGGCCCCCCGGTGGCGCCGGAGGTGCGCAGGGCGCCCACGAGGAGGGCCACCCCGGCGGCTCCCAGGACCGGCACCCCGGCGGCGGTGATCGGCACCAGGCCCACGGCCACGGCCGCGGCGAGGACCGCGACCACGCGGTTGCCTGCCGTGTCCAGCCGGGGCCACAGCAGAGCCAGGAAGGCGGCTCCCACGGCGGCGTCGAGGCCGTAGTCACGGGGGTCCCCGAGGGCGTTCCCGGCCAGCGCGCCGACCAGGGTGGCGAGGTTCCAGAGGACGAGGACGCCGAGCCCCGTGGCCCAGAAGCCGGTCCGGGCCGCGGCGGTGGTGTCCCGGGTGACCGACATCGCGGTGGACTCGTCGATGACCACGTGGGCGCCGGCCAGCCGGGCCCAGCCGCGCAGTCGCAGCAGCGGGGCCAGGCGGAGCCCGTAGAGGGCGTTGCGGGTCCCGAGGAGCGCGGCGGTGGCCGCGCCCGACCACGCGCTCCCGCCGCTGGCCAGCACGCCGACCATCGCGAACTGGGAGGCGCCGGTGAACATCAGCAGCGACAGGGCGCAGGTCTGCAGCACGCTGAGTCCCGCGGCCACGGAGATCGCGCCGAACGAGACGCCGTACAGGCCGGTGGCCAGCGAGACCCCGAGGGAGTCGCGCAGGATCCCGGCGCGCTCCCGGTCTGGCGCCTCGCGGGGCGGGGGGAATGAGTCAGGCACCCCGGGAGGCTAGCCCGAGGCTCAGCGCCGACGACCCTGCAGGTGGGACCTGCTCCGGGTCCGGTGGGCGTGGGGCTCGTGCACCAGCAGCCACGCCACCGCCATGCCGGCGAGCACCCCGCCGGTGGCGCCCCAGGAGACCAGGACCGGGACCGGGTCGAGGAGGCCGGCCCACAGGCCGAGGCCGGCGAAGACGACCAGGGCCGCGGCCACGACCGCGAGCTGATGGAGGCGGGGGAGTGGTCCTAGCACCGGAACCTCCTGCGGGGCGGGCCCGGCACCACTGCCGGACACTTCCCATAGTGCTCTCATCCCGGCGGAAAGCAACTGTTGAATCGTGGACCGGCCTAGCCGATGGCGGTGTGCAGCCTCACCTGTCGCAGGCGGTGCGTCCCGCTGCCGTCGAGGTCGAGCTCGCGGTGGGCGCCGTCCGGGGCCCAGCCGGCCTGGGTCAGGAACTCCCGGAGGGGGTCGTTGCGGGTCTCGACCCAGGTCACCGCGCGGGTGAAGCGGTCGGCGACCAGGGTGTCGACACAGGCCTGGAGCAGGCGGGAGCCGTGCCCTCGTCCGCGCTCGGACGGGTCCAGGGTGAGCTCGGAGAGCTCCCCGTCGCGCACCGGGTCGCAGTCGGGGTCCTGAGCGGGGGAGGTGAGGGCGAACCCCACCACGCGGTTGCGCTCCAGGGCCACCAGGACGCGGTTGCGAGCGTCCGCGGGCCGGCTCAGCGCCGCGTGCCACACCGGGGTCAGCTCGTCGGGGTCCTGGGGCAGGACGTCGGTCGGCACGACGTCCGCGTACAGGTCCGGCCAGGCGCGGACCTGCAGCGCGGCGATGGCAGGAGCGTCGTCGGCCCAGGCGACACGGACCGAGACGTCGGCGGAGGGGGTGCTCATGGGGACATCCTGCCGTGCCGTGGGCGCCGGGCCGGCACGGCGCTCGTTACAGTCCAACTACGCATCTACACAGAGGTGTCACATGAGTGCTAGCGTCGTGACATGGGTGGGCAGCCAGAGCAGACGTCGCGGTTCGACCGGCTCCTCGTGGACGAGGCCAGGGTGGAGCCGTCCGACCCGATGCCCGAGGACTACCGGCAGACCCTGGTGCGCCAGATGGCCCAGCACGCCCACTCCGAGATCATCGGGATGCAGCCGGAGGGTCGGTGGATCGCCTGCGCGCCCAGCCTGCGCCGCAAGGCGATCCTGATGGCCAAGGTGCAGGACGAGGCCGGGCACGGGCTCTATCTCTACGCGGCCGCCGAGACGCTCGGCGTGGACCGGGCCGACCTGCTCGACCGCCTGCACACCGGGCGGCAGAAGTACTCCTCGATCTTCAACTACCCCACCCTCACCTGGGCCGACGTCGGCGCGATCGGCTGGCTGGTGGACGGGGCGGCCATCGTCAACCAGGTCCCGCTGTGCCGCTGCTCCTACGGTCCCTACGCCCGGGCGATGGTGCGGATCTGCAAGGAGGAGTCCTTCCACCAGCGCCAGGGCTTCGAGCTCCTGCACACGCTCTCCCACGGCACGCCGGCGCAGCGGGACATGGCCCAGGACGCGGTCGACCGGTTCTGGTGGCCGAGCCTGATGATGTTCGGGCCGCCCGACGACCGCTCCGCGCACTCGGACCGGTCGATGGCCTGGGGCATCAAGCGGTTCTCCAACGACGAGCTGCGACAGCGGTTCGTCGACATGACCGTGCCGCAGGCCGAGGCGCTCGGCCTCACCCTGCCCGACCCACAGCTGCGCTGGAACGAGGAGCGTGGCCACTACGACCACGGCCCGATCGACTTCGACGAGCTGGCCCGGGTGATCGGGGGGCGGGGGCCGTGCAACGCGGCTCGGCTGGCCCACCGGGTCCGGGCCCACGAAGAGGGCACCTGGGTCCGCGAGGCGGCCGCGGCCTACGCCGCCAAGCACCCCGACGGCCGGGACGACGAGCCGGGTGCCGCATGACGGCCTGGTCGGAGCCCCTCTGGGAGGTCTTCGTGCGTCCGCGCCGCGGCGTGGCCCACGTGCACGCCGGGTCGGTGCACGCCGCGGACGCCGAGCTGGCGCTGCGCAGCGCGCGCGACGTCTTTACCCGGCGCCAGGAGGGTGTCTCGCTGTGGGTCGTCCCGGCCTCGGCGCTCACCGCCAGCACCCCCGAGGAGCAGGAGTCGTTCTTCGAGCCCGCGGCCGACAAGGTCTACCGGCACCCCACCCACTACAAGGTGCCCGAGGGGGTCGAGCACCTGTGAGCGCGCTCGCACCCTCGCCCGGCACGGTCCAGGTCCTCCTCGCCCTCGGCGACGACGCGCTGGTGGCCAGCCAGCGTCTCTCCTGGTGGATCAGCCGCGCCCCCACCCTGGAGGAGGACGTGGCGCTGGCCAACATCGCCCTCGACCTGCTCGGCCAGGCCCGGATGCTGCTGGCGCGCGCCGGGGAGCTCGAGGGGGCCGGCCGGGACGAGGACGACCTGGCCTACCTGCGCGACGGGCGCGACTTCCGCAACGTCTGCCTCGTGGAGCGGACCGCGCACGACTTCGCGACGACCGTGGTGCGGATGCTGTTCCTTTCCACCTGGCAGCTCCGGCTCTACGAGGCCCTGCGGGCGAGCACCGATCCCGTGCTCGCCGCCGTGGCCGCCAAGGCGGTCAAGGAGGTCGCCTACCACCAGGACCACGCCCGGACCTGGGTGCTCCGCCTCGGCGACGGGACCGAGGAGTCCCACCGGCGGGCCCAGCGGGCGGTGGACCAGGAGTGGCCCTGGGTGGCGGAGCTCTTCGACGGCTCCTGGGTGGCGCCCGAGGTGGTCGCGGGTGGGGTGATGGCCGACCCCGCCGCCCTGCGGCCCGGCGTGCTCGACGCCGTGGCCGGCGTGCTGGACCGGGCCACCCTGAGGGTCCCGGAGGTGCCGGCGGCGGTGGCCGCGGGCCGGTCGGGCCTGCACACCGAGGAGCTGAGCCCGTTGCTGGCCCAGATGCAGCACGTGGCGCGCGCGCACCCGGGGGCGTCGTGGTGAGCGCGCCCGTGCACCCTTCCGCAGCCCCGTCCCGGGCCTGGCGGGTGGCCGCCCTCGTCGAGGATCCGGAGCTGCCGGTGGTCACCCTCGAGGACCTCGGCATCCTGCGCGAGGTGACCGAGGACGACCGGGGCGGGGTGCGGGTGCGGATCACCCCCACCTACTCCGGGTGCCCCGCGATGGAGACGATCCGCACCGACCTGGTCGCGCGGCTGGGCGAGGCGGGCTACCGGCCGGTGCACGTCGAGCTCGTCCTGGCCCCGGCCTGGACCACGGACTGGATCACCGCGCGCGGGCGCCGGCGGCTCGCCGAGCACGGGATCGCCCCGCCCGGTCCGGTCACCGGGTCGGGCCCGGTGCCTCTCGCGCTCTCGGTCAGGTGCCCGCGGTGCGGCAGCACGCGGACCCGCGAGGCCAGCCGTTTCGGCTCCACCGCGTGCAAGGCGCTGCGGGTCTGCCGCGACTGCCGGGAGCCCTTCGACCACCTCAAGCCCCTGTGACCGGCCACCTGCTCGAGGTGGCCGCGGTGCGGCCGCTGACCGCCGACGCCATGGAGATCGAGCTCACGGTCCCCGACCACCTGCGTGCCGCCTTCGCCTACCAGGCCGGTCAGCACCTCACCGTGCTCTGCGACGACGGGGTGCGCCGCTCGTACTCGCTGTGCAGCCCGCCGTCCGCGCACCGATGGCGGATCGGGGTCCGCCGCCTGCCCGGGGGCGCCTTCAGCGAGGGCACCGCCCCCGCGCTGGCCGCGGGGGACGTGCTCGAGGTGCTCCCGCCGGCCGGCAGGTTCCTCGTGCGCCCCGACCCGACCCGACGCGCGTCCTACGTCGCGGTCTCCGGCGGGTCCGGCATCACCCCGCTGCTCGCCATCGTCACCACCCTGCTGGAGGAGGAGCCGGGCTCCGACGTGACCCTGGTCTGCGCGGACCGCACCTCGGCGAGCGTGATGTTCCTCGACGAGCTGCACGACCTCAAGGACCTGTTCCCCCGGCGCTTTCAGCTCATCCACGTGTTCTCCCGGGAGGAGCAGGAGTCGCGGCTGCTCACCGGGCGCCTCGACGCGGAGCGGTTCGGGGCGCTCCTCGACGCGCTGGTGGCGCCCGCGGTCGACGAGTGGTTCCTCTGCGGGCCCCAGGCCATGGTGGCCGCGCTGCGCGACCTGCTGGCGCGGCGCGGCGCGCGTCACGTCCACACCGAGCTCTTCCACGCCGACCCGCCGCAGCCACGTGCCTCCCGCCGGCCGGCGGCCGGGCGGGGCTCCTCGACGCTCGACGTCCGGCTCGACGGGCGGGCGTGCGAGGTGGTGCTGCCGGCGACGGGGATGAGCGTCCTGGAGGGGGTCGCCGCGGTGCGCCACGACGTGCCGTTCGCCTGCAAGGGCGGCGTCTGCGGCACCTGCCGGGCCCGGGTGCTGGAGGGGGAGGTCGAGATGGACCTCAACTACGCCCTGGAGGCCGACGAGGTGGCCCGCGGCTACGTGCTCACCTGCCAGGCGCACCCGGTGAGCGCCCGGGTGGTGCTGGACTACGACGCCTGAGGGGAGGGCGCCCGAGTCCCGGGGCGGATGCCGGCCGCGCCGGCGACGGCCAGCACCAGCCCGGCGACGACCGCGGGCAGCCAGCCGGGACGCGTCGCGTCCCCGAGCAGGACCAGGCCCACCAGGGCCGGCACGAAGGTCTGGGCGGTGATCATCGGTGCGGTGGCGGTGGTGACCAGGCTGCCGGCCAGCCCGCGGGAGTAGAGCCAGAAGGCCACCAGCCCCAGCGCGGGCACCAGCACGGCGGCGGCCAGCATCGACGGCTCCGGGTCCCACCCCACGCCGCGGACCGCCAGGGCCGACCCGGCGTAGCCGAGGCCCGCGCCCCACCCCAGCAAGCTGCCGCGGGACGCCGGGAGGGATCCGAACCCGACGACCAGCCCGACCAGCAGCGCGAGCAGGAGACCCGGCAGCCACCAGTCGGTCCGCACCTCACCGGCAGGGCCGGCGGCGCGGGCCAGCAGCACGATCCCCAGGGTCACCGCGACCACGCCTCGCCACGCGCCGCGGGGGAGTCGTCCGTCCACCCGGATCGCGGCCAGGGCGGTCACCGGGAGCGAGAGCGCCACCGTCGCCTGGGCGAGATAGAGGGGGAGCCACCAGATGGCGACCGCGTGCAGGACGAAGCCGGCCAGGTACGCCACCACGACGAGGATCAGCTGCCGGTCGCGCACGCCCGTGCGCAGGAAGTCGGTGAGACCCGGCGCGTCGGGCAGGCGGCGCACGGCGCTGGCCTGGACGACCGCCGCGAGGCCGAAGAGCACCGCCGACACGACGCCGGCGGCCAGCCCCCAGGCCGTGTGCGCCGTCACGTCGCTCAGCGGTAGTGCTCGGGGAGCTTGTCGCCGATCTTGACCTGGGGCTTGGGCAGCCGCAGGAACTTCATCTGCATGGCACGCATGAGGGCGTAGTACGTCGTCCCCTTGGTCGGGGCGTCGGGGAACCGGCGCTTGAGCTCACCGCGCAGGCGGAACCGCATGAAGATGCCGTCGAGGACGATCATCGCGACGCCGCCGATCAGGATCAGGTTGCCGATGCCGACCAGCGTGGCGTTGCCGGTCCAGCCCAGCACCAGGGTGACCAGCATGACCGGGATCAGCAGCTCGACGACCGAGAGACGCGAGTCGACGAAGTCCCGGATGAACCGCTTCACCGGGCCGCGGTCACGGGCGGGGAGGTGGCGCTCGTCGCCGGTCTTCATGGCCTCCCGCACCCGGAGGTTGGTCTCCTGGCGTGCGGCGCGCTTGGCCGCGGCGACCTCCTTGCGGGTCCGCGGCACCTTCGCACGGGCCCGAGCGGCCGCCTCCGCCTCCTTACGGGTGGGCGTGGGGCGGCCCTTCGGTGCGGGTCGCCGGGGGTCGGGGGTCACCTCGACGGTCTCGACGGGCGCGGAGGACTCCGCGGACTGTTCGGACTTCGCGCGACGGAGCAACGGGCGGCCTTCGTGAGGAGTAGCGGGGGAACCCCGCCATGATACCGCCCGGGGTTGTTGAGACCGGTCTTGCCCGTGGCCCTAGGGTGAGGGGACAGCACCAATGACCAGCACGAGGGAGGGGCCCGCCCCCATGAGTCTCATGAAGCGCATCAGCCTGATCTTCCGGTCCAAGGCCAACACGGCCCTGGACCGTGCCGAGGACCCCCGGCAGACGTTGGACTACAGCTATCAGCGTCAGCTCGAGCTCCTCTCCAAGGTACGCCGTGGCGTCGCCGACGTCGCGACCAGCCGCAAGCGGGTCGAGCTCCAGGTCAACCAGCTCACCCAGCAGGCCGACAAGCTCACCGGCCAGGCGCAGAAGGCCATCGACATGGGCCGCGAGGACCTCGCCCGCGAGGCGCTGACCCGCAAGTCGGGGCTGGCCACGCAGATCCAGGACCTGCAGGCCCAGCACGCCCAGCTCCAGGCGGAGGAGGAGAAGCTCACCCTCGCCCAGCAGCGGCTCCAGGCCAAGGTCGAGTCCTTCCGTACCCGCAAGGAGACGATCAAGGCCACCTACACCGCCGCCCAGGCGCAGACCCGGATCAACGAGGCCATGTCCGGGATCGGCGAGGAGATGGGCGACGTGGGCCTGGCCATCCAGCGGGCCGAGGACAAGACCGCCCAGATGCAGGCGCGGGCCGGGGCGATCGACGAGCTGCTGGCCTCCGGTGCCCTCGAGGACGTCTCCCAGGTGGGTGGCGGCGACGACATCGCCCGCGAGCTCGACTCCATGAGCTCGACCGCCGACGTGGAGGCCGAGCTGGCCAGGCTGAAGTCGGCCAAGGCGCCCGAGGCGCTGGAGTCCGGCGACGGGACGGCGGAGTCCACCACCGAGGGGGAGGCCCGATGATCGTCCGGATCCTCGGCGAGGGGCAGTTCGACGTCCCGGACTCCGAGCTGGACCGGCTCAACGAACTGGACGCCGCGGTCGAGGCCGCGGTGGAGGCCGGTGCGGAGGAGGAGTTCCGCTCCGCCCTGGCCGCGCTCCTCGACGGCGTCCGCGGCGTCGGGGCCGCGCACCAGATCGACAGCCTCGACGAGTCCGACCTGATCCTCCCGATGGCGGACGCCGAGCTGACCGAGGTGCGCGCGATGCTCAGCGACGACGGCCTGATCCCCGGCTGATCATGTCGCACACCCGATTCATCAAGGACAACGGGCTCACCGCCCGGATGACCTTGGTGATGTTCCTGCTCGGCGCGCTGCTCGTCGGTCTCGTCGTGGCCCTGATGTACATCTTCCCGCCCGGCTACGCGCCCCTGATCGGCATCGCCGGCCTCGCCGTCGCCTTCTACCAGTGGTGGAGCTCGGACAAGGTGGCGATGCGGGCGATGCGGGCGCGCGAGGTCACCCCCGAGGAGGCGCCCGAGCTGCACGGCATGATCGACCGGCTGTGCGCGATGGCCGACATGCCCAAGCCGCGGGTGGGTATCGCCGACATGGCGATCCCCAACGCCTTCGCCACCGGCCGGTCGCCCGACCGGGCGGTGGTCTGCGTGACCACCGGCATCCTGGGCAAGCTCACCGCCGAGGAGCTGGAGGGCGTGCTGGCCCACGAGCTCTCCCACGTGGCGCACCGCGACGTGCTCGTGATGACGCTGGCCTCCTCGGCCGGCATCGTCGCGGGGATGCTCACCCGGGGCGCCCAGTTCGGCGGGATGACGCGGAACCGGGGCAGCAACAACCAGGGTGCCGCCGCGGCCTTCGCGATCGCCCTGGTGGTCAGCCTGGTGGTCTACGCGGTCAGCTTCTTCCTGACCCGCCTGCTCTCCCGGTACCGGGAGATGTCGGCCGATCGCGCCGGCGCCTACCTCACCAGCAAGCCCGCGGCCCTGGCCTCGGCGCTGCAGAAGATCACCGGCGAGATGTCGGCGATCCCGGAGCGCGACCTGCGTGGCACCAAGGCGATGAACGCCTTCTTCATCGCCCCGGCCGTCAGCGGCGCCTCCCTGCGCACGATCACCGCCACCCACCCCTCCCTGGAGACCCGGCTCGAGCAGCTGGCCCGGATCCAGGCCGAGCTCTCCCGTCCGGCAGGCTGAGCCGTGGGTCTGTGGGACTCGCTGCTGGGACGCTCCCAGCCCAAGGCTCCCGACCTCGACTCGCTGTTCCTGGTGCCCAGCGCCGCGATCACGCTGCAGACCGCGGCCGGGCTGATGCCCACGGGCAGTGGCTCGGTCTGCTACCGCGCGGCCTCGGGGGCGGCCTTCGCCCAGACCCAGGACGACGTGGTCGCGCTGCTGCGCGACGACCCGCAGGCCCCGGCGGCCACGACCACCCAGGACCCCTACGGCTACACCTGGCTCGTCGTGGAGGGCGACCCCGACGACGTCGCGGGGCTGTGCACGGACCTGCACGCGGTCAACTCCAGCCTGGGGGCCCAGGGGTTCGGCCACTCCCTGCTCTGCACCCTGATCCCCTTCCAGGGCCCGGACGGACGGCGGGTCGGGCTGGTGTACCTCTACAAGCAGGGCACCTTCTACCCCTTCGCGCAGGTGCCGGGGGAGAAGCGCCGCGACAACCTGCTCGAGCTCAACGTGCGCGACCTGCTCGCCGGCGAGCTTCCGATGGAGAAAGACCTCCAGAGGTGGCTCGCGGTGTGGGATGCTCCGGGACTGTGAGCGACGACACCTCCGGCACTCCCTCCGCCCTCTGCGACGACACCTCCGGCGACACCTCCGGCGGCGTCCCGGACGTGAGCGCCGACCTGCAGCGGCTCGCGACCGCGCTCAGCGACCCTGACGACCTGGCCGCTCTGCGCCGGGTCGAGGCGGCCTGCGTGGCCGCCGACGCGGTGGCCTTCGAGGCCGGCGAGGCGCTCGCCCGGGCCGAGGTCGAGGTCGCGCGCGTCGCCGGCCAGGTCGCCCACGACCTCAACAACCCGCTCGCCGCCGTCGCCATGTCGCTGGAGATCGCCCGGGACCAGGTGGAGGACTCCCAGCAGCTGCTGATCTCGCTGCTGGAGCGGGCCAGCGGGAGCGCGGCCCGGATGAAGCGGATGACCGCCGACCTGCTCGACCACGGCCAGGATCCGGCTCCCGGCACGACCGACCTGCAGGCCGAGCTGGAGGCGGTGCTGGCCGCGGTCTCCGACCTCGTCCCTGGCGAGGTCGCGGTGCTGAACCCCCTGCCCACCGTCGCCGGGGGGCCCGCCGACTACCGGGTCGTCCTGGTGGGGCTGCTGGAGAACGCCGTCAAGTTCGCCGCCGAGTCGGTCCCGCTGCGGATCGAGATCAGCGCGCGCCAGCAGGACGGCGAGTGGCGCATCGAGGTCGCCGACAACGGGCGGGGCATCGCACCCGAGGACCGCGACCGCGTGCTCGAGCCGATGGTGCGCCTCGACAAGAGGGTGCCCGGACTGGGGCTCGGGCTGTCCACCGTCCGGCGGATCGTGGGGGCCCACGGTGGCCGGGCCGGCGTCGAGGAGAGCGGCTCGGGCGGGACCACGGTCTGGTTCACGCTGCCGGTGCTTGGCGCCGCCTGAGCGAGCGGGGCGCTGCCCGTAGGATGCGGGCATGACGATCGACCTGCCCCTCCTGCCTCTCCTGCCTCTCGGGAAGGGCCGGGACCTGGACGCGGAGCGGGGCGTCGAGTGCCCCGGCGACCTTCCGGTGGCCTCCGACCCCACGCTGGTGGCCCGGGCGCGCGCCGCCAAGGAGGCGCTGGGGGAGCGGGTCTTCGTGCTCGGCCACCACTACCAGCGCGACGAGGTCATCGCCTTCGCCGACGTGACCGGCGACAGCTTCAAGCTGGCCCGGGAGGCGGCGGCGCGGCCGGCGGCCGAGTTCATCGTCTTCTGCGGCGTCCACTTCATGGCCGAGTCGGCCGACATCCTGACCACCGACGACCAGCAGGTGGTGCTGCCCGACCTGGCCGCCGGCTGCTCGATGGCCGACATGGCGCGGCTGCCGCAGGTCGAGGACTGCTGGGAGGCGCTGACCGAGGCGGGCATCGCCGACTCGGTGGTGCCGGTCACCTACATGAACTCCTCGGCCGACATCAAGGCGTTCTGCGGCAAGAACGGGGGAGCGGTCTGCACCTCCTCCAACGCTGACGTGGCCCTGGAGTGGGCCTTCGCCCAGAAGGGCGGGCTCGACTCCGACGCCAAGGTCCTCTTCCTGCCCGACCAGCACCTGGGGCGCAACACCGCGGTCCTGCAGCTCGGCATGGAGCTCGGGGACTGCGTGGTCTGGAACCCGCTGCTCCCCGGCGGGGGGCTCACCCCCGAGGAGCTCCGCGACGCCCGGATGATCCTGTGGCGCGGCCACTGCTCGGTCCACGGCCGCTTCAGCGAGGACGTCGTCGACGAGCTGCGGGCCGCACACGCCGACCTCAAGGTGCTGGTGCACCCCGAGTGTCGCCACGAGGTGGTCCTCAAGGCCGACCTGGTCGGCTCCACGGAGTTCATCATCAAGACGATCGAGGCCGCTCCGGCCGGCTCCACCTGGGCGATCGGCACCGAGCTCAACCTGGTCAAGCGCCTCGCCGACGCGCACCCGGACAAGAACATCGTCTTCCTCGACCGCAACGTCTGCTACTGCTCGACGATGAACCGGATCGACCTCCCGCACCTGGTCTGGGCGCTGGAGTCGCTGGTCGCCGGCACGGTGGTCAACCGGATCGAGGTCGACCGCGACACCCAGCACTGGGCCCAGATCGCGCTGGAGCGGATGCTCGCCCTGCCGGGGCGCTCCCAGCGCGACTAGGACCGGCGCCGGCCGCCGGGAGGTCGACGCCCGCGCCGGCCCTCAGAGCAGGGCGCCGTGGTGCAGGTAGGGCGCCGGCGGCTTGAGCCCGCGCAGCCCGAGGTAGCCGTCGAGCCGGACCGCGAGGCCCGCCTCCATCCCGACCTCGAGCGCCCACTGGTTGGCGCCGGTCACGTGGCCGATGCTGGTGCTGCGACCGGCCGGCACCCCGGCCAGGGCGTCCCAGAGGAGGCGTGAGGCGGTGCGCCGGTTGTCTGCGGCCAGGACCTGCACGCCGTCGAGGTTGCTGTAGGAGTAGCCACGCCCGGTGCGGTGGTCGATCACGCGCAGGCGGTGCACCGAGCGCAGGAACTCGTGGTCCTGCCCGCGCCCGGCGCCGCGGGCCGAGCGGTCGAGCGAGTCCATCCACTCCTGGTCCCCGGCGGTGCCGTCCCGCAGGTGGCGCAGCTCCGGCAGGGCGCTGCGGTCGACCGTCCCCTCGAGCACCATCTGCGGGTGCAGGTCGAAGCCGGCCAGCCGGTAGCGGCGTGCCGCCCGCGGGTCGGAGGAGGCGCTCAGCATGCCGCGGACGCAGCCGCGTGAGTGGCCGAGCGCGGCGTCCAGCAGGGCCTTGCCCAGGCCCAGGCCCTGCCACCGGGGCGACACGGCGTACGTCGACAGGAACCAGGTGGTCTCGCGTCGGAACGACGTCGCGAACCCTGCGACCTCGCCGTCCTGCTCGGCGACCCAGCACCCGCCCGCGTCCCGTTCCAGGAACCGGGAGGTGCGGGCGATCCAGATCTGCGCCGCCTGCACCGAGCGACCCCCGGAGACCTCACGACCGGGCGGGGCCAGGCGCCGCTCGAGGTCGAGGAACGCGTGGGAGGAGAGCCTCTCCACGATCCGCAGGTCGTCGTGGCGCATCGGTCGGATCCGGACGTCGAGGGGGACGGATTCCGGGACGGTTGTCATGACCACGGCATCGTACGTCGGCGCGCGGGGCCGGCACGGCAGTATGTGCACATGCGCGTGCTCATCGCCCCCGACAAGTTCGCCGGCACCCTGACCGCCGTCCAGGCCGCCGAGGCGATCGCGACGGGCTGGCAGCGCCACGCCCCGGACGACGTGGTCGACCTCGCCCCGATGGCGGACGGGGGGCCGGGCTTCGTCGACGTCCTGCACGCCTCGTTGGGCGGGGAGCTGCTCGCCGCCTCCGTCACCGGCCCGGCGGGGGAGGAGGTGCCGGCCTCCCTGCTCCTGGTCGACGGGGTCGCCTACGTGGAGTCCGCCCAGGCGTGCGGCCTCCACCTGGCCGGGGGCACCGACCCCGAGACGAGGACGACGCGCGGGGTGGGCGAGCTGCTGCTCGCGGCCCGTGACGCCGGCGCCCGGACCCTCGTGGTCGGGCTGGGCGGCTCCTCGACCACCGACGGCGGGGCCGGACTGCTGGCGGCGCTCGGGGCGACGGCCGACGTGCCCCTCGACGCGGGGCCCCGCGGGCTGGCGGGTGTCCGCGAGGTGGACCTCGCACCGGCCCGCGCGGCCCTCCACGGGCTGTCGTTGGTGGCCGCCACCGACGTGGACAACCCGCTGACCGGTCTCTTCGGCGCGGCCCGGACCTACGGCCCGCAGAAGGGGATCGGGGAGGAGGCGTTGGTCGCCGTCGACGTCGCCCTGGAGGGGCTCGCCGTCGCCTGCGACCGGCGGACCTCCCTGGAGCCCGGTGCCGGGGCCGCCGGGGGCCTCGGGTTCGCGCTGATGCTGCTGGGCGGTGCGCGGCAGCCGGGGATCCGTCTGGTGGCCGACGCCGTCGACCTCGCGGCACGCGCCCGGCGCGCGGACCTGGTGGTCACCGGGGAGGGTGCCTTCGACTTCTCCAGCCGGGCCGGAAAGGTCCCCTACGGGGTGGCGGAGATCGCCGGCGAGCAGCTGCGGCCGTGTGTCGCCCTCGCCGGCCGGGTCCTGGTGGGGTCTCGGGAGATGCGGGCCCTGGGCATCGAGTCTGCCTACTCGGTGGCCGAGACCTACGGGGAGGAGAGGGCGCTCGGGCGGCCGGCCGAGGCGCTGGCCGACCTGGCCCAGCGGGTGGCGCGGAGCTGGTCCCAGGCGTGAGCGGACATCCCGGGCGGGCCGGGGTGGAATAACCAGAGCTGTGAGACGCTTGACCCGTTGACCACCACGACCTACACCCACGGGAGATCGAGATGACCGAGCAGGTCGAGACCACCGAAGAGCGCCGCACCGACCAGATCAACCTCAGTGCGGTCGCGGCCGGCAAGGTCAAGAGCCTCCTGGCGCAGGAGGGCCGCGACGACCTCGCGCTCCGCATCTCCGTGCAGCCCGGCGGCTGCTCCGGGCTGCGCTACCAGCTCTTCTTCGACGAGCGCACCCTCGACGGCGACGTCACCACCGACTTCGACGGCGTCACCGTGGTCGTCGACCGGATGAGCGTTCCCTACCTCAACGGCGCGATGATCGACTTCGTCGACTCGATCGAGAAGCAGGGGTTCACCATCGACAACCCCAACGCGACGGGTTCGTGCGCCTGCGGCGACTCGTTCCACTGAGCCGGGGCGGTACCCCGCCCCACACAGACGAAGAAGCCCCCGCCTCACGGCGGGGGCTTCTCGTCGTCCGGGTCGGCGGACGGTGGGCTCAGTCCAGGTGCAGGTGCAGGGCGTTCGCGAGTCGGGCCGCTGCCGCGCTGACCCGGATCTCACTCTTGCGCACCTCGCGGGGGTAGTCCGCGAAGTGGATGCTCGGCGCCGGCCGGACTGCGGCCCGGGCCACCCGCTCCAGGCGGAGGGAGGACACGACCGCGCGAGCGTCGGCGCGCATCTGGGTAGGCGTCGAGAGCTCGTCGTGGGTCAGGTGTGAACCTGGGTCAGAAGTGGCCATGTCCCCGACGCTAGTCGTTACCGATTGGTACACCCAGCGGGGCGCGCTAGTAGTGTGCGGCCACATGTCGCTCCTGATCGCCGGCTCCGTGGCCACCGACCACCTCATGTCCTTCGCCGGCAGGTTCTCCGACTCCCTGGTGGTCGACCAGCTGGACAAGATCTCGGTCTCGTTCCTCGTCGACGACCTCGAGGTGCGACGCGGCGGCGTGGCGGCGAACATCTGCTTCGGCCTCGGCAACCTCGGCCTGCGGCCGGTGCTGGTCGGCGCCGTGGGCGAGGACTTCGCCGACTACCGCAGCTGGCTGGAGCGTCACCACGTCGACTGCGACTCGGTGCACGTCTCCCAGACCCGGCACACGGCGCGCTTCGTGTGCACCACCGACACCGCGATGGCCCAGATCGCCTCGTTCTACCCCGGGGCGATGAGCGAGTCCCGCGAGCTGGAGCTCAAGCCGATCGTGGACCGGGTCGGCGAGCCCGACTTCGTGCTCATCGGCCCCGACGACCCCGAGGGCATGCTGCGGCACACCGACGAGTGCCGTCAGCGCGGCTACCGCTTCGTGGCCGATCCCTCCCAGCAGCTGGCCTTCGGCGACGGCGACCTCATCCGCAAGCTGGTCGAGGGCGCGGACATGCTCTTCTCCAACGAGTACGAGGCGTCGCTGATCACCCAGAAGACGGGGTGGAGCACCGAGGAGGTGCTCGACCGGGTCGGCACCTGGGTGATCACCCTCGGCGCCCGGGGCGTCCGGGTGGAGGCGAAGGGCGCGCAGACCATCGAGGTGGCCGCGGTGCCCGACGTGGCCCCCGTGGAGCCGACCGGGGTCGGCGACGCGTTCCGGGCGGGATTCCTGGCGGCGCTGGCCTGGGGCCTGGGCCACGAGCGCGCCGCCCAGCTGGGGTGCCTGCTCGCCGTCCACGTCGTCGAGCAGGTGGGCACCCAGGAGTACTCGCTGTCCCGGGCGGCGTTCCTCGAGCGCTGCACGCAGGCGTACGGCGCGGCGGCGACCGCCGACTTCGAGCCGCACGTGCGCACCTTCCACCCCTGAGGCGACGCGCCGGCTCAGCTGAGCCGGCGCACCAGGAAACGGGGGGAGCCGTCCTCGGCGGAGTCCTCGCCGAGGAACTCCTGGCCCCGCATCCGGCACCAGGCCGGCACGTCCACGCGGGCCGCCGGGTCCCGGGTGACGACGGCCAGGCACGCGCCGGGCTCGACCTGGCCGACGTGCCGGGCCAGCTCGATCACCGGCATCGGGCAGAGCATCTCCCGGCAGTCGAGCTCGAGCGCCACCTCGGGGCTCACAGGCCGACCTCCGCCCGCAGGTCGCGGACGACCTCCGGCAGCGCGGCGAGGAACCGCTCGACGTCCGCGGCGTCGGTGTCCCTGGTCAGCGAGAGCCGCACGTTGCCGTGGGTGAGGACGCCCATCGCGGCCAGCACGTGCGAGGGCTCCAGGGTCGAGGCGGTGCACGCCGATCCGCTCGCGACGCCGAAGCCGCGACGGTCGAGCTCGGTGACCAGCGCCTCGCCGTCGACGTAGAGGCAGGAGAAGGTGACCAGGTGGGGGAGGCGGAGGTCGGGCTCGCCCACCACCTCCACGTCCGGGATCGCCGCCGCGGCCCGCCGTACCCGCTCGACGAGCGCGGTCTGGGCACCGGTCAGGGCGTCGCGCTCGGCCACCATCGCCTGGAGGGCCGCCGCGGCGGCCAGGGCGGCGGGCACGTTCTCGAAGCCGCCGGCGCGCTCGTCCACGCGGTCGTCGGCAGGCAGCGGGCTGCGCCACCGAGCTCCCTTGGCCACCAGCAGCACCCCCACGCCCGGCGGGCCACCCCACTTGTGGGCGGAGGCGGCCGCCGCCGCCCAGCCCCGGGGCAGCGGCACGCGACCGGCGCTGGCGCACGCGTCCACGAACAGCGGGACGTCGTCGAGCGCGGCCGCGATCGACGCCACCGGCTGGAGGGTGCCCACCTCGTGGTTGGCGTGCTGGACGGCCACCACGGCCGGCCGGCCGTGGCCTGCGGCGACGCTCTCGGCGACCGACGCCAGCACCGCGGGGACAGTGACCAGCCCGGTGCGGGTCACGGGCACCGCGAACGCCGGGTCCTGGGTCCAGCGCGCGGCATGAATCACGCAGGAGTGCTCGACCGCCGAGTGGACCAGCGCCCGGGAGGTGCGGGCACGCCCCCGGTGCAGGCCGAGCAGCCCGCGGTGGACCGCCTCGGTGCCCGACGCGGTGAAGGTGACCTCGTCGGGACGGGCGCCCAGGGCGTCGGCCACCACCTCGCGCGCGTTGTCCAGCAGCAGCCGGGCGCGCCGGCCCTCGTGGTGCAGCCGGCGCGGGTCCGCCCAGCCCTGGTCCACCGCGGCCAGCAGGGTCTCGCGGGCGTGCGGGTGCAACGGCTCGGAGGAGGCCGAGTCCAGGTAGGTGCGGACCGGGGTGCTCACCTGCTCGAACCTAGTGCCTGCGACACGCGGACCTCACCGCGGGCTGACCCGCTCGGTCGACGGCCCCGGCACTCGGATAGTGTTCATCCCTATACGTGACTGCCCAAGAGAGAGGCTCGTTCGTGGGTCTGCAACTCCCCTCGCGCGCAGTCGCACCCGTCAAGAGGGTCGCGACCGCCACCGTGCTGGGCCTCACCCTGTTGTTCCTGGGTGCGTGCTCGGCTGAGGACACCGATGAGATCGCCCGGTTCGCGATGCCATCGCCGATTACCGAGCAGGGACCGGCCACCCTCGAGCTGTGGCGGTGGGCCTGGGTCGCCGCCCTCGTGGTCGGCGTGCTCACCTGGGGCCTGATCTTCTACTCGTCGTGGCGCTTCCGGCGCCGCAGCGACGACGAGGTCCCGGTCCAGGTCAGGTACAACCTGCCGCTGGAGATCTTCTACACCGTCGCGCCGATCATGATGGTCGTCGTCTTCTTCTACTGGACCGTCAACGTCCAGAACGAGGTGACCGAGATGGTCGACGACCCTGACGTGACGGTCGACGTCGTGGGTCAGCAGTGGTCCTGGACGTTCAACTACACCGACCAGGGCGAGGGTGGCACCACCCCGTACACGGTGGGCACCACCGCGATCCAGCCGACCCTGGTGCTTCCGGTGGACCAGCGGGTGCAGTTCAACCTGCACTCCCCGGACGTGATCCACTCCTTCGGCGTGCCGGTGTTCCTCACCAAGCTCGACGTGGTGCCGGGCCGGATCAACAAGTTCCAGGTGACGCCCAACGAGATCGGCACCTACGTGGGCAAGTGCTTCGAGCTCTGCGGCACCTACCACTCCCGGATGCTGTTCAACGTGGAGATCGTCAGCCAGGCTGACTACGAGCTGTACCTCGCCGAGCTCGAGGAGACGGGCTCCGTCTCCGACGGGCCGCTGCTCGGGGGATCCGACGCCCTGACCCAGGCCGGCCTGGACGATCCGTCCGAGGACGAAGTGGAAGAGGCCGGGCAGGCCGAGGACGATGACGAAGAAGGAGGCCAGGAGTGACCGCGCTCGCAGATTCACCGCAGGTCACGGGCACGCCGAAGCTGACCCTGGGCCAGCAGACGGTCAGGATGCTGACCACCACCGATCACAAGCTGATCGGGAAGATGTACCTGGTGACCTCGTTCATCTGGTTCATCCTCGGCGGGCTGATGGCGATGGTCATCCGTTCGGAGCTGGCCTTCCCGGGCAACCAGGTGGTCAACGACGAGCTCTACAACCAGCTCTTCACCATGCACGGCACGATCATGCTGCTGCTCTTCGCGACCCCGCTCTTCTTCGGGTTCGCCAACATGATCATGCCGATCCAGATCGGTGCGCCCGACGTGGCGTTCCCGCGGCTGAACATGTTCAGCTACTGGCTCTTCCTCTTCGGCGGCCTGATCGCCGCGTCCGGCTTCCTCACCCCCTCGGGCGCCGCTGACTTCGGGTGGTTCGCCTACACCCCGCTCTCCGACGCGGTCCGCTCTCCCGGAGTCGGCGGAGACCTGTGGATCATGGGCCTCTACATGGCGGGTCTCGGCACGATCCTGGGTGCCGTCAACTTCATCACCACGATCATCACCATGCGTGCCCCCGGCATGACGATGTTCCGGATGCCGATCTTCACCTGGAACGCGCTGATCACCAGCATGCTGGTGCTGATGGCCTTCCCGATCCTCGGTGGCGCGCTGCTCTCGCTGGAGGCCGACCGCCTGCTGGGCGCCCACGTCTTCGACCCCGCCCACGGCGGGCCGATCCTGTGGCAGCACCTCTTCTGGTTCTTCGGTCACCCGGAGGTCTACATCATCGCGCTGCCGTTCTTCGGCATCGTCTCTGAGATCCTGCCCGTCTTCAGCCGCAAGCCGATCTTCGGCTACGTCGGCCTGGTCGGCGCCACCATGGCGATCGCGGTGCTCTCCATCGCGGTCTGGGCCCACCACATGTTCGTCACCGGCGCGGTGGACCTGCCGTTCTTCTCCGGCATGACGTTCTTGATCGCGGTGCCGACAGGAGTGAAGTTCTTCAACTGGATCGGCACGATGTGGGGCGGATCAGTCTCCTTCGACACCCCGATGCTGTGGTCGATCGGCTTCCTGACCACCTTCCTCTTCGGTGGTCTCACCGGGGTCATCCTGGCCAGCCCGCCGCTGGACTTCCACGTCTCGGACTCCTACTTCGTGGTGGCTCACTTCCACTACGTGGTCTTCGGCACGGTGGTCTTCGCGATGTTCGCCGGCTTCTACTTCTGGTGGCCGAAGATGACGGGTCGGATGCTCGACGAGCGCCTCGGCAAGCTCCACTTCTGGCTGCTGTTCGTCGGGTTCCACTCGACCTTCCTGGTCCAGCACTGGCTCGGCGTCGAGGGCATGCCCCGTCGCTACGCCGACTACCTGCCGGAGGACGGCTTCACCACGCTCAACCAGATCTCGACGGTGGGTGCGTTCCTGCTCGCCGCCTCGACCCTGCCGTTCCTCTGGAACGTCTACCAGTCCCGCAACGCCCCGCTCGTCGGGGTGGACGACCCGTGGGGCTGGGGCCGGTCGTTGGAGTGGGCCACGTCGTCCCCGCCGCCGCGGCACAACTTCCACCAGCTGCCCCGGATCCGCTCGGAGTCGCCGGCGTTCGACCTGCACCACCCGGAGATCGCCGCGCTCGAGCTGGAGCAGAACGAGGCCGAGCGTCAGGGCGGGTTCGCGGACGCCCCCGACGTGTCGGGTCGCCAGGAGCTCCTGGAGGAGCGCATGGGTTCCACCACGATCGACGAGGACAAGGACGGTGACGCACGATGAAGGCCGAAGCATGGATCTTCGTGGTCACGGGAGTCTTCTTCACCCTGGTCTCGCCCGCCTACTGGGTGATCACCAACGACTGGACCGGTACCTCGGCCCTGGTGATGACCACGTTCCTGGCCTGGATGATCGCCCTCTACCTGGGCTTCCACGCCTCGCGCATGGACCCCCGCCCGGAGGACCGCAAGGACGGTGACATCGAGGAGGGGGCGGGCGAGCTCGGCTTCTTCCCGCCGTACTCCTGGTGGCCGCTCTGGTGTGCGCTGACGCTCTCGCTGATGATGTATGCGATCGCGATGAGCGCCTGGTGGCTGGTGTTGATCGCCGGGGCTCTCGGCCTGATCGCCCTGTGTGGCTGGGTCTTCGAGTACTACCGCGGGGAGCACGCCCACTGAGGCGTGCACCCACGCAGAACGGCCCCGGACGATCTGTCCGGGGCCGTTCGTCGTCTGGCTGACGGCATCGTCTACACGTCCCACGTCTACACCGAGCGGAAAGCCAGCAGTGACTCTGTCGCCGACGAGGCATAGGGTGACGACGTCGGTCAGGGTGCTGCTGGCTCTGTGCTCGGGGAGCAGCCAGCACAGGTCACCACGTGGGCATTTCGTGGGTATCCGCCCGACGATGTCGTGGGCGTCCGCTTCGACGAGGACTCCTTCGCGGTCTTCGTTTCCGACTCCGTACCCGATGCCGAACGCGAGCGGATCTACCGGGACCTAGGCCGCGACTGAGGACGGCCGTTCATCTGCTGCGGTGAACGGCACCACCCCGCGCCGCGGTCAGCAGGACACACCCTGTCAGGCCAGGAGCGCCCGGACCCGCGGGGCCACCTCGGTCCCGTAGAGCCGGATGCACTCCATCAGCCGGGGGTGCGGCAGCGGCCCGTTGGAGTACTTCAGGTCGAACCGGTCGATGCCCAGCTCGCGGACGGTGTCGGCGATCTTGCGCGCTACCGTCTCCGGGGAGCCGACGAAGAGCGCGCCGTGCTCGACCTCCCCCTCGAACTGCTCCCTGGTGGCCGGGCCCCAGCCCCGCTCCGCACCGATCCGGTCGCGGTTGGCCTTGAAGTGGGGGAAGAGCTGATCCCTGGCCTCCTGGTCGGTGGCCGCCACGAACCCGGGGCAGTGCACGCCGACCGGCTGGGCCGGCTGCCCGAGCTCGTCGAGGGCGCGCCGGTAGAGGTCGACGAAGGGGGCGAACCGGGACGGCGCCCCGCCGATGATGGCGAGCATCATCGGGAGGCCGTGCCGGGCGGCGCGCACCACGGACTCGGGTGAGCCCCCGACCCCGACCCAGGCGGGCAGGCCGCCCCGCTCGGTCCTCGGGTGGACGTGGGTGGGCGCCAGCGCCGGGCGGGTGCGGCCCTGGAACGACACCTCGCCCTCGGAGCGCAGGCTGGCGAAGAGCCGGAGCTTCTCCTCGAAGAGGATCTCGTAGTCGGCGAGGTCCAGGCCGAAGAGCGGGAAGGACTCGGTGAAGGAGCCGCGCCCCAGCGTGATCTCGGCCCGGCCCCGGGAGAGTGCGTCGAGCGTCGCGAACCGCTCGTAGACCCGGATCGGGTCGTCGGAGCTGAGCACCGTCACCGCCGTGCCGAGGGTGATCCGGGTGGTCCGGGCCGCGATGGCGGCCAGCACGACCTCGGGGGCCGAGATGGCGAAGTCGTCACGGTGGTGCTCCCCGACGTTGAAGGCGTCGATGCCCACCTGGTCGGCCAGCACCGCCTCCTCCACGACGTCGCGCAGGACCTGGTGGTGGGGGAGGAGGCCGCCGGCCTCGTCATGGGTGATGTCTCCGAAAGTGTCCAACCCGAGCTGCACGGTCATCGCGGGGCCGCCTTCCTACTCCTGGGAACACGTTCGCCCGGCCCCCTGGACGGGGACCGGGCGAACGTGATGATCACTGGCTGACGCTCACTCAGTGCCTGAGCTCGTCGCCCTCCACCGGGTGGACACCGTCGAACTGGTGCCCGTCGACGGCGTGGTCGAGCCCGGACTGCAGCTCGGCCTCGTGCTCGGCGTGGTGGTGTGCGGCGGCCAGCTCCTCGCGGGTCGGCTTCTGCACGTTGTGGCCGTTGAACCAGGCCGACAGCCGGGCGCGGAGCCGGTTGGCACGGGTGCCGGGCGCCGGCACCCCGTTGGCGTCCACGTCGCTCTCCAGCGTGTAGACCTCGTCGCGGTCACGCGCCGTGAGGGTGTACTGGCTGTCCAGCGGGAGCGGCAGGTGCCGTTCGCTGTAGGCCCCCTCGGGCGAGCGCATGATGACGCCGGTCTCGTAGCCGTGGAGGAGCTTCTCCTCGTCGTGGCGCTGGAGAGAGATGCACCAACGGCGGGTGATCCAGAAAGCGATCACCGGACCGATGAACACAGCCGCCCGCATGAAGTAGGTGATCTGGTTGATGCTCAGGTCGAACTTGATCGCGATGATGTCGTTGCCGCCGGCAGCCCACAGGAGGCCGTAGAACGTCATCAGGGCCACCATGACCGCGGTGCGCGTGGGCGCGTTGCGCGGACGCTGGAGCAGGTGGTGCTCCCGCTTGTCGCCGGTGATCCACGCCTCGATGAAGGGCAGCAGCAGGACCACGACGAAGAGCAGGATCGGCAGCACCAGGATCGGCAGCAGCACGTTCCAGGAGAGCGTGATGCCCAGGAACGACGACTCCCAGCCGGGCATGATGCGCAGCGCGCCGTCGGGCCAGCCCATGTACCAGTCGGGCTGGGAGCCCGCGGTCACCTTGGACGGGTCGTACGGGCCGTACTTCCAGACCGGGTTGATGGTCATGAAGCCGCCCATCAGCGCCGTCACGCCGAAGACCACGAAGAAGAAGCCGCCGGCCTTGGCCGCGTACACGGGGAGCATCGGGTAGCCGACCACGTTCTGCTCGGTGCGTCCGGGCCCGGGCCACTGGGTGTGCTTGTGGTAGACGAGCAGGAGCATGTGCGCCGCGATCAGGGCGAGGAGCAGACCCGGGATCAGCAGCACGTGGATGATGTAGAGCCGCGGGATGATCGACTCGCCCGGGAACTCGCCGCCGAAGAGGAAGAACGACATGTAGGTGCCGATCACCGGCGCGGACTTCATGAAGCCGTCCGCCGCCCGGACGCCCGTGCCCGAGAGCAGGTCGTCGGGGAGGGAGTAGCCGGTGAAGCCCTCGAGCGTGCCCAGGATGAGCAGCAGCATGCCGATCACCCAGTTGAGCTCACGCGGCTTGCGGAAGGCGCCCGTGAAGTAGACGCGCATCAGGTGGACCATCATGGAGGCGATGAAGATCATCGCCGCCCAGTGGTGCATCTGCCGCATCAAGAGGCCGCCACGCACGTCGAACGAGATGTCCAGCGCCGAGACCATCGCCTCGGACATGTAGACGCCACGCAGCTGGTCGTAGGAGCCCTGGTACTGCACCTCGGACATGCTGGGGGTGAACCAGAGCGTCAGGAAGACGCCGGTCAGGAGCAGCACGACGAAGCTCCACAGGGCGATCTCGCCCAGCATGAACGACCAGTGGTCGGGGAAGACCTTGCGCAGGTTCTTCTTCATCGCGCCGGCGAGGCCGAGGCGCTCGTCGGCCCAGGTCGCCAGCCCACCGGGCTTGGACCGCTTGGCGGTCGCAGCGGTGGTGGCGTTGGTGGAGGCCACCTTGCTGGTGTCGATGCTCACTTCGAGTCACGCTCCCAGTAGCTCGGACCGACGGGTTCGGTGAAGTCGCTCTGCGCGATCAGGTAGCCCTCGTCGTCGACGGCCAGGGGCAGCTGAGGCAGTGCCCGCGCGGCCGGTCCGAAGACCACCCGGGCGCTGTCGGCCAGGTCGAAGGTCGACTGGTGGCAGGGGCAGAGCAGGTGGTGCGTGATGCGCTCGTTGAGCGAGATCGGGCAGCCCACGTGGGTGCAGATCTTGGAGTAGGCGACGATGCCGTCGACGGTCCAGTTCTCCCGGCCGGGGCCGGGGGTGATGTCGTCCGGCTCCATGCGCAGCAGGATCAGGGACGCCTTGGACTTGGCGACCTGCAGGGCCGCGCCCTCGAAGACGTGGTGACCGTTCTCGTCGACCGCGAAGATCGCGGCCGGCTGGGCGTTGACCAGGTCGCCGATCTCCAGGTCGGAGACCTGGATCGGAGTGCCGAGGACGTCGCGGACGACTCGCTCGCCCTTCTTCCAGATGGTGTGCTCCAGGCCGCCGCCGTTCTCCGGGTCGACCACGTCGTCGGAGAAGGGGAGGGGGCCGAGGTCGCGCAGCAGCACCACGGCCGGCAGGCCGAGGGCGGCCATGGCGCCGAGCAGCGAGTTGCGCACCAGCGGGCGGCGGCCGATGCCGGACTCGGCCAGGCCGGTCTGCAGCGCCTCGACGGCGCCCTCCCGGTCCTCGTCGGAGGAGCGCGCCGGGTGGCGGTACTCCACCAGCTCGTGGTCTGCCATGAGCTTGCGGGCCCACTGGATGATGCCGACGCCGAGCAGCAGCAGGGCGAGGCCCAGGGTGGCACCCAGCGTCACGTTGGAGGCGCCGAAGCCCATCAGCGTGTCCGGGTCGTCCCCGACGTCGAAGGTGAAGTAGGCGACGACGAAGAGGACGGCGAACAGCGCGGAGAGCCCGAAGAAGGTCGCGACCTGGCGCTCGGCCCGCTTGGCGGCCCGCTCGTCGACGTCGGTGGGACGCCACTCGTGCGGCGGGAGACCCGGGTCCGCGATCGGGTCACCCTCGACCGCGGGGAGGTTCTGCTCGTTGTGGTCGTTGTGACTCACGCTTCCACCTTGTCCTTCTTCGAACGGGTCGAGTGCGCAGCGATCCACACCGCGAACGCGACCAGGCTGCCCATGCCGATGACCCAGGCGAAGACGCCCTCGGAGACCGGTCCGAGGCCACCCAGGCCGAAGCCGCCGTACTCGGGCTCGGACTCCAGCGACTTCAGGTAGGCGATGACGTCACGCTTGGCGTCGGGCGGGATGTTGCCGTTGGAGAAGACGTCCATGCTCTGCGGGCCGGTGAGCATGGCCTCGTAGATGTGCTTCTCGTCGACGCCCTTGAGCGAGGGGGCGTAGCCGCCCCGGGGCATGGCTCCGCCGGAGCCGTTGAAGTTGTGGCAGGCGGTGCAGTTGGTGAGGAAGATCTGGCCGCCGCGGGAGATCGCCTCCTGGCGCTCCTCCTCGGACAGGCCGTCGACGCTGTAGTCCTCTTCGGTCGGGATCGCCGGGCCGGGGCCCAGGCTGGCCACGTAGGCGGCCATCGCGTCGATCTCTTCGTCGTTGTAGAGGCGCTCCTTGCGGGGCGCCTGGTGGCTCGGGTTCGCCAACGGCATCCGGCCGGTCCCGACCTGGAAGTCGACGGCGGCAGCGCCGACGCCCACCAGCGAGGGGCCGATGTTGTAGCCGTCGCGGACGGTGCTCACGCCCTCGGCGTTCAGGCCGTGGCACGAGGAGCAGCCGACCAGGAAGAGCTCACGACCCTGCTCGATGAGCTCCTGGTCGCTGGTGGCCTGCTGCGCGGTGGCAGGGGCGAAGGCCGAGTAGAGCCCGCCGGTCATCACCAGCCCCAGGAGCAGCACGGCAAGACCCGCGAGCGGGGCCCGGCGGTGCCGGGAGAGCCGTCCGGCGGTTCGATTCAGGAGACGCACGTGACAAATTCCTCTTCAGATCCGGTTCGGAGACTCATTGGATGAGGTAGATGGCAGCGAACAGGGCGATCCACACCACGTCGACGAAGTGCCAGTAGTAGGACACGACGATGGCGCTGACGGCCTGTTCATGGGTGAAGCGGCGGGCCAGGTAGGTGCGGCCCAGGACGAAGAGGAAAGCGATCAGACCCCCGGTCACGTGGATCCCGTGGAACCCGGTGGTGAGGTAGAACATCGTTCCGTAGGCGGAGTCCTGGATGGTCACGCCGTGGTGGACGAGCTCGACGTACTCCAGCGCCTGGCCGGCGACGAAGATCGCGCCCATGACGTAGGTGAGGATGAACCACTCGCGCAGACCCCAGCCCTTGACGGCGAAGATCGAGCCGGTGCGGCCCACCTGGCCGCGCTCGGCGGCGAAGACACCCAGCTGGCACGCCACGGAGGACAGCACCAGGATCGTGGTGTTCCCCGCGGCGAAGGGCACGTTGAGGTGAGCGGTCTCCTGAGCCCAAAGATCCGGGCTCACCGCCCGGATCGTGAAGTACGACGCGAAGAGCGCCGCGAAGAACATGAGCTCGCTCGCGAGCCAGATGATCGTCCCCACGCTGACCATGCTGGGTCGATCGTGGTGCCCGTGTAGCCGGGATGCCGGAATAGCCGTTGCTGTCGCCACGGTAGTCATTATGTCGGAGGGTCTCCCCGGCAGTACCCCTACCCCCTCGGTTTGGGCGTTTCGCCGCAGCGGGCCCCCAGTGCGGTCGCACTCCGGGCGCCGGGGCCTCGGGGCGCCGCGTACTCTGAGGCAATGCTCGTTGCCTCATCCGGTTCGACTGTGCTACCGGAGTTCACCCTCGGCCGTGTCTTCACCGACTGGGGCCTCGCGCCCGTCCCGTTCGTCCTGACGGTCTGGGTCTGCGGCCTCTACCTCCTCGGCGTCCGGACCCTGCGCCGGCGCGGCGACGACTGGCCCTGGGGGCGGACCGTGGCCTTCGTGGGCCTCGGCATGGGCTCCTTCGTCTTCGCCACGGCCTCGGGCCTGGCCCGCTACGACACGGTGCTGCTCTCGGCCCACATGGTCCAGCACATGATCCTGTCGATGGTGGTGCCGCTGTGCCTGGCGCTGGGGGCGCCGGTGACCCTGGCCCTGCGCACCCTCCCGCGGCCGCCCCGCACCTGGCTGCTGAGCCTGCTGCACTCGCGGGTGGCGCGGGTGCTCTCCTTCCCGCCACTGGTCTTCGGCCTCTACATCCTCTCGCCGTGGGCGCTCTACTTCACCGGCTGGTACGACGCCAGCCTCCGCTCCACGTACGTGCACGAGATGATGCACGTGCACCTGGTGCTGGTGGGTGCCCTCTTCTTCTGGCCGCTGATGGGGATCGACCCCGTGCCGGGCCGGGTCAGCTACCCCTTCCGGTTGCTGCTGACGGTGCTGACGCTGCCCTTCCACGCCTTCCTGGGCGTCACGATCATGGGGCAGAGCCAGCTGCTGGCCGGTGAGTGGTACCTGGCCCTGCGCGAGGGGCCGATGGGCGCCTGGCTGCCCGACGCCATGGACGACCAGCACCGCGCGGGAGGCATCCTCTGGGCCTCGGGCGACCTGATCGGCATCATCTTCCTGCTGGTGCTCTTCGCCCAGTGGGCGCGCTCCTCGATGAAGGAGGGCGAGCGGGAGGACCGCCGGTTGGACCGGATGGAGGCGCGGGAGCAGCTGGCCCGCCCAGGCGGGTAGCATCAGCGACGTGATGGACACGAATGCCTCGAAGACCGCCCCGCTGAAGGTGCTCGTCTACTCCGACGACATCAACACGCGTCAGCAGGTCATCCTCGCCCTGGGACGGCGTCCGCACCCCGACCTCCCCGAGCTGGAGTACGTCGAGGTGGCCACCGAGCCCGTCGTCATCGCCAACATGGACGCCGGCGGCATCGACCTGCTCATCCTCGACGGCGAGGCCGTCCCGGCCGGCGGCATGGGCATCGCGAAGCAGCTCAAGGACGAGATCTACGACTGCCCGCCCGTGCTGGTGCTCACCGGGCGACCCCAGGACGCCTGGCTGGCCACGTGGTCCCGGGCGGAGGCGGCCGTGCCGCACCCGATCGACCCGATCCAGCTGGCGGAGTCGGTCGTGGCACTGCTGCGCTCGCGCGTGCCGGCGACCGCCTGACCTCGATGGCGGCCGCCACCTGGCCGGAGGTCCTCACCGACCTCGTGGCCGGTCGTGACCTCTCCGTGGACCAGGCCCAGTGGGCGATGGGCGAGATCCTCGCCGGGGCGGCGAGCCCCGCCCAGATCGCGGGCTTCGCGGTGGCGCTGCGCGCCAAAGGGGAGTCGGTCGACGAGATCGAGGGGCTCTCCGACGCGATGCTCGCGGCCGGCAACCCCATCTCGGTGCCGGGTCGCCTCCTCGACATCGTGGGCACGGGCGGGGACCGCTCGATGTCGGTCAACATCTCGACGATGTCGGCCATCGTCGCGGCCGCGGCCGGTGCCCGGGTGGTCAAGCACGGGAGCCGTTCCGCCTCGTCCCAGTCCGGGTCGGCGGACGTGCTGGAGGCCCTCGGCATCCGGCTCGACCTACCGCTGGAGCGAGTCGCGGCCATCGCCGAGGAGGTCGGCATCACCTTCTGCTTCGCCGCCGCCTTCCACCCCGCGATGCGGCACGCCGCCGCACCGCGGCGTGAGCTGGGGATCGCGACCAGCTTCAACCTGCTCGGACCGCTCTCGAACCCCGCCCGTCCTGCGGCCCAGGCCATCGGGTGCGCGGACCTGCGGATGGCCCCGATCATGGCGGAGGTCTTCGCCCGACGTGGCGTGGATGCCTGGGTCTTCCGCGGGGACGACGGACTCGACGAGCTGACCATCACGACGACCTCGACCGTGTGGAGCGTGCGGGACGGCCGCGTCGAGCGCGGGACGGTCGACCCCGTGGAGCTCGGGTTGTCGCTGAACCCGGTCGAGACCCTGCGCGGCGGGGACGCGGCGTTCAACGCCGAGGTGGTCCGCAGCCTGCTCGGGGGGCGGAGCGGGCCGGTGCGCGACGCGGTGCTGCTCAACGCCGGGGCTGCTCTGGCGGTCTACGACGACGGCGCGGGCACGACGGTCGACCGGCTGGCCGCGGGGATGGAGAAGGCGGCGCAGGGGCTCGACTCCGGCGCGGCTCAGGATCTCCTTGACCGCTGGGTCGCCGCCTCACTCGGCTGACACGTCGAGCCACCCCTCGGGCGCCACGAGAAAGACGAGGGGTGTTTCCGCGTCGTCGTCGTCCTGTGCTTCCACCGTCCAGCCCCAGCCGTTCTCGAGCGCGTACGCCAGCGGGCTCTCCGTGAGCAGGAGGGCATGGGTGACCGGCAACGCCCTGAGCTTCTCGTCCCACCCGGGCTCCAGGTTCTGGATGTCCAGGTTCCGCTCCAGCTCCGCATCGGTGAACATGTCGCCGTATCCGTGCATCACCGGTGCGAGATCGGGATAGAGCCACATGTCGATGCCGCCCAGATCCCAGTTGTTGAGGAGGGCGCTGCCGGCGGGCAGGGCTGCCACGGCTCGCGAGGCCGCGCTGTCCTCTCGGGGAGGCTGCTGTGCGGTGAACGGAACGGTGGCGGCGAGGACCGCCGAGGCGAGGACCCCCAGAGCGACTATCGCCCGCCCCTCCCACCGCGCCGCCGGTCTGCGGGGGACGAGAGTGCCGAGCGAGGTCGCCAGCATGGGCACCAGGACTGCCACGGCCACGGGCACGGAGCGCTCGGCCAGGAGCATCCAGCCACCTGCCATCGCGAGCAGGCAGAGCTCGAGCCAGGACTGGGCGCCGTCCCGCAGTCGGATGAGGAGCGTGATCGCCAACATGAGCGCGGCGCTCGCCGTGACCGGGTCCGTGAACTCCGGTGACGACCACTCGGTGAAGAAGCCGGAGATGCTGCTCACCCGTGCCGTGGCCGTCCAGATCGCGGGGCCGACTGGCGTCAGGCCTGCTGCCAGCAGCGAGAGGACGGGTACGAGCCAGGGTGCCCAGAACGGGTGAAGGGCCCGATCTGGGGGTGCTGATCGGCGGTCGAGGCTGAGCCCGAGTGCGGCGCCCAGACCGACGATGACCCCGGAGAGCCACATACCGTGCACCATGGCCCAGACCCAGGTGAGGGGGATCGTCCACCAGGGGAGCCGACCGTTGCGTCCTGCGTTGAGCCAGGCAGCCGTCACGAGGACGAGGAACAGGTAGCTCGCCACCTGCGGGCGCGAGGTGAGGAACGGGAGGTTCCCGAAGACTGCGAGCCCCGTGACGAGGGCGGCCACCAGCAGACCCCCGAACCGTCGCGAGACCAGGGCGAGGGTGGCCACCAGGGCGATGGCCACGGTGCCGCTCAGCCAGGCGACTCCCGGCAGGCCGAACCACTTCTCGGCTCCGGCGTACAGAAGCTGGCTCAGCCACTGTGTGGGGGACCATTCCGCAGTGGCGAACGGGGTCACGGTGCCTGGGGCCCACGGGGTCCACTGCCCCAGGAACTCCCGCCCCAGGCGCAGGTGGAAGAAGGTGTCCGGATTCGTCACGGGCTCGGCGAATCTCTTGACCACGACCGCGAGGGCTCCGCCCAGGACCAGCAGGGGAACCAGCGTCAGGATCAGGGGGGCACTGGCACGCGAAGGGTCGGGCTGTGGCACCGGGCCACCCTTGCACGACAGGCAGGACAGCGTGACCGGATTGGCGGCAGTGGTGCGCGATTTCACAGGTCGAGCACGTACGAGCCGACACGCCGGAAATCCAGGCGGTCGTAGGAGGGGGCCACCATGACCGGGGACGTCACGACCCGGCTCACGCCGGCATCGCGCAGCAGGGTGCTGCGGCGCCAGACGAACTCGCCGGGAGAGAAGTCCCGGAACCGGGGAGTGCACGAGCAGCACACTCCCGCCCCTGCCCAGGGCGTCGACCAGTGGTCCGCAGCCAGGTCACGCCGTGACGTAGCCGATGCCCCCGTCGTCGACCTTCCGCCTGCCGACGACGGGGAATCCGAACGGCTGCCGATTCGACCAATCCGCCCCGACGGACCTGCCGCCTAGGCGAGGATCGTGCCGTTGGCACGCCGGAGGAGAACGCAGTGAACGTTGGGTCCAAGAATCTCGGAACCGAGTCGACCGAGGCTCACGAGGCGTCCCCGCCCTCGCGGCTAATGTCCGCGAACAGGAGCTGGCTGTGGGTGCCCCTGGGCATCTTTGTGATCGGCCGCCTCGTCTCCGCTGCCGTCCTGACATGGGCGTCGAGCCGGCAGATCGCCTTGGATGACCGCAGCGTCGTGCAGGTGACCCATCCGCAGACCAACGCACCCGGCTACTGGGGCGTCCTCACCAACTGGGACGGTCAGTGGTACGCGGCGGTGGCTGAGGAGGGGTACCCGTCCTCGCTGCCGACGAAGGACGGCGAAGTGCAGGAGAACACCTGGGCGTTCCTCCCGGCCTATCCCGCACTGGTTCGGTTGGTCATGGCCCTGACCAGACTCGACTTCGCGCCCGCCGCGAGCCTGGTGAGCATGACGTGCGCCGGCGTGGCGATGGTGGTGATCTACCGGCTGCTGCTGGTCCGGGCGGACCGATTCTTCGCCACCTCGGTGGTGATCATCCTGAACGCGTTCCCCAGCACGCCCATCCTCCAGGTGGCCTACACCGAGGGGCTCGTCCTGCTCCTGATCTCGGTGATCCTGACCCTGCTGAGCCAGCGACGGTACCGGCTGCTCGTGCCACTGATCGTGCTCCTCGCGCTCACCCGCCCGTTGACACTGGTGGTTGCCGCCTTGCTCGGCCTGCACCTGCTGCGCCGGCTGCGGGGGCGCCGGGAGGATCCCGTCCCCACGAGCACGATCGTCGGGCTGATCGGCTTGGGTGCCCTGTCGATCGGGCTGACAGGGCTCTGGCCGGCGATCGCAGCGGTGAGGACCGGGGATCCGTCCGCGTACATCTCCACCATGGCCGCGTGGGCGCAGGAGGACACCGACCTCGGTCTGGCAGCCAACTGGATCGGACAGATCTTCGTCGACCCGGGTGTGCTGTTCTTCGCCGGGGCGATCGCGTGTGTCGTGGCCTATCGCGTGCTGCGGGGCCGGTTCCTGGTTCCAGAGCTTCGCGATTGGAGTTGGCTGTACCCCCTGTACATGATGGGAATGACCACACCGGGCGCGGGGATCCTGCGGTACCTGCTGCTGGCGATCGCGCCGATGTGTCTCCTGTCGCCGGTCTCGCTCCGGGAGTCGCGTGCCGACCGCGTGATGCGGCTAGCCGTGCTCGTGGTGGCAGTGGCGTTCTGCCTGGTGGGCCAGGTGTACTGGGTCAAGGAGATCTTCATCGTGTACGCCGAGGCGCAGCCCTTCCCGTAGGGTTCCCGCAGGTCGTCCTGCTCCGGCCGGCCACCGGCAGGCGCTACATCTGGCGGTGCCACGCCAGATAGGCTGCCCGACGGATGAGCGCCGTTCTCGACGCCTGCATGTTCCCCCACATCAGGTCACGTCGTCCGACCACGTCAGGCAGCCTCGCGTGGTACTCCCGATGCAGGTTCCGCGTCTGACGAGCCTGGGCGGATTCCAGGCGCACGCTCCACTGGCCCCGGGTGACCCGAAAGGCAGCCAACACGTCGTCGATCCCGAACGCATCATGGGTCTCCAGGATTCGCATATAGGTGTACTGGTCGATCAGGTACGGATGGGCGGCAACCCATCCCCCCACCTCGAGCAACGCCGAGCGCCTCATGAGGACCGTTCCGGGTTCGCCCAGGAGGTTCGAGCCACGACGCACCAAGGTGCGGATGACCGCCTCGCCGGCCCACCGACCGACCAGGGGTCCGAGCCCTCGCCCGGGCAGCAGGACATGCCCGGTTCGTCCGACGAGGTCCCGCTTGGCCGAGACCAGTCCGACTCCCGGATCGGCCTCGAGGGCCTCCACCTGCCGAGCCGTGCAGTGCGGGGCGATCAGGTCGTCGGCGCACAGGAGTTTCACGTAGGTGCCGGACGCCATCTCCGTGGCGGCGTTCCAGTTGCGCTGGGCGCCCCCGCCCGGGGAGATGCGGCGGACCCGGACACGTCCGCGGTAGGCCCGCAGGACGTCCCACGTGTCGTCGACGGAGCCGTGGTCGCTCACGCACACCTCGAGGTGGGGGTACGACTGCGCCAGCGCCGAGTCGAGGGTCTGGGGCAGATGCTGGGCGCTGTTGAAGGTGGGGACGACGATCGAGACGAGAGGAGGGGCGGGCACGGGCGTCACCGCGCACTCAGGTGGCGAGACCCGCCCGCGCGTCTCGCGCTGGCGACATCCTCCCAGGTCAGCCGGATGCCCAGGGTCAGCGGCGTGCACGACAGAGAGTCCAGGTCGTTCCACACCCGTGAGCGCAGCCTCAGGTCCCGGCCCTGACCATGGTCCGGAGCACCTCGCTGGATGACCAGGCAGCGGCGACGAAACGCTCGATCGGCCTCACGCACGACCATGCCCACGCTGGTGCTGCGTCCGGAGGCGAAGATCTTCAGCAGGACGGTCCCCGCTTCCTCGCCGGCCATCCGTTGGACGGCAGCGCACACCATGGCGGCAGCATCCTCGACGAAGAGATAGTCCCGCAACGTGTCGAGGGAGACGAAGACCCCGATGGGCTCGCGATCCGCCTGGGCGCGACAGATCTGCGAGATGAGCCCCTGTGGCTTCGCAAGATTCTGTCCGGGGCCGTAGAGGTTGGAGAAGCGACCGAGGAGGACTCGCGACCCCCGCAGAGCCAGGTCCGCCGCGATGGACTCGATGGCCAGCTTCGCCGTCCCGTAGGCGGAGGCGGCGGCCGCCTCCGAGTGCTCGTCGAAGGGCGGGGATGCGGGCGAGGCGCCGTAGGCTCCTCCGGCGGACGAGCTCAGGAACAGGACCGACGGCGGGCTCTCGAGACCGGCACAGAAGCGTCGAAAGAGGTCGACCTCCTGCTCGAGGTGCCGTGAGTCACTCGCGACCACGCCGCTGCCCGCGCACCAGATGAGGCGCCAGTCCTCCGACAGGGTCGCGGCTCTCCGCGCGCCCGACAGCAGGGCGCGCAGGGCAGCCTCCTGGTCGTGCCACGGCACCGAGACGAGCTCTGGGGCCGCGCCGGCGGCAGCAAGGCGTCGGGCGACGGCCGAACCCAGGAGCCCTCGTCCGACGAGGAGCGTCGTCATCGGGTGCCCGCGTGCTCCGCGCTCGCCCTGGTGAGGGGGCCCGACTGACGGTCCGACACGATGAGATACAGGGGGCGGCCCATGGCCATGTTGACGGCGACCCCGACGTACTCCGCCACGATGCCCAGGGCCACCATCGTGATGCCCGACGTCACCAGGAGGATCACCACGGCAGAGGCCCAGCCGGCGATCGGGATGGTCCCCATCAACCGCCCCACCACGATGTAGAGCGACATGAGGACGCCGGTGGTGGCCACCAGGAATCCCGAGAAGCTCACCAGACGCAGAGGCCGGACCCCAGCCGTCAGGATCAGCCGCCAGTAGTGGGAGAGCAGGGAGCGCAGCCGGTACCCAGAGTTGGCTCGCCCCTCGGTCCGCAGCTCGACGTCCGCAGTCGCCACCCGTCGCGCCACCCAGCCGAGGGCGACGTCCATGTAGACGCCGGAGCCGGCATAGGCGGCCACCGACCGAGCCACGTCTCCCAGGATCAGTCGGTAGGAGTTGAAGAGCTCCGGGCTGCCGTGGGTGCTCAGGGCGCTCGCCAGGCGCTTCGCCCCCCGTGAAGCCGCGTTGCGCACCACTCCGTGAGGAGGGGGGTTGAGAGGTCGCGCGTAGACCACGTCCGCCTCCGCCGCGAGGGCCGAGTCGAGCATCCGCCCGATGTCGCGGGGGTCGTGCTGCCCGTCCTCGTCCATGGTCACGACCCAGTCGCCACCGGAGGAGGAGACGCCGGCGAGTGTCGCGGCGTGCTGACCGAAGTTCCGGCTCAGCCAGACCGGGCGGATCCAGGCGAGCTCCGCACCCAGCTCACGGATGGTGGCGTCCGACAGGTCCGGGCCGCAGTCGTGCACGAGTACGACCTCGCTCACCCGGGCGCAGTGTCCGGCAGGGGTGGTGAACTCCCCGGTCAGCAGGGACAGCTCGGCCACCAGGTTCCTCAGCGTCTCCTCGCCCTGGTAGACGGGGACGACTACCGAGATGTGATGGAGGGGCCATTCGCTGCTCACGGACTCACGATAGGCGTCCGCCACGCCCCGCGTCGGGAAAACCCGACGATCGAGCGGACTGCCGATTCAGTCCAGACCCAGGGAGAAGGCCGCCTCGAGGTCGTGGCGTGAGTAGCTGCGGAAGGCGATGTGCGTCTCGGTCTCCCGCACGCCGGCCACCTTGTTGAGCTGGTCGGCCACCACCCGTGCCACGTCCTCGTGCTGGGAGACCCGCACCAGGGCGATCAGGTCGATCTTGCCGGTCACGGAGTAGACCTCGCTGACGCCGTCCAGGGCCGCGATGGCCTCGGCGACCTCCGGGATCCTGGCCACGTCGGCCTTGACGAAGACGATGGCGGTGATCATGGGGCGAGACTACCGAGTGGGCTGGTGCACGGGGGACGGCAGACGCTGTTCGTCGAAGGGGACCAGGCTCAGCCGCGAGTGGCTGACGGCATCGTGGAGGGCGAGGTGGCGACCGGCCCCGCCGACGGGGCAGGCCCACTCGCCCTGCACGTCGATCAGGCGGACGCCCGGCGACTCCAGCCAACGCAGGATCCGCTCGGTCTCCGCGGCGCTGGCGGCCGGGACGGGCCCGGGGCCGGCACTCACGGTCTCGGCGGAGGCCGTGAGCTCCTCCACGAACTGGTGGGCGTCGGCCCCCGCCGGGATCACCCCGGCGGCGGCGAGCCGGCCGTGTCGCACCACGTGCACGGCCCACCGGCCGTCGTCCTCGCGTCGGCCGGCCACCACCTGCGCGCACCGGGACAGGGCGCCGAGACGCTGGGTGCGCGCCGCGGCGCGCACGAAGGCGGCGAGCCGGTCGCGATGCACCCCCGCCTCCTCGAAGCGCTCCCCGTCGGCCAGGGCCTCCATCCGCTCGTTGATGCGGGTGACGACTGCGTCCGGCCTCCGCAGCAGGCTGTCGCGCAGGCGGCTCACCACCGCGGCGTAGGAAGCGGTGTCGACGGAGCCGTCGCAGGGTGCCAGGCAGCGCGCCATCTCGGCCAGCGCGCAGGCCGAGCGCGACGGCGCCAGGGGCAGCCGACCGCTGCACTGACGGATCGGGAAGACGTCGTGGAGCGCCTCCAGGCTCTGCTCCGCCACCCGCCGGGAGGAGAACGGGCCCAGGTAGTCGGCGTCGTCGTCGAGGACGCGCCGGACCAGCGAGAGCCGCGGCCAGGGCTCCCGGGTGAGCTTGAGGAAGTGCATCCTCTCGGGGAACCGGGACCGGCGGTTGTAGCGCGGCTTGTGCTCGGCGATCAGTCGGAGCTCGCGCACCTCGGCCTCCAGCGGGGTGGCGCACTCGAGGCCGGTCACGGTGGCGGCCAGGCCGACCATCTCGCCCATCCGCGACCGGGTCTCGGAGGCGGTGAAGTAGGTGCGGACCCGGGTGCGCAGGTCGCGCGAGGTGCCGACGTAGAGCACCCGGGCCTGGTCGTCGCGGAAGAGGTAGACCCCCGGGGCGTGCGGCAGCGACTCGGCCAGGTGGCGCTTGCGACGCTGGGCGGTGGTCACCTTGGCGCTGAACGTCTGGAGCTCCTCCAGGGTCTGCACCCCGAGGGAGCCCAGCCGCTCGATGAGGCCGTGCAGCACGTCGACGGTGGCGCGCGCGTCGGCCAGGGCGCGGTGGTTGGGGGTGGTCGTCGACCCGAAGAGCCGAGCCAGGCTGCCGAGCTTGCAGTTGGGGGTCTCGTCGCGCGTGACGACCCGGCGCGCCAGCTTGGCGGTGTCGACCACCTCGAACCGGGGCCAGGGTCGCCCCTGCTCCTTGGCGAAGTGCTGCAGGAAGCCGACGTCGAACGGCGCGTTGTGGGCGACCAGGACGGTGCCGGCAGCGAACTCCAGGAACGCGGGCAGGGCGGAGTCGATCGAGGGGGAGTCGGCCACCATGGAGTTGGTGATCCCGGTCAGGACGGCGATGAAGGCGGGGATCTCGGCCCGGGGGTTGACCAGGGTCTGGAACTCGCCCAGCACCTCTCCGCCCCGCACCTTCACGGCGCCGATCTCGGTGATCATCGAGCCGGCCGCCGCCGATCCTCCCGTGGTCTCGAGGTCGACCACGGTGAACGTCAGGTCCCGGAGCGGGCGCCCCAGCTCGTCGAAGCTGCGCTGCGTCTCCCATCGTCCGGTCCTGGCCACCGTTGTGCTGCTCATGGTCGGGGACGCTAGACGCGGGCGCCGACAGGACCGACACGCCACGCGCGGCGACGCGCGGCCCGGTTGTCGGCGGCCGGTGCTTGGGTCGGTCCCATGACGACGAGAATCGATTGCGACACCTGCGTGGTGCGCGGGCTGGCCTGTCACGACTGTGTGGTCACCGTGCTCCTGGGCCCACCTCCGGAGCTGACCTTCGAGGACGACGAGACCGCCGCCCTGGAGGCGCTGGCCGCCGGCGGGCTGGTCCCGCCGTTGCGGATGGTGCATCCGCTGGCCGGCCCCATCATCGAATCTGCGTAAATCCAGGGGAGTTTTGGACGCCCACGTCGCTGGCGACTAGCCTGACGCAGGGCTCCCCACGGAGCCCTTGTTCCTAGCACCTGCAAGCAGAGGAGACTGGCGGCTCGTGAGCCTCGCCCCCAAGCGTCTCAGTGGCGTCGCCGTCGCCCTGGCGGCTGTCGTCGCGACCGGCCTGATGGCCGCTCCCGTCCAGGCGGAGCCGGACATCGACGAGGTCCAGGCGGAGGTCGACCGTCTCTACCACGAGGCGGAGCAGGCGCAGGAGCGCTACCACGACGCCAACCTCAAGCTCGAGGGACTGACCGACGAGCTCTCCTCGCTCAAGGCCGACCAGAAGCGCCAGGACGCCCGGCTCGCCGTGGTCCGCGAGCAGGTGCAGGAGTCGATCGTCCGCCAGTACCAGGGCGAGAGCATCTCCACCGTCAGCCAGGTGGTCGTCTCGGAGGATCCGAGCGCCTTCCTCGGCCAGCTCTCGACGATGTCGGCCTTCAACGACCTGCAGACCGACCTCTTCGACACCTTCAGCACGGAGGCCGAGGCCCTCGGCATCCGCCAGGAGGCGACCCGGGAGCGGCGCGGCGAGATCCGGAGCACCACCGAGCAGCTTGCCGAGGAGAAGGCCGAGGTCGAGGCCAAGCTCGCCGAGGCCAAGAGCCTGCTGGCCCGCTTGGAGGACGAGGAGCGTGAGCGACTCCTCGCCTCGCGGAGCGCCCCCACCCGCCTGCCGAGCAGCGTCCCCGCCTCCGGGCGTGCCGCCGTCGCGGTCAAGGCCGCGATGGCGCAGGTCGGCGACGCCTACGTCTACGGCGCGGTCGGGCCCGACGCCTACGACTGCTCGGGCCTGACCATGATGGCGTGGGGAGCCGCCGGTGTCGGCCTCCCGCACTCCTCGAGCGCCCAGTTCGGCTCCGGGACCCGGGTCTCCCAGGACGACCTGCAGCCGGGCGACCTGGTCTTCTACTACAGCCCGATCAGCCACGTGGGCATGTACATCGGCAACGGCCTCATCGTGCACGCCGCCAACCCGAGCAGCGGCGTCCGGGTGGACGGCGTCTTCTCGATGCCCTACGTCGGCGCCGTCCGCCCGGGCTGACCCCCGCCTCCACGGCGCCATCGCCTACCCGGCGCGGCACCGCTGTGACGAGCGACGTGACGGTGTCCTGAGAGGATCGTCACCGTGACGTCGGATCCTCCCGCCCGCTCCGCACGCGTCGTGGCCGCGGCCGTGCTGCTCGCCGGCCTGGCCGCGCTGGTCGTGCTCGGGTGGTGGCTGGTGCCCTGGCAGCCCGTGCCGGGCGGCATCCCGGACCCGGTCGACGCCTCCAGCCTGTTCTCCCCGGCCGAGCTGGAACGCGCGGAGGAGTACTCCCGCCGGGCCCGCGCCTGGAGCTGGAGCTCGCTGGCGCTGACCATCGCGATCCTCGGGGTGCTCGGCTTCACCCGTCTCGGTGCCAGGGTCGTCGCCCGGCTGCGGGGCCCCTGGTGGGTCCGGGTGCTCCTCGCGGTGGCCGGCCCGCTGCTCGTTGCCCGGCTCGTCACCCTGCCCCTCGCCGTGGGGGCCTGGCGGCTGCGGGTCGACAACGGACTCTCCACCCAGACCTGGGCGACCTGGGCAGTGGACCTGGCGTCCGGAGAGGCGCTCGACATCGCCGTCTTCGCCGCCGTCGCGCTCGTCCTCGTCGGGACGGCCCGGCGGGCTCGCACCTGGTGGCCGGTGCTCGCCGCGGCGGTGCTGGGGGCCGGGGTGGTGGTGGGCTCGTTCGCCTATCCGGTCCTGGTGGAGCCCGTCTTCAACTCCTTCGAGCCGCTGCCGGCCGGCGAGCTGCGGGACGCGGTGGAGGTGGTCGCCGCCGAGCAGGGGGTGGACCTCGACGACGTCGTGGTCGCCGACGCCTCGCGCCGCACCACCACGTTGAACGCCTGGGTCTCGGGGCTCGGCGGGACCCGGCGGGTGGTCCTGTACGACAACCTGGTCGACGACGCGCCCCAGGGTCAGGTGCTGGCCGTGGTGGCGCACGAGCTCGCGCACGCCAAGCACCAGGACGTGCTGGTGGGTACCGCCCTGGGCGCCGCGGGCGTGGTGGCGCCCGTCGGGCTGCTGGGGCTGGCGCTGCCGAGGCTGACCCGCACCCCACTGGCCGACCCGCGCGTCGTGCCGTTGTTGGTGGCGTTGGTGTTCGTCGGTGGTCAGCTGGCGCAGCCGGTGCAGAACATGGTCAGTCGTCGGATCGAGCTCCGTGCCGACGTGACGGCCCTGGAGTCCGTCGAGGACCCGGGCGACTTCGTGGAGCTGCAGCGACAGCTCGCGGTCAGGTCCCTGGCCGACCCGACCCCACCGGCGTGGTCACACTGGTGGTGGGGGAGTCACCCGGGGGTGCTCACCAGGGTCGCCCTGGTGAGCTGAGTCAGGGTGCGCACTGAGCCTGGGTGATCTTGGTCTTCAGGCTTCCGCACGAGTCGTCGAAGAGACCCACCACGGCGCCGCCGAAGAGGAAGACTGCCGTGACGATGATCGCGGCGATGCCGGCGACCAGCAGGCCGTACTCGACCGAGGAAGCGCCCAGCTCGGACTTCCGGTGCGGGGCAGCCGTCCGGTCGATCGCGTTGCTCTCCATCGGAGATCCCTTCCATGAATGCGCCGCGGCGCGGTCCCGCAGGGCAGGACCGCGCCGAGCACGAACGGATCAGTCGGTCAGTTGGTGCCGCCGCTGTTCTTGATCGAGGTGGACGTGCCGCTGAAGATGTCCTTGACCAGGCCGCCGAAGGCGAAGACGGCGACGACGATGATCGCGGCGATGCCGGCGACCAGCAGGCCGTACTCGACGGCGGAGGCGCCGCGCTCGTCCATCTTGGCCTTCTTCGCGTCCAACAGGATCGTGAGGTACTGAAGCATGGTGGGGTCCTTTCAGGGAATGCTCTGGGGTTCTGGTCCGGCAGGCACTCGCCTGATCCGTAGACCCAATCCTCGCCGTCTTCGTGGATCTGTGAGATCGGAAGACCGGTCACGCTCCACTAGTCACAAAGGACTACGCGCCGCCCTGGTCGGGGGACTGGGACGGCGGGTTTCAGCGGTCGACGGGGTTCATCGAGGAGAGCAGGCCGCTGCGCATCGCCGTCACGAGCGCCTGGGCGCGGTTGGTCGCGCCGAGCTTCTGGTAGATCCGGGCGATGTGGGACTTGGCGGTCGACTCGCTCATGAAGAGCTGGCCGGCGATCTGCCCGGCACCCAGCCCGTCGGCCAGGAGCATCAGGACCTCCTGCTCCCGGTCGGAGAGGCGCGAGGTCTCCCCGCTCATCCGCCGGATCATCGCGGCGGAGAGGCCCGCGCACAGGAACGTCCTCGGGGAGACGGCCGCGTGCTTCGCCGCCTTGACCACCTCCGTGGAAGGTGCGTCCTTGCCGACGAAGGCGGACGCACCGGCCTCCATCGCCGCGAAGATCTGCTCGTCGCCCGAGTGCATGGTGAGCACCACCAGACCGGTCTCCGGGGCCTCCTTGCGGGCGGCACGCACGATGTCGAGGCCCGTCCCGTCGGGCAGCTGCAGGTCGGTCACCACCACCCGGGGCCGGTGGGTGCGGAACTGCTCCAGCGCCTGCGCGACGGAGCCGGCCTGGTCGACCACGTGGGTGGAGGGATCCAGGGAGAAGGCCGTGGCCAGCCCCGCCCGGATCAGCTCGTGGTCGTCCACCAGCAGCACCGAGGTGGCGGAGGCGGTGGGCGTGGGTGCAGTGGTCATGAGACTCTCGCGTTCCTGGGGAGTGTGCTGACGTCGGGCGAGGGGAGACTGTCGAGCGGGGCGCCGACGTGCACCGAGACGACCGTGCCGCGGGTCGGGCTCGAGCGCACCTCCAGCACCCCACCGATGAGGGCCGCCCGCTCCTTCATGATCGAGAGGCCGTGGGAGTCGCGCCGACCGGCCTGGAGACCCCGGCCGTCGTCGGCGACCACGATCTGGGCGTTGGGTGCCTGGACCCGGCAGTGCACGTCGATCAGGGTCGCCTGGGAGTGCTTCACGGCGTTGTTCATCGCCTCCTGGGCGATGCGCAGGAGCTCGGCCTCCACCTCGTGGCGCAGCCGGCTGGTCCGTTCGTCGACGGTCACCTTGATCGGGGTGCCGGAGACGTCGCTCAGGTGACGAGCGAGGGTGGCGATGGCGGCCCCGAGGCTCTCGCTCGAGCCCGCCTGGGTGCGCAGCGTCATCACGGACCGCCGCACCTCGGCCACCACCGAGGTGATCATCCCGCGGAGCTGGAAGAGCGCGTTCTGCTGCTCCGGGCTCGAGGCCGTGGAGACCAGGGCGTCCACCACGTAGCCCATCGAGGCGATGTCCTGGGCGACGCCGTCGTGCATCTCGCGAGCCAGCCGGCGTCGTTCGTCTGACATCGCGGCGTCCCGGAAAGCGGTGAAGAGCTGGGCGGTGTCCAGCCGCAGCGCGGCCGGGGCCAGCCGCTCCGCCAGGGCGCGGAGACGCTCGAAGACGTCGACCGAGTCGGGCTCGGAGCCGGCGGCGAGCCGCCCGGTGACGACCGCGATGGGGGTGTCGGCGTGCGAGACGGGGAACCCGAAGTCGTGGCCCAGGACGCGCGGGTGGCCGTCGTCCCAGACGGCCTGCGCCAGCTCCTGGCTCTCCTCGCCCTCCCGCCCCTCGTGGGAGGAGCGCGTCACCAGCGGCAGCAGCACGCCGTCACGCCGGACGTGCAGGACGACGATCTCCGAGGGCAGCTCCGAGCTCACCGTCTCCAGGATCTCGCCGCCCATGCTGGTGGGGTCGAGGCCGCCCTCCAGCTTGGCCGAGAGGTCGTTGAGCTCGGTGATCAGCGTGCGTGCCTCCCGGTAGGCGAGCGTCCCGTCGTCCCGGGGGGAGGTGCTGACGAAGAACCCGGCGACCAGGCCGAGCCCCAGGCCGGTGACCATGAACATGAAGACGTCGGTGACCTGCGAGCTGTCGGGCGAGTCGCCCGCCACGACCATCACCAGCGCGATCGCGCCGAGCTGGAGCAGCAGCGACTCGGCCACGCCGGGCAGGCCGCGGAGCAGGCCGTGGACGAAGGGCGGCACGGCGAGGCCGGCCAGGAGGGCCGGGGCGCTCTGGTAGAAGCAGCCCGCGAGCACGCCGATGGTCAGCGCCTCGACGGTGCAGATCATCCGCAGCGGGGTCTGCGTCCGCAGCAGCCAGCCGGCGGTGACCCACAGGGCGGCCAGGCCGAAGAGCCCGCCGAGGGCGTCCAGGTCGCGGCTCCAGGCGATCGACATCGCGACGCTGACCAGCACGAAGGCCCGGGAGCCCTCGATCAGCCCCGCCTGCTGGAGCCGCTCGGCCCGGCCGGGCATCAGGCGAAGGTGTCCATGATGCTGATCACGGCCGGCCCGATGACCACGATGAACAGGGTGGGCAGGATGCAGAAGATCAGCGGCACCGTCATCTTCACCGGGACCTGCTGCGCCTTCTCCTCGGCCTTCTGGCGCCGCTTGACCCGCATCTCGGCGGACTGCACCCGCAGCACCTGGGCGATCGGGATGCCGAAGGCGTCGGCCTGGACCAGCGCGCTCACGAAGCTGCGGAGGTCGTCGAGGTTGGTGCGGTCAGCCAGGGCACGCAGGGCCGCGGCGCGACCCTGCCCGATCTGCATCTCACGCAGCACCCGGGCGAACTCCTCGGCCAGGGGGCCGTCGGTGTTCTTGGAGACCTGCTGCACGGCGGCGTCGAAGGCGAGTCCCGACTCCACGCTGATGGTCAGCAGGTCGATCGCGTCGGGGAGACCCCGGCCGATCGTCTCCTGGCGCTCGTGGGCCTTCTGGTAGAGGTACATGTTGGGCCCGAAGTACCCGGCGACCGCACCCAGCGCGACGAAGGCCACCTTGCCCACGAGCCCGAGGCTGAGCATGAAGGAGAAGAGGACCGCGGCCACCAGGCCCGCGACGGCCCCGATCACCTTGAGCGCGACCACCCGGTCGACCGTCCAACCGGCGGGGTTCCCCGCGAGCTCGAGCTTGCGGTAGATCCGCTCCGTGCTGTCGGCACCGGTGAAGCGTCGCCCGATGGACAGGGCCCGCCCCTGGAGCGGAGCCAGCACCCGCTCCGCGAAGGGACGGTCCAGCTCGGCGGTGAGCTCCTTGGGCACGTCGCCCATGGACTCCAGCGCCGCCAAGGACCGGCTGAGGCCGCCCTCCCGGACCGGCTCTCCGGTCGCGAAGGAGATCAGCACGATCGACATCACCACCAGCAGGCAGCCCAGCACCAGATAGATCGTCATCAGATCTCCACCTTGATCAGTCGGCTCATCCAGAAGGCGCCCACCGCGAGCATGACCCCGGCGCCGCCGAGCATCAGCCAGCCCAGCGGCTCACGGAAGAGCACGCTGACGTAGTCGTAGCTGGTCAGCATCAGGTAGAGCAGGAAGACCGGTGGCAGGCCGCCGAGCACGTAGGCCGAGATCTTGCCCTCGGCCGCCAGCGCCTGGACCTGCCGGCGCATGTACTCCCGCTCCCGGATGGTGCCGGCCACGGTGTCGAGGAGCTCCGCGAGGTTTCCGCCGACCTGGCGCTGGATCTTGATGGCCATGACCACCCAGTCGAAGTCCTTGCTGTCGAACCGCTCCGCGATGCCCTGCAGCGCGTCCTCGAGGGAGACCCCGAGCCGGGTCTCGACCAGCACGCGCTTGAACTCGCTGGCGATCGGCTCGGTGCCCTCGCGGACGATCGTGTCCACCGACTGGGCGAGGGAGAGACCGGCGGAGAGGGAGCCCGACATGAGCTGCAGGGTGTCGGGGAGGGCGGCGTTGAACTTCTTCACTCGCTGCTTCCTGGCGCGGCCGAGGTAGAGCCACGGGACGACGGCACCGAGGACGATGAAGAGCAGGCCCACCCCGAGGCTGCCGCCCCCCAGCAGGACCCCCAGCAGGCCGGCGCCCACGATGATGCCGGTGTGCAGGAGGAGCCACTCCGAGGAGCGGAAGCCGATGTCGGCCGCCTCCAGCCGGGCGGCGATCCTCTCCTCCAGCGACTTGTTGCGCTTGAGCACGGCGTCCGCGGCGCCCCGGAACTGGGCCAGCCGCTCGTCGGACCCCAGACCCGCGGCCCTGCCGGGGGGAGCGGCGGTGCCGGAGGCGAGGCCGGCATACAGGGCGACCCGCTCCTCGGCGGTCAGCTGGCCCTTGGCCATCCCGGTGAGCAGGGTGGAGAGGAAGGCCAGAAGTCCGGCGCCGACCAGGGCGACGGCCACCCACATGGCCCAGTCGGGCAGGATGATGCCCCGGTCGGCCGAGGGCAGGGTGACCTTCTGCGGGGTGGGCACGTTCGCGCGGACCGGGGCGAAGACCTCCGCGGTCAGGGTCCCGGTGTCGGCCGGCAGCGAGACCGAGATGGCGGCCTCGTCGGCGACCCCCTCGGGGAGCTGGGCGGTGACCAGGACCTGGCGCGCCAGGATCTCGGCCTCCTCGGAGAAGGCGGTGCCGAGGGCGTCGACGTCGGCGCTGATCACCTTGCCGTTGCCCGCGTCGCTGAGCTGGGTCAGCGGACCGAGGTCGCCGTCCTGCTCGAGCGCGACCACGTCGACCAGGACGCCCGTGCGCGAGATGGCGCCGATCGCGTCGGTGAGCGGGGTCTTGCTGGTGTCGGCTCCGTCGGAGAGGACCAGCAGGCTGCGCTGTCCCTCGGTCCCGGCCAGCTCGGCCGCGGCGATCACCCCGTCGTAGAGGCGGGTCTGGCGGGCCAGGGTGAGGCCGGCGAGGGCGGTACGTGCCTCGTCGCGATCCGTGGTGGGCGGCACCGCCCCGACGACCTCCCGGTCGAAGGTGACCAGGCCGACCCGGACGTCGGCGGGCACGGCGCTGAGGTAGGCCTCGGCCGCGGCCTTGGCCGCCACGAACCTCTCGCCGTCCATGGAGCGGCTGGTGTCGATGGCCAGCACCGTGGTGCGCTGGACGGCGGTGCCGCCCGCCGTCTCGGCCGTCGCCTCGGTGGCGCTGGCGCCGTCGAAGGTGACCGAGACGCCGTCGAGGTCGACCTGGGCGCCCGGGGGCACCGCGACCAGGACCTGGACCCCGCCGTCGACGGTCTGGACGTGGGTGACGTCGGCCTCGTCCGCCGCGTGGGCGGCCAGCGGGCTGCTCAGCAGCGCGACGACCCCCAGCGCGGCCAGGGTCCGGGTGAGCGGGCGCATCAGAACCGCTCCGGGACGAAGATCATCGGGTCGACGTGCACGTTGTTGTAGGTCATCTTCTCCAGGAACTTGGGCCGCAGGCCGGTGGCCCGCAGGCCTCCCAGGGTCCGGCCCTCGCCGTCGAATCCGGCGGAGTGGTCGTAGAGGAAGACGTCCTGGAGGGTGATGATGTCGCCCTCCATCCGCTCGACCTCGGTGACGTGGGTGATGTGGCGCGACCCGTCCTTGAACCGGGTCTGGTGCACGATCAGGTCCACCGCCGAGGCGACCTGCTCGCGGATCGCCCGGACCGGCAGGTCCATCCCGGCCATCAGCACCAGCGTCTCCATGCGCGAGAGGGTGTCGCGGGGGCCGTTGGAGTGGACGGTGCAGATGGAGCCGTCGTGACCGGTGTTCATCGCCTGGAGCATGTCCAGCGCGGAGGCGTCACGGACCTCACCGACGATGATCCGGTCGGGCCGCATGCGCAGGCTGTTCTTGACCAGGTCGCGGATGGTGACGGCGCCCTTGCCCTCGATGTTGGAGGGCCGCGACTCCAGCCGCACCACGTGCTCCTGCTTGAGCTGGAGCTCGGCGGCGTCCTCGATGGTGACGATGCGCTCGTCGGAGGGGATGAACGAGGAGAGCACGTTGAGGGTGGTGGTCTTGCCGGCACCGGTGCTGCCGGAGACGATGATGTTGAGGCGCCCCCGGACGCAGGCGTCGAGGAAGTCCTTGGTCTGCTGGCTGATGGAGCCGAACTTGACCAGGTCGTCCGCGGTGAGCGGGTCTGTGGCGAACTTGCGGATCGTCAGGCACGAGCCGTCGATCGCCAGCGGCGGGACGACGGCGTTGACACGGCTGCCGTCGGGCAGGCGCGCGTCCACCATCGGGCTGGACTCGTCCACGCGCCGCCCGATCCGGGAGACGATCTTGTCGATGGTGCGCCGCAGGTGGGCCTCGTCCTGGAAGATCGCGTCGGCCGCGACCAGCCGGCCCTTGCGCTCGAGCCAGATGCTGTGGGCGCCGTTGACCATGACCTCGGAGACGTCGGGGTCGCGCAGGTAGGGCTCGATCGGGCCGTAGCCGAGGATGTCGTCGCTGATCTCGCTGGTGATCTGCTGCCGGTCGGCGGCGCTGATCGGCCGGTCGGACTTCTTCAGCACGTCGGCGAGGGCCGCGCGTACCTTCTGGTCCAGCTCGCTCTGCTCGAGGTTGGCGTCGTAGAGCTGGGGACCGAGCTGGCGCAGCAGCTCGGCGTGCACCGAGGACTTGAGCTCCTCGATCCGGTCGGTGTTGGCCGACTGGGCCCGCCGCGTCGACGTCGGGTCGGGCACCGGGGCCCGGCGGTCGTTGAGCGGGGAGTCCGAGGCGCCGAGCGGTGAGGAGGGCGCCGTCACGGGCTGCTCGGCGAGCACCTCGGTGACCGGGGCCTCGACGGGCACCTGGGCGGTCGCGCCGGGAGCCGGGAGGCCACCGAGGGAGGCCGCGGCCTCCTCGGCACGCCGCCGGGCGGCGAGGCGTTCGGAGAGGTTGCTCATCGTGTCATCTCCTGCTGATGCGGAAGCGCTTCTGGCCCTCTTCGCGCTTCTCGGTGGGGGCAGGCGCCGGGGCCGGGGCTGCGGGTTCGGTCTTGACCGACTTGGGCGTCCTGGGTGCCTTCGAGGGCCGGGTCTTCGGCGACGGCAGGTCGGGGGTCACGGCGGTCTCGTAGCCCATCAGCTTCTCCGCCAGCGCCCGGACGGCCTTGGAGGAGGGGTGCGAGGGGGAGGAGAGCATCAGCGGGCGACCGGCGTTGGTGGCCTTGGCGATGTCCAGGGACGTCGCGACCCGGGCGGCCACGTCCATCCCCAGGATCCCCTCGACCTTGTCCGCCCCGATCCCGACCTGCTCGTCGGCCCGGTTGAGCAGGAGGTGACGGTGGCCCTCGGCGACCCCCAGCACGTCGAGGGTCTCCAGGGCGACCTTGACGTTCTTGAGGGTGGGCACGTCGAGCGTGGCGACGATGATGCAGTCGTCGGTCTCGTCGAGCGCGGTGAGGGTCTGCTCGTCGAAGGCCGGCGCGGTGTCGAGCACGAGGTAGTCGAAGTGGGCCTGCAGCGTCCGCAGCAGCCGGGTCACCAGCGCCCCGGTGACCCGCTCCCGGGCGTCGGGCTGGCTGGGCGCCGCGAGCACCATGAGCCCGCTCTCGTGCGGCGTCATCAGCTCCTCGATGAACGCGTAGTCCATCGACTGCTCGCCGCCGATGGCGTGCTCGATCGAGTGGGTGGGGAAGAGTTGGAGCGTGATCGCGATGTCGCCGAAGGCGAGGTCGAGGTCGACCACGCAGACCTTGTTCTCGCCCCCGCGCATCAGCGCGATGCCCAGGTTGACCGACATCGTGGTCTTCCCGACCCCGCCCTTGGGCGAGAAGATCGTGATGACGCGACCCAGTCGTGAGGAGGGCGCGGCATTGCCCCGCAGGGCGGCCCACAGGGCGTGGGCACGCTGCAGGGCGGCGTTGACCTGGGGCAGGTCGCTGGCGGTCACGACCTCCCTGACCCCGGCGTGCATGGCCCGGGTGAGGACGTCGGTGTCCACGGTGTCGCGCACCAGGACCACGCTGGCGGTGGGCAGCGCGGTGCGCATGCGGTCGGAGATCGCCATCGCCTCGGCGACCGAGAGGCTCGGCCCGAGCACCACGGCGTACTCGTCGGTGCGGTGCGCGAGCCAGCCGAACAGCCGCTCCTGGCTGTCGGCCACCTGCGTGCCCGCCGGCAGCACCGTCAGGAGGGCTGCTGCCTTGGCGGGGTCCGCGTCGAGAAGGATCGGCATCTTTTCGCCTAGCTGAAGAGGTTCTGGAGGGTCATGCCCTGGTTGGGCGCGACCTTGGTGTTGCCGGTGCGCAGACCGGCGGAGAGCTCTCCGTTGGTGGCGGCGAACATCAGCTTCTCCGCCTCGGCCTGGTCGACCGCCAGGGTCAGCAGCGTCCGCGGGAGCTGCTCGACGGTCTCCGCGCCGGTCTCGTCGGTGGAGGTGGTGGAGACCATGGTGGTCGAGCCCGCCGCGAGCACGGTGACCTGCGGCAGCAGCAGGCGGGTGAACGGCTTGCCGTCGTCGCCGGCACCGTTGAGCCAGATGGCGACGTCGGAGCCGGCGGAGACGAAGCCGGCGACCCGCGCGGTGTCGGTGAGCTGGACCGAGACGGCCAGCTTGCCGCTCGGGATGGGCAGCGCGGACGAGGCGCCGACCCCACCGAACTTCTCCGGCACGATCTGCTCGCCGGGGTAGATGTTGGTGTTGGCCGTGAGGCCCTCCAGCGACTCCGTGTCGGTGACGGCAGTCGGCAGGACCGCGTTGCGCGGCAGGTCCTGACGCTGGATCTTGCCGTTGGTCGCTGCGTCCGCGATCGACTCCCCGGTGACGATCGGGCTGACGGCGGTGAGGACCTGGACCGTGTCGTACTGCTCAGCGGCCCGGTTGTCCGCGCTCTCCACGTAGAGGTAGACGAGGGCGGTGCCGAGCAGCGCCACGACGACCGCTACGACGAGCAGGAGCTTGCGTCGATCCATGGGTTGAGCCTCCGGTCTCAAGCAGACCGGGGCTCTTCCGGGCCCGGTACTGCGTTCCTGTCCATTCCGTCACACCATGCCCAAGCGGCGAGAGGGGTGTGGAGGAAACTTCGGATCGAACGCTAGTGGTCTGTACCGGGTCTTGTTCGCGTTTTCGTCAAGGAAGGTAGAGCGCATCCACGTCGTCGCGGAACTCCCGCATGACGACGCTCCGCTTGAGCTTGAGGCTGGGCGTGAGGTGTCCCGCCTCCTCGGTCCAGGCGGCACTCAGGATGCGGTACTTGCGGACCGACTCGGCGCGGGAGACGGCGCTGTTGGCGTCCTCCACGGCGGCGTCGATCTCGGCCCGCAGGTCCTCGTCGAGGATGAGGTCCTCCAGCGAGCCCTTCTTGCCCCTGGTCTGCGCCCAGCCGGCCAGCGTCTCGGTGTCGAGGGTGATCAGGGCGCCGATGAAGGGCTGGCCGTCGCCGACCACCATGCACTGGTCGATCAGCAGGTGGGCGCGCAGCCGGTCCTCCAGCACGGCCGGGGCCACGTTCTTGCCCCCCGCCGTCACCAGGATCTCCTTCTTGCGGCCGGTGATGCGGACGAAGCCCTCGTCGTCGATCTCGCCGACGTCACCGGTGTGGAACCAGCCGTCGGCGTCGATCGCCTCGGCGGTGGCCGCCTCGTTGTTCCAGTAGCCGGCGAAGACCTGGCCCCCGCGGAAGAGCAGCTCGCCGTCGTCGGCCACCCGCACCGTGGTGCCGCCGAAGGGGCGGCCCACCGAGCCGACCTTGTGGGCGTCGGGGAGGTTGACGCAGAGGGCCGCCGTGGTCTCGGTCAGGCCGTAGCCCTCCAGGACGGTCAGCCCGATGCCGCGGTAGAAGTGGCCGAGCCGCTCGCCGAGGGGGGCTCCGCCGGAGACCGCGTGCAGGCAGCGGCCGCCGAGGGCGGCCTCGAGCTTGGCGTAGACCAGCTTGGTGAACAGGGCGTGCTGGAGCCGCAGCGAGAGCGGGACCCGGCCCTTGTCCTGGGCCTTCGACCACGCGATGGCGATCTCGGCGGCCCGGTTGAAGATCCTGCCCTTGCCGTCCGCGGCGGCGTTCTGCGAGGCGGTGTTGAAGACCTTCTCGAAGACCCGCGGGACGGCCAGGATGAAGGTGGGGCGGAAGACCTGGAGGTCGGCGACGAGGTTCTTGATGTCTGCGCTGTGACCCAGCACGACCCGCCGCTTGATCGCGCCGATCTGGATGATGCGGGCGAACACGTGGGCCAGCGGCAGGAAGAGCAGGGTGGAGGCCCCGTCGGTGAAGAGCTCGTCGAGCTCGTCGACCGCGACGCTGAGCTCGAACATGAAGTTGCCGTGGGTGAGCATGCAGCCCTTGGGCACCCCGGTGGTGCCCGAGGTGTAGATCAGGGTGGCCAGGTCGTCGGGACCGGCGGCGGTGCGGCGTCGCTCCAGCTCGTCGTCGTCGACCTCCTGGCCCAGGCTGGTCAGCACCTCCAGCGCCCGGTCCTCGATCGACCACAGGTGGTGGAGGCACTCCAGGTCGGCGCGCACGTTGGTCACCCGGGCGGTGTGCTCCGGGGTCTCGCCGATCACCGCGCGGGCCCCCGAGTCGGCCAGGATCTGGTGGATCTGCTCCGAGGAGGACGTCTCGTAGACCGGCACGGTCACCGCCCCGGCGAACCAGATCGCGTAGTCCAGGAGGGTCCACTCGTAGCGGGTCTTGGAGATCAGGGCGACCCGGTCGCCGGGCTCGAGGCCGGCGGCGATCAGCCCCTTGGCGACCGCGCTCACGTCGGCGAGGAACTGCCCGGCGGTCACGTCGACCCATTCCTCCCCGGTGTTTCGCCGGAAGGTCACGGCGTCCCCGGCGAGGCGGGCGTTGGTGACGACGTCGTCGGTGAGGTTCCCCTCGGTGGGGATCTCGGTCGTCAGGGGCGTGGAGAACTCACGCAAGTCGGGTGCCTCCTGGTTCGGGGTTTACAGGCCGCACGTTACCGCCGGGTCCGCCGGGGTCCTGATCCGGTAGGGTCGCGCACCTGATCCGAATCCGTCGGTCATCACCGGCCGGCGACCAACGAGGGGGCAGGGATGGCCGAGCAGACCACGTCGTCCATCGTGATCGACGCCGAGCCGCGTGCGGTGATGGACGTGATCGCCGACTTCGAGGCCTACCCCGCGTGGGCCAAGGGCGTGCGCACCGTCGAGATCGTCGACCCGGGCACCGGCGACCGCGCCGACCAGGTCTTCTTCGCCCTCGACGTCTCGCCCATCAAGGACGAGTACACCCTGGCCTACCAGTGGGACGGCGACCGTGCGGTCACCTGGACCCTGGTGGAGGGCAAGATGCTGCGCGCCCTCGACGGCGCCTACCTGCTCAAGGACCGGGGTGACGGCTCCACCGAGGTCACCTACCGACTGGCCCTGGACGTCTCCGTCCCGGTGATCGGGATGCTCAAGCGCAAGGGCGAGAAGATCCTGATCGACACCGCTCTCAAGGGCCTGAAGAAGCGCGTCGAGTCGCTCTGACCTTGCGAGTCCTTCTCTTCACCGGCAAGGGAGGCGTCGGCAAGTCCACGGTCGCGGCCGGGACGGCCGCGGCCTCCGCCCGCGCGGGCCGACGGACCCTGGTGGTCTCCACCGACGCCGCCCACTCGCTGGCCGACACCTTCGGGGTGAACGCCGGTGCCGAGCCCTGCGAGGTCTCCTCCGGCCTCTTCGTGCAGCAGGTCGACGCCCAGCGCCGCTTCGAGGAGTCGTGGGCGCAGATCCAGGCCTACCTGCGCGAGGTGCTCGACGTGGTGGGGGTGGACCCCGTCGCCGCCGAGGAGCTGACGGTGCTGCCCGGCGCCGAGGAGGTGCTCGCCCTCCTGGAGCTGAGGCGGCAGGTCCGCTCGGGCGACTGGGAGACCGTGGTGGTCGACTGCGCGCCGACCGCCGAGACGCTGCGCCTGCTCGCTCTCCCGGAGGCTCTCGGCTGGTACATGCGTCGGGTCTTCCCGGTGCAGCGCCGGGTCGTCCGCACCCTCGCTCCGGTCCTGGGCCGCGCCGCGGGTGTGCCGATGCCCGGCGATCCGGTCTTCGACGCCGTGGCGCGCCTGCACGACGAGCTGGGGGAGGTGCGCGAGCTGCTGACGGCGCCCGGCGCGAGCGTGCGGCTCGTGCTCACCCCGGAGCGGGTGGTGGTGGCCGAGGCGCGCCGCTCCTGGACCACCCTGTCCCTCTTCGGCTACACCGTCGACGGGGTGGTCGCCAACCGGGTCTTCCCCGCCGACGCCGCCGACCCGTGGCGTCAGGGCTGGGTCCGGGCCCAGGCGGAGGTGCTGGACGACGTCGCGCGGTCGTTCGCCGGGCTGCCGGTGTGGCGGGCCGACTACCAGGCCCACGAGCCGGTGGGCGAGCCCGCCCTGGCCGCGCTGGCCGACGGGCTCTACGCCGGGGACGACCCGCTCGCCCCGGCCTCGGCCGCGACGCCGTTCGAGGTGACCCCGACGTCGGCGGGCTTCCTGCTCAGCCTGCGTCTGCCGCTGGCCGATGCCGGCGACGTCGACCTCGCCAGGCACGAGGACGACCTGGTGGTGACGGTGGGCTCCTACCGGCGGGTGCTCACCCTGCCGGCAGCGCTCTCGCGGCTGCGGGTCTCCGGGGCGCGGGTGGAGGATGGCCGGTTGCAGGCCCGTTTCGAGGAGGCAGGATGACCGCGGATCCCGAGGACGTCGAGGGCGCGCCGGAGATCGGGTCGCTGGGCGAGGAGGCCCTGCGGCTCCTCGGCTCGCTGGCCGCTCTGGCGCGCGAGCACACGGCCGGGCTCGGCCACGATGCGGTGCCGGACGAGGGGCCGGACGAGGTGCCGGACGAGGGGCCGGACGAGGGGCCGGGCGAGGATGCGGGCCAGGCCCGTGGCGACGGGTGGCAGGCCGCCACCGGCCCGTCGGAGTGTGCCGTCTGCCCGGTGTGCCGCACCATGCACGCGCTGCGCGGGCTCAGCCCCGAGGTGACGTCGCACCTGACCTCGGCGGCGACCCACCTGCTCCAGGCCGGGCTCGCCGCCCTCTCCCAGGTGCCGTCCCCCTCCGGGAGCGGCGAGCAGCGCCCGGACCCGTCGGTGGAGCACATCGACCTGGGGGCGGAGTGGCCCGAGGACCCCGCGGAGTGAGCGAGCCGGTCTGGGTCGGCGTCGACATCGGCGGCACGAAGATCCTCGCGGGTGCGGTCGGCGAGGACGCCGCGGTGACCGGTACGGCCCGCCGCGCCACCCCCGGCCGGACGGCGCCCGTCGGCCTGGTCGAGGACGCGCTCACCGAGGCGGTCCTGGAGGCCGCCGGCGGCAGGCCGCTGGCCGGCATCGGGGTGGCCGCGGCCGGGTTCGTGGACGTGACGGGGGAGCGGGTCGTGTTCGCCCCGCACCTGCCCTGGCGCGGCGACCCGGTGCGCGACCGGCTCAGCGAGCGCCTGCGCGCCCCGGTGGTGCTGGAGAACGACGCCACCTGCGCGGCCCTGGCCGAGTCGGCGTACGGCGCGGCACGCGGCGCCACCAGCGCCGTGGTGGTGACCATCGGCACCGGGATCGGCGGCGGCCTCGTGCTGGGTGGGGAGATCCTGCGGGGCGCGGGCGGCATGGCCGGGGAGGTGGGGCACATGAAGGTGGTGCCCGACGGAGCCCCCTGCGAGTGCGGCGGACGAGGCTGCTGGGAGCAGTACTGCTCGGGGCGGGCGCTGCTGCGGCAGGTCCGCGAGGACTGGGGCGCCCGGTCCGGCCTGCTCTCGGCGCCCACCGGCGGCGACCCGAGCCGGGTGACCGGCCCGATGGTCTCCACCGCGGCAGCCCAGGGGGACCCGCTGGCCCGGCGGGCCATGGTCGAGGTCGGGCGCTGGCTGGGCCTCGGGCTGGCCAACCTGGTGGCGGCCCTGGACCCCGCCTGCCTGGTGATCGGCGGCGGCCTCGCCTCCGCCGGCGACCTGCTGCTGCGGCCGGCCCGGACGGCGCTCGAGGGCTCCCTGGTGGGAGCGGGTCACCGGACCGTGCCGCCCCTGCTCCGGGCCGCGCTCGGCCCGGAGGCCGGGCTGGTGGGGGCCGCTCTGCTCGCCCGCCGGGCTCAGGCGCGGCGGTAGCCCGGGACGAGCTCCTGGGCGAGCTGCTCGAGGAAGAGCCCCACGTCGGTGACGATGCCGCGCGCCTGGGACGAGCCGCGGTCGGCCAGCTTGGTGACGGTGGCGGGGTTGATGTCCACGCACACCAGCGGGATCGAGGCGGGCAGGATGTTGCCGGTCGCCACCGAGTGCAGCATGGTGGCGACCATCAGGCAGAAGCCGACCCCGGGCAGCTCGGCGCGCATCGCCCGCTGCCCCTCCAGCACGTCGGTGTGGACGTCGGGCAGCGGGCCGTCGTCGCGCACCGAGCCGACGAGCACGAAGCGCTTGCCGTGGGTGACCAGCGCGTGCATGATCCCGCCGGTCAGGACGCCGCTCTCGACCGCCGCCGCGATGGAGCCCTCCTTGCGGATGGTGTTGATGGCGCGGATGTGGTGCTCGTGGCCGTGCTTGACCCCGCGTCCTTGCGCCAGGTCGACGCCCAGGCTGGTGCCGTAGAGGCTCGCCTCGATGTCGTGGGTGGCCAGGGCGTTACCGGCGAAGAGCACGTCGACGAAGCCCGCCTCGACCATCGCCACCATCGCCGGGGCGGCGCCGGTGTGCACGACGCCCGGCCCGCCCACCCAGAGCACCCGCCGCCCGGCCGCCTTGGCCTCGCGCATCCCCTCGGCGACCTGGCGCACGAGCACCGCCTGGGGCTTCTCCGACGACACGTCCGACTCCATGAAGCCGAAGTGCTCCTGGTGGCGGTCGACGTCCGGCACCGTCACCCGGACCCCGGCGGCGCCGCAGACGACCTCCATCCCCGCCCGGACGTCGGACATCGGCAGGGTGACGATCCTGGTGCGACCCGCCTCGTGGGTGACCACCAGGCCGCAGTCCATCTCCGGGTTCTCCACCGGGTGCCAGGTCCCGGCGAGCCGGACCTTGGTGGGCAGGTTGGTGGTGGAGTAGAAGCCGTCGGGGAAGACCCCGTCCTGGTCGCAGGTCGAGACCGACGCCTCGCCGGGATCGACCATGTTGACGCCGCGGGTCTGCAGTCGCATCAGCAGGCGCTGGAGGGCCTCCTCGTCGGCCGCGGAGACGGTGATGGTGGCGGTCGAGGTGTCCGCAGCCTCACGGCCCACGTCGATGGAGTCGATGACCCAGTCGCCCTCGTACTCGCGGATGTCGTCGAGGATCTGGGAGAGGACACCGCTGTCCATCAGGTGGCCGGTGACCTCGACGGTCTCAGTGCTGCTCATCTCCCAGACTCTAGTGAACGTGCGAGGCCTCCGGAGGCGGCGCACTGGCACACTCGGCGGATGCCGGCCCATCCTCTCGCCCGCACCGCGGTGATCCTCACCGCGTGGCTCGTGCTGGTGCAGACCGAGCCGGTGGGCCCGCTGCTGCTCCTCCCGGTCCTGGTGACCGGACTGGCCCTGTCCTCGGTGGCGCTGGTGGTGACCGGGCGCGGCCGGCCCGGCCGGCGCGACCCCTTCCTCCTCGTCGTGGCACTGACCGGCTACACCGTGCTGGTCACCGCGCTCCAGCTCTCCCGGGAGCACGGGCACGGCCCGGCCGGGGAGGCCGCCATCGCGCTGGGACTGGTCGGGCTCGGCCTGCTGGCGCTCCGCGGCGACCGGGCCGGGGCCCTGGGGTTCTCGGGCCTGCTGCTCGCCGTGGCCGGGCTGGTGCTGGCCACCTTCTGGACCACCGAGCACTGGATCGACGTCCGGCTCCTGCTCGAGGGCGGCATCGACGCGCTGCTCTCCGGCGTCAGTCCCTACTCGATCACCGTGCCCAACCTCTACGACGCCGAGAAGAGCGCGATCCTCTACGGCCCGGGCGTCGTCGAGGACGGCCGGGTGGTGTTCGGCTACCCCTACCTGCCCGCGGTGCTGCTCCTCGACGTGCCCGCCCACCTGCTCGGCGACGTCCGGCTGATGCACCTGTTCGCCTTCCTGGCCACGGGGGTGGTGCTGCGTCACCTCGCCACCGACCGGGTGGGCCGGGCGCTCGCGGTGATGTGGGTGACCGCGCCGATCTCGCGCACCCTCCTGGTCGCCTACTGGATCGAGCCGGTGATGGCGCTGCTGCTCGCCCTGACGGCGTGGCTGCTGGTGCGGGGCCGGCCGGTGGCGCTCGGCCTTGCGCTCGGCGCGCTGCTGGCCTCCAAGCAGTACCTGGTCGTCGTGCTGCCCCAGCTGTGGACCGTGTGGCGCTCGGGTGGCCGCCGGTCCGTGGCGGTGGCGGTGGGGGTGGCGGCCCTGCTGGTCGGTGCCTTCCTCGCCTGGGACCCGGGCGCCTTCTGGCGCTCCGTGGTGGAGTGGCACTTCATCCAGCCGTTCCGCCGCGACTCGATGTCGCTGCTGCCCGGTCTCGCCGAGCTCCTCGGGCCGCTGCCCGGATGGTTCGTCTCGGGACCCTCGCTGCTGCTGGGGGTCTCCGTCTCCGCGCTCGTGGCCTGGCGCGCCCGCCCGGGTGCCACGGCACTGACCCTCGGCATCGGGCTCAGCCTGCTGGTCACGGTGATGTTCTCCAAGCAGGCGTTCGTCAACTACTTCGGCTTCGTCGGGGCCGCGTTGCTGCTGGCGGCCGCGACGTGGCACCGCGACGACCCCGTGGATCAGAGCCGGGCGCCGTTGTCCCAGGGGTCGCGGGGCTCGGGATCCATCGAGGCGACGAGGTAGAGGAAGCCGCCCACGAAGGCCCCGCACAGCGCCAGGACGACCAGCGCCGGGGGCCGCAGGTCGAGCACGGTGACCAGCAGCAGGACCAGGGGGGACCCGAGGGTGCCGGCCCACGCGGCCTGACGCGCGGGCGAGGCCCGGGGGAGCGGGGGCGGCGGCGGCGGGACGAACCGCTCCTCGTCCTCGACCTCCCTGGCCGGGGTGGGGTCGGCCTCCTGGTGGAGCCCGTCGTGGAAGTCGCTCGGGCCGGAGTCGGGGCCGGGATCTGCCACGGGGTCGGGCCCTGGGTCGGGCGCGGGGGTCTCCTCGGCGTCGGGCAGGGCGGCCCGGTCGCCGTAGTTGTCGACGATGGCCTGCCAGGCCGCGTCGTCGTCGCGTGCGCTCACGTGTCGAGGTTAGCCCGGCGGTGCCTGCCGGGCCCGGCTCAGACCGCCACCCGGGCCACGAAGCGCGCCGACTCCGCCCAGATGGTCGGGGCGTCGTTGTCCAGGGTGGCCACGTGATAGCTCTCCGGCAGGGTCCTCACCGTCAGGTCCTTGCTGGAGACCCGGCTGCGGATGATCTCCAACGACGAGGGGTCCACCACGTGGTCGACGTCGGACTTGAAGTAGAGGAGGGGACTCGTGACGGCCGGCAGGTCGGCGCGCAGCCGCTTCCACTGGGTCATCATCGAGTGGGTCGCCCTGAGCGGCGTGCGCGAGTAGCCGTGCTCCTGCACGCCCGGCCGCTTGATGTCGTCGGTGATCCCGGCCAGCGAGGGCACGACCCACTTCAGCACCGGCAGGGCCAGCACGTCCTTGCGGGTGGTGTGCACGGCCGGGTTGACCAGCATCACCCCGGCGACCTGCTCGCCCCGGTCGGCGGCGAGCCGCAGCGTCAGCGCGCCGCCCATCGACAGACCGCCCACGACGACGGCGTCGTGCTGGGCCCGGAGCCGGTCGAAGGCCCGGGCCACCTCGGCGTACCAGTCGTCCCAAGTGGTCGCGTTGAGCTCCTGCCACGAGGTGCCGTGGCCCGGCAGCCGGGGCACCTCCACGGCGTAGCCGTGCTCGGCGAGTGCCTCGCCCCAGGGCTTGACGGAGGCGGGGGAGCCGGTGAACCCGTGGCTCAGCAGCACCCCGATGCTGCGCCCGCGGGTGCGCTCGGGGACGGCGGGCACGGAGAGCGGGGCGGCGAGGGGGTGCAGAGGCATGGGCGCATTCTGCACGAGGGGTTTTGGAGGGGCTAGGCTCGCGTCGTGCTCTACTGGTTCTTGAAGAGGATCGCCCTCGGGCCCCTCCTGCGACTCGTCTTCCGTCCTCAGGCCTGGGGGCTGGACAACGTGCCGTCCGAGGGTCCCGCGATCCTGGCCAGCAACCACCTCTCCTACGCCGACTGGCTCTTCATGCCGCTGACCCTGCCGCGGCGGGTGACGTTCGTGGCGAAGGCGGAGTACTTCACCACCCCCGGCATCAAGGGCTGGTTCCAGAAGAAGTTCTTCAGCGGCTCGGGCCAGGTGCCGATCGACCGCAGCAGCGGGAACGCGGCCGAGGGCGCGCTCAAGTCGGCCAAGGAGATCCTCGCCCACGGCGACCTCTTCGGCATCTACCCGGAGGGCACGCGCTCCCACGACGGCCGGCTCTACCGCGGCAAGACGGGCGTGGCCCGGCTGGCGCTGGAGACCGGCGCGCCGGTCATCCCGGTGGCGGTGGTGGGCACCGACGTGGTGGCGCCGCCCGGCAAGAAGTTCGGCAGCTTCACCCGGCCGGTGGTCCGCTTCGGCAAGCCCCTGGACTTCTCCCGCTACGAGGGCATGGAGAACGACCGCTACATCCTGCGCTCCATCACCGACGAGATCATGTACGAGATCATGCGGCTCTCCGGTCAGGAGTACGTCGACATGTATGCCGCCCGCGCCAAGGACGAGTCGAAGAAGGCCGACGAGTCGGCCCGTCGTGCCGAGCGCGCCGCCGCGGCGCAGGAGGACTCGCCCGAGTCGAAGAAGGCGTCCTGACCGGGCCGGGGGGATCCTCGCCCCGCGTCGACGACCCGGCGGCGGTCTCGGTCGCCGACCGGCTCTTCGCGGCCCTGGCCGTGCTCAGGGTCGTGGTCACGCTCAACATGGTCGGGCTGACCATCTGGCGCTGGCAGAACTTCGAGCGGCCGGGCGCCACGCTCGTCGTGCTGGCCGCGCTCGTGGCCTGGACGGCGTTCGTCCTGGTGGCCTACCGCGTCCCGAGCCGGCGCACCGCCGCCCTGCTGGTCGCCGACCTGGCGGTGGCCGCCGCGGCGATGGCCTCCACGCCGTGGCTCAAGGGGGACGAATTCCGGGCCACCGTCCCCGGCTTCTGGGTGATGGGGGCGCTGCTGGCCTGGGCGGTCCACTGGCGCTGGCGTGGCGGGCTGGTCGCGGGCACGGTGCTCGCCGTCGTCGACGTGGCCATCCGACAGGGGGAGGTCACGCAGACCAACTACGGGCACATCTTCCTGCTCCTGCTGGGAGGCAGCGTGGTGGGCTACATGTGCCAGTCGCTCCAGGAGATGGCCGCGGAGCGGGCCCGGGCCGAGCGGGAGGCGGCCGCCGCTGCCGAGCGCGCCCGGCTGGCCCGGGCGGTGCACGACGGCGTGCTGCAGGTGCTGAGCCTGGTGCAGCGTGCCGAGGGCCCCACGGAGTGGGCTGGGCTGGCCCGGCTCGCGGGGGAGCAGGAGACCCGGCTGCGCTCGCTGATCCACGCCCAGGACGCCGTGGTGCCGGGTGGTAGGCACGACGCCGCGGTGCAGGCCGACCTCGCGGCGGCGCTGGAGGCCCTGGCCTCGCGGACCGTCACCGTCGTCACGCCCGGGACACCGGTGCCGATGACCGCCCACCGGGTCGGGGAGCTGGTCGCCGCGGTGAGCGCCTGCCTGGACAACGTCCGCCTGCACGTGGGCCTGGAGGCCCCGGCCTGGGTGCTGCTGGAGCAGCTCGGCGACCGGGTCGCGCTGAGCGTGCGCGACGAGGGCCCCGGCATCGATGAGCGACGCCTCCTCGAGGCGGAGCGGGAGGGCCGGCTCGGTGTCGTCTCCTCCATCCGGGGCCGCGTCGCCGAGCTCGGCGGCCGGTGCGAGCTGACCACCGGCCCCGGCGGGAGCGAGTGGGAGCTGGTCGTCCCCCTGGGACCCGCCCGGCAGCCCGGGGGGCCGGGCCGATGACCATCCACACCTCGCACCCGTTCGCCGCTCCGGAGCCGGAGCGCGACCCGGCGCGCCGCCTCCGGGGCCGCCTCGGCGGGGTCGTCACCCTGTGGACCGCCGGCGGCGGGCGGGACCGGGCCGGCCTGACCGTCTCCTCGGTGATGGTCGCCGGTGGCGAGCCCGGTCGGGTCCTGGCACTCGTCGACCCCGACTCCGACCTGGCCGACCGCCTGCTCGAGACCCGGCGAGGGCTGATCCACCTGCTGGACTGGCGGCACCGCGACCTCGCCGACGCGTTCGCGGGTGTGGCTCCCGCACCGGGCGGACCCTTCCGCCTGGCCGACTTCGCCGAGGAGCCGCACGGGCCGCGCCTGGTCTCCGCGCGCTCGGGGGCGGTGCTGGAGCTCGAGGACGCCCGGGAGGTGGGCTGGTCGCTGCTGGTCACCTGCACCCTGGGCCCGGTCTGGCTCGACGACGAGCCCGGCCCGGGCGAGCCGGACGCCGGCGACGCGGCCTCGCCGCTGCTCCACCACCGGGGCCGCTACCGGCACGTGGCCCGCCCCGGGCACTAGGGCACTTAGGGCACCTGGGCACCTGGGCACTAGGGCACTAGGGTGCGGCGGGTGAGCGAGCAGCCGATCCGCGTGATGGTCGTCGACGACCACCCGATGTGGCGCGACGCGGTCGAGCGCGACCTCCAGGCGGCCGGCTTCGAGGTCGTGGCCGTGGCGGCCGACGGGGCCCAGGCGATCGCGCGGTTCACCGCCGTCCGCCCGCAGGTGGTGGTGCTCGACCTGCAGATCCCCGAGCCCTCGGGGGTGGAGGTGACCCGGACGGTGCTGGCCACCGACCCCGGGGCGCGGGTGCTGATCCTGTCGGCCTCCGGGGAGCAGGCCAGCGTGCTGGAGGCGGTGAAGGCTGGTGCCACCGGCTACCTGCTCAAGTCGGCCTCCCGGTCCGAGCTGCTCGAGGCGGTCGGGCGGGTCGCGGCGGGCGGCACGGTCTTCACCCCCGGCCTGGCCGGACTCGTGCTCGGCGAGTACCGGCGGATGGCCGCGCCGCCGGACCGGGCGCCCGACGTCCCGGAGCTCACCGAGCGCGAGACGGAGGTGCTGCGGCTGGTCGCCAAGGGCGTCGGCTACCGGCAGATCGCGGAGCGCCTCTTCATCTCCCACCGCACGGTGCAGAACCACGTGCAGAACACCTTGCGCAAGCTCCAGATGCACAACCGCGTGGAGCTGACCCGCTACGCGATCGAGCAGGGCCTGGACGCCGACTGAGCGCCGGGTCCGGGCGCGGTCGGCCCGAGCCCCCTATGCTCGTCGGCGTGCCGGCGGACCCCCTGATCGCTGTGGCCGACGAGCTCTACGCGCTGCCGCCGGCCGAGTTCACCGGCGCCCGCGACCGGCGCGCCAAGGAGCTGCGGAGCACCGACCGCGCTCTCGCGGACCGGGTCAAGGGTCTGCGCAAGCCCTCGGTGGCGGCCTGGGTGCTCAACCTGCTGGTCCGGCGCGAGCCGGAGCAGGTCGACCAGGTGCTGGCCGTGGGGGAGGCGCTGCGGGAGGCGCAGCAGTCGCTGGACGGCGAGCAGCTGCGCACGCTGACCCGGCAGCGGCGCCAGGTCACCGCCGCCCTGGCTGCCACGGCCAGGGCCCGGGCCCGGGAGGAGGGTCAGCGGGTGAGCGAGGCGGTCGCCGAGCAGCTCGAGGCGAGCCTCACCGCCGCCCTCCTCGACGAGGGCGCGGCAGCCGCGCTGCGCTCGGGCCTGCTCCTCTCGGCGCTGCGGGCCACCGGGGTGGACGCCGCCGAGGTGGGCGAGGCGCTCGCCGTGCCCGAGGCCCTGGGGCACCTGGCTACGGCCCGGGGGGCAGCGGAGCGCTCGCCCACGGCGGCCGGCGAGGGCGACGCGCGCCCCGCGTTGCGGGTGGTCCCCGATCCCGACGCCGCGCTCAAGCGCCGCCGCGAGGCCCAGGAGCGGCTGCGGACGGCCGAGGCCGGCCGGGACCGGGCCCGGGAGCGGTCCGAGGCGGCGGCCCAGGAGGTCGCCGACCTGGAGGCGCGCAGCCTCCAGCTGGTCGCGGAGATCGAGGAGCTGCAACGTCGCGTCGCCGACCTGGAGGCGGCCGCCGAGGAGGTGGACGACGAGCTCGCGGAGGCCGAGGAGGGCGCTGCCACCGCGAGCGAGGAGCTCGCCGCTGCCGAGGACGAGGTGGCGCAGGCGCGCACGGTCCTGGAGACGCTGGGGCGGCAGCGGTCGCCGGACGGCCATCCGGCCGGTGACGGCGGGTGACGACGCAGGGGTGACCGGGCGTCAGGCCCAGCCCTTGGACCGCTCCACCGCGCGGCACCACGTGGCGTAGGCGGCGTCGGACCTCTCGGCGTCACCGGTGGGCTCGAAGCGGCGGCCCAGCTGCCAGGTCTCGCGCAGGTCGTCGGTCGACCCCCAGACGCCCGTGCCGAGCCCGGCGAGGAAGGCGGCGCCCAACGCGGTGGTCTCCACGATCGTGGGCCGCTCGACCGGCACCCGCACCTGGTCGGCCTGGATCTGGCACAGCAGGTCGTTGGCGGCGGCACCGCCGTCGACCCGCAGGGACGCCAGCGCCGGCATGGTCTCCAGCACGTCACGGACCTCGAAGGCGATGGCCTCCAGGGTGGCGCGCACCAGGTGGGCCCGCGTCGTGCCGCGGGTCAGGCCGATGACCAGGCCCCGGGCCAGGGGGTCCCAGTGGGGCGCCCCGAGCCCGGTGAGCGCCGGGACGAAGACCACGCCGCCGGAGTCGGGCACGGTGCGGGCGATCCCCTCGGTCTCGGCGGCGGAGCCGATGATCTGCAGGCCGTCGCGCAGCCACTGCACCGCGGCGCCGGTGACGAAGATGGAGCCCTCCAGGGCGTAGGTCATCGTGCCGTCGGGGCTGCGCCAGGCCGCGGTGGAGAGCAGCCCGGACCCGGGCCGCGGGAGGGTGGTCCCGGCGTTGGTGAGGATGAAGGAGCCGGTGCCGTAGGTGCACTTGGAGTCCCCCTCCTCGAAGCAGGTCTGGCCGAAGAGGGCGGCCTGCTGGTCGCCGGCGATGCCGGCCACCGGCAGCGAGAGACCGCAGAAGACGGCCGGGTCGGTGACCCCCACCTCGCCCCAGCTGGGGACGATCTCGGGCAGGGCGTCCCTGGGCACCCCGAAGAGGTCGCAGAGCTCGTCGGACCAGTCCCCGCTGGCCAGGTCGAAGAGCAGGGTGCGCGAGGCGTTGGAGACGTCGGTGACGTGCCAGGTGCCGCGCGTCATCCGGCTGACGAGGTAGGAGTCGACGGTGCCCACGGCGTAGCGGCCGGACTCCACCAGGGCCCAGGTGTGCGGCTCGTTCTCCCGCAGCCAGGCCAGCTTGGTGCCCGAGAAGTAGGGGTCCAGGCGCAGGCCGGTGAGCTCGCTGACCCGCTTCTCGTGCCCCTCCTCGCGCATCCGGGTGCACAGGTCGGCGGTCCGCCGGTCCTGCCAGACGATCGCCCGGCGCGGGGACCCGAGGGTCTCGCGGTCCCACAGCAGGACGGTCTCTCGCTGGTTGGTGATGCCCAGGGCGGTGAGCTCGTCCGGGTCGACCTGGGCCAGCACCGCCCGGGTCGCCTCCAGGGTGGCCTGCCAGATCTCCTCCGGCCCGTGCTCGACCCAGCCCGGGCGGGGGAAGTGCTGCGGGAACTCCTGGTAGCCGCGGGCGCTGATCGCCCCGTCGGGGGTGATCACCACCGCGGTGACCCCGGTGGTGCCGGCGTCGATCGCCAGGATGCTCATCGGTCTCCTCCCTCGTCGTCGCCGGGCGCGTCCTGCGGAGAGGTGGCGCGCAGGATCGCCAGGACCTGCCGGTCGATCCACCGGGGCGCGAGCCCCGGGGCCACCCGCATCTCGTAGTTCTGGGAGCCCACCCACTCCGCGACGTGCTCGTGGCCGAGCGCGCGGGTGCGGCGCACCAGCTCGGCCGCCAGGGTCGGGGTCACCTCCACCCGCTCCTCCTCGGTGCTCGCGGTGAGGTAGAAGTCGCTCAGGTCGAGCAGCCGGACCAGCTCGGTGGTCGGGTCGGGGTGGTCGTCGACCCGGAGGTCGACGGCGACGTCGTCGCGCCCGCCGTACCCGGCGCCCTCACGCACCACCAGGAGGGCCGCCGACTGGCGACCCCGCCGGTCGCCGCCGGCGTCGTCCCCCGCCGCCAGCGAGGCGAGCAGGCGCCGGGGGAGGGGGAGGTCGGGGTGGGCCTCCCAGGACTCGACCATCGCGTCGAGCACCTGGGGACCGGTCAGGATGTTGCCCTGCGCCGCGTAGCCGGGACCGGTGCGGTGCCCGGCCCAGTCGAAGCAGCGCCTCCCGGTGAAGGCGGCGGCGCCACCCTCGGCGTCCACCACGCCCACCTGGCGGTCGTGGTGACCGGCGTCGTGGGCCACCAGGCGGGCCACCACGGCCTGGGCGGTGCTCCCCTCCCGCAGCAGCGCCAGGGCCTCGCCCTTCCACGCCACGTTGGCGTCCGCCTGGGTGGCGACCGCGCCCACCCCGGCCGAGGCCGCGGGCACGGCCGAGCCGACCGCGAGGAAGCGGGAGGCGACCGCGACACCCCAGGAGAGCCCGTCGTCGCTGCGGGCCACCAGCGAGAAGGTCATGCCTCCCGGCCCCCGGGGCCGGCGGCCTGGCCGGTGGCCCGGAGGATGTCGGTGAACCAGGGCTGGTCGACGTCGAAGGCCTTGTGCCCGGCGATCCGGTCGAGCTCGATCGCCCGGAGCTCGTCACCGCGCTCCTCGTCGTGGCCGATGACCCCGGCCTCGCCCCGCAGGGCGCACTCCACCGCCAGCTGGGCCATCTCCCGGATCAGCGAGAGGTCGGTCGGGTTGGCCGGGGCGGACCGCGAGAAGTAGCCCGACTTCTGCACCATCGTCTTCTCCGCCCCGACCCGGTCGGCGAAGGCCTGGGCGAAGTAGCTGCCCGGGTTGATGGTGTCGAGCTTGACGTGGCCGAAGGCGTCCCGGTCGACCGGCGTGCCCGAGGCCTCGAGCTCGGCCACGATGTCGGCGACCCCGGCCCCCTCGGCCAGGAAGATGTTGACGCAGCCGATCTCGTCCATCACCTCGCGCAGGCGCCGGGCCTCGGACTCCAGGTCGATGGGGAGCTCGGGCAGGTAGACCGCGTGGATGCCCCAGCGCTCGGGCGTCAGACCCAGGCTCGGCAGCCACTGCTGCTCGGCGTGCCAGGCCAGGTAGTCGCGGGCGGCGGCGGCCGTCAGCCATCCGCAGTTGCGCCCCATCACCTCGTGCACGATGAGCATCCGGGGGCTGGACCCGTGCTCGGCGAGCACGTTGCGGGCGAAGAGCGAGGCCTGCTCGGCAGCGGTCTGGGCGCCCAGGCTGGTGCGGATCGGCACGATGTCGTTGTCGATGGTCTTGGGCAGCCCGACCACCGTGAGGTCGATGTCCTGGGTGCGCAGGTAGGCGGCCAGGTCGGCCGCGGCCGTGTTGGTGTCGTCCCCGCCGATGGTGTGCAGCACCGAGACGCCGTCGGCCACCAGCCGCTGGGCGGCGGCCTCCAGGGCCGTCTGGTCGGGGCCGATCAGGCCGCGGCGCCGGCAGTCCTCGTCGTTGGTGAGCTTGACCCGGCTGTTGCCCAGCGGGCTCCCGCCGAAACGGTCCAGCACCGCGGCGTCGCGCCGGGCCGCCGCGTCGACCACGACGCTGTCCCCGGTGAGCAGGCCCTGGTAGCCGTGCCGGTAGCCCAGGATCTCGGTCTCCGGCGAGACCCGGGTCCAGGTCTCGATCAGCGCACCCACCGCCGAGGAGAGGCAGGGGGCGTAGCCGCCGGCGGTCAGGACTGCAACGCGATGAGGAGCCATGGCGCCATCCTAGGTTTGATCGATCCGGGACGGGCAACGTTCCTTGCCACGCGGTCCGTTGGGGACCACAGTGGGGCCATCAGCTCCGCGCACGGGTGAGGGGAACGCACATGCCGGACTCGCAGGGCCACGACGTCACCACCACCGCCCCGGCACCCGGCGGCGAGCCGGAGCTGCGCCGGGTGATGGGCCCCCGCCTGCTGCTCCTCTTCATCATCGGCGACATCCTCGGCGCCGGCGTCTACGCGGTGACCGGGGAGATGGCGGGTCTGGTCGGCGGGCTGGTCTGGCTGCCCTTCCTCCTCGCCTTCATCGTGGCCACGCTGACCGCGCTCAGCTATCTCGAGCTCGTCACGAAGTATCCCCAGGCCGCCGGCGCCGCCCTGTACGCCCACAAGGCCTTCGGCATCCACTTCGTCACCTTCCTGGTGGCCTTCGCGGTGGTCTGCTCGGGCATCACCAGCGCCTCCACGTCGGCCAACGTCCTCGCCCAGAACCTCACCGGCGGGCTGGTGGTCAACGGCTGGCTGGACGAGGCGCCGGGCTCCGGCGTGATCATGGCGATCGCCATGGCCTTCATGGTGCTGCTGGCCCTGATCAACCTGCGCGGGGTCGGGGAGTCGGTGAAGTTCAACGTGGTCCTGACCCTGGTGGAGATGACCGCCCTGGCGATCGTGATCGGAGTCGGCTTCTGGGCGCTCGCCCAGGGGGAGGGAGACCTGGGGCAGGTCTTCACCTTCCGCGACGCCGGGGACAAGGGCCTCTTCATGGCCATCACCCTGGCCACCTCCATCGCCTTCTTCGCCATGGTCGGCTTCGAGGACTCGGTCAACATGGTCGAGGAGTGCCGCGAGCCGGAGCGGATCTTCCCCCGCACCATGCTGACCGGCCTCGGTGTGGCGGTCCTGATCTACATGCTGGTCGCGGTGGCCGTGGTGGCGGTGCTGACCCCCGGCGAGCTCGACACGATCAACGAGTCCGAGGGCCGGGCCCTGCTCGAGGTGGTCAGCAAGGGAGCGCCGGACTTCCCCATCGACCGGGTCTTCCCCTTCCTGGCGGTCTTCGCGGTCGCCAACACCGCGCTGATCAACATGCTGATGGCCAGCCGGCTGCTCTACGGCCTGGCCCGCCAGGACGTGCTGCCCCGCGCGCTGGGCAAGGTCTCGCCCGGCACCCGCTCGCCGTGGGTGGGCATCATCTTCTCCACGGTGCTGGCGCTCGGGCTGATCTGGTACGTCGCGATCCAGTCGGACTCGCCGGTGGTGAGCAACCTCTCGACCACCACCGCCCTGCTGCTGCTGGCCGTCTTCGCGGTGGTCAACATCGCCTGCCTGGTCCTGCGCCGGGAGCCGGACAGCGGCTTCTTCCGCTCGCCCGGCCCGACGCCGGCGGTGGCCGCACTGCTCTCGGTCGCCCTCATCGTCGTCCCCTGGGGGGAGCGCGAAGCGATCGTCTACGAGATCGCCGGCGGGATGCTCGGCATCGGCATCGCCCTGTGGGTGGTCACCTGGCTGGTCAACCGCGGGGGGCGGGCGAAGAAGACCGGGTTCCGCGACATCGAGCACCTGGGCGGCGACGACTGAGCGTCCAGCGCCCGGCGGCGAATCGGGCGCGCGGCGGGACGGACGTAGGGTTGTGGCGTGAGTACCATCCCCTCCCTCGAGCAGCTGCACTCCCTCGGTGCTGCCCAGCAGCCCTCCTACGGCGACCCGCAGGAGGTGGCGCGCGCCGTGGCCCGGCTGCGCAAGTCCCCGCCGCTGGTCTTCGCCGGCGAGTGCGACGACCTGACGCAGAAGCTGGCCGCGGTCACCCGCGGCGAGGCGTTCCTGCTCCAGGGGGGCGACTGCGCGGAGACCTTCGACGGCGTCACCGCCGACAACGTGCGCAACAAGCTCCGGGTGCTGCTCCAGATGGCGGTGGTGCTGACCTACGCCGCCTCCGTGCCGGTGGTCAAGCTCGGCCGCCTGGCCGGGCAGTACGCCAAGCCGCGCTCCTCCGACACCGAGACCCGTGACGGTCTGACGCTGCCCGCCTACCGCGGCGACGCGGTCAACGGCTTCGAGTTCACGCCCGAGTCGCGGGTTCCCGACCCGCATCGGCTGGTGGAGGTCTACAACGCCTCGGCCGCCACCCTCAACCTGGTCCGGGCCTTCGTCACCGGCGGCTACGCCGACCTGCGCCAGGTCCACGCCTGGAACACCGACTTCGTCCGGGACTCCCTCGCGGGCCAGCGCTACGAGAAGGTGGCCGCCGAGATCGACCGCGCCCTCACCTTCATGCGGGCGATCGGCGCCGACCCCGACGAGTTCCACCGGGTCGACTTCCACTCCAGCCACGAGGCCCTGCTCATGGAGTACGAGCACGCCATGACGCGCATCGACAGCCGCACCCAGGAGCCGTACGACGTCTCGGCGCACTTCCTGTGGATCGGTGAGCGGACCCGTCAGCTCGACGGAGCCCACGTCGAGCTCCTCAGCCACGTGCGCAACCCGATCGGCGTCAAGCTCGGTCCCACCACGACCCCGGACGACGCCCTGGCGCTCGCCGCCCGGCTCAACCCGGCCAACGAGCCCGGCCGGCTGACCTTCATCACCCGGTTCGGTGCCAACCGGATCCGCGAGGGCCTGCCCGAGCTGGTGGAGAAGGTCACGGCGGCCGGCGTGCAGGTCGCGTGGGTCTGCGACCCGATGCACGGCAACACCTTCGAGGCGTCCTCGGGCTACAAGACGCGCCGTTTCGACGACGTGATCGAGGAGGTCCAGGGGTTCTTCGACGTGCACCGCACCGTGGGCACCTGGCCGGGCGGGGTGCACGTGGAGCTGACCGGCGACGACGTCACCGAGTGCGTCGGCGGCGGCGAGCTGCTGGACGAGGCGGGGCTCTCCGACCGCTACGAGTCGGTGTGCGACCCGCGGCTCAACCGGGTGCAGTCGCTGGAGCTGTCGTTCCTCGTCGCGGAGATGCTGCGCAAGGCCTGAGGGGGCGCACCGACCTAGGATCGGTGCCGTGACCGATCTCGTCGACCTGCGCTCCGACACCCTGACCGCGCCCACCCCCGAGATGCGCCGGGCCATGGCCCGGGCCGAGGTGGGGGACGACGTCTTCGGGGAGGACCCGACGGTGCGGCGGCTGGAGGAGCGGGTGGCGGCCCTGCTGGGCCACCAGGCTGCGCTCTTCACCCCCACCGGCTCGATGGCCAACGTGCTCGCCGTGGCCGCCCTGGTCGGACCGGGGGAGGAGGTGCTGTGCGAGGCCTCGGCCCACATCGCGCGGGCCGAGCTCGGCGCCCACGGAGCCGTCTCCGGGGTGACGATGCGCACCTGGAGCCACCCACGCGGCGGGGTCGACCTGGCGGCGGTGGAGCGGATGTTCGCCCCCGACCTGGGGCCCTACTTCGTGCAGACCCGGGCCGTCTCGGTGGAGAACACCCACAACTTCGCCGGGGGCACGGTGCTGCCGCTCGCCGAGCTCGACGCCCTGCGCGCCTTCGCCCTCGGGCACGGAGCGGCCGTCCACCTCGACGGTGCCCGGATCTGGAACGCGCACGTCGCCTCCGGCGTGCCGCTGGCCGACTACGGGGCCCGTGCCGACGTGCTGGCCGTCTGCCTCTCCAAGGGGCTGGGGGCGCCGGTGGGGTCGCTGGTGGTCGGCTCGACCGACGTCGTGGCGCAGTCACGGGTGCGCCGCAAGCGGCTGGGCGGCGGGATGCGCCAGGTCGGCATCCTGGCCGCGGCCGGGCTCCACGCCCTGGACCACCACGTGGAGCGGCTCGCAGACGACCACGCGCGGGCCCGGCGGCTGGCCGAGGCCTGCGGTGTCGACCCCTCCGGCGTCGAGACCAACATCGTCCTGCTGGAGCGCGACGACGCGCCCGCCTTCGTCGCCGCCGCGGCGCAGGAGGGCGTGCGGGTCAGCCAGGTGGGTCCCCGGACGGTGCGGCTGGTCACCCACCTCGGCGTCGACGACGCCGGGGTGGAGCGGGCGGCCGCCGTCCTGGGGCGCCTGAGCCGGGACGCCTGAGCCGGGCCGCCCAGCTAGGCGCCCACCCGGGGCGCCGCCGCCCTGCGGCCCACGGCGGCGGGCAGGCGCCGCACCAGCTGGGCCAGCTCACGCAGGTCGTTGCCCAGCAGCGCCTGCGGCCCGTCGCAGAGGGCCTCCTCGGGGTTGGGGTGGACGTCGACGATGACGCCGTCGGCGCCCACGCCGATCGCCGCCCCGGTGAGCGGGACCACGAGGTCCTTGCGGCCGCCCGCGTGGGACGGGTCCACGATCACCGGCAGGTGGCTGGTCGCCTGGACGACCGGCACGGCGGAGATGTCGAGGGTGTTGCGGGTCGCCGGCTCGAAGGTCCGGATGCCCCGCTCGCACAGGACGATGTCGAGGTTCCCGCGCTGGGCGATGTACTCGGCCGCCATCAGCCACTCCTCGATGGTGGCCGTCATGCCGCGCTTGAGCAGCACCGGCTTGCCCGAGCGGCCGACGGCCTGGAGGAGGCCGAAGTTGGCCATGTTGCGGGTGCCGATCTGGAGCATGTCGGCGTACGCGGCGACCACCTCCACGTCGCGGGCGTCGACCACCTCGGTGACGATCGGGAGGCCGGTGGCGTTGCGCACCGAGGCGAGGATCTGCAGGCCCTCCTCGCCCAGGCCCTGGAAGGCGTAGGGCGAGGTGCGCGGCTTGTAGGCGCCGCCGCGCAGCAGGGTCGCCCCCGCCGACTGCGCCATCCGGGCGGCCGAGAGGGTCTGCTCGGCGGTCTCGACGGCGCACGGGCCGGCGATGAAGGTGAACGTGTCCGGGCCGATCGGCACCTGGTTCCCCTCGGGGCCGACCCAGACCGTCGAGCGCTGGGGGTGGTGCTGCCGGCTGACCAGCTTGTAGGGGTCGGAGATGCGGTGCACGTCGGCGACCCCGGGCAGGGCACGGAGGTTGAGGTGGTGGAACGACTCGATGTCTCCGACGAGCCCGATGATGGCCCGCTCCACCCCGGTGGAGACGAACGCCTCACCGCCGACGCTCTCGACGCGGGCGACCACGTGGGCGATCTCCTCGTCGGTGGCTCCGGGGGACATGACGACGACCATGGGTTCTGCTCCTTCGTGTGGCGGCTCCGACCCCCAGACGGAAAACGCCCCGGGCCGGAGCCGGGGGCGGTGTGAGGTGCGCGGGCGGACTACGACGAGACGCCCTGCGCGGGTGCTCCCGGCAGGTGTCCGAAGAAATACGTCGCCTTCACGACGATGACGTTAACCGAGCACCCGCCGGCCCGGCTGCGCCTCCTCACCATGTGGACGCCACGACCTCGGCGGGTCCGGCGTCTCCTCACACCACCAGGTGCTGGACCTCGGCCTCCACCCGGCGGCGCCGGGGCGCCAGCTCGACCAGCACCATCGCCGAGAGCACCATCACCCCGCCGAGCAGCAGCCGGGCGGTGACCTGCTCGCCGCCCAGCAGCACCGCGAAGCCCGCCGCGAAGACCGGCTCCATGCTCATGATGATGGCGGCCCGGGTGGGTGGCAGGTGTCCCTGGGCCCAGGTCTGGATGAAGAGCGCCGCCCCGCCGGCCACCACTGCCATGTAGACCAGGGAGAGCCAGTCGGAGCGGGTGGCGGGTAGCACGATCCCGTCGGGCGCGGTGACCACGAAGCACAGGAGCGCGATCACCAGGATCTGCAGGATCGACATGCCCATCGCCTCCTCGGGCCTGGACCAGGCCCCGAGGCCCACGATGTGCAGGGCGTAGATGCCGGCGGCCACCAGGGTGATGGCCTCGCCGTACCCGACGCTGATCCCCTGGAGGGTCAGCACCGCCAGGCCGGCGGTGGCCAGCAGCACCGCGCCCCAGGTGACCCGGGTGATGCGGGTGCCCAGGAGCAGGGCGGCGAGGAACGGGGTGAACACCACGTACATGCCGGTGATGAAGCCGCTGACGCTGGCGGCGGTCTCGGCCAGCCCCGCGGTCTGCAGGATCTGGGCGAGCCCGTAGAGCAGGCCCAGCACGAGGGCGTGACGGCGCGACTCCGAAGAGAGCCGGGCCAGCGCGCGGGGAGCGACGAGCAGCATGGCCACGCCGGCGATGGCGAAGCGCACCGCCAGGAAGTCCAGGGTCGGCACCCGGTCCAGCAGATCCTTCGTGAGGTAGAAGGTGGATCCCCACGAGGCCGTCATGGCGAGCAGAGCGAGGGTGGCGACCAGCGTCGTACGCCGTTCACCCAAGGTGGGCCGCCTCGCGCAGCTTGCGGAGCAGGGGCAGGTCCGGGGTCTCGGGCGAGCGGGAGCCCGGTGTCTCCAGGATGAAGGGGACGCCGGCGGTCGCCGGGTGCTCGAAGAGCTCGGAGAAGGCGCCCAGGCCGATGTGCCCCTCGCCGATCCGTTCGTGGCGGTCCTTGAAGGCGCCGCGGACGTCCATCGAGTCGTTGGCGTGGATGAGCCGCAGCCGGCCGGGGCCGCCGATCTCCACGATCCGGTCGACGGTGGCCCGGGCGCCCCCCGGCTCGTCGAGCGGCGCACCGGCGGCGAAGACGTGGCAGGTGTCGAGGCAGATCCCGGCCCGGGGGTGGTGGTCGAGCGCGTCGAGGTAGGGCTGCAGGTCCTCGACGCCGGCGCACAGCGAGCGGCCCTGCCCGGCCGTCGGCTCCAGCAGCAGCCACGGCGCGTCCTCGCCGTCGAGGGAGTCCAGCAGGGGCAGCAGGCCCTCACGCACCTGGCGCAGGGCGGCGGCGTAGGTCTCCTGGCTGCCGGACGGGTCCACGAAGGAGCCGGTGTGCACCACCACTGCCTCGGCCCCGATCGCGGCCGCCCGGCGCAGGTTGTGGGCCACCACCGCGACGGAGCGCTCGTAGGTGGCGGGGGTGGGGGAGCCCAGGTTGACCAGGTAGGGGGCGTGGATGAAGCTGCGGGTGCCGGTGGCCTCGCAGCTGCGACGGAAGAGCGCGTCCTCTCCGGCGTCGCCGGCCGAGAGGGCCCAGCCGCGCGGGTTGCCGACGAAGACCTGGAGGGTCTCGTAGCCGAGCTCGCGGGCGCTTGCCAGGGCGCCGCGGGCGAGCCCCTTCCCGACCTGCACGTGGGTCCCGATGGGGTTCCGGACCTCGGGTGTCATGCTCCCATCGTAGGTCCCGCACGGGGAGCCACCACGGGCCGGGCGCAGGCGCGGCTCGTGCTAGATCAGGTACAGGGTGACCGTCGAGCCCTTCGGCACCAGGTCGCCTCTGGAGGGGTCGGTGCGCAGCACGAAGCCGAGGCCGATGTACTGGCCGGACTCCTCCACCACGACCTCGAACCCGAGCGCCTCCAGCTCCTCCCGGGCGGCGTCGACGCCGGAGGCGACCACGCCCGGCATCTCCACCAGCTCGGGCCCCAGCGAGACGACCAGGGTGACCGCGTCGCCCTGGTAGAGCGTCGCGGTGGGCGGGTCCTGGCTGATCACCACGCCCTCGGGGACGGTGTCGCTGTGCTCCTCCTCGCGGACGACCACCAGCTTCTTGCGCTCCAGCGCCTGCTGGGCCCGCGCGGCGCTCTTCCCGGTCCAGTCGGAGACCTGGCGCGGCTTGCGTCCCTTGCTCACGATCACGTCGACCACGTCCCCGGGCTTGAGCACGGTGCCCGCGGCCGGGTCGGTCCTGATCACGGCCCCCTCGGGGACGGTCTCGCTCCAGCGGTCCACCCGCTCGCCGTAGGCGAGGTTGGTGCCGAGGATGGCGTCCTGCGCCTCGTCGAGACCCACCCCGGCCAGTGCCGGCACCTCGTAGCGCTCCGGGCCCTGGGAGAGGGCGAGGGTCACCGCCCCGCCGTCCAGCACCCGGCCGCCGGGCTCGGGGTCGGTGGAGACGACGTGGCCGGGCGGCACGGTCTCGGAGAAGGCGGGGTCGCCCACGCGTGCCTCCAGGCCCGCGGAGTCCAGGGTCTGCGCGGCCTCGGCCTCGGTGAGGCCCAGCACGCCGGGGGTGGTGGTCCAGCGTGCGTAGCCGAACCACCAGGCGCCGGTGCCCACCCCGACCACCAGCAGCAGGGCGAGGGCCAGCAGCAGCGGACCGCGCCACCGCCGCCGGCGCGCGGCCGGGGCGACGAGGGGGTCCGCGTGCGGGCTGGGCAGGCGCGGGATCGCCGGACGGCTCACCTGGCCCGGCGGCGGGACGGCCTGGATCTGACGGGTCGAGTCGGGCCCGGCGGCGTCGTCGTGCCAGGCGTCCCCGTCCCGGGCGGCGAGCTCCGCGTCCTCGGGGCCCTGCTCGTCGGGCACGCCGAGGCCGAGGTCCTCGACCAGGTCAACGAAGCCGTCGCGCTCCGCCTCGACCTCGACGTCCAGGGGAGCCGCCGGGCGGGCCGGTCGCAGGTCGGCCTCGAGCTCGGGGTCCTCGCGGACCCCCTCGCGCAGCGCCTGGGCGACCCGGTGCAGCTGGTGGAGCAGCACGCCGGCGTCGGCCGGCCGCTGGCTGGCGTCCCGGGCCGTGGCGCGGGCCACCAGGGCGTCGACGTACGGCGGGATCGCCGGCACCCGGGCCGAAGGGGCGGGCACGTCCTCGTGGACGTGCTTGTAGGCCACCTGGATCTGGGACTCGCCCTCGTGGGGCTTGTGCCCGGTGAGCAGCTCGTAGAGGACCACGCCCACGGCGTAGACGTCGGCCCGGGGATCGGCCTGCCCGTGCACCACCAGCTCGGGGGCCAGGTAGGAGACGGTGCCGATCAGCACGCCGGTCGCGGTGTGCTGGGTCTCGGCGCTGACGGCCTTGGCCAGCCCGAAGTCGGCCACCTTGATCTGCTCGCCGTGCTCACGGTCGCCGATCAGCACGTTCTCGGGCTTGACGTCGCGGTGGACCAGCCCGGCCCGGTGGGCGGCGGCCAGCGCGGAGACCACCGGCTCGAGGAGCTCGAGGGCGCGGGCGGGGCCAAGCGGTGCCTCGGCGCGGATGACGTCACGCAGCGTGTGCCCCGGCACGTACTCCATCGCCAGGAAGACCGTGCCGTGGTCGTCGCCCTGGTCGTAGACCGCGACCACGTGCGGGTGGGAGAGGCGGGCGGCGGCCCTGGCCTCGCGGACGAAGCGGGCGGCGAACGCCTCGTCGTCGCCCATGCCGGGGTGCATCACCTTGATCGCGACCGTGCGGTCCAGCCGGGTGTCGTGGGCCTCGTAGACGCCCGCCATGCCGCCTCGCGCGATCCGGCGCCCGAGCCGGTAGCGGCCCTCCAGGAGACGCCCGACCAAGGGGTCGGAGGTCGCCTGCGAGGCGCGCCTGGAGGCTCGCTCGTCTGGCTGCACGGGGACCTCCGACGTCACCGGATGGGGAAGTGTGCGTGGCGCCATCGTACGGACGCCGCGACGGGGGCGTGGGGTGGCCTGTCCCACGGCGTGGCGCGGCGGGTGGCAGCATGGTCCCCATGGATGACGTCCCGCTCGCCGAAGCCGACCTCGACGCACTGGTGCCGGAGTGGGTGGACTGGTCGACCGTCGCGCAGATCCTGGGGGTCTCCGTCGGCCGCGTCCGCACCATGATCCGCGAGCACGAGCTCGCCGCCGCCGTGCCGCGGCCCGGCGCCGGCCAGCAGGTGCCGGCCGACTTCCTCCAGGACGGTCTGGTGGTCAAGGGGCTGCCCGGCCTGCTCACCGTGCTGCACGACGGCGGGTACGACGACCGCGAGATCATCGCCTGGCTCTTCACCGACCTCCAGCTCCCGGGGCGCCCGATCGACGCCCTGCGGGAGAACCGCGGGTCGGAGGTCAAGCGGCGCGCCCAGGCGATGGCTCTCTAGGCCCTCGCCGGGGGCTCCGGGTTCGCGCGGGGCTGCGCCGAGGTCCGGCCGCCTCACACGGAGCGCTGGGTGACGGCCGTGGCCAGCTCACGCAGCACCTGCCGGGCGTCCGGGTCGAGGTCGGCGTCCTCCAGGGCGGCGAGCGCCTCCTCGACGAGCCGCTCGATCAGCGTCTCCACCTCGGCCCGCGCCCCGGAGGTGTCGATGACCTCCCGGAGCCGGTCCACCGTGGCCGGGTCGAGCGGGGTGCCCAGGGCCGCGTCCAGCTCGGCCGCGGCGTCGCCACCGGCGGCCAGGGCCTTGGCCACCAGCACCGTGCGCTTGCCCTCGACCAGGTCGTCGCCGGCCGGCTTCCCGGTGACCTCGGGGTCGCCGAAGACCCCGAGGACGTCGTCGCGGAGCTGGAACGCCTCGCCCAGCGGCAGGCCGAACGAGGTCAGCTGCTCCAGCACCTCCGCGGTGGCGCCGCCCAGGGCGGCCCCCACGTGCAGCGGCCGCTCCACCGAGTACTTCGCCGACTTGTAGCGCAGCACGGTCATCGCCGTCGCCTCGTCGGCGTGGGCGCGGGCCTGCACGGAGACGTCGAGGAACTGTCCCGCGATCACCTCCGAGCGGCACAGGTCCAGCACGCCGAGCGCGGGGACGACCCGGTCCAGCGGCAGGCCGCAGCGGCGCAGCAGCTCGTCGGACCAGGACAGGAGCAGGTCGCCGAGGAGGATCGCGGCCGCGGCGCCGTACTGCTCGGGGTCGCCGCCCCAGCCCGCAGCCCGGTGCTCGGCCTCGAAGCCGCGGTGCGTGGCGGGGCGTCCGCGCCGGGTGTCGGAGGCGTCCATCAGGTCGTCGTGGACCAGGGCGCTGGCGTGCAGCAGCTCGAGGGCGGCAGCGGCGCGGGCCAGGGCACGCTCGTCGGGCACCTCGGGCTCCAGCGCCCGGTAGCCCCACCAGCAGAAGGCCGCCCGGAACCTCTTGCCGCCGCCGGTGGCCGCGCGGGCCTCGGCGACCAGCCGGGCAGCGTCGGGGCCCAGGGGGGCCAGCCGCGCCTCCTGGAGGGTGAGGAACTCGTCGAGCTCGTGCTGGACGCGGGCGCGGAAGTCGGTGGGGTCCCAGGCCTCACGCACGCTCGCGGGCGGACGGGGCGAGGAGGATGGCTCGGGCACGCGGCCAGACTAGCCAGTGGACCGTCCCCGAGCCGGGCACGGTCTCCTCCCTAGGATCGCGGCATGACTGCTCCGCGTCCGGCACGGATCGGCGACCTCCTGCGTCAGGGGGAGCGCTCGTTCTCCTTCGAGTTCTTCCCGCCCAAGGACGCGGCGGGGGAGCAGGTGCTCTGGGACTCCATCAGCGACCTCGAGCCGCTGCGTCCCACCTTCGTCTCCGTCACCTACGGCGCCGGCGGCTCCACCCGCGACCGGACGGTCGCGATCACCGGCCGGATGGCGCGGGAGACGAGCCTGCTGCCGATGGCGCACCTGACCTGCGTGGGCCACACCCGCGCGGAGATCGGCACCGTCCTGGCCGCCCTCCAGGAGGCCGGGGTGCGCAACGTGCTGGCCCTGCGCGGTGACCCGCCTGCCGGTCCGGGGACCCCGTGGACCGCCACCGAGGGCGGGGTCGACCACGCCTGTGACCTGGTCACCCTGGTCCGGGAGCACGGGGACCTCTGTGTCGGGGTGGCGGCCTTCCCCGAGGGCCACCGCGACGCGGAGAGCCTCGAGGCCGACGCCCAGGTGCTGCGGGCCAAGTACGACGCGGGCGCTGAGTTCGCGATCACCGACATGGTGCTCCGGGCCTCGGACTACTTCGGCCTGGTGCAGCGGGCCCGGGAGCTCGGCGTCGACTTCCCGATCATCCCGGGCATCATGCCCATCCTGGGCCTGGCCTCCATGCGACGGATGGTCGAGATGTCGGGCCGCCAGATGCCCGTCGAGGTCGAGGCCCGGATCCGGCCGCTGGCCGAGGACCCGGCCGCGGTCCGCGGCGAGGGGATCCGGATCGCCACCGAGCTGTGCGACGACCTGCTCGCCGGCGGCGCACCGGGCCTGCACTTCTACACGCTGAACCGCTCCCGGGCCACCCGGGAGATCTGGAAGGCGCTCCGGCTCGCCGTCTGAGTCGGCCTGAGGGGCCCGAGCGGGTGAGCGGGCCCCGGGCCGGGCTCGGCCGGGCCCCGAGGGGGCTACTGTCTGGCCATGCCTCGCACAGTGTCGGTCGTCGGTCACGGCGGCGTCCGCGCCGTCCCCGACTCGGCGGTGGTGCGCGTCGCCGCGACCCACCGGGCGCGCACCGTGGCCGAGGCGGTGGCAGGGGTGGACTCGGCCGTCACCGCCATCGGACGGGTCGCCCGCGGCCTGGCGGAGGTGACGGTCTCCACCACGGGGCTGACCCTGTGGCCGCTGCGGGACCCGGACGGGGCCCTCGAGGCGTTCGAGGCCACCCACCAGCTGACGATCGGCTGCCCCAACCTGCCGGTGGCCTCCGCCCTGGTGGTCGGGCTGGCCGAGGAGGTGGGCGAGGCGCTGCGGATCGAGGGAGTCCAGCTGGAGGTCGCGGAGCAGTCCTCGCTGCAGGACGAGGCCAGGGAGGCCGCCTACCTCGACGCCCGGCGCCGTGCCGCCCATCTCGCCGGCCTCGAGGGGCTCTCCCTCGGCGACCTGCTCGAGGTGGCCGAGGAGCCGGGCGAGGGGGCGGGCCCGGGCCTGCTGCGGGCCGCGACGTTGGAGCCGGGCGAGACCACCCTCACGGCCCGGGTGCGGGGCACCTGGCAGGTCGTCTGACCCGCGGGCACTGCGAGGTCCTCCGCCGGAGGTCTGGGACGGGGGCTCAGGCTGGCCCGACGACCTGCGCGACCAGGGCGGCGGAGAGTCCCACGAAGGGGATCCCGGCGCCCGGGACGGCGTGGGCCCCGGCCGCGTAGACGCCCGGGACCGGTGTCGTGGGACCGGGGCGGCGGCGTACGGTGCGGCGGCCCTGCCACCGCGGGCCGAGCGGCGAGCCGCCCCACTGCTCCAGCAGGTCGCCGGGACGGCGGTCCACCCGGACCACGACGGAGTCGCGGACGTCGAGGCCGCGCCGGGCCAGCACCTCCAGCACGTCCTCGCCGGCGACGCCGCGGTGCGAGACCGTCCAGGAGACGGCGCCCTCGGGGGCGCTGCCCCCCGGGCGGACCACGAGGTCCGGGTCGCCGTGCAGCACCAGGTCGTGGCCGAGCGGCGGCACGTCGCCGGCGAGGCCGAGGTGGACCACGGTGGGTGGCGCGGCGACCCGGGCCCGGGCGACCCGGCTGCGCAGGGCCGGGAGGTGGCCGGGATCGATCGCGCACACCACGGCGTCCGCGTCCAGGTCGCCGGCGGAGGTGGCCACCGCGACCGGCCGGCCGCCGCGCAGGACGACGTCGTGCGCGGTGGTGCCGAGCAGGACCTCGACCTTGCGGGTCGCCAGCCGGCGGGCCAGGGCCTCACCCACGGCCGCGAGGCCGCCGGGGACGGTCCAGGCGCCGAACTTGTGCTCCACGTAGGAGACGGTGCCCAGCCAGCTCGGCACCCGGCGCAGGGCGTGCCCGTCGGCGGTGAACGGGTGCCCGGCGACCAGCCGCAGCCGCTGCTCGCCCAGCACGGCGCGCAGTCGCCGGTCCAGCGACTCTCGCCGGCGCAGCAGGCGGACCGTCTCGCGCTCAGCCAGGGCGGGGTCCCACGGACGTTCGAGGTAGTCGCGGCGCAGCAGCTCCCACTCGCGGCCCAGCATGTCGACGTAGGCCGCCCACCGGCTGCCGAGGCCCGGGCCCAGCCGGTCGAAGGCCGCCTTCTGCTCGGCCCTCGAGCCCGCGGTGACCAGGACGCTGGTGCCGTCGGTGAAGCGGTGCTCGCGGACGGCCTCGACCGGGACGAGGTCCAGCTCTCGTTCCAGGGGGCGTCCGGTCTTGCGGAAGAGGTCGCGCAGCACGGCGGGCAGCAGGGTGGTGCTGGGGCCGGCGTCCCAGGTGTGGTCGCCGGCCCGCACCGTGGCGAGGGCGCCGCCCACGGCCTGGGACCGTTCCACCACCACCACCTGGTGGCCGAGCTTGGCCAGCCGGGCTGCGGTGGCGGCGCCCCCGAGGCCACCGCCGATCACGACCACGCGCATGGCCGCGAGGCTAGCTGTTCGGGACCCGGCGACCGGCGGGCGGCTCCTCCGCGGCGATCACCCGGGCCAGGGACTCGGGGTCGCGGCCCACCACCGTGGTCCCGTCGGCGGCGGTCAGGATCGGGCGCTGGATCGCCTGCGGGTGGGCGGCGAGCGCGGCCAGCCACCGCTCGCGGTGCTCGGGGTCGCGAGGAAGGTCGATGCCCGCCTCCCGCGCCTCACGGGGCCGGGCCAGGTGCCACGGCTCGACCCCGAGGCGCGCCGTCACGTCGGCGATCTCCTCGGCGGTGGGGGGCTGGTCCAGGTAGCGCCGGACGGTTGCCTCGATGCCGGCCTCGTCGAGCGCCGCGGCCGCGGTCCGGCACTTGCTGCAGGCGGGGTTGAGCCAGATCTCCATCAGAGGACCCCGGCCCGCCGGGCGCCGGCGGCCTCGGGGAGGAGGGTGTCGGCGCCCGCCCCTGCCCCGCCGGTACGGTTGCGGCGCGCGTGCTCGTCCCGGAACGCCGTGATGGATGCGTGCTCGGTCGCCATGACCGCGACCTTAGCCAGTGCCGTCCTCCCGGCTCGCCCGGCGGGGGCGGTGCGTCCCGTCCAGCCCGACCCTTGCAGGGAGTCACATGATCGTCCGGCCTACCTCGGTGGTCCTCGCCACCCGCGTCGCCCTGGCCCTGCTGGTGATGGCGGGGATCACCACCGTGCTGACCTGGTGGCGGCGCGAGGACCTGCTCACCTCCTGGGCCGAGGGCAACGCCGGGGCCCGGGTGATCCTCCGCCAGGGCGGCCTGGTGGCGGTGGAGGCCTCGCTGGCGGTGCCGGCCCTCGTGCCGGTGGCGGTCACCTCCTTCGTCGTCCTGGCCATGCTGGTGGGCGTGCTGCTCGCCTTCTTCGTCGAGGGCTTCGGCTGGGCCCGGCTCTCGCTCGCGGTGATCGCCCTCTTCGGGATCTTCCTCGCGGTGCTGTGCGTGGCCAGCGGGATCCCGACCCTCTTCGTGGTGATGTCGGTGCTGATGATCGGGCTCTGCCTGGCCCTGCTGGTCCTCCTCTTCCACAAGGACACCAACCGGTTCATCCGGGAGGTCTGAGCCTCCTCGGCCCCGGACGTCGAGCCTCTCGGGTCCAGACGTTGACCCGTTGTCGGGGGAGAGGTGTACCTTGGTCCCGTTCGAACAAATGTTCGAAGGCGGACCCGGTGGCGGTGCCTCGACCCCACCGGCACCGGGTCCGGCAGGTGGGTCGAGCGACGCTTCCGAGGAGGAGCCATGAGGCGGTACGACGATCCCGTGGACGTGCGCAGGGGCCCGGTGCCCGGCAGTGGTGAGGAGGCCCCGGAGCAGTTCCTGTGGCGGGGGAGGCTGTGGAAGGTCCGGGCCGTGGTGGCCCACTGGGTGGAGACGCCGCCCTGGTGGCACTCCGCGACCGCCACCGTCCTGGCGGCGGGAGGCGCGCCGGCTCCGGGTGCCCCGCAGGCCGACCTGCTGACGGAGCGCCAGATCTGGCGCGTCGAGGCCGGTCGCGGCCCCCTCGGCGAGGGATCGGCCGGGGGAGTCTTCGACCTCTCCTTCGACGGCAGCGACGGCCGCTGGCAGCTCGTCGGGTGCGTGGACTGAGATGACGGATCCCACGAGGCCCACCAACCCCTACCTGCTGCCCGCCACCACCCACTCCTACCTCGCCCGAGCGGCGGAGTCGCTGCAGGAGGCGATGCTCGCCCGCGACGTGCCGAGCCGCTACGCCTGCGCCCACGTCGCCGCCCTCCGGGCGGCGGCCGCCCTGCTGGCCGCCCGCGCCCACCCCGCCGCTGGGGCCCGGCGCCGCCAGAAGAACGCGTGGGTGCTGCTCAGCGAGGTGGCACCGGAGCTCACGGAGTGGGCGACCTTCTTCGCCGCGGGTGCCGGCAAGCGGGCGGCGGCCGAGGCGGGCTCCGCCCGCGCGGTGAGCGAGCGGGAGGCGGACGACCTGGTGCGCGACGCGGACCGCTTCCTGGCGGTCGTCGAGTCGACGCTGGGCCTGGTGCCGCACACCGCGGCCCCGGGTCGTCTGCTGGCTGCGACAGGGCCGGGCGGTCGGGCCGGTGTCGCCTGATCCCTTCGCCCACCTCCACGTCGCCTCCGGGTACTCCCTCCAGTACGGCGCCTCGCACCCGGGTGGGCTGGTCGAGCGGGCCGCCGACCACGGGATGGACCTGCTGGCCCTCACCGACCGCGACGGCACCTACGGTGCGGTGAAGTTCGCCAAGGCGTGCGCGGCGGCGGGCATCAGCCCGGTGCTGGGCGTCGACCTGGCGGTGGAGCCACCCGGCGTCCCCGGGCGCCCCACCGGTCCGCGCCGCCGCACGCCGGTACGGGGCGGAGCCTTCCGGGAGGAGGGGCGGCCTCGCGTCACCCTGCTCGCCGAGGGCCGGGCCGGCTGGACGGCGTTGTGCCGCCTGGTCTCCTCGGTCCACCTCGCCGGCGAGCGCGGGCGGCCGGTGGCGACCCCCGACCTGCTGGCGCCCCACCTCGCCGAGGGGCGGCTGCTGGTGCTGCTGGGGCCCACCTCCGAGCTGGGCCTCGAGGTGGCCCGGCACCGCGACGACCTGGCCCGCGAGGTCGTGGCCTCCTGGCTGCGGCTGGTGCCCCGGGAGAACCTGCTGGTCGAGCTGGTCTCCCACCGCCTCCCCGGCTCCGGGGGCGGGTGGGGGCCCGGGTCGACCCCGCACGCGGCCCGGATGGCCGGGCTCTCCCGGGAGCTGGGCCTGGGTGCCGTCCTCACCAACGCGGTCCGCTACGCCGACCGCGCCGACGCCCCGACCGTGGATGTCCTCGACGCGGCCCGGCGGCTGGTGCCGCTGGACCGCCGGCACGTCGACCGGGGCAACGCCGAGGGCTTCCTCAAGTCCGGCCGGCAGATGCGGGAGGTGGCCGAGGAGGTCTGCCGGAACGCCGGCCTGGGGCCGCGCGAGGTCGACCGGCTGCTCGCCGGGACCCGTGCCGTGGCCGAGCGCTGTGCGCTCGACCCGGGCGCCGACCTGGGGATCGGGGAGGTCCACTTCCCCGAGCTGGAGACGGCGGCCGGGGCCGGCGAGCCGGTGGCCCGGCTCGCCGGAGAGACCCGAGCCGACGCCGCGCTCCGGGTCCGGTGCGAGTCCGCGATCGGGTGGCGCTACGGCAGCTCCCCGCGGCAACGGATCTGGAAGCGCCTCGACGACGAGCTGCGGGTCATCGCCTCGCTCGGCTACGCCTCCTACTTCCTCACCGTCGGGGACGTCACCGACCTGGTCCGGGAGATGGGGGTGAGGTGCGCGGCGCGCGGGTCCGGGGCCGGGAGCCTGGTCAACTACCTCCTCGGCATCTCCGGGGTCGACCCGCTGCGGCACGGCCTGCTGATGGAGCGGTTCCTGTCCCCGCTGCGTCAGTCGCTGCCCGACATCGACATCGACGTGGAGTCGGCCCGCCGGCTGGAGGTCTACGAGGCGATCCTGGACCGCTACGGCGCAGAGCGCTGCGTCTGCGTCTCGATGATGGAGACCTACCGGGTCCGGCATGCGGTGCGTGACGTGGGAGCGGCCCTGGGGATGCCTCCCGGCGAGGTCGACTCGATCGCCAAGGCGTTCCCGCACGTGCGGGCCCGGGACGCCCGGCGGGCGCTGCAGGACCTCCCCGAGCTGCGGGCCAGCGGGCTGGCCGAGGAGCGGCTCGACCTGATGTTCTCCCTGGTGGAGCGGCTGGACGGCCTGCCCCGCCACATCGCGGTGCATCCCTGCGGGGTGCTGCTCTCCGACGCCACGCTGCTCGACCGGACCCCGGTCGAGGCCAGTCATGCCGGCTTTCCGATGAGCCAGTTCGACAAGGACGACGTGGAGGACCTGGGCCTGCTCAAGCTGGACGTGCTGGGCATCCGGATGCAGTCGGCCATGGCCCACGCGGTGGCCGAGATCCAGCGGGTCGACGGGGTCGCGGTCGATCTCGACGACGAGGAGCAGGTCCCCTTCGACGACCCCGAGACCTTCGAGCTGGTCAGCTCAGCCAAGACCCTGGGCGTCTTCCAGATCGAGTCGCCGGGGCAGCGCGAGCTGGTGGGGAAGTCAGGGATCGAGACCTTCGAGGAGATCGTCACCGACATCTCCCTCTTCCGGCCCGGACCGGTCAAGAGCGACATGATCACCCCCTACCTGGAGGTGAAGCAGGGGTGGCGCCCCGCCTCCTACCTCCACCCCGACCTGGTCCCCATCCTGGCCTCGACCCACGGGGTCGTGGTCTTCCACGAGCAGGTCATCGAGATCATCGCCTGCTTCGGCGGGGTCTCGTTCGCCGAGGCCGACGAGAGGCGTCGCGCGCTCGGCGACGTGGAGGGGATGGCGCGGACGCGCGAGTGGTTCGAGCCGACGGCGATCGCTCGCGGCTACCCGCCCGAGGTGGTCGCGCAGGTGTGGAAGGTGCTCGAGGCCTTCGCCTCCTTCGGCTTCTGCAAGGCGCACGCGGCCGCTTTCGCGCTGCCCACGTTCCAGTCCGCCTGGCTGAAGACGCACTGGCCGGCCCACTTCCTCGCCGGGGTGCTGACCCACGATCCGGGCATGTACCCCAAGCGGTTCATCCTCGACGACGCCCGCCGGTTCGGGATCGGGATCAGGGGGCTCGACGTCGACCGCTCCGAGGGTCACTACGCCGTGGAGTCCTCGCCGGACGATCCGGCCGGCTACGCGATCCGGCTGGCACTGAGCGAGGTGAAGGGGATCAGCGAGGCGGAGACGGCCCGCATCGTCGCGGCTCGTCCCTTCGCCTCGGTCAGCGACTTCTGGCACCGGGCCGCGGTCTCGCGGCCCGTGGTGGAGCGCCTGGTGCTGGCCGGCGGCTTCGACCGGGTCCACCGGATCGGCGGCTCCGAGCAGACCGTGCGGCTGCGGACCGGACCGACCCGTCGCGACCTGCTGCTGCAGGTCGCCGAGCTCGACCGGCACAGCCGGGTGCTGCAGAGATCGGCCCGAGGGCGCGGGCTCGGGGCGCGCCCGGCGGTCGACCGGGCGGCGGGGAGGGCGGCCCAGGCGACCTCGCGCAACAGCAGCGACCAGGTCACCCGCAGCGGGGTGTGGGGCCAGGCCTCGGCCCAGGCCAGGTCCTCACGGCCCGTCCACGTGGAGTCGGTCCAGCTCGCCCTCGGGCTCGGCGACGAGCCCGTCGAGGACCAGCCCTCGGGGCTGCCGGAGCTCACGCCGGCCGAGCGGGTGGCGGCCGAGCTGGAGATCCTCGGCCTCGACGTCAGCCGGCACGTCGTCGACGGCTACGCCGACCTCCTCCGGGCCCTGGACGTGGTCCGCAGCCAGGACCTGCTGCGGTGCCGCAGCAAGGCCGAGATCCTGGTGGCGGGGGTCAAGGTGGCCACCCAGACCCCTCCGGTCCGCTCGGGCCGACGGGTGATCTTCCTGACCCTCGACGACTCGACCGGTCCGGTCGACGCCACCTTCTTCGAGGACGCCCAAGGGCCCTACGCGGCCACCGTCTTCGGGTCCTGGCTGCTGCTCGTCCGCGGCGAGCTGCGCCGCACGGGCCGGCGCGGGGTCTCGCTCCGGGCCACCGGGGCCTGGTCCCTGCCCGAGCTGCGCGCCCTCTGGGAAGGCGCGCCCTCCCTCGAGGAGGGCCTGGGCGCGGTCCGCTCGGTGCTGGCGGGCCGCCCGGCGACCGGGTCGGATCCCGCCCGGCGCCGGGTGCTGGTGCACAGCAGCGGGTTCCGGATGTCCCCCTATGCCGACATCAGGCCCGCCGGTGAGGACGCCGCGAGCGCGGGGGCGCTCAGCCGGGCCCTGGAGGGTGAGGGGCACGGTCAGGGGCAGGCGCCTTCGCGCGCCCTGTGGCACCGGAGCCCGGGGACCCCGGGGTGAGCGCGATGGCATCCGTCCACGTCCTAGGGTGTTCCTCATGCCAGCGAGTGAGCGGACCGACCGACCCAGCGAACGACGCAGCGCAGCCCGCTCCTCGGTGGTCTGGGACGCACTGGAGCCCCTCTTCGCCGGAGGCGGAGGGCTGGAGGTCCTCGACATCGGAGGCGGGACAGGGGGCTTCGCGGTCCGAGTGGCCGAGCTGGGCCACCGGGTCACCGTCGTCGACCCCAGCCCGGATGCACTGGCGGCCCTGGACCGACGGGCCCGGGAGCGTGCGGTCGACGTCACCGGCCGCCAGGGGGACCTCTCCGACCTGCTGGCGACCCTCGGGCCGGACACGGCCGACGTGGTGCTCTGTCACGGGGTGCTGGAGGTCGTGGACGACGCCGCCGCCGGCCTGGGCGTCCTGGCGGAGGTGCTGCGTCCCGGTGGCACGCTCAGCCTCCTGGTCGCCCAGCGCCACGCGGCCGTGGTGGCGCGTGCGATGGCGGGCCACTTCCAGCAGGCCCGCGACCTCCTCGAGGGCGCCGATCCCGTGCGTGGGGGCCACCGGTTCACCCATGAGGAGCTCCTCGAGCTGCTGGCCGAGGCGGGCTTCGAGCCCTCGATGGTGCACGCGGTCCGGGTCTTCGCCGACCTGGTCCCCGGCACCCTCCTCGACCTCGAGCCCGGCGCCACCGCCGCGCTGGTGGAGCTCGAGCGGGCCGTGGCGGAGCGCCCCGAGTACCGACCCCTCGCAGCGCAGCTGCACGTGCTGGCCTCTCGCTGACCCCGGCGCCCGGGCGGTGGCCCGGTGAGCCGTGCCCCGCAGTCGCCGTCCCGTCCGGCGATCCTGCACGTCGACATGGACGCGTTCTACGCGTCCGTGGCGGTGCGCGACCGCCCGGACCTGGCTGACGTGCCGGTGATCGTGGGGGGCGGGAGCCGCGGGGTGGTCCTCTCGGCCAACTACCTCGCGCGCGCCTACGGCGTGCGGTCGGCGCTGCCCATGACGCGGGCCCGGCGGATGTGCCCCGACGCCGTGGTCCTGGCGCCCGACTTCGAGACCTTCGGCCGGGTCTCGGCGGCCGTGATGGAGAACTTCCGCAGCATCACCCCGGTGGTGGAGGTGATGTCGCTGGACGAGGCGTTCCTCGACGTCTCGGGTGCCGCTCGGCGGCTGGGGTCCCCCCGGGAGGTCGCCGAGCGGCTGAGGGCGACCATCCACGACGAGCAGCGCATCACCTGCTCGGTGGGGATCGCCGCCACGCCCACCCTGGCCAAGCTGGCCAGCCGACGGGCCAAGCCCGACGGCGTGGTGGTGGTCCCGCCCGACGAGGCGATCTCCTTCCTGCACCCGCTCGACGTGGGTGAGCTGTGGGGGGTGGGGGAGAAGACCCGGGCCCTGCTGCACCGGCTCGGTCTCAGGACGGTGGCCGACCTGGCCCACACGCCCCTGCGCACCCTCCAGCGGGCGCTGGGTCCCGCACTGGGCACCCAGCTGCACGAGATGGCCTGGGGGGTGGACCGGCGACAGGTCGTGGTGCGCCGGGGGCCCGACGAGCCGGATCGGTCGATGGGGGCGGACGAGACCTTCGCCCGGGACACCGACGACCGGGAGCGGGTCCTGCGCGAGCTGCTGCGGCTCTCGGCCCGGGTGACCGGCCGGATGCGGACCGCCGGCGTGGCCGGGCGGACCGTGACGCTGCGGGTCCGGTTCGCCGACTTCACCACGCTCACCAGGTCCCGCACCCTGCCGGAGGCCACCGACGTCACGGTGGAGGTCTACCGCACCGCGGTGCGCCTCTTCGACGCGCTGGGGCTCCAGCGCGCGCGGCTGCGACTGGTCGGGGTCAGGGTCGAAGGACTCGTCCCGGTCGAGCGCGTCCAGAGGCAGCTGGTGCTGGGGGAGCCGAGCCATGGCTGGGAGGCCGCCGACCGGGCCGTCGACGCAGCCACCCGGAGATTCGGATCCGGCGCGGTGCGTCCAGCCACCCTGCTCGGGTGAACGACGACCGGGAACCGGTGGTGATCATTTTTTCCCCTGCGGCTACCGTGGTGGGAAACCGCTGCCTAGACTTCACCTTGCGGATGTGCCGCGCATCACACCGGTCGGGAGGAAACGTGCCGCTCTCGGAAGAAGAGCTCCGACTGCTCGAGCAGATGGAACGTGCTCTCGTCGAGGAAGACCCCAAGTTCGCCCACACGTTGCGGGGGACGGCCTTCCAACGAGCCGCCCGCCGACGTGCCGTTCTCGGCGGCGTCGTCTTCGTCACCGGCATCGCGATCATGATGACGGGCGCCATCGCCTCCATGCCCGTCGTCGGGGTCGTCGGCTTCGTGGTGATGCTGGCCTCCGCCACCGTGGTCGTCACCTCGCTCCGCAACCCGGGCCGCGCCGCGCAGCCCATCCCGTTCAAGGACGCCCCCCAGGGCTTCAGCGTGATCGAGGGCGGGCGCAGCCGTCGCCGGTCCCGCTCCGGGCAGTCCTCGCAGGCTCGCTCCTCCCACTCCTTCATGGAGCGGATGGAGGAGCGGTGGCGCCGTCGCCGCGAGTCCGGCGGCTACTGAGCCTGCGCAGCACCCGACGAGAGCGCTGTCTCTCGGCCCGGTCAGTCGACGTGGTCGACCAGGTCGGTACGCCCGCTCGAGACGAGTGACGCCGGGCCCTTCGCGGGCTGCCGGACGAGCGAGAGGGGCCACCACCCGGCCAGTCGCGCCCGGCGCGGGCCCACCCCGGCCCTGACCGCGGCCACGCACGTGGCCAGGTCCCTGGCCCAGCTCCGCTCCGCGGGCTGGAGCGCACCGGGGCGGCCGAAGCGCGAGCGCTCCAGTGCGTCGACCAACCGGCCCAGGGCGGCCTCGGCCGCGAGGGTCGGCGCGGGACCGCCCTCCGGCCACCCCGCCGAGGGGCCGGGCGCGGTGGCACCGAACCAGCCGGTCACGACCTCGGACGTCACTCGCGGTGACCGCCCCACGGGCCAGGGCCGCCCCAGGTCGAGGCACTCGTCGCGCAGCTCCGCCCACACGCTCTCGATGTCGCCGCGACGCTGGCGAGCCTCGCGGCGCCGGGAGCGCACGAGCCGCGGCGCCAGGACGAGCGAGACCAGCAGGACCAGCAGCGCCAGCGAGGCCAGCAGGCCGGCCCAGGACCTCCCGCCGTCGTCCCCCTGCTCGCCCTCGTCCTCGGACGGGGCCAGGGCCTGGGTCCGGTCCTGCGGTGACTGGCCGGTGGTCTCGCGCGGCAGCGAGGGACGCTCCACCTCGTCGAGCACCGGGAGCTGGCCGGTGGTGTAGTCGGGCGCCAGGCGGGCCCGGTCGGGCGGGGTCGGCTCGAAGCGCACCCACCCCGAGCCGGGGAAGAACAGCTCGGGCCAGGCGTGCAGGTCGTGCGAGGAGAACTCCCACCGGCCCTGCCCGACCTCGGTCGGCTCCAGGAAGCCGACGGCGACGCGGGAGGGGATGTCGAGGACACGCGCCATCACGGCCATCGCCGCCGCGAACTGCTCGCAGTAGCCCTCGCGGCCGCCCTCGGCGAGGAAGGCCCCCAGCTCGTTGCTGCCCACCGCGTCCACCTGGGCCAGGCTGTAGGAGAACTCGGTGCGGAACCAGTCCTGCAGGGCGCGGGCCTTGCGGAAGCGACTGGTCTCCTCACTCGTCACGCTCTGGGCGAGCGCGCGCACCACGCCGGGCAGGTCGGCCGGGAGCTGGACCATGTCGCTGCCGACCTGGGAGACCCCGGAGGAGGCCTCGTCGAGGGAGTCGATGTCGTACTCGAGCTGCACGCCGCGCATGGACCACGCCAGGCCGGCGACGGTCGCCTCGTCGTCGCCGGCGATGAAGTCCATCGTCTCCCGGTCGTAGCGCCAGTCGCCCGGCGCGTCGATCCGCGAGACGTGGGAGACGGTGGGCAGCCACTGCGACTCCAGGCCCGCCCTCGCCACGAACTCGTGGCGGGCCTCGGTCCGGTCGAGCTCGGCGGCCACCCCCAGCAGGGGAGGCATGTCGCCGCGGGCCACCTGGTCCGACGGCACCTCGCGATCCCCGCTGCTCCACTCCTCGCCGTTGAAGCGGGTCAGCACCGAGAGCTTCACGTAGGTGGGCCGCGGGCCGTTCGTGGTGACCTCCAGCAGCGGGACGTCGGCCCCGCGGGAGAGGTCGCGGCGCATGTCGACCAGGGGGTTCTGGATCGAGATGCCGTCCCCGCCGTTGCCGCGGCCGGGGCCGTCCCACACTGCCAGGTCGAGGGTGGGCAGCAGGGCCGGCAGTGCCACCGCCAGGGCGGTGGTGCCGGTCCCGATGACCAGGGCCGAGGAGAACAGGGGACCTCGGCGCCCGCTCCTGGTGGTGAGTGCGTCGTCGCCGGGCCCGCCGGCTGCCCGCCCCCAGCGCAGGACCGCGTCCTCCTGCTGGAGGAAGAGCAGCGCCAGGAAGCCGGCCGCGACCGCGGCGAAGGACCACCACGCCACGCTCTGGTCGACGAAGGTCACCGGCACGCTGTAGAGGGCCAGCAGCAGCAGGCCCGAGGAGCCCACCAGGCGCAGGGAGACCGCCACCAGGTCCATCACGACCAGGGCCACGGCGCCGACGACCAGGACGAGCGGGGCCAGCGGTGCGCCGGTGGCAGGGATCGGGGCCACGTAGCGGTTGGCCGACGCCACGGAGTCCCGGACCGCCTCGGTGAGGGCGGCGACGCCCTCGGCGGTCGGCAGGGGCGAGCCGGTGACCTCGAGCAGGAGGAGTGATCCGAGGAGCAGGCACTGGGCGGCGGCGATCGCCAGGACCGGCAGCTCGAGCCGCCGCAGCACGGTGCCGAGGCCCGCGCACGCGGCCGCGAGCAGGAGGAGCGGGCCGAGGAAGTCCCCGCGCACGGTGAGGGCGCCCCAGGTGGAGACGGCCAGCCAGACGGTGAGGGCGGCGACCGCGGAGACCAGCAGGCCGCGGCCCAGCGAGCCCGTCACGGCGCGGTCCCGGCGGGCGCGGCCCGCACCGTCGCGGCGCCCCGGCCCGCCTGCCGGCCCAGCTCGGGCCAGACGCTCTCCAGACGGTCGTCGGGCCCCAGCGACGTCGCGCGCCAGCCGCAGGTGGTCAGCAGGTTCCGCGCCCCCTCGCCCGTGGCGGGCAGGTGGGGCGCCCACGCGTCCACGTCGAGAGCGAGCGCCAGGGCGGTCCCGGCGTGGTGGTGCAGGCGGGTCAGGAAGGGGCGGTCGACCGGGTCGAGGGCGCCGACGACGGCGACCACGAGGCCGTGGCCCGCCTCCGACATCCAGCCGCTCTCCATCAGGTGACGCGGCTCGAGGCCGACCACCGCCAACGCCTCGAGCAGGGGCGCGGTGTTCGCCCGTGAGTCGCGGGCGTGCCAGGCCGTGCTCGGGTCCTCGCCGGCGGCGGTGACCAGGCGCACCGCGTAGCCCCGCTGGGCGAGGTGCACGGCGACCGACGCCGCGGCCGAGACGGCCGTCTCCAGCGACGAGGCGGCGCCGTGACCGCGGTGGGCGTTCAGGCGGTTGTCCAGGAGCACGGTGGCCCGGGACTGCCAGGGCTGCTCCTCGCGGCGCACCATGAGCTCGCCCATCCGTGCCGAGCTGGGCCAGTGGACGCGGCGCAGGTCGTCCCCGCGCCGGTAGTCGCGCACGGTGACGTCCTCGGCGCTGCCGGTGGCGAACGAGCGAGGACGGTTGTCGCCCGCGCCCGACCAGACGCCGTCGAGCGGGATCGCGGGCAGCGGGGCGACCCGGGGCGTCACCGTCAGGGAGGCAGTGGTGTGGAAGGCCCGGCCCAGCTCCACCAGGCCGAACGGGTCGGTGACGCGGATCGACATCGGGCCGACCTCGTAGTGGCCGCGCACCTCCGAGCGCAGCCGGTAGGTCACGTTCCGTCGCCACCCGTGGGTGATGCCCTCCAGGACGAAGCGCGGCCGGCCCCCCAGGGCGTAGGGGATCTGCTCCTCGAGCAGCAGCACGCCGGTGGGGGTGCGCCCCTCGTTGGTCAGGGTCAGCGACACGGTGGCCGGCTGGCCGGCGGAGACCAGCCGGGGCGAGACCTCCCGCTCCAGGGCGAGCCGGTAGCGGGAACGGGCCAGGACCAGGGCGGAGACGAGGGGGAGCAGGGCCACCAGGATCCCCACCCGGACCAGCGAGGACTGGCCCAGCACGACGGCACAGGCGATGGCGGTCAGCCCGCCGGCGAGGAAGGCCCGTCCGCGCAGCGTCAGGGCGCCGAGAGCCTCACGCACGACCGGGGTCCGGGACCGGGACGGTCGCCACCAGCTCGGCCAGCACCGCCTGGCTGGTGCGGCCGCTCATGGTGGCCTCCACGGTGGGGATCAGTCGGTGCGCGAGGACCGGCTCGGTGAGGCGGTGGACGTCGTCGGGCAGCACGTAGTCGCGCCCGGCCAGGGCCGCCACGGCCTTGCTCGCCCGGACCAGGTGGAGGGTGGCGCGGGGAGAGGCGCCGAGGTTGAGCTCGCGGGAGTGCCGGGTCGCGGTGGTCAGGGCGACCGCGTAGTGGCGCACCGCGTCCGAGACGTGCACCTGGCCGACGATGTCGACCAGCTTGCGCACCGCCCCGGCGTCGGTCACCGGCTCGAGGTCGTCGAGCGGGTTGCGGCTGGTGTGGGAGTCGAGCATCGCGATCTCCGCGGCGGCGACCGGGTAGCCGACGGAGACCCGGGCCATGAAGCGGTCCCGCTGAGCCTCGGGGAGGGTGTAGGTGCCCTCCATCTCGATGGGGTTCTGGGTCGCGATCACCATGAACGGCGCCTCGAGGTGGTAGGTGGTGTTGTCCACGGTCACCTGGCGCTCCTCCATGCACTCCAGCAGCGCCGACTGCGTCTTGGGCGAGGCACGGTTGATCTCGTCTCCGACGACGATGTTGGCGAAGACGCCCCCGGGGCGGAACTCGAACTGCCGGGTGTCCTGGTTGAAGACCGAGACGCCGGTGACGTCGGAGGGCAGCAGGTCGGGGGTGAACTGGATCCGCCGCACCGTGCAGTCGATGCTGCGGGCCAGCGCCTTGCTCAGCATGGTCTTCCCGACCCCGGGGACGTCCTCGATGAGGAGGTGGCCCTCGGCCAGGAGGACGACGAGGGCGGCGGTGACCACGTCCGGCTTCCCCTCGATGACCCGCTCGACGTTCTCCCGCACCCGGGTGGTGACCCGCTGCAGGGTGTCGAGATCTGCGCCGCCGGCAGCAGGCACGCTCACGCTCGTCTTCCCCTCGTCGCGACGCGGGCTGCGCGCCGGTCTTCCCTGGAGCCGTCCACGGTAGTCGAACGGTGGGGGAGCGGGCATGGGCCTGCTCCCGGGGCCTTCTTCCCCTCCATTTCGCCCCACCGGCTTTCCCTCCACTTCGCCCCACCGGCGCGGCCACGTCCCCCACCCACGCTCCACCGCGACCTCTCCAGCGGCACCGGACCCCGCCGTACGCCCCCTGACCTGCACGTTTCCTCCACTTCGGGCCTCCGAGCCGTCCCGGCCCGGGGTGTTCGTCCGGCGGCCACCCGGCCGGCCGCCCACGGAAGACCCACCGGAGAACTCACCAAAATTGGTTCAAAGTGGGGGATCGTGGGGTAGTGTGGTGGAAAGTGGTGGAGGGTCGACTTGCAGGGGGGTGCCCGGATGTTCTTCGGGACCTACACGCCCAAGCTCGACGACAAGGGCCGGCTCTTCCTCCCCGCGAAGTTCAGGGACCAGCTGACGGAGGGACTCGTCGTGACCAGAGGGCAGGAGCGTTGCCTCACCATCTGGTCGCTCGAGGACTTCGGTCGGCTCACCGAGCGCCTGGCCCAGGCCCCGGTGACCAACAAGGGCACGCGCGACTACGTCCGCATGCTGTTCGCCGCCGCCAGCCAGGAGGTGCCGGACAAGCAGGGGCGGATCTCGATCCCCCCGGTGCTGCGGGAGTACGCCTCCCTCAGCAAGGACGTCGTGGTGATCGGGTCCATGAACCGGATCGAGATCTGGGATCCGGCCTCGTGGGCCAGCTACAGCGAGGAGCAGGAGCAGGTCTTCTCCGAGCTGAGCGACGAGGTCTTCCCCGGCATCTGAGCACGACCGCCTGCCCCACCAGTGACACAACTCCACAGCGACAGCGCAGGGCCAGGTCTCGTGCCCGCTCCCACCGAACCTTCTGGGGTCACTTCCCCGGCACCAGACGGTCTTCCCATCGAGGGGAGCGGGCAGGGACCTGACCACTGCGACGTCGCAGCACGCGAAGCACACCATCCGGGAACCAGCCGGACCAGCACGTGAAGGGTCGAGATCATGCACAAGACGTATGCCGCCGCCACGGCCGGCCCGGCCCGGCCGGGCCGGGTGCGCGACCAGGCCCGTGAGGCCCTGGCCGTGATGGCCTTCTCGTTCCTCGCCTCGGCGTCCGTCGTGGTCGCCGTCCTGCTGCTGACCACGCTGGGCGAGTAGGACCGGACATGGAGGGCTCCCGACACGTCCCGGTCCTGCTGGACCGGGTCGTCGCGCTTCTGGCGCCTGCGCTCGGCGGCGAGGGCGCCGTCCTGGTCGACTGCACGCTGGGCCTGGGCGGGCACACCGAGGCCGTCCTGGAGAGGTTCCCCTCCGTGCGGGTGATCGGCATCGACCGGGACACCGAGGCCCTCGCGATGGCGGGGGAGCGGCTCGCCCCCTTCGCCGACCGGTTCACCGGCGTGCACGCGGTCTACGACCAGATCGGGGAGGTGGTCGCCGACCAGGGCCTCGACCACGTCGACGGCGTCCTGTTCGACCTCGGCGTCTCCTCGATGCAGCTCGACGTGCGGGAGCGGGGCTTCGCCTACGCCCAGGACGCGCCGCTGGACATGCGGATGGACGGCAGCGCCGGCCTCACCGCGGCCGACGTGCTCAACACCTACTCGGCCGCCGAGCTGACCCGGGTGCTCAAGGAGTACGGCGAGGAGAAGTTCGCCCGCAAGATCGCCGGCGCGGTGGTCCGGGAGCGGGAGAAGGAGCCCTTCACCCGGTCGGGGCGCCTCGTCGAGCTCCTCTACGACGAGATCCCCGCACCCGCGCGACGCACCGGGGGCCACCCCGCCAAGCGCACCTTCCAGGCGTTGCGGATGGAGGTCAACGACGAGCTCGGCGTCCTGCGCCGGGCCCTGCCCGCGGCCCTGGCCGTGGTCGGCGTCGGCGGGCGGGTGGTCGTGGAGTCCTACCACTCGCTGGAGGACCGCATGGTCAAGCGCGCCTTCGTCGAGGTCACCCGGCTCGACGTCCCCGAGGACCTCCCCTTCGTCCCGGAGGGCAGCGAGCCCGCCATGCGGCTGGTCACCCGGGGTGCCGAGGTGGCCGACGAGCACGAGATCGCCCAGAACCCCCGCGCGGCCTCGGTCCGCCTGCGCGCCGTCGAACGTGTCCGACCCGACCGAGGAGCAGTCAGATGAGCAGTCCCGCAGTGCAGATCCGCTCCCGCGTCGCCTCGATCGGCGAGGCCGCGGTCTCGCGGGCCCGCCTCACCGTGGTGCCGCCCACCCGCCGGGAGGCGCCCCGGGTCCCGTTCGTGTTCCTGGTCTCGGTGATCCTGCTGACCGGGGTGATCGGGCTCCTGATGTTCAACACCTCCATGCAGCAGGCCTCGTTCACCGCGACCCGCCTCGACGAGCAGGCGGCCACGATGGCCGCCCGGGAGCAGTCCCTGCGGATGGAGCTCGACGACCTGCGCGACCCCCAGCGGGTGGCGCTGCAGGCCCAGCGGATGGGGATGGTGATCCCCAGCACCCCGGTCTTCCTCTCCCTGGACGGCGAGATCGTCGGCACACCCGGCCCCGCGACCCCCGAGGACGGGCTGCGCCTGACCCCGCGGCCGCCGGGGCTGCCCGCCGGCCTGCGTCCCTCGGTCGAGTTCGTCGAGGCGCCGCCCGCACCGTGAGCCCTGCCCGCCGTGGTGGCCTACGGCTGTGGTGCGACTCCCACAAGGAAAGAGCCGACACGGCCGCCGCCTGAGCGCCACGGCGTCCCGGGCCGGGTATCAATGAGCAGCAGTCGTTCGAAGGAGAGCTCCCGTGTCCAGCACCCCCGGTCCGCCCCCGGCTCCGCGGAGTCGACGGTCGGGTCGGCTGAGCCGCCGCGGCTCGCCGATGTTCCGCCTGCGGTTCGGCTTCGTGCTCATCGCCATGGTGCTCTCGGTCTTCGGCGGGCGGCTGGTCCAGCTCCAGGGCATCGACCCCCGCTCGTACGCGCAGATGGCCGCCGCGGAGGGCGTCATCGACGTCACGCTGCCCGCCGCCCGTGGCCAGATCCTCGACCGCCGCGGCGAGCCGCTGGCCGGGTCGGTCACCGGTCGCATGGTCGTGGCCGACCCGAAGATGACCGCCGAGGACGCCCCGGCGCTGGCCACCCTGCTGAGCAACGAGCTGGGGGTCGACTACTTCACCGTCCTGGAGCGCCTGCGCGAGGAGGGCAGCCGCTTCGAGTACATCGACCGGCGGGTGCCCGCCACCGAGGCCGACCGGGTCGTGGCACTGGTCAAGGCGCAGGGCTTCAAGGGGATCAGCCTGCGTGACGACCCGGTCCGCGACTACCCCGCGGGCGACGTGGCCGCCAACCTGGTCGGCTTCATGGGCGTGGACGAGCCGCTCGGCGGCCTGGAGCGGACCTTCGACGCCCAGCTCTCCGGCACCGACGGCAAGGCGCGCTACACCGTCGGGAGCGGTCACCGGGTGCCGCTGGGGGAGCGCTCGGTCACCAAGCCCGACAACGGCGAGCCGCTGCGCACCACCCTGGACCGCGACCTGTCGTGGTTCGTCCAGAAGGTGCTGGGCGAGCAGCTGGAGGCCTACCAGGCCGAGAGTGCGGCCGCGGTGGTCATGGACACCCGCAGCGGCCACCTGCTCGCCGTGGCCGACGTCCCCACCTTCGACGCCAACGCCCCGACCGAGAGCGACGAGGCCGACCTGGGCTCCCGGGCCTTCAGCGACGTCTACGAGCCGGGCTCGGTGCAGAAGGTCCTCACCGCGGCGGCCCTGGTGGACGCCGGCAAGGTCACCGCCCGCACCCGGATCAAGGTGCCCTCCAGCCTGGCCCGGCAGGACCGCGTGATCAACGACTGGTTCGACCACGGCACCATCAAGCTGACCATGGCCGGGGTCATCGCCAAGTCCTCCAACATCGGCACCGTGCTCGCTGCCGACCAGTTCACCCCGGCCGAGCTGGCCGGCTACCTGACCCGCTTCGGCCTCGGCGCCAAGACCGGGGTGGGCGTGCGGGGCGAGACCCGCGGGCTGCTCCCGGCCGGCGACGTGATGACCTCCCAGACCAAGGACCGCATCGCCTTCGGGCAGTCGCTCTCGGTCAACGCCGTGCAGATGACGGCGGCGGTCAACACCATCGCCAACGACGGGGTGCGCGTGTCTCCCAGCCTGGTCCAGGGCACCGCCACCGCCGACGACGGCACCGTGGTCGGCACCGACGTGGCCACGCGCGAGCGGGTGGTCTCCCGCCGGGCCGCCCGGCAGACCGCCAAGATGATGGAGCGGGTGGTCGACCCCGAGGCCGGCGTGGCGCCGCGGGCCCAGGTCCCGGGCTACCGGGTGGCCGGCAAGACGGGCACCGCCCAGCGGGTCGACCCCGAGTGCGGCTGCTACGACGGCTCGTTCTCGCTGTCCTTCGGCGGCTTCGCCCCGGCCGACGACCCGCGCTTCACCGTCTACGTGGTCATCCACAACCCGGCCGTCGACGGCGGCGGCGGCTCGGTGGCCGGCCCGGTCTTCTCCCGCATCATGGGCTACCTGCTCTCCCGCTACCGGGTGCCGCCCACGGGCTCGAAGCCGTCGCAGCTCCCGGTGGAGTGGTGACCCCGGACCACGTCGGCGCTAGTGTCCCCGTGATGGGCAGTGAGACGACGAGACCCCTGCGGCCCGAGAGCTCGACCCTGGCCGAGCTCGCCGAGTGGCTCGGCACCCATGTCGCGGCGCGGGTGCTGGGCGAGGGACGCACCACGGTGACCGGGCTGACCCTGAGCACGGCCCGGGTCCGGCCGGGCGACCTCTACGCCGCGCTGCCGGGATCCCGGGTGCACGGTGCCCGGTACGCCGCCGCGGCCGTGGCGTCCGGGGCCGTGGCGGTGCTCACCGACGCCGAGGGCGTCGGCCTGATGGAGGTCGACGTGCCGACCCTCGTGGTGGAGCAGCCGCGTCGCGTCCTGGGGGAGCTCTCCGCCCACGTCTACGGCGACCCCGCCGCGGGGCTGCGGATGATCGGGGTCACCGGCACCCAGGGCAAGACCACCACCACCCGCCTGGCCGAGGGCGCCCTGCACGCCGCCGGGGTGGGTGCCGCCGTGATCGGCACCGTCGGCACCCGCATCGCCGGCCATGACGTCGCGACCACGCTGACCACTCCCGAGGCACCGGACCTGCAGGCGCTGCTGGCCCTGATGCGGGAGCGGGAGGTGGAGGTCTGCGCCATGGAGGTCTCCAGCCACGCGCTGGTGATGGGCCGGGTCGACGGGTTGGTCTTCGACGTGGCCACCTTCCTCAACCTGGGCCGCGACCACCTCGACTTCCACCACGACCTCGAGGACTACTTCGCCGCCAAGGCCGCGCTCTTCACCCCCGAGCGGGCCCGGCTGGCCCTGGTCAACGTCGACGACGCCCACGGCCGCCGGCTGGCCGGGACGGTCGAGATCCCGCTGCGCACCTTCTCCACCGCTGGGGCCGAGGCCGACTGGCGGGCGGTGGACGTGACGACCACGGCCCACGGCTCCACCTTCACGGTGCTGGGACCGGGCGGGGTGGAGGTGGCCGCCGGGGTGCCGCTGGCGGGCGACTTCAACGTGAGCAACGCGCTGGCCGCTCTCGCCTCCTGCGCCGAGGCGGGCTACGACCCGGCCCTCGTCGCCGGCGCCCTGCTCTCCGGACCGGGGGTCCCGGGCCGCCTGGAGGGCATCGAGGAGGGGCAGGACTTCGCCGTGGTCGTCGACTACGCGCACAAGCCGGACGCCGTCGAGGCCACGCTGCGCACGCTGAGGCCGCTGACCGACGGGCGGGTCCTGGTGGTGCTCGGCGCCGGCGGGGACCGCGACCCGGGCAAGCGCCCGCTGATGGGGGAGATCGCGGCCCGCCTGGCCGACGTGCTCGTGGTGACCGACGACAACCCGCGCAGCGAGGACCCGGCGGCGATCCGCCGCGCCGTCCTGGCCGGGGTGCCGGACGGGGCGCGCGCCGAGGTGCTCGAGGTCGGCGACCGGCGCCGCGCGATCCGGGAGGTCCTGCGGCGCGCCGCTTCCGGCGACATCGTGCTGGTGGCCGGCAAGGGGCACGAGACCGGCCAGGAGGTCGACGGCGTGGTCCATCCCTTCGACGATCGTGTCGTGGTCCGTGAGGAGCTGGCAGCACTGTGATCGAGATGACTCTGCGGGAGATCGCGGCGGTGCTCGACGGGCGGGTCGTGGGGCCCGCGGACCCCTCCGCCACCGTGGTGACGGGGGAGGCCTTCCTGGACAGCCGGTCGCCGGCGCCGGGCGGCCTCTTCGTCGCCGTCGCGGGGGAGCGCTCCGACGGCCACGACCACGCGGCTGCCGCCGTCGCCGCCGGTGCGGCCGCCTACCTGGGCACCCGCGACGTCGGCGTGCCGGGGGTCGTCGTCCCCGACTCGGTGGTGGCGCTCGGCCGGCTGGCGCGCCACCTGGTCGACCGGCTGCCCGGCACGACCGTGCTCGCGCTGACCGGCTCCCAGGGCAAGACAGGCACCAAGGACTACCTGGCCCAGGTGCTGGCCGGCGAGGGCGCCACGGTGGCCACCGCCGGGAACTTCAACAACGAGCTGGGTGTGCCGCTCACGGTGCTGCGGGCCACGCCCGCGACCCGGTTCCTGGTGGTGGAGATGGGCGCCCGCGGTGTCGGTCACATCGCCACCCTGTGCGCCATCGCCCCGCCGCGGGTGGCGGCGGTCCTCAACGTGGGCACCGCCCACCTGGGCGAGTTCGGGAGCCGGGAACGGATCGCGCTGGCCAAGGGCGAGATCGTCGAGGCGCTGCCCGCCGACGGGACGGCGGTGCTCAACGCCGGCGACGAGCTGGTGGCGGCCATGGCGCCGCGGACCCGCGCCCGGGTGCTCACCTTCGGGGTCGAGGGCGACGTGGGGGTGCGCGGGCTCACCTTCGACGAGCTCGGCCGCGCCTCCTTCGAGATCGGCCACCAGGGTCGGTGGCGCCCCGTCAGGCTCTCCCAGCTGGGGCCGCACCAGCTCGACAACGCCCTCGCCGCCGGCGCCATGGCGCTGGCGGTCGGGGTGGGGCTCGACGACGTGGCCGAGCGGCTCAGCGCCTCGGTCGCGGCCTCGCGGTGGCGGATGGAGCTGCACCGCCGCTCCGACGGCCTGCTGGTGGTCAACGACGCCTACAACGCCAACCCGGAGTCGATGGAGGCCGCGCTGGAGTCCCTGCGCCACCTCGGGGCCGCCCGGACGGGGCGGACAGTCGCGGTGCTGGGGGAGATGCGCGAGCTGGGCGACGACGCCGTGGCCCAGCACCAGCGGGTCGGGGCCGCCGCCGCGGCCGCCGGCGTCGACGTGCTCGTCACGGTGGGTGCCGCGGCCGCGGCGATCGCCGAGGGCGCCCGGCGCGACCCCGGCTGGCGGGGCGCGGCGGTGACGACCCAGACCCGTGACGAGGCGCTGGCCTGGGTGCGGGAGAATGTGGGGACCGCGGATGCGGTCCTGATCAAGGCATCACGCGGTGCGGAGCTCGAGCACATCGCGGACGGACTTCTCGAGGAAGGGAACGCTGCTCGATGAGAGCCATCCTGTTCGCAGGCGGACTCGCCCTCATCTTCTCGCTGCTCGGCACCCGGGTGGCGATCACCGTGCTGTCCAAGCGCGGCTACGGTCAGGAGATCCGCGACGACGGGCCCACGACCCACCACACCAAGCGCGGCACGCCCACCATGGGCGGCATCGTCATCATCGGGGCCTCGGTGGTGGCCTACTTCCTCGCCAAGCTGATCACCGGCCAGGTGCCGACCGCCTCCGCGCTGCTGCTGCTCTTCCTCTTCGTCGGGCTCGGGACGGTGGGGTTCCTCGACGACTTCATCAAGATCGTCAAGCAACGCAGCCTGGGCCTGCGCAGCAAGGCCAAGATGATCGGGCAGACGGTCGTCGCGCTGGTCTTCGGATGGCTCGCGCTCTCCCCGATGCTGGAGGACGAGCGGGGCGAGACACCCGCCTCGCGGCACATCTCCTTCATCCGGGACTTCGACTCCTGGGTGGTCCCGACCGCCCTGCTGCTGGTCTTCATCTGGTTCCTGATCACCGGCTTCAGCAACGCCGTCAACCTGACCGACGGGCTCGACGGGCTGGCCACCGGGGCCTGCACGGTGGTCTTCGCCGCCTACACGCTGGTCAACATCTGGCAGAACAACCAGTCCTGCTCGATCCAGCAGGGCAGCACCTGCTACGAGGTCCGAGATCCGCTCGACCTGGCGGTGGTCTCGGCGGCGATCATGGGAGCCTGCTTCGGGTTCTTGTGGTGGAACGCCTCGCCGGCCCAGATCTTCATGGGCGACACCGGCTCCCTGGCGCTCGGCGGCGCCCTCGCCGGCCTGGCCATCCTCACCCGGACCGAGCTGCTGCTCGTGGTCATCGGTGGCCTGTTCGTGATCGAGACGCTCTCGGTGATGCTCCAGGTGGGCTTCTTCAAGATCACCAAGGGGCGGCGGATCTTCCGGATGGCGCCGTTGCACCACCACTTCGAGATGCTCGGGTGGGAGCAGGTCACGGTGGTGATCCGCTTCTGGATCATCACCGGCCTGGCCGTGGCCGCCGGCCTCGGCATCTTTTACGCCGAGTGGGTGGCGGGCATCGGATGAGCGGCCACGACCCGACCTCTCTCGGACGCACCGACTCCTGGGACGGCGTCCGCGCCGTCGTCGCCGGCTTCGGCGTCTCCGGCTTCGCCGCCGCGGACAACCTCAACCACCTCGGCGCGGGCGTCGTCGCCCTGGACGAGACCTCGTCGGCCGAGAAGGAGGAGCGGGCCGAGCTGCTCGAGGTCCTCGGCGCCGACGTCCGCCTGGGCGAGGGGAGCACCGACCGGCTGCCCGCCGACGCCGACCTCCTGGTCGTCTCGCCCGGCTGGCGCCCCGACGCCCCCCTGATCGCGCAGGCGCACGCGCGCGGCATCCCGGTCTGGGGCGAGGTCGAGCTCGCCTGGCGGCTGCGGCACCCCGAGGCCCCCGCGCCGTGGCTCGCGGTCACCGGCACCAACGGCAAGACGACCACCGTCCAGATGCTCGACTCGATCCTGCGCGCCGCCGGGCTGCGCTCGGTCGCCGCCGGCAACGTCGGCCTCCCGCTGGTCGAGGTGGTCATGGACCCCGAGCCCTACGACGTGATCGCGGTCGAGCTCTCCAGCTTCCAGCTGCACTACACCTCCTCGGTGCGCGCCGAGTCGGCCGCGGTCCTCAACCTCGCCGAGGACCACCTCGACTGGTACGCCTCCATGGAGGACTACGCCGCCGACAAGGCGAAGATCTACGACCAGGTCCAGCGCGCCTGCGTCTACAACGTGGCCGACGAGCGGACCCGGCGGATGGTCGAGGAGGCCGACGTCGTCGAGGGGGCGCGGGCGATCGGCTTCACCCTCGGGGTGCCCGGGGTCGGCATGCTCGGGCTCGTCGACGAGATCCTCGCCGACCGGGCGTTCATCGCCGAGCGCGGCTCCAGCGCGGCCGAGCTGTGCACCCTCGACGACCTGGCCTCCCGGGCGCCGCACTTCGTCGCCGACGCCCTGGCCGCCGCCGCGCTGGCCCGCGCCCACGGGGTCTCCCAGGCCGCGGTCCGCGACGGGCTGCGCGCCTTCCGCCCGGACGGCCACCGCATCGAGCACGTCGCGACCCTCGACTCCGTCACCTGGGTCGACGACTCCAAGGCCACCAACCCGCACGCCGCCCTGTCCTCGCTCCAGGCCTACGACCCGGTGGTGTGGGTCGCCGGCGGGCTGGCCAAGGGGGCCCACTTCGACGACCTGGTGCGCTCGGTCGCGGGCCGGCTGCGGGGCGTGGTGCTGCTCGGCCGGGACCGTCGGGTGATCGCGGACGCGCTTTCGCGACACGCGCCCGATGTGCCTGTCATCGAGATAGGGGACGGGGAGACTGGAGATCCCATGGAGCGTGTCGTCGACGCGGCAGCCGGACTCGCCCGCCCGGGCGACACCGTCCTGCTGGCGCCGGGATGCGCGTCCATGGACATGTTCCCCGGCTACGGAGCCCGGGGCGATGCCTTCGCCGCGGCCGTGCGGCGCAGAGGCGGGCACGAGGACTGAGACGGACCGGTGAGAGGGGAACGCAGATGACCACCGCGAACCCCGACCACGTCGCCTCGCGCAGCCTCATGTCGTGGGGGAGGACCCTGCGGCACGCGATGGACCGGCCCCTCACCTCCTACTACCTGCTGCTGGGGGCCTCGGCGCTGCTGCTGACCATCGGCCTGATCATGGTGCTCAGCGCCTCCAGCGTGCGCTCCTTCAAGTTCTACGACGACTCCTACGCCATCGTGAAGCGACAGCTGCTGTGGGTCGCCATCGGCATCCCCGCCGCCTGGGTGGCCTCGCGGATGCCGTACGCCGCGATCAGGCGCCTGGCCTGGCCCGGGCTCGGTGTCTCGGTGGTGCTGCTCGGCCTGGTGCAGGTGCCGGGCCTGGGCATCACCGTCAACGGCAACACCAACTGGCTCGGCGTCGGACCCTTCTCCGTGCAGCCCTCCGAGATCGCCAAGCTGGCGATCGTGCTGTGGGCGGCCCACGTGTACGCCCACAAGGAACGGCGCCTCGACCAGCTCCACCACGTCATGGTCCCGGTGGTGCCCGGCATCCTGGCCGTCATCGTGCTGGTCGTCATCGGGCGGGACCTCGGCACGGCGCTGGTCCTCTTCGCGATCCTGCTGGCCATGCTGTGGATCGTGGGGGCGCCCAGCCGGCTCTTCGTCTTCTCCAGCTCGGTGGTCGGGGTGGTCGCCCTCTACCTGGCCTCCACGAGTGTGGAGCGCCGCGAGCGGCTGACCAACTTCGTCGACCCGTTCAAGGACTACCACGACACCGGGTGGCAGCCCGCCCACGGCCTCTACGCCCTCTCCACGGGCGGCTGGCTCGGGCAGGGGATCGGCGGCTCGACCCAGAAGTGGGGCGACCTGCCGGAGGCGCACACCGACTTCATCTTCGCGGTGCTCGGCGAGGAGCTCGGCCTGGTCGGGACGCTGCTGGTGATCCTGCTCTTCCTGACCATCGCCTACGCGGCGACCCGGGTCGCGGTGGCCACCGCCGACCCCTTCGTGCGCTACGCCACCTTCGGGATCGTGGTGTGGCTGCTGGGCCAGATGATCATCAACGTCGGGATGGTGCTGGCGCTGCTGCCGGTCATCGGGATCCCGCTGCCCCTCATCTCCTACGGCGGGTCGGCCCTGCTGCCGTCCCTGGTCGCCCTCGGCCTCCTCATCGGGTTCGCCCGCCGCGAGCCGGAGGCCGCCGCGGCCCTCGCGGCCCGCCGTCCCTCGCCGACCACCGGGGTGGCGGCCGCGTCTCCGACCGGCCGCGGCACCGCCTAGTCTGGAACGGATATGCGCGTCCTGCTCGCCGGCGGGGGAACTGCCGGCCACACCTCGCCCCTGCTCGCCACCGCCGACGCCCTGCGGCGGCTCGAGCCCGCCACCCGGATCACCTGCCTGGGGACCAGCACAGGCCTCGAGGCCCGGCTGATCCCCGAGGCCGGCCTCCCCCTGGAGGTGGTGCCGCGGGTACCCCTCCCGCGCCGTCCGGGACCCGACCTGCTGCGCACGCCGGCGCGCCTGCTGGCCGCGCGCCGGGCCGCGGTGGAGATCGTCGACCGGGTGCGTCCCGACGTGGTGGTCGGGTTCGGCGGCTACGTCTCGGTCCCCGCCTACCTGGCCGCCAGGTCCCGTCGCCTCCCGCTGGTGGTGCACGAGGGCAACGCCCTGCCGGGGATCGCGAACCGCCTCGGGGCGCGGCTGACCCGCCACGTGGCGACCAGCTTCCCCGACACCGACCTCCCGCACGCCGTCCACACGGGCCTGCCGGTGCGCCGGATGATCTCGACCCTGGACCGGCCGGCCCTGCGGGCGCAGGCCCGCGCGGAGTTCGGGCTCCGGTCCGACCTCCCGGTGCTGCTGGTGACCGGCGGCTCCCAGGGGGCGGCCCGCATCAACGCGGCCGTGCTGGGCGCCGCCTCCGACCTCGCCGCGGCCGGCGTCCAGGTGCTCCACGTGGTCGGGCCCAAGCAGGAGGCGCTCGCCCCGGTGGGCGAGGTGCCCTACGTGGTGCGGCACTTCGTCGACCGGATGGACCTGGCCTACGCCGCCGCGGACGCCGTGCTGTGCCGCGCGGGCAGCAACACGGTCACCGAGGTCTCCGGCGTGGGCCTGCCGGCCGTCTTCGTCCCGCTGCCGATCGGCAACGGCGAGCAGGCGCTCAACGCCCGGCCCGTCGTCGACGCCGGCGGGGGGCTCCTGGTCGCCGACGCCGCTCTCACCCCCGAGTGGGTGCGGGCCACCCTGCCCGGGCTGCTCACCGACGCCGAGCGCCTGCACGACATGGGGATCGCAGCGGCGGCGGCCGTCACCCTGGACGCCGACGAGCGGCTCGCCCGGATGATCCTGGAGGCCGCAAGGTGAAGCTCCCCGTGCCCGATCAGCTGCTGCCCGCCGACGAGCTCGGCCGGGTGCACTTCGTCGGCATCGGCGGCGCCGGCCTCTCCGCCATCGCGCGGCTGATGCTGGCCCGCGGGATCCAGGTCTCCGGCAGCGACGGCTCCGCCTCCCCGACCCTGGACCGGCTCGCCGAGCTCGGTGCCGTGGTCCACGTGGGTCACGACGCCGCGCACCTGGGGGACGCCGACACCCTGGTGGTCTCCACCGCGGTCCGCGAGGACAACCCGGAGGTCGTGGCGGCGCTGGCCCGCGGGCTCCGGGTCCTGCCCCGTTCGGCCGGGCTCGCCTCGCTGATGGCCGGCCGGCGCACCATCGCGGTGGCCGGCACCCACGGCAAGACGACCACCACCTCGCTCCTGACCGTCGCCCTGCAGGCGGCCGGCGCCGACCCGACGTACGCCGTGGGGGGCGACCTGGCGGCCACCGGGACCAACGCCCAGCAGGGGTCCGGCGACCTCTTCGTCGCCGAGGCCGACGAGAGCGACGGCGCGTTCCTGGTCTACCGCCCCCACGGCGCGGTGGTGACCAACGTGGAGGCCGACCACCTCGACCACTTCGGCACCGAGGAGGCCTACCGCGCGGCGTTCTCCGACTTCCTGGACCGCCTGGACCCCGACGGGTTCCTGGTCTGCGTCGTCGACGACCCCGGCGCCGCCTCGCTCGCCCGGGAGGCCAGGGCTCGGGGGCTCGACGTCGTCGGCGTCGGCGAGTCCGAGGAGGCCGACCTGCGCCTGGTCGACGTGGGCTTCGAGGGCACGCGCTCCTCGGCGACGGTGGTGCGCGACGGCACCGAGCTCGGGCGGCTGCGGCTGCAGATCCCCGGGCGCCACTACGTGCTCGACGCCGCCGCGGCCCTGGGCGCGGGGCTCCGGCTCGGCTTCACCTTCGACGACCTCGTCCGCGGGCTCTCGGGGTTCACCGGCACCCGCCGGCGGATGGAGCTCAAGGGCGAGGCGGGCGGTGTCCGCGTCTACGACAGCTACGCCCACCACCCCGTCGAGATCGCCGGCGACCTCCAGGCCGCCCGCGCGGTGGCCGGGGAAGGACGCGTGGTGGTCGCCTTCCAGCCCCACCTGGTCTCGCGGACCCGCATCTTCGGCCAGCAGATGGGTGAGGCGCTCGGGGCTGCGGACGAGGTGGTCGTCCTCGACGTCTACGTCGCGCGCGAGGACCCGGACCCCGAGGTCACCGGCGAGCTGGTGGCCCGGGCCTGCCCGCTGCCGGCCGACCGGGTCGCCTTCGTCCCCGGCTTCGACGACGTGCCGGCCGAGCTGGTGCGGCGCGCGCGTCCGGGCGACCTCGTGGTGACCCTGGGCGCCGGCTCGGTCACCGACCTTGGGCCGCGCGTCCTCGAGCTCCTGGCCGGGGCCGGGGACTGATGGTCCGGCTACCCGGCCGGGCCGGCGACCTGCCTCCCGCGGAGCGGACCCGCCGGCGCTTCCTGCGCCGTCAGTGGGCCCGCCGCTGGGGGGTGTGGCGGCGCCTGGGCGTGGCCCTGCTCGTGGTCGCGCTGCTGGCCACCGGGGCCTGGCTGGTGTGGTTCTCCGACGTGCTGGGTGTCGACCGGGTCGAGGTCACCGGCGAGGGGCTCCTCTCGGACGCGCAGGTGCGCGAGGCCGCGGGCATCGAGGCGGGTGCGCCGCTGGCCCGCCTGGATCTCGACGCGATCCGGCGCCGGGTCGAGACCCTGGCGGAGGTGCGTGGGGCCCGGGTGCGGCGCCAGTGGCCCGACGAGGTCCTCGTCGAGGTCGACGAGCGGGTGGCGATCGCCGTGGTCGACCTGGGCGGCACCCTGCGCGGGCTCGACCGCGAGGGCGTGGTCTTCACCCAGTACCGCAAGGCGCCCGCCGGACTCCCGCGGGTGCTGATGGTGGGGGAGCCGGGTCAGGACGCGCTCGAGGAGGGGGCCGAGGTGATCGCGGCGCTGCCGGCCGACATCGCCGGGCGGGTCGACCACGTCGACGTCGAGACCGTCGACCAGATCTCCCTGGTGCTGCGCGACGCGCGGGTGGTGCTCTGGGGCTCCGCGGAGGAGTCGGAGCAGAAGGCGGAGGTGCTGGCGGCGCTGCTGCGCGCCCGGGAGGCCCAGCGGTACGACGTCAGCGTGCCCGGCCAGCCCGTCACCTCCGGCTGAGCCCCGGCCTGCTCCCGGCGTCCGGCCCGAGGTGACCGAGACGTCAACAGTCCGTGTGCATTTCACGCGCGTCGGCGGCGTGTTGGTGCGTCGATCGGGGACGCGTCTGCTTAGTGTCTTCTCCAACGCGAGGTTGACATAACTATAACCCTCAGGCTCACGGTTAGGGTTCCGCACCCGATCCGAGCGAGGGCGATCTCGTTCCTCTCCACCACAGACCACCGAGGGCCCCCGGGAGGGGTCCGGACCAAGGAAGGCGTAGACCGTGGCAGCAGCCCAGAACTACCTGGCGATCATCAAGGTCGTGGGCATCGGTGGTGGTGGCGTCAACGCCGTCAACCGGATGATCGAGGTCGGCCTCAAGGGCGTCGAGTTCATCGCGATCAACACCGACGCCCAGGCCTTGCTCATGAGCGACGCCGACGTGAAGCTCGACATCGGCCGCGAGCTCACCCGCGGTCTCGGTGCCGGGGCGAACCCCGACGTGGGGGCCCGGGCCGCCGAGGACCACGCCGACGAGATCGAAGAGGTCATCAAGGGGGCCGACATGGTCTTCGTGACGGCCGGCGAGGGCGGCGGCACCGGCACCGGCGGCGCCCCCGTCGTGGCGCGCATCGCCCGCTCCCTGGGCGCCCTGACCATCGGGGTGGTGACCCGGCCGTTCGCGTTCGAGGGACGCCGGCGGGCCAACTCCGCGGAGGAGGGCATCAGCCAGCTGCGCGAAGAGGTCGACACCCTCATCGTGATCCCCAACGACCGCCTGCTCTCGATCAGCGACCGCAACGTCTCGATCCTCGACGCCTTCAAGCAGGCCGACCAGGTGCTGCTCCAGGGTGTCTCCGGGATCACCGACCTGATCACCACCCCCGGCCTGATCAACCTCGACTTCGCCGACGTCAAGTCCGTGATGGCCAACGCCGGCTCCGCGCTGATGGGGATCGGCTCGGCCCGTGGCGAGGACCGTGCCGTCGCGGCTGCCGAGATGGCCGTCTCCAGCCCGCTGCTGGAGGCCTCGATCGAGGGCGCCCACGGCGTGCTGCTCTCCATCGCGGGTGGGTCCGACCTGGGGCTCTTCGAGATCAACGAGGCCGCGGCCCTGGTCTCCGAGGCCGCCCACGCGGAGGCCAACATCATCTTCGGCGCCACCATCGACGACGCCCTCGGCGACGAGGTCCGGGTCACGGTGATCGCGGCCGGCTTCGACGGCGGGATGCCGAAGCGGCGGGAGAACAGCTCCGGCTTCAACCGTCCGTCGGTGCAGTCGCAGCAGTCCCAGGCCCGGCCCGCCGTCCCGGCCCCCCAGGGTCGCGACTCCGGTCGCCAGGCCGACGCCCCCGAGCGCCGGACGCCCAGCCCGGCGATGGCACAGGCCTCCGCCGAGGGCGAGGGCCGCGGCGCCGGTGAGTCCGGTGGGGCGCGCCAGTCCCCGGCGCGCGAGGCCGCTCCCGCCACCACCCGCCCCCGCCCGTCGCGGCAGGTCGAGTTCGAGGACGACGACCTCGACATCCCCGACTTCCTGAAGTAGGCCGTGTTCGTCTACCGCGACTCCCGTGAGGGCGACGTCACCCGCAAGCGGGTCGACGTCGCCTTCACCGGCGCGTCCCGCGACCTCCAGGGGTTGCGGCCGGGCTTCCCCGACGCCCTCGCCGAGGTGGAGGCGGCGGCGGGCGTGCCGTTCGCCCGGCTGACCCAGGTGCACGGCGCCGAGGTGGTCCGGGCCACCGGGCCGATGGTGCCCGACGAGGTCCCCACCGGGGACGCGCTGGTCTCCGACACACCCGGGCTCGGCCTGATGGTCCGCGTCGCCGACTGCGTCCCGGTGGTCCTGGCCGACCCGGACGCCGGTGTGGTGGGTGCCGTCCACGCCGGGCGCCCGGGCATGGCGCTCGAGGTGGTCGCCCGCGCGGTCGACGCGATGCGTGCGCTCGGCGCCGAGCGCCTGGTGGCGTGGCTGGGCCCCCACGTCTGCGGACGCTGCTACGAGGTCCCCGAGGCGATGCGCGACGAGGTGGCCCGGCGCGTCCCCGAGTCCTTCGCCGAGACCTCCTGGGGCACCCCCGCCCTCGACATCGGCGCGGGGGTGCGCGCCCAGCTCGTGCGGGCGGGCGCCGAGGTGGTGGAGGTCGGCCGGTGCACGCGGGAGGACCCGGAGCTGCACTCCTACCGACGCGACGGCGAGCGCGCCGGCCGGTTCGCGGGCCTGGTGTGGTGCGCATGAGCCGGCGCGAGGAGCTGAGCGCCAACCTGGGCGTGGTGGGCGAGCGCATCGACCGCGCTCGCGCCGCGGCCGGCCGCGACGACCAGGTGACGCTCGTGGTGGTCACCAAGTTCTTCCCGGCCGCCGACGTGCGGCTGCTCCACGAGCTGGGGGTCCGGGAGGTGGGGGAGAACCGGCACCAGGAGGCGGCCGCCAAGTCGGCCGAGCTGGACGACCTGGACCTGAGGTGGCACTTCATCGGCGGGCTGCAGAGCAACAAGGCCGCCGCGGTGACCGCCTACGCCGACGTCGTGGAGTCCGTGGACCGCCCGCGGCTCCTCGGGCCGCTGGACCGCGGCGCCGAGCGCGCCGGCCGCCGGCTCGACGTGCTGCTGCAGGTCAGCCTCGACGGGCCCGGGGCGACCCACCGGTCCGGGGTCGCCCCCGACGAGCTCGCGGCCCTGGCCGACCGGGCAGCGGCCCACGACCACCTGCGGCTGGCCGGACTGATGGCCGTCGCTCCGCTGGGCGAGGAGCCGGCCCGGGCGTTCGAGCGTCTCGCCCGGGTGAGGGAGTCCTTCCTCGCCGAGCACCCCGGCGCGACCCAGCTGTCGGCGGGGATGAGTGCCGACCTGGAGGCCGCCATCGCGCACGGGGCGACACACGTGCGTGTCGGCTCCGCGGTCCTGGGTCCCAGGCCGGAGGTCTTGTAATGTCCGAGAAGAGGATCGTGCCCCTGTGGGGCGCCACGACGTACCGGAGGAAATTGTCATGAGCGGCGCGATGCGCAGGATCGGCGAGTACCTCGGCCTGCTCGAGGACACCGGACGGTACGACGACTACGCCGCCGATGACCACGAAGCCCAGACCAGCACGGTCAACGGCCGGGTCGAGGAGCGGGTGCCCGCGCGCGAGCGCCAGCCCGCCCCGGTCGCCGACCTCACCGAGCGGCGCCGTCCGGCACCGGTCCCCGACCCTGGAACGGTCCACGAGTTGAGTCGAATCACCACGCTGCACCCCCGTACCTACAACGAGGCGCGCACCGTCGGTGAGCAGTTCCGGGAGGGCATCCCGGTGATCATGAACCTCTCCGAGATGGACGACTCCGACGCCAAGCGCCTGGTCGACTTCGCGGCGGGGCTGGTCTTCGCCACCCGGGGGACCATCGAGAGGATCACCAACAAGGTCTTCCTCCTCTCGCCCCCCAACGTGACCGTCGCGGCCGAGGAGAAGGAACGCCTCGTCGAGGGCGGTTTCTTCAACCAGAGCTGAGGCGCCCCGGTGGTTGTCATCGGAACGGTCCTGTACGCCGTCCTGTGGTGTTTCCTGGCCCTGATGTTCGTCCGCTTCGTGGTCGACTGGGTCCAGGTCTTCGCGCGCCAGTGGTCCCCCAAGGGGCCCCTGCTGGTCGTGCTCGAGGTCGTGTACACCCTCACCGACCCGCCGATCAAGGCGGTGCGGCGCTTCGTGCCGCCCGTCCGGCTGGGCTCGGTGGCCCTCGACCTGAGCTTCATGCTCGTCCTGCTGGCCGCCTATCTGCTGCTCTGGGTGGTCGGCCGCACCTTCGGCGTCGTGGGTGCCTGACCGCCTGTGAACCACCAGCCACACGGGTCCCTGAACACGGTGGCCCCACGGGCGCTATTGTTCCAACAGCAGCACCACAAGTTTGCCGACGAAGAGATTGGGTGAGGTCATGCCGCTGACGCCTGAGGACGTGAGCAACAAGCGCTTTACTCCTGTCCGTCTCCGCGAGGGATACGACATGGGGGAGGTCGACCAGTTCCTGGACGAGGTCGAGGCAGAGCTTGCCCGGTTGACCAAGGAGAACGACGACCTGAGGGCCAAGCTCTCGGCCGCGCAGAAGGCCGGCGCCGGGGCCCCCGCCCCCTCGCCGTTCGCCGTCACCCCGGAGCCGGTCAGGGCGCCGGAGCCGGAGCCCGTGCCGGAGCCCGTGCGGGCCCCTGAGCCGGTGGCCGCCGCCCCGGCGCCCGCCGTGGAGACCATCAAGGTCGAGACGGTGCCCGACGCCTCCAACGCCGCCGCGCGGCTGCTGGAGATCGCCACCCGCAACGCCGACGAGCTCGTCGACGCCGCGAAGAACGAGGCGGACCGCATCGTGGGCGAGGCGCGCACCAAGGCCGAGCGCCTCGAGGCCGAGTCGAAGACCAACTCCGACCGCATGGAGGCCGAGGCCCGGCAGCGCGCGCAGATGCTCGACTCCGAGACCGCGGAGCGTCGCCAGCAGATGTTCGGCGACCTCGAGAAGGAGCGGGACAAGCTCAACGGCGAGGTGGAGACCCTCCGGTCCTTCGAGCGCGAGTACCGCTCGCGGCTCAAGACCTACTTCACCCAGCAGCTGGAGGCCCTCGAGGGCACCGGGAGCCTGGAGAACCCCTCGCCCGGAGAAGGCGTGGTGGCTCCCAAGCGCCTCCGCTCCATCCTGGGCGACGACGAGGGCTGAGACTCCCTCACCCGATCGGCAACGCAACGGCTGGCTCCCCCCGGGGAGCCAGCCGTTCTGCTTGCCGGTGAGACGCTGCGTCGGGCGGGTTGAGTGGCGACCCCCCAGGGGTTACTGTCCCTACCCAGCATGTGGCATCTGCCACATCCTTTTCTTGTCAAAGGGGCGTGCTCCATGGCTGGCAGTGCTCGGAAGTCCCTGGCCGGATCGGCCGCCGCCGTGGCGCGACGGGTCGTCGGGCTGTCCGGTGCGGGGGAGACGCCCGTCGAGGTGAGCACCCCGCCTCCCGCCTCCCGGACCGCGCCTGCGAAGAAGGCGACCAAGAAGGCGGCCGCCGCCAAGAAGTCTGAGCCTGCCAAGAAGGCGGCTCCGGCCAAGAAGGCGGCTCCGGCGAAGGAGGCGGCTCCGGCGAAGGAGGCGGCTCCGGCGAAGAAGGCGGCTCCGGCCAAGAAGGCCCCGTCGGCCAAGAAGGCTGCGGCCGGATCGGGTGCCCCGGCCAAGAAGACGTCCAGCCCGACGAGCGAGAGGTCGACCCCGGTGAAGAACGCGTCACCCAAGAACACGCCTGCCACGGCGCTCCGGGTCAAGGAGGGCGAGGACGCCTGGACGAAGGCCGAGCTCGACGAGGTCCTGGCCGACCTCCACGTGCACCGTGACCGCCTGGTCGAGATCATGGAGGCCCAGGAGCGCGAGCTCGACGGTCTGATGCGCGACGCCGGCGACGGCGCCGGCCACGACCAGGCCGACCTCGGGGCCACCAGCTTCGAGCGCGACCACGAGCTGACCCTGATGAACAGCGAGCGAGAGATGCTCGAGCAGATCGAGCGGGCGCTAGGCCGCATCGACGACGGCACCTACGGCGTCTGCGAGTCCTGTGATGAGGCGATCGGCAAGATGCGGGTCATGGCATTCCCGCGTGCCACACTGTGCCTGTCATGCAAGCAACGCGAGGAGCGTCGCTGAGTTCCAGCGACCAGGTCAACACGTCCGATCGGCGACGCCGAGCCCGCCGGGTCTTCCTGCTCCTGGCCGTTCTGGGCCTGGCGGTCGACCAAGGCTCGAAGGCGTGGGCCCTGTCCGCGCTGGAGGACGGCGACCGCCCCCTGCTGGGTGACTGGTTCACGCTGCACCTGGTGTTCAACCCGGGTGCCGCCTTCAGCATGGGCACGGAGTTCACCGTGGTGCTCACCTGCCTGGCGATCGTGGCCGTGCTGGTCATCGGCTTCCTGAGCCGCCGGATCGGGAGCGTCTTCTGGGCCGTCGGCATGGGACTGCTGCTGGCCGGCGTGGGTGGCAACCTCGTCGACCGGATCCTGCGCGACCCGTCGCCGTTCCGCGGCCACGTGATCGACTTCCTGGCCCTGCCCAACTGGCCGGTCTTCAACTTCGCCGACGTCTTCATCAACGTCGCGGCGGGCATCATCATCCTGCAGAGCTTCCGCGGCATCACCCTGAGCGGCGAGCGGGACACCGCCGCGGCGACGAAGGACGAGGCATGAGCGGCCACGCCGAGCACCGCACCGTCCTGGTGCCCGAGGGGCTCGCGGGCGAGCGGGTCGACGCGGCGATGGCCAGGATGTTCGGCTTCTCCCGGACCCGGGCCTCCGAGCTGATCGCCCAGGACCTGGTGCGGCTCGACGGGGTCGGGGTCGCCAAGAGCGAGCGGGTCCACCCGGGCTCCATGCTCGAGGTCTCGATCCCGGTGGAGAAGGACCCGCTGGCCGTCGTCCCGCAGGTGGTGGAGGGCATCAAGATCGTCCACGACGACGACTCCATCGTGGTGATCGACAAGCCGGTGGGAGTGGCGGTCCACCCGAGCCCGGGCTGGAACGGCCCGACCGTCGTCGGCCACCTGGCCGCCGCCGGGTTCCGGATCGCCACCTCCGGCGCCTCCGAGCGCCAGGGGATCGTGCAGCGCCTCGACGTGGGCACCTCGGGCGTCATGGTGATCACCAAGTCCGAGCGGGCCTACTCGGTGCTCAAGGACGCCTTCCGCCAGCGCATCGTGGACAAGACCTACCACGCGCTGGTGCAGGGTCATCCCGACCCGCTGGAGGGCACGATCGACGCCCCCATCGGGCGGCACCCCAGGTTCGACTACAAGTTCGCGGTGATGGCCGACGGCCGGCACAGCGTCACCCACTACGAGACCCTCGAGGCACACCGTTTCGCCAGCCTGCTGGAGGTCCACCTCGAGACGGGGCGCACCCACCAGATCCGGGTCCACATGGCCGCGCTGAAGCACCCGTGCGTCGGGGACATCACCTACGGCGCCGACCCGGTGCTGGCCAAGCGGGTGGGCCTGGAGCGGCAGTGGCTGCACGCGGTCAAGCTCGGCTTCGTGCACCCGGACAGCGGCGAGTACGTCGAGTTCGAGACCGACTACCCCGACGACCTGGCCCAGGCCCTGGAGACCATCCGGGACGAGCGCTGACCGGCTCCGACGAGCTCGTCCTCCGGCCGGGTGCCTCGGTCGACCTGCCGGCGGTGGCCGAGCTCTTCCTGGCCGCGCGGGCGGCCGCCGTGCCGGCGATCCCGCCCCTGGTGCACACCGCCGACGAGGTGCGTGCCTGGGTGTCGGACTGGGACCTGACCGACCACGAGCTGTGGCTGGCCGAGGCGGGGTCGTCGGCCGGGTCCGAGGAGGGCGGGGCCGCGCTGCTGGGCTTCGCGCTCGTCACCGCCACCTGGATCGACCACCTCTACGTCGCCCCGCACGCCCAGAACCGCGGGGCGGGCACCGCCCTGCTCCAGCTGGTCCAGACGCTGCGCCCCGACGGCGTCGGGCTGTGGGTCTTCGAGTCCAACCACGCCGCGCGTCGGTTCTACGCCCGCCACGGGTTCGTCGAGGTGGCCCGCACGGACGGGTCGGAGAACGAGGAGCAGGCGCCCGACATCCACCTCTCCTGGCCGGGCTGGTCGGGCTGACCAGCGGTTGGTCTCGGCCATGATGGCCCGATGGAGATGCGCGGCAGCCTGACCCACCGGTACCTCACGTTCGCGACGGAGGCGGCGGACTCGCCGTGCTTCGCCGACTGGGCACTCGGGGTGGCGAACGACCCCGAGGTGCTCGACTGGTTGGCCGACCTGCCAACGGTCAAGCAGCAGCCCAACCTGGTCTTCGCCGCCGCACGGTGGCACGGAGCCCTGGCGCCCGGCCACTACGAGGGGTTCCGCGAGACGCTCCTCTCCCGTCCGGACCAGGTCCGGGCGACGATCCTGGCACGAGCCACCCAGACCAACGAGGTGGGCAGGCTGGCGACGCTGGTGCCGCTGTTCGCGCGGATCGAGCAGGAGGCGGGGGAGCCGCTGGCCCTGGTGGAGGCGGGGGCCAGCGCCGGGCTCTGTCTCTTCCCGGACCGCTACGACTACCGGTGGCCGGGCGCCGGGAACCTGCAGGACGGGCGAGGACCCGTGCTCACCGCGGAGGTGGAAGGCCCGGTGCCGGTCCCGTCCCGGCACCCCGTGGTCACCTGGCGTGCGGGGTGCGACCTGTCGCCCGTGGACGTCTCGGACCCCGACCAGCGGGCCTGGCTCGAGGTGCTGGTCTGGCCGGAGCAGCAGGAGCGGCGTGAGCGGCTGCGGGCGGCGATGGAGGTGGCGCGCCTGGACCCGCCCCAGGTGCGAGGCGGGGACCTGCTCGAGCTGCTGCCCGGGCTGGTCGAGGACGCCGGTCGGCACGGCGTCCCGGTCCTCTTCCACAGCGCGGTGATCGCCTACCTGGACGACGCCGACCGGGCCCGGTTCGCCGAGCTCGCGGCGGACCTGGTGGCCCGCAGTCGCTGCCGTTGGGTGAGCAACGAGGGGGCAACGGTGCTGCCTGAGGTCTCCGCCACCGGCCCGCTCCCGCCCCCGGGCCACCCCGGTTTCGTGCTGGCGCTGGACGGCCGCAGCGTCGCCTGGACCCATGGCCACGGCCAGGCGATCCGGTGGTGGTGAGCGGGCGTCGGGGTCCGCCGTACCTCGGTGCCCGTGTCCTGTCGGAGGGGTCTGAGAGGCTGTCGTAGGCTGGCTTCCTTCCCCAGGACGCGCCAGCCGCGCGTGCTCCAGCAACCCCCTCGGAAGGTGTGGAAGAACCACTCATGTCGGCCGGTTCCAACGACAACTTCGTGCACCTGCACGTCCACACCGAGTACTCGATGCTCGACGGCGCCGCGCGCCTGCAGGACATGGCCGAGCGGACGGCCGAGCTCGGCATGCCAGCCATCGCCATGACCGACCACGGCAATGTCTTCGGCGCCTACGAGTTCTACAAGAAGGCCAAGAACGCCGGGATCAAGCCGATCATCGGGATCGAGGCGTACTTCACCCCCAACATCTCCCGGTTCGAGCGCAAGCGGGTGAACTTCTACCAGGGCGGGCCCGACGACGTCTCCAGCCGTGGTGCGTACACCCACATGACCCTGCTCTCGGAGACCACGGAGGGGATGCACAACCTCTTCCGGCTCTCCACCGGCGCCTGGCGCGACGGCTTCTTCCAGCACCCGCGCGCCGACCGCGAGCTGCTGAGCCAGTACGGCAAGGGCCTGATCGGCACCACCGGCTGCCCCTCGGGCGAGATCCAGGTCCACCTGCGGCACGGCAACTACGAGGCGGCCCGGCAGACGGCCGGTGACTTCCAGGAGATCCTGGGGCGCGACAACTACTTCCTCGAGCTGATGGACCACGGCCTCTCCATCGAGACCCGGGTCCGCGACGGGCTGCTCCGCCTCGCCAAGGACCTCAACATCCCGCTGCTGGCGACCAACGACTCCCACTACGTGCGCCAGGAGGACGCCGCCAGCCAGGAGCACCTGCTGTGCATCAACTCCGGCTCGACGATGGACATCCCGGCCGGCGACGGCCCCGGCCAGCGGTTCGCCTTCTCCGGCAACGGCTACTACATCAAGAGCCCGGCCGAGATGCGCTCCCTGTGGGTCGACAAGTACGACCTGCGCGAGGCGTGCGACAACACCCTGTGGATCGCGGAGCGGTGCGACGTCGAGTTCACCGAGGGCAACGGCACCTACATGCCGCGCTTCCCCTGCCCCCCGGGCGAGGACGAGAACTCCTGGCTGGTCAAGGAGGTCGAGCGCGGTCTGAGGGTGCGCTACCCCGAGGGCATCCCCGACAAGGTGCGCAAGCAGGCCGACTTCGAGGTCGGCGTCATCACCCAGATGGGCTTCCCCGGCTACTTCCTCGTGGTCGCCGACTTCATCAACTGGGCCAAGGACAACGGCATCCGGGTCGGTCCCGGGCGCGGCTCGGGTGCGGGCTCGATGGTCGCCTACGCGATGCGGATCACCGACCTCGACCCGCTCGAGCACGGCCTGATCTTCGAGCGGTTCCTCAACCCCGACCGCATCTCCATGCCCGACTTCGACATCGACTTCGACGAGCGCCGGCGCGGCGAGGTCATCAAGTACGTCACCGACAAGTACGGCGACGACCGCGTCTCCTACATCATCACCTACGGCACGATCAAGGCGAAGCAGGCCGTCAAGGACTCCTCGCGGATCCTGGCCTACCCCTTCTCCATGGGTGACCGGATCACCAAGGCGATGCCGGCCGCGGTGATGGGCAAGGACGTCCCGCTCAAGGAGATCTTCAACCCCGACCACAAGCGCTACGGCGAGGGCGGCGAGTTCCGCGCCCTCTACGAGGCGGAGCCCGACGTCAAGCGCGTCGTCGACACCGCCATGGGCATCGAGGGCCTGAAGCGTCAGTGGGGCGTCCACGCCGCCGGCATCATCATGTCCAGCGAGCCGCTGCTCGACGTGATCCCGCTGCTCAAGCGTCCCTCCGACGGGGCGATGATCACCCAGTTCGACTACCCGACGTGCGAGTCGCTGGGCCTGATCAAGATGGACTTCCTGGGGCTGCGCAACCTCACGGTCCTCGACGACGCGGTCAAGAACATCAAGGCCAACCGGGGCGAGGACGTGGTCCTGGAGGACCTCACCCTCGACGACCCCGCCACCTACGGCCTGCTCCAGCGCGGAGACACCTTGGGCGTCTTCCAGCTGGACGGCGGCCCGATGCGGGCGCTCCTGCGCTCGATGCGGCCCGACACCTTCGAGGACATCTCGGCGGTCGGCGCCCTCTACCGGCCCGGACCGATGGGGGCCGACTCCCACAACAAGTACGCACGCCGCAAGACCGGCCGCGAGCCGGTCGAGCCGATCCACCCCGAGCTCGCCGAGGCGCTCGAGGACATCCTGGGCGAGACCTACGGGTTGATCGTCTACCAGGAGCAGGTGATGGCGATCGCCCAGCAGCTCGCCGGCTACACGCTGGGCCAGGCCGACCTGCTGCGCCGCGCCATGGGCAAGAAGAAGAAGGAGGAGCTGGACAAGCAGTTCGCCACCTTCTCCGGCGGCATGCAGGAGCGCGGCTACTCGATGGCCGCGATCAAGACCCTGTGGGACATCCTCCTGCCGTTCTCCGACTACGCCTTCAACAAGGCCCACTCGGCCGCCTACGGCCTCGTCTCCTACTGGACCGCGTATCTCAAGGCCAACTTCCCGGCCGAGTACATGGCCGCGCTCCTGACCTCGGTCAAGGACGACAAGGACAAGATGGCGATCTACCTCAACGAGTGTCGCCGGATGAAGATCTCGGTGCTGCCGCCCGACGTCAACGAGTCCGCGGCCAACTTCACCCCGGTCGGCACCGACATCCGGTTCGGGCTCACCGCGGTGCGCAACGTCGGCGCCAACGTCGTGGACGGCATCGTGGCCGCGCGGGAGGAGAAGGGGCGCTTCACCGACTTCAACGACTTCATGGGCAAGGTGCCCGCCCTGGTCTGCAACAAGCGGGTGATCGAGTCCCTGATCAAGGCCGGCGCCTTCGACGAGATGAAGCACCGCCGCCGGGCCCTGGTGACGATCCACGAGAGCGCGGTCGACCAGTACGTCGACATCAAGAAGAACGAGGCGATCGGGCAGGACTCGCTCTTCGGCGGGCTCGACGAGGCCGACCAGGGGTTCGGCATCTCGGTGACCGTCCCCGACATCGACGAGTGGGACAAGATGACGCTGCTGGGCCACGAGCGCGAGATGCTCGGCCTCTACGTCTCCGACCACCCGCTGATGGGGCTCGAGCACGTCCTCTCCGCCGGCACCGACTGCACCATCGGCCAGCTCATGCTCGACGAGGACCGGCCGCACGGCAGCACCCTCACCGTCAGCGGCCTGGTCACCGCGGTCAACCGCAAGATCACCAAGCGCGGCGACGCCTGGGCCACCCTCACCCTGGAGGACCTCGACGGCGCGATCGAGGTGCTGCTCTTCCCCAGCTCCTACCAGCTGGCCGCGCCCTACCTCTCCCAGGACGCCATCCTGCGCGTCAAGGGCCAGCTCTCCCGGGACAAGGACCAGCCCGAGCTGCGCGGCCAGGAGGTCACGGTGCCCGACCTGACCGACGGACCCAGCGGTCCGGTGGTCATCTCGTTGCCCTCCACCCGGTGCACCGCACCCGTGGTCGAGCAGCTGCGCGACGTGCTCTCCACCCACCCGGGGATGACCGAGGTGCAGCTGCGCCTGCTCACCCGCACCTCCACGACCGTGATGAAGCTCGACAACCGGTTGCGGGTCACCGCCAGCCCGGCGCTGTTCGCCGACCTCAAGCAGCTGCTCGGTCCCGGATGCCTGACGAGCTGAGTCCGCCGTCGGGTCCGCCGCGCCGCGTCCTGCTGCGCCGCTTCCTGGTGCTCCTGCTGGCCTGGGCGGTCTGGGGGGCGGTGCTCGGCGTGGTCTGGGTGGCGGTGTGGCAGCCGCCGGAGGGCATGGTCTTCGAGGGCGAGTGGTTCCTCACCCGGGCGGGCCTGGCCCAGGAGGTCTCGGCCACCGCGCTCTTCGCCGTCATCGGCGTGGCCGGTGGGCTGGTGCTGGGGGTGGTCCTCGCCCTGTGGTCCCGCGGCACCGAGCTCGTCGCGCTGGCCGGCGCCTGCTTGGGCTCGCTCCTCGCGGCCTGGGTGATGTTCCAGGTGGGCCACGCCCTCGGCCCGCCCGACCCGGCCACGGTGGCCGCCACTGCCGCCGACATGACGTCGGTGCCCGCGGACCTCACGCTGGCGGGGGCCGGCGACCACCCGTGGCCCTTCTGGTTCGAGTCGAGCGCGTTCTGTGCGTTGCCGGCCGGCGCGCTCCTGGGCCTGGTGGGGGTGTTCCTCTCGGGGTCCCGCGCCCCCGCCGACCCCGACGAGTGACGGCGGGCGGCACTCAGTTGGGGGACCAGCGGGTGCGGGCCACCTCGGTCGCGGGCAGCGACGGGATGACGTTCATCGCACGCAGCTCCTCGCGCAGCAGCCGCGTCACCAGCTCCAGCCGCTCAGCGGTGTCGTCGGCCTCGAGCAGCGACTGCCGCTCGGCCATCGGCAGCGGCACCAGCGCCGAGAGGGTCCACGACAGGTAGTGCGGGTCCCGCGGCAGGGCGCCCGAGAAGGGGTCCTCGCGGAACTGGGCGAGGGCGGCCCGATAGGCGGTGAAGGTGGCCCGGGCCCGGGCCACCAGCGCGTCGGGGACCGGCACCTCGCCGTCGGCGAGCGTGGTGACCTGGGCGGCGGGATAGTCCTGGGTGGTGACCAGCCGGTCGAGCCGGAAGCGTCCCCGACCCACCGCGACGATGTCGAACCCCCCGTCGGCCAGCGGCTCGATGTCGGAGAGCTGGAGCAGGCAGCCCACCCGGTAGAGGGACTGGGAGCCATGGTCCCCGACCTCGTAGCCCTCGCGGATCGCCACCGTGCCGAAGAGGCGCTTGGCGGGGTCCGGCTCGGCGGCGAGGTGGCGCACCAGGGCGCGGTAGCGGTCCTCGAAGACGTGGAGCGGCACCGAGACCCCCGGGAACAGCACGGTGCTCAGCGGGAACATCGGCAGCACCTCGGGCGGGGTCTGGCTCACCCGCCCAACGTAGTTTGTCCACCGCGGGTCCGGGCAAGGGGCACGCAGAGGTGCAGACCTACAATTGGCCCCATGATCCGCCGCCTCGACCTCCGGGACGCCGACGCGTCCTTCGACTACCGCGCCGCCGTGCCGCGCGCCGATTTCGACGTCGAGTCCGCGGTCCATGTCGTGCAGCCGATCTGCGAGGACGTGCGCACCAGGGGAGTGGAGGCCGTCCGCGAGCTCTCCGAGCGCTTCGACGGCGTCCGCCTCGACGACATCCGGGTGCCGGTCGAGGCGCTGGGCGAGGCCCTGGAGAAGCTCGACCCGACGGTGCGTGCGGGGCTGGAGGAGTCGATCCGTCGGCTCCGGGCCACCTGCGAGGCCGAGCTCGAGCACGACGTGGTCACCGAGCTGGCCCCGGGCGCCGTGGTCACCCACCGCAAGGTGCCGGTCGACCGGGTCGGCCTCTACGTGCCCGGCGGGCTGGCCCCGCTCGTCTCCTCGGTCGTGATGAACGTGGTGCCCGCGCAGGTCGCCGGGGTCGGCTCGATCGCCCTGACCAGCCCGCCGCAGAAGCACAACGGCGGCCTGCCGGAGTCCACCATCCTGGCGGCGTGCGCGCTGCTCGGCGTCGACGAGGTCTACGCCGTGGGCGGTGCCCAGGCGATCGCGATGCTCGCCTACGGCGCCGGGCCGTGCGCCCGCGTCGACCTGGTGACCGGCCCGGGCAACATCTACACCGTGGCCGCCAAGCGGCTGCTCAAGGGAGTCGTGGGCATCGACTCCGAGGCCGGACCGACCGAGATCGCGATCCTCGCCGACGACTCCGCCGACGCCGCCCACGTCGCCGCCGACCTGATCTCCCAGGCCGAGCACGACCCGATGGCCGCCTCGGTCCTGGTCACCGACTCCGAGCGTCTCGCAGGCGAGGTGGAGGCCGAGCTGGACAAGCAGGTCGCCGTCACCCGGCACGTCGAGCGGGTGCGGACCGCCCTGACCGGCGAGCAGTCGGGCATCGTGCTGGTCCGCGACCTCGAGCAGGGGCTGGCGGTGGTCAACGCCTACGCCGCCGAGCACCTCGAGATCCACACCGTCGACGCCTCGGCCGTGGCGGCCCGGGTCCGCAACGCCGGGGCCGTCTTCGTCGGCACCTGGGCGCCGGTCTCGCTGGGCGACTACTGTGCCGGCTCCAACCACGTGCTGCCCACCGCGGGCTGCGCCTGCCACTCCTCGGGGCTCTCGGTACGCGCCTTCACCCGGTCGGTGCACGTCGTGGACTACTCCCGCGAGGCGCTCGAGCAGGTCGCCGGCCACGTGGTGGCCCTGGCCGAGGCGGAGGACCTGCCCGGCCACGGCGAGGCAGTGAAGGTCCGCCTCCGGTGACCTTCCCACCCCTGCGCGAGGCGCTCGTCGGCCTCGAGCCCTATGGCGCGCCCCAGCTCGACGTCCCCGTCCAGCTCAACGTCAACGAGAACCCCTACCCGCCCTCGCCTGCCGTCGTCGCCGACATCGCGGCGTCGGTGGCCGAGGCGGCCACGACCCTCAACCGCTACCCCGACCGCGAGCTCGTCGAGCTGCGCGCCCGGCTCGCCGACTACCTCAACTCCTCCGGCGGCTCGGGGATCACTCCCGCGCAGGTGTGGGCGGCGAACGGCTCCAACGAGGTGATGCTCCAGCTGCTCCAGGCCTTCGGCGGCCCGGGGCGGTGCGCGCTCAGCTTCGCGCCCACCTACGCGATGTACCCGGAGTACGCCCGCGACTCCGTGACCGAGTGGGTCCAGGGGCGGCGGGCCGAGGACTTCTCCCTCGACCTGGCCGCCGCGCGCGAGCTGGTGCTCGAGCACCGGCCGAGCGTGGTGCTGCTGCCCTCGCCCAACAACCCCACCGGGACGGCGCTGCCACCCGAGGCGATCACCACCCTGTGCGAGGCCGCCGGGGACGGCGTGGTGGTGGTGGACGAGGCCTACGGCGAGTTCCGGCGTACCGGCACGCCCAGCGCGCTGGAGCTGCTGCCGCGGCACCGCAACCTGGTGGTCACCCGCACCATGAGCAAGGCGTTCGCGCTGGCCGGGGCCCGGCTGGGCTACCTCGCCGCCGACCCTGCGATCTGCGACGCGATCCGGGTGGTGCGCCTGCCCTACCACCTCTCGGCGGTCACCCAGGCCACCGCGCTGGCGGCGCTGCGGCACGCCGGCGAGCTGCTCGGCCGGGTCGACGACCTGCGGCGCGAACGCGACGAGCTGGTCGACTGGCTGCGCGGCCGGGGGCACGAGGTGGCCGACAGTGACGCCAACTTCGTCTACTTCGGCCGGTTCGCCGACCGGCACGCGGTCTGGCAGGGTCTGCTCGACCGGGGGGTGCTGATCCGCGAGGTCGGCCCCGACGGCTGGCTGCGGGTCTCGGTCGGGACGCCTCAGGAGATGGCAGCATTCAGGCAGGCCCTGGTGGACGTGACCACCCGGGGCACGAGCGAGGAGCAGGGATGAACGAGCAGCAGGGCCTCCAGCGCCGCCGTACCGCGGTGGTCGACCGCCAGACCCGGGAGACCAAGGTCCACCTCGAGCTCGACCTCGACGGCACCGGCCGCACCGACGTCAGCACCGGGGTCGGCTTCTACGACCACATGCTCACCGCCTTCGGCCGGCACGCCCTGGTCGACCTCGTGGTCCACGTCGAGGGCGACACCCACATCGATGCCCACCACACGGTCGAGGACACCGCCATCGCCCTGGGCGAGGCGATCCGCACCGCCCTGGGCGACAAGGTCGGGATCCGCCGCTTCGGCGACGCCACGGTGCCGCTCGACGAGGCGCTCGTGCAGGCCGTGGTGGACGTCTCCGGGCGCCCCTACTGCGTGCACGACGGCGAGCCGGAAGGGCAGCAGTACGTGCTGATCGGCGGCACCGGCGCCGGCTACGTCGGCTCGCTGACCCGGCACGTCTTCGAGTCGGTGGCCCACCACGCCCAGATGGCGATCCACGTCCGGGTGCTCGGTGGCCGGGACCCGCACCACATCGTCGAGACCCAGTTCAAGGCGTTCGCCCGGGCCCTGCGCGACGCGGTGGCCCTCGACCCCCGCGAGACCGGGGTGCCCTCCACCAAGGGCGCCCTGTGACCGCGAGCCCGGCCCAGCCCGCCGAGGAGTCCGTGGACCCCGTGGACCCCGTGGACCCCGTGGACCCCGTGGACCCCGTGGACAAGGACGTCGTGGTGCTCGACTACGGCTCGGGCAACCTGCGCTCGGTGGTGCGGGCGATGGAGCGCACCGGCGCCCGGGTCACGTTGACCGCCGACCGGCGGGTGGCCGAGGACGCCGACGGCCTGGTCGTGCCGGGCGTGGGTGCGTTCGCCGCCTGCATGGAGGGGCTGCGCTCCGTGCGCGGGCACGAGGTGATCGGCCGGCGGCTGGCCGGCGGACGCCCGGTGCTCGGCATCTGCGTGGGCATGCAGATCCTCTTCGCCAAGGGCGTGGAGCACGGCGTGGAGGCCGAGGGCTGCGACGAGTGGCCCGGCGTCGTCGAGCGGCTGCAGGCCGACGTGGTGCCCCACATGGGCTGGAACACCGTCGAGGCCCCGGCCGAGAGCAAGCTCTTCGAGGGGCTGGGCGACGAGCGCTTCTACTTCGTCCACTCCTACGGCGTGCGGTCCTGGGACCTGGTGACCAACGACCGCACCCGTGCGCCGCTGGTGACCTGGGCCGAGCACGGCGGGGACAGGTTCGTCGCCGCCGTGGAGAACGGCCCGCTGAGCGCCACCCAGTTCCATCCCGAGAAGTCCGGCGACGCGGGAGCCGGGCTCCTGCGCAACTGGGTCTCGACCTTGTGATCCGGCGGGCGCGCCGGCAGGCCGCCGCGGCTGCGCCGCGACACCTACCTGCGCCCCGTCCCATGCCTCCCATCCCCCCGGTCGGCGAGCTGCCGCCGTCCCTCACCACCTTTCCGAGGAGCACTCCCGTGTCCGAACCCACCACCTCCGGCTCCGCCGCCCCCCGCTACCTCGAGCTGCTGCCCGCCGTCGACATCGCCGGCGGCCAGGCCGTCCAGCTGGTGCAGGGGGTGGCCGGCTCGGAGAAGCGCTTCGGCGACCCGGTCGAGGCCGCCCTGCGCTGGCAGGAGGCGGGTGCGGAGTGGCTGCACCTGGTCGACCTCGACGCGGCGTTCGGTCGTGGCCACAACCGCGAGCTGCAGGCGGAGATCGTCGGCCGGCTCGACATCAAGGTGGAGATGAGCGGCGGCATCCGCGACGACGAGTCGCTGGCCGCGGCCATGGCGACCGGCTGCCGGCGGGTCAACATCGGCACCGCGGCGCTGGAGCAGCCGCAGTGGTGCGCGCGGGCGATCGCGACGTACGGCGACCGGGTGGCCATCGGCCTGGACGTGCGCGGCACCACCCTCGCGGCCCGCGGCTGGACCCAGGAGGGCGGCGACCTCTACGAGGTGCTGGCCCGGCTGGACTCCGAGGGCTGCGCCCGGTACGTCGTGACCGACGTCGACAAGGACGGGATGCTCCAGGGCCCCAACCTGGAGCTGCTGCGCTCGGTCTGCTCGCGGACCGACCGTCCGGTGGTCGCCTCGGGCGGCGTCACCGAGCTGGCCGACCTCGAGGCGCTGCAGGGCCTGGTCCCCGTGGGGGTCGAGGGGGCCATCATCGGGACCGCGCTCTACGAGGGTCGGTTCACCCTCGAGGAGGCGCTCGCGCTGACCCTGCCCTCGCCGGCATGACCCTCGCGATCAGGGTGATCCCCTGCCTGGACGTGGACGGCGGCCGGGTGGTCAAGGGCGTCAACTTCGAGGGTCTGCGTGACGCGGGCGACCCCGTCGAGCTGGCGCGGGCCTACGACGCCCAGGGCGCCGACGAGCTGACCTTCCTCGACATCTCCGCCTCACACGAGGGACGGGCCACCACCATGGAGGTCGTCTCGCGCACCGCCGAGGAGGTCTTCATCCCGCTCACCGTGGGCGGCGGCGTCGGCTCGGTCTCCGACGTCGACCAGCTGCTGCGGGCGGGGGCCGACAAGGTGGCGGTCAACACCGCCGCGATCCGCCGTCCCGAGCTGGTGGCCGAGATCGCGGACCGGTTCGGCAACCAGGTCCTGGTCCTCTCCGTCGACGCCCGGCGGGCCGAGGGCACCGGCTCGGGCTTCGAGGTCACCACCCACGGCGGACGGCGCTCGGCCGGGCTGGACGCCCTGGAGTGGGCGGCGCGGGCCGCCGAGCTCGGCGCCGGGGAGATCCTGCTCAACGCGATGGACGCCGACGGCACCCAGGACGGGTTCGACCTCGACCTGATCGCCGCGGTCCGCCGCGAGGTGTCGGTCCCGGTGATCGCCAGCGGGGGAGCGGGTCGCCGCGAGCACTTCGCCCCGGCGGTGGCCGCCGGCGCGGACGCCGTGCTGGCGGCGTCGGTCTTCCACTTCGGCACCCTGACGGTGCCGGAGGTCAAGGAGGCGATGGCGGCGGCCGGGTACCCCGTGCGGCAGCCGCCCTCCGCGGGCTAGGACCCGAGCCGGTCGAAGGCCGCCCGGAACCGGTGCACCGGTTCCTCCAGGCCCTCCACGGCGACGTCCACGCTGGGCCGGTCGAAGAGCAGCAGCACCAGCTCCGAGGCGCGCCCGGTGAGGACCACCGGGTCCTCGCCGCGGCGCAGCACCGTCTGCTGCCCGTCGTCGCGGACCGCCACCACGGGCACGCCGGCGGGGCGGACCAGGGCCCGGCCGGCCAGCGAGAGGTGGCGCCACAGGGTGTCCTCGTCGGCCCCCGCCAGCGCCCGCGGCTCCCAGCCCGGCTGCGCCCGACGCAGGTCCTCGTGGTGCACGAAGAACTCGGTGGTGTTCAGCGCGTTGTCCACCGGCCCCACCAGCCAGGGTGCGGGCCGGCGGAGCCGGGCGACGAGGTCGGGGAGGTCGCGCTGGACCAGCCCGTCCATCGCCCGCTCGGTGCGCCCCGCCAGCGGGGGAACCGCCAGGCCCACCGCCGCGGCCGAGCGCTCCCGGACCAGGAGGTGGGCGATCAGGCGGCGGGCGTCCCAGCCCTCGCAGCAGGTGGGCGCGCCTGCGCCCACGGCCAGCGCGGTGTCACACAGGCCCTGTCGTTCCCGGCGGGCCAGGGAGTCGCTCATGGACCCACCCTAGGGGGGTGACCCCCGGCCGGTCACGGTTTGCGAGGGCCCCGGGGGGATGCGCCCGTCGCGGCCCGGAGGGCCCGCACAGCGGGAATAGCCTGGGCGGCCGCGGGGGTTGCCCCCAGGAACCGCCGCGACCGGCGGTGGCGCCGCGCCCGCCCGGGCCCGGGCGGGGACGACGAGGAGGCGCAGCGCACGTGGTGCAGGAGCAGGACCCGTTGCGGGCCACGACCACCCGGGAGGGCTTCGCGGTCCTGGGCGTGGCGATCCGGCGAGAGCCGTTCATCTTCGCCGTCTCCACCCTGGGCAGCGTCCTCTTCGCGGTCCTCACGGTCGCCGACGCGTGGGTGCTGGGCTGGGCCACCGACCACGTGGTGATCCCGGCCTTCGAGGACGGCGAGATCGGGACCGGACTGCTGTGGGCGGTTGTCGGGCTCTTCCTCGGCGTGGCGGTGCTGCGGGCGGTGGGGATCGTGGCCCGCCGGCTCGGCGCGGGGCTCATGCAGTACCGGATGCAGGCGCACACCAGACGGGCGGTGACCCGGCAGTACCTCTCCCTGCCGATGTCCTGGCACCAGCGGCACCCCACCGGTCAGCTGCTCTCCAACGCCTACTCCGACGTGGAGGCGGCCTGGGGGCCGATCGCGCCGCTCCCGATGGCGCTCGGCACCGTGGTGATGATGGTGATCGCGGTCGCCCAGATGCTCGCCGCGGACGTCGTGATGGCGGCGGTGGGCATGCTGGTCTTCCCGGCCGTGGTGCTGGCCAACCTGGTCTACCAGAAGCTCTCCTCGCCGCTGATGACGAAGGCCCAGGGGCTGCGGGCCGAGCTGAGCGCGGTGGCCCACGAGTCCTTCGACGGCGCGATGGTGGTCAAGACCCTGGGCCGGGAGACCGAGGAGACCCGCCGGTTCGAGGCGAAGGCGCACCAGCTGCGCGACGTGCTGATCCGGGCCGGCCGGATACGGGCCGTCTTCGACCCCGTGCTCGCGGCCCTGCCCAGCCTCGGGGTCCTCGTGGTGCTGGCGGTCGGCGTCTCGCGGGTGCTCTCCGGCGCCACGGAGGCCGGAGACGTGGTCACGGTCGCCTACCTGCTGACCATCGTGGCGTTCCCGATCCGGGCGATCGGGTGGCTGCTCGGTGAGTTCCCCCGCAGCGTGGTGGGCTTCCGCCGCACCAACGCGGTGCTGGAGGCGACCGGGTCGATGCCGTTCGGCGAGGAGGCGCTGCCCGCCTCCACCCGGGGGGCGACGCTGCGGGTCGAGGAGGTCGGCTACGCCTACGACCCCGCCTCGCCGGTGCTGCGCGAGGTCACCTTCGACGTCCCCGCCGGGCGCACCGTCGCCCTGGTGGGCCCGACCGCGTCGGGCAAGAGCACGCTCACCGCGCTGCTGGCCCGGCTGCTGGACCCGGACCGAGGCCGGGTGCTGGTCGACGGCACCGACCTGCGCGACCTGCGGCAGGGCGAGCTGGCCGGCGCGCTGGCGCTGGTGCCGCAGACCGCCTTCCTCTTCGACGACACCCTGCGGGGCAACGTCACCCTCGGTGGTGACTTCAGCGACGAGGAGGTCTGGGACGCGCTGCGGGCCGCCCAGGCCGACGGCTTCGTGGCCGCGCTGCCCGAGGGACTGGACACCCAGCTGGGCGAGCGCGGCACCTCCCTCTCCGGCGGCCAGCGTCAGCGGGTCTCGCTGGCGCGTGCCCTGGTCCGCCGGCCGCGCCTGCTGGTGCTGGACGACGCGACCTCCGCGGTCGACCCCGAGGTGGAGGCGCGGATCCTGGCCGCGCTGCGCCAGGGGGCCGGCGGCGCCGACCGGGAGGCGACCCTGGTGGTCGTGGCCTACCGGAAGGCCACCATCGCCCTGGCCGACGAGGTGATCCACCTCGACGAGGGCCGGGTCGTCGACCGGGGCACGCACGCCGAGCTGCTGGCCCGCGACCTCGACTACGCGCGCCTGGTCAACGCCTACGAGCACGAGCACGACCACGACCACGCGCAGGAGGCGGCGCCCGAACCGGACGCGCCCAACCCGGACGCGCCCGACCCGGACGCGCCCGGCGCCGGTCGGCAGGAGACGGTGGGGGAGCGGGCATGAGCGACGTGAGCCGGCCCGCCGGCCGTTCCGGCACCCGGGTGACCACCGGCGAGGAGATCGGTGCGCTCGCGACCATCCGTCGCGGCCTGGCCCACTCCCCGGAGATCCTCAACGGCATCCGGGTGACCTTCCTGCTCGCCGTGCTGGCCTCGGCGGGGCAGGTGATCGTGCCGGTGGCGGTCCAGCAGACCCTGGACCGCGGCCTCGACGGCCCGGGCGGCCCCGACGTCGCCCTGGTGGTCCGGATCGGCCTGGTCTGCGCCCTCGGCGTCCTGGTCACCGGCGTCGCCTCCTCGCTGATGACCAGCCGGCTCTTCGCCGCGGCCGAGCGCGGGCTGGCCACGCTGCGGGTCAAGGCCTTCCGGCACGTCCACGACCTGCCGATGCTCACCCAGAGCACCGAGCGGCGCGGCGCCCTGGTCTCCCGGGTGACCACCGACGTCGACCAGGTCAGCCAGTTCCTGGTCTTCGGCGGCCTGCTGCTGGTGGTCAGCGTGGGGCAGGTGCTGGTCGCGACCGTGGTGATGGTCGTCTACAGCTGGCAGCTGGCCCTGGTGGTCTGGCTCTGCTTCGCCCCGCTCTTCGTCTCCATCCGGTACTTCCAGCGCAAGCTCTCCGAGGCCTACGGGATCGTCCGCCGCCACGTCGGCACCCTGCTCTCGGCGATCGCCGAGCCGGTCGTCGGTGCGCCGGTCGTCCGCTCCTACGCGGTGGAGGACAGGACCCAGGAGCGCATCGACCACGCGATCGACGACTTCAAGACCGCCAGCACCAAGGCCCAGATGTACACGGTGGTCTCGTTCTCCCTGGGCGGGCTCTCGGCCGGGCTGGCGAACGCCGGCGTGCTGGTGGTGGGCGTGCTGCTCGGCTTCACCGGGGACATGACCGCCGGCCAGGTGCTGGCCTTCGCCTTCCTGGTGACCCTGTTCGTGGGCCCGGTGCAGATGGGCACCCAGATCCTCACCGACGCCCAGAACGCGATCGCCAGCTGGCGCCGGGTGGTCGGCATCCTGGAGACGCCGGCCGACCTCGTCGACCCGGGGGAGAGCGGCCGGGTGCTGCCCCGGGGGCCGATCGACGTCCGGTTCGAGGACGTGACGTTCGCCTACCCGGGCGGCCCGCCGGTGCTGCACGACGTCGACCTGGCGATCGCCGCCGGCACCCGGGTCGCGATCGTGGGCGAGACCGGGTCGGGCAAGTCCACCTTCGCCAAGCTGCTGGCCCGTCTGATGGACCCGACCGGCGGCGCGGTCCTGCTGGACGGCATCGACGTGCGCGACATCCGTCAGGAGAGCCTGCGCCGCAGTGTCGTGCTGGTGCCCCAGGAGGGTTTCCTCTTCGACGACACGGTCGCGGCCAACGTGCGCTACGGCCGGCTCGAGGCCACCGAGGAGGAGATCATGGCCTCCGCCCGCGAGCTCGGCCTGGCCGACTGGATCGACGCGCTCCCCGACCGTCTCGCGACCCGGGTGGGCCAGCGGGGGGAGTCGCTCTCGGCCGGCGAGCGCCAGCTCGTCGCCCTGCTGCGGGCGCACCTGGCCGACCCCGACCTGCTGGTGCTCGACGAGGCGACCAGCGCCGTGGACCCCGAGCTGGAGATGCGGATCGGCCGCGCCCTGGAGCGGCTGATGTCGGGCCGGACCTCGGTGACGATCGCGCACCGGCTCTCCACCGCCGAGCAGGCCGACGAGGTCGTGGTGGTCGACGGCGGCCGGGTGGTCCAGCGCGGGCCGCACGCGGTGCTGGCGGCCCAGCGGGGCTCGGTCTATGCGGGGCTGCACGACTCCTGGGTCGCGCAGCAGGGCCGCTGAGCGGATACTGGACGCCGTGAGCACCTTGGATCCCGCCGTCGCCGAACGTCTCAAGCACACCGCGGAGGGCCTGGTCCCGGCGGTCGTGCAGCAGTACGACACCGGGGAGGTGCTGATGCTGGGCTGGATGGACGACGAGGCCCTGGCCCGGACGATGGCCACCGGCCGGGCGACGTACTGGTCGCGCAGCCGTCGCGAGTACTGGGTCAAGGGTGAGACGTCGGGCCACCGGCAGTGGGTCAAGGAGGTCCGCCTGGACTGCGACAAGGACACGCTGCTGGTCAAGGTCGACCAGGAGGGCGCCGCCTGCCACACCGGCGACCGGACCTGCTTCGACGCCGACCTCCTCTGGGAGGGCCCCGCCGGTGCGTGAGCGCACCTTCGCCCCCACCGTGCTCGCGGGGCTGGCGGGTGGCGGACTGGCCGCCCTGAGCGGCAGCCGCGACTGGGTGGCCCTGGACGCCGGCACCCGCGACGACGCGCTGGCCCAGGTGTTCTGGACGAGCTCGCCGGGGATCGCCCAGATGCCCCTGGCCGCCGCCCTCGGCCTGGTCGTGCTGGCCTGCTGGGGCGTGATCCTGGTCAGCCGCGGACGCTGGCGGCGCCTGGTCGCGGTGGCCGGCCTGCTGGCCTCGCTCGGCCTGGTGGTCACCTGGGCGGTCGCGCTGGCGCAGCTGCCCGACCAGGTCGCCGGCCGGCTCGCCGACGCCGGTGTCGCCCACGGCGAGCTGGAGCGCACCGGGTGGTTCTGGGTGGCGCTGCCGGCCGCCCTGCTGTGCGTGGCGGCCTGCGCGGTGGCCGTCCGCCTGGCCCCGGGCTGGCCCGCGATGGGGGCGCGGTACGACGCTCCCGGCACCGGCACCGGCACCGGCTCCGCGCGGCGCCCCGCGGAGGACGCCACCGCCGGCACCCCGGGCGCCGGGGCGGCGCCGCCGGACCCCACCGAGCTGTGGAAGTCGCTGGACGAGGGCCGGGACCCGACCTGAGACCGCGCCCCCTAGAATGGCCGCGGACCTTCGCCCACCGCTGACCTTGGAGCGCACCTGAATGGCTGACAATCACGGCAACACCCCTGCAGCATGGACCGCGGTGTCGGTCGCCTTCCTGGGCTTCGTGGTCGGCAGCATCGCGCTCATGCTCAACCCCGTCAGCATGGTGCTCTTCTGGGTCGGCGTCGCGCTGGCCGTCGCGGGGCTGCCCGTCTTCCTCGTGATGGACAAGATGGGCTACCACCAGTCCAGCCACTGAGCGCCGGCGGCGTCGGGCACCCCGCCCGAACGCCGTCATCCCGATCTGCAGAAGCGAGTGAGCCCGTGTCCGTTCTCGACGACATCGTCGCCGGTGTCCGGGTCGATCTGGCGCGCCGAGAGGCCGAGGTCCCGCTGCGCGACCTCCGGGCCGCTCTGGCCGACGTCGACCCGCCCCGCGACCCGATGCCGCACTTCCGGGCACCAGGCTCGAGCGTCATCGCGGAGGTGAAGCGGCGCAGCCCCAGCAAGGGCGACCTCGCCGACATCCCCGATCCCGCCTCGCTCGCCGCCGCCTACGCCCGGGGCGGGGCCGCCGCCATCTCGGTCCTGACCGAGGAGCGGCGCTTCGGCGGCTCCCTGGCCGACCTCCGGGCGGTGCGCGCCGCGGTCGACGTGCCGGTGCTGCGCAAGGACTTCATCGTCGAGCCCTACCAGCTCCTCGAGGCCCGGGCGGCGGGGGCCGACCTGGCCCTGCTGATCGTGGCTGCGCTGGACGACGACCGGTTGCGCGGCCTCTACGACCTGGCCGGCGAGCTGGGCCTCACGGTGCTGGTCGAGGTGCACGACGAGGACGAGACCCGTCGCGCGGTCGAGCTGGGTGCCGGGCTGATCGGCGTCAACGCCCGCAACCTCAAGACCCTGGCCGTCGACGGCGCCACCTTCGGCCGCCTGGCCCCGCTGGTGCCCGAGGACCGGGTCAAGGTCGCGGAGTCCGGGATCAACGACGCCTCCGACGTGGCCGCCTTCGTCGCCCAGGGGGCCGGTGCGGTGCTCGTCGGGGAGGCCCTGGTGCGTCACGGGGACCCCGAGCAGGCCGTCCGCACGATGACGGGGGTGACGGCATGAGCCCCGTTCCCGGAGCCTTCGGCGCCGACGAGCGCGGCTTCTTCGGCGACTTCGGCGGCCGCTTCATGCCCGAGGCGCTGATCGCCGCGCTCGACGAGCTGGACCTCGCGTGGCGCGAGGCGATGGCCGACCCGGTCTTCGTCGCCGAGTTTGACGCGATCATCCGCGACTACGCCGGTGCCCCCAGCCGGCTCTACCACGCCGAGCGGCTCTCCCGGCAGGTCGGCGCCCGGGTGCTGCTCAAGCGCGAGGACCTCAACCACACCGGTGCCCACAAGATCCGCAACGTGCTCGGTCAGGCCCTGCTCACCAAGCGGATGGGCAAGACCCGGGTGATCGCGGAGACCGGGGCCGGTCAGCACGGCGTGGCCAGCGCCACCGCCGCGGCCTACTTCGGCCTGGACTGCACCGTCTACATGGGCGCCGTCGACACCCGACGCCAGGCCCTCAACGTGGCCAGGATGCAGCTGCTGGGCGCCACCGTCGTGCCGGTCGACTCCGGCAGTGCGACGCTCAAGGACGCGATCAACGAGGCGCTGCGCGACTGGGTCGCCAGCGTCGACCACACCGCGTACCTCTTCGGCACCGCCGCCGGGCCGCACCCCTTCCCGAGCATGGTCCGCGACTTCTGCCGCGGGATCGGCGACGAGGCGCGGGCCCAGTGCCTGGAGCAGTACGGCCGGCTGCCCGACGCGGTGGCCGCCTGCGTCGGCGGCGGCTCCAACGCCATCGGGATCTTCACCGCCTTCTTCGACGACCCCGAGGTCGCCCTGCTGGGCTTCGAGCCCGGCGGCGACGGGGTGGAGACCGGCCGGCACGCCGCCACCATCCACGCCGGTGCCAGCGGCGTGCTGCACGGCGCCCGGACCTTCGTCCTCCAGGACGAGGACGGGCAGACCGTCGAGTCGCACTCGATCTCCGCCGGGCTCGACTACCCCGGCGTGGGGCCGCAGCACGCCCACCTGGCCCGGGTCGGGCGCGCGGTCTACCGGCCCGTCACCGACACCGAGGCGATGGAGGCGATGGCGCTGCTCAGCCGTACCGAGGGGATCATCCCGGCCATCGAGAGCGCCCACGCGCTGGCCGGCGCGCTGCGCGAGGTGCCCGCCCTGGTGGAGCAGCACGGACCCGAGGCGACCCTGCTGGTCAACCTCTCGGGCCGTGGCGACAAGGACATGGGCACCGCGATCGAGTGGTTCGGCCTGGGCCGCACCGACGCCGACGCCCCGGAGGAGTCGCGATGAGCACCCGCGCCGCGTTCGACCGGGCGCGCTCCGAGGCCCGCGCCGCCCTCGTCGGCTACCTGCCGGCCGGCTTCCCGGACGTGGAGGGCTCCATCGACGCCCTGCGGGTGCTGGTCGAGTCCGGCTGCGACGTGATCGAGATCGGGCTGCCCTACAGCGACCCCGTCATGGACGGGCCCACCATCCAGGCCGCCGCCCAGCAGGCCCTGGACGCCGGCACCCGCACCCGCGACGTGCTGCGCGTGGTCGAGGCCGTGGCCGCGACCGGCGTGCCCACCGTGGTGATGACCTACTGGAACCCGGTCGAGCGCTACGGCGTGGAGCGGTTCGCCGCCGACCTGGCCGGGGCGGGCGGTGCCGGGCTGATCACCCCGGACCTGACGCCCGACTCGGCGCAGGAGTGGCTCGCGGCGGCCGACGCCCGTGACCTCGACAAGATCTTCCTGGTCGCGCCCAGCTCGACCGACGACCGGATCGCCATGACCACCTCCCACTGCCGCGGGTTCGTCTACGCCACCGCGGTGATGGGGGTGACCGGCGCCCGGACCACCACCAGCGACCTCGCGCCGCCCCTGGTGGCCCGGACCAAGGCCGTCACCGGGCTGCCGGTGGGCGTGGGCCTCGGGGTCAGCAACGCCGCGCAGGCCGCGGAGATCGCCGGCTACGCCGACGGCGTGATCGTCGGCTCGGCCTTCGTGCGCACCCTCCAGGAGCACCGCGAGGACCGCCGGGCCGGGCTGCGCGCCCTGGCCACCCTGACCGAGAGCCTCGCGCGGGGAGTGCGGGGGGAGCACGCATGAGCCGCCGCCCGGTCACCACCCTGGTCAGCCTCCTGCTCGCGCTGGCCCTGCTGGCCGGCTGCGGAGGCGGGGGCGGCGCCGAGGGTGCCGCGGCCGACCTCGACGGCGACGGCCTGCACGGCACCGCCCTGGACGAGCCCTACGTGGTGCCCGACACCCGCCTCGTCGACACCTCCGGCGCCGACTACTCCCTGGCCGAGGCCGAGGCCGACCTGACCCTGGTCTTCTTCGGCTACACCCACTGCCCGGACATCTGCGGGATCGTGATGTCCTCGATCGCCAGCGCCCTGGTCCGGCTCGACGAGGCCGACCGGGAGCGGGTCGACGTGGTCTTCGTGACCACCGATCCGGCCCGCGACGACCCGCGGACGCTGCGGAGGTACCTCGACGCCTACGACCCGGAGTTCGAGGGGGCGACCGGTGGGATGAGCACGATCGTGGAGACCGCGCGCGAGCTGGCCGTCTTCGTGGAGAAGGGTGAGAAGCTGCCCGGCGGCGGGTACGAGGTCGTGCACAGCGACCCCGTGCTGGGTCTCGACGACCAGGGTCGGGCACACACCGTCTGGTCGGCCGACACCTCCGCCCAACAGCTCGCCGAGGACATCGAGGAGCTGCTCTCCCCGTGAACCGCCCCAGGAGTCGATGACCATGCTCGCGTCGCTGTCGGCGTTCGCCATCCCCAGCCCCGACCACGGGGTCTGGTACCTCGGTCCCGTCCCGCTGCGCGGCTACGCGCTGGCGATCATCCTCGGCATCGTCGCGGCGATCTGGATCGGCGAACGGCGGTGGGTGGCGCGCGGCGGCGACTTCGGCGAGGTCCAGGACCTGGCGATCTGGGCGGTCCCCTTCGGCCTGGTCGGCGGCCGGCTCTACCACGTGGCCACCGACTACGAGCGCTACTTCGGACCCGGCGGCGACCCGTGGGCCGCGCTGCAGATCTGGCGGGGCGGACTGGGGATCTGGGGTGCCATCGCCCTGGGCGCGGTCGGGGTGATGATCGGCGCCCGGCTCCACCACATCCGCCTCGCGCCGATGCTCGACGCCCTGGCGCCCGGGGTGCTGGTCGCCCAGGCGGTCGGGCGGTGGGGCAACTGGTTCAACCAGGAGCTCTACGGCCGGCCGACCGACCTCCCCTGGGGGCTGGAGATCGACCAGGCGCACCGGGTCGAGCCGTACAGCGGTCCCGAGGACGCCGACCTGCTCTTCCACCCCACCTTCCTCTACGAGTCCCTGTGGGCACTGGCCGGCTTCGCGCTCCTCGTGTGGGCCGACCGCCGCTTCCGGCTCGGGCACGGCCGGGTGCTGGCGCTCTACGTGATGGTCTACACCGCCGGCCGCGGCTGGATCGAGACCCTGCGCATCGACGACGTCCAGCTCTCCGACGTCGCCGGACTGCGGCTCAACGTGTGGACCTCGCTGGTCCTCTTCGTCGCGGCGCTGGTCTTCTTCGTGGTCTCCGCCCGACGCCACCCCGGCCGGGAGACCCAGGTCTACACTGGATCCCGGACGTCCGAGGCGCAGGCGGTCGACGCGGAACGGCGTGACTGAGGCCTGTTACAGGGTGGTAAAGTCGGTCCTCGCGCTGGCCAACGTCGTCCCGTGCTCGCACCACGCCTTGCCAGTTCGCCCTTCGGCCCTCCGGCCCGGGCGCAGACGACGGGAGGATGCCCATGCATGCATTCCCTCCGCCCCAAGGGCTCTACGACCCCACCCACGAGCGTGACGCTTGTGGTGTGGCCTTCGTGGCGACCCTGACCGGCGTTGCCAGCCACGACATCGTTGCCAAGGCGCTCACCGCGCTGCGCAACCTCGACCACCGCGGTGCCGCGGGCGCCGAGACCAACTCCGGGGACGGTGCCGGCATCCTGATGCAGGTGCCCGACGCCTTCCTGCGCGAGGTCGTCGACTTCGAGCTCCCGGTCCCGCAGGGCTACGCCGTGGGCACCGCCTTCATCCCCGGCAGCCCCGAGGAGGCGGCCAAGACCCGGCAGCGGATCGAGGAGATCGCCGCCGAGGAGGACCTCGCCGTCCTCGGCTGGCGCGAGGTCCCGATCGAGCCGGGCATCCTGGGGGCGACCGCGCTCAGCGTGATGCCGGCCTTCAGCCAGCTCTTCGTCGCCGCGCGCGGCGCGCGCCGCACCGGCATGGCCCTGGAGCGGATGGCCTTCTGCCTGCGCAAGCGCGCCGAGCGCGAGACGGGCGTCTACTTCCCCTCGCTCTCCTCGCGGACGCTCGCCTACAAGGGCATGCTGACCACCGACCAGCTCGACACGTTCTTCCCCGACCTGCGCGACGAGCGGGTCGCCTCCGCGCTCGCCGTGGTGCACTCGCGGTTCTCCACCAACACCTTCCCGAGCTGGCCGCTGGCCCACCCGTTCCGCTTCATCGCCCACAACGGCGAGATCAACACCGTGATGGGCAACCGGAACTGGATGCGGGCCCGCGAGGCGCTGCTCGCCTCCGACCTGATCCCCGGCGACCTCGAGCGCCTCTTCCCGATCTGCACGCCCGGTGCCTCGGACTCCGCCTCCTTCGACGAGGTGCTCGAGCTCCTGCACCTCGGCGGCCGCTCCCTGCCGCACTCGGTGCTGATGATGATCCCCGAGGCGTGGGAGAACCACACCGAGATGGACGCCGCCCGCCGCGCGTTCTACGAGTTCCACTCCACGCTGATGGAGCCGTGGGACGGCCCGGCCTGCGTGGTCTTCACCGACGGACGCCAGATCGGCGCGGTCCTCGACCGCAACGGCCTGCGCCCCTCCCGCTACTGGGTGACCGACGACGGCCTGGTCGTGCTCGCCTCCGAGGTGGGGGTGCTCGACCTCGACCCCGCCACGGTGGTCCGCAAGGGCCGGCTCCAGCCCGGCCGGATGTTCCTGGTCGACACCCAGGAGCACCGGATCGTCGAGGACGAGGAGATCAAGAGCGAGCTCGCCGCCGAGCAGCCCTACGACGAGTGGCTGCACGCCGGCCTGATCAACCTCGACCAGATCCCGGACCGCGAGCACGTGGTGCACACCCACGCCTCGGTGACCCGGCGCCAGCAGGTCTTCGGCTACACCCAGGAGGAGCTCCGCATCCTCCTCACCCCGATGGCCAACACCGGCGGCGAGCCGATCGGCTCGATGGGCACCGACACCCCGTTGGCCGCGCTGTCGGACAAGCCGCGGCTGCTCTTCGACTACTTCGCCCAGCTCTTCGCGCAGGTGACCAACCCGCCGCTGGACGCCATCCGCGAGGAGCTCGTCACCTCCCTCTACGGCACGGTCGGCCCTGAGGCCAACCTGCTCGACCCGACGCCGGCCTCGTGCCGTCAGGTGGTGATCCCCTTCCCGGTGATCTCCAACGACGACCTGGCCAAGCTGCGCCACATCAACCACGACGGCGACATGCCGGGCTTCATCACCCACGTCTCCCGCGGCCTCTACGAGGTCGACGGGGGAGGCGAGGCGCTCGCCCGGCGCCTGGAGGAGATCTGCCGCGAGGTCTCCGACGCGATCGCGCGGGGCGCACGGATCATCGTGCTCTCCGACCGGCACTCCACCGCCGAGCTGGCGCCGATCCCGTCGCTGCTGATGACGGCGGCCGTCCACCACCACCTGGTCCGGGAGAAGACCCGGACCCAGGTCGGCCTGGTGATCGAGGCCGCCGACGTCCGCGAGGTGCACCACGTCGCGCTGCTGATGGGCTACGGCGCGGCCGCGGTCAACCCCTACCTGGCCATGGAGTCCGTCGAGGACCTCGCCCGTGAGGGCTACTACGTCAAGGAGGAGCCCGCCAAGGCGGTCGCCAACCTGGTCAAGGCGCTCGGCAAGGGCGTCTTGAAGGTGATGTCCAAGATGGGCGTCTCCACGGTGGCCTCCTACACCGGCGCGCAGATCTTCGAGGTCGTCGGCCTCTCCCAGGAGGTCGTCGACAAGTACTTCACCGGCACCACCTCCAAGCTGGGCGGCATCGGCCTCGACACCATCGCCGAGGAGGTCGCCCGGCGCCACGCGACGGCGTACCCCCGGGGCGGGATCGTGCCGGGCGTCCGCGAGCTGGCCACCGGCGGCGAGTACCAGTGGCGCCGCGACGGGGAGCCGCACCTCTTCGACCCCGAGACGGTCTTCCGGCTCCAGCACTCGACCCGCAGCGGACGCTACGACCTGTTCAAGGAGTACACCCGCCGCGTCGACGAGCAGGCCGCCCGGCTGATGACCCTGCGCGGGCTGTTCCGGTTCAGCTCCGACCGGACCCCCGTGCCGCTGGAGGAGGTGGAGCCGGTCTCGGAGATCGTCAAGCGCTTCTCCACCGGTGCCATGTCCTACGGGTCGATCAGCCAGGAGGCTCACGAGACCCTGGCGATCGCGATGAACCGGCTCGGCGGCAAGTCCAACACCGGCGAGGGCGGGGAGGACCCCGACCGCCTCTACGACCCCGAGCGCCGCAGCTCGATCAAGCAGGTCGCCTCGGGCCGCTTCGGGGTCACCTCGGAGTACCTCACCAACGCCGACGACATCCAGATCAAGATGGCCCAGGGCGCCAAGCCCGGCGAGGGCGGGCAGCTGCCCGGTCACAAGGTCTACCCGTGGGTGGCCAAGACCCGGCACTCCACCCCGGGCGTGGGGCTGATCTCGCCCCCGCCGCACCACGACATCTACTCCATCGAGGACCTCGCCCAGCTGATCCACGACCTGAAGAACGCGAACCCGTCCGCACGGGTGCACGTCAAGCTGGTCGCGGAGGTCGGGGTCGGCACCGTCGCGGCGGGGGTCTCCAAGGCCCACGCCGACGTGGTGCTCATCTCCGGGCACGACGGCGGGACGGGCGCCTCGCCGCTCACCTCGCTCAAGCACGCCGGCGGTCCCTGGGAGCTCGGCCTCGCCGAGACCCAGCAGACGCTGCTGCTCAACGGGCTGCGCGACCGGATCGTGGTGCAGGCCGACGGCCAGCTCAAGACCGGGCGCGACGTGGTCATCGCGGCCCTCCTCGGTGCCGAGGAGTACGGCTTCGCCACCGCGCCGCTGGTGGTCTCCGGCTGCATCATGATGCGGGTGTGCCACCTGGACACCTGCCCGGTCGGCGTCGCCACCCAGAACCCGGTGCTGCGTGAGCGGTTCACCGGGAAGCCGGAGTTCGTCGTCAACTTCTTCGAGTACATCGCCGAGGAGGTGCGCGAGCTGCTGGCCGAGCTCGGCTTCCGCAGCCTCGACGAGGCGATCGGCCAGGTCGGGGCCCTCGACGTGGTCGAGGCGGTCGACCACTGGAAGGCCTCCGGGCTGGACCTGTCGCCGATCCTGCACCAGGTCGAGCAGCAGGAGCAGTTCGGCGGCCAGGACCTGCGGTGCACCAAGACCCAGGACCACGCCCTGGAGAAGGCGCTGGACAACCGGCTGATCGAGATCGCCCGGCCGGCGCTGGAGTCCGGCGAGCCGGTGCGCGCCCAGATCGAGGTGCGCAACGTCAACCGCACGGTCGGCACGATGCTCGGGCACGAGGTCACCAAGCGCTACCGCGGCGAGGGCCTGCCCGACGGCACCATCGACCTGACCTTCACCGGGTCGGCCGGTCAGTCGTTCGGGGCGTTCGTGCCGCGGGGGATGACCCTGCGGCTCGAGGGCGACGCCAACGACTACGTCGGCAAGGGGCTCTCGGGTGGCCGGATCGTGGTCCGCCCGGACCGGGCGGCCGCGTTCGACGCCTCCCAGCAGGTCATCGCCGGCAACACGATCGGCTACGGCGCGACCGCGGGCTCGATCTTCCTGCGCGGCCAGGCCGGCGAGCGGTTCTGCGTCCGCAACTCCGGGGCGACCGCGGTGGTCGAGGGGGTGGGCGACCACGGCTGCGAGTACATGACCGGTGGCCGGGTGGTGGTGCTCGGCCCCACGGGCCGCAACTTCGCCGCCGGCATGTCGGGCGGCTACGCCTTCGTCCTGGACCTCGACGAGGGCCGGGTCAACCGCGAGCTGGTGGAGCTGGCCCCCGTCACCGGGGAGACCGTCGCCGAGCTGCAGGGGATCGTCCGCGAGCACCTGGAGGAGACCGGTTCCTCGGTCGCCCAGGAACTGCTCGACGACTGGGCCACCGCGGTGACACGGTTCACCGAGGTGATGCCCAGCGACTACAAGCGGGTGCTCGAGGCCCGTGCGGAGGCCCTCGAGGAGGGTCTCGACGAAGACGAGGCCGCAGCGCGGATCATGGAGGTGCTTCATGGCTGACCCCAAGGGATTCCTCAAGCACGGGCGCCAGGTGGCCACCCGGCGGATCGTCGAGGAGCGGGTGAAGGACTGGAACGAGGTCTACCCCGACGGCATCGGCCGAGCGCTGCTGCCGATCATCAACACCCAGGCGGGGCGCTGCATGGACTGCGGCATCCCGTTCTGCCACCAGGGCTGCCCGCTGGGCAACATCATCCCGGAGTGGAACGACCTGGTCTGGCGTGACGACTGGGACGGGGCGATGGACCGGCTCCACCTGACCAACAACTTCCCGGAGTTCACCGGGCGGCTGTGCCCCGCGCCGTGCGAGACCGCGTGCGTGCTGGGGATCAACCAGGACCCGGTCACCATCAAGAACGTCGAGGTGGCGATCATCGACCGCGCCTGGGAGTCCGGCTACGTCCGGCCCCAGCCGCCGGAGTGGCTCTCGGGGCGCACCGTCGCGGTGATCGGCTCCGGCCCCGCCGGGCTGGCCGCCGCCCAGCAGCTGACCCGGGCCGGGCACACCGTGGCGGTCTACGAGCGCGACGAGAAGGCCGGGGGACTGCTGCGCTACGGCATCCCCGAGTTCAAGATGGAGAAGAAGCACCTGGACCGGCGTCTGGACCAGATGCGCCGCGAGGGCACGATCTTCCGCACCGGCGTCGAGGTCGGCACGGGCAACCTCACCGGTTCGCGGCTGCGCGAGCGGTACGACGCGGTGGTGCTGGCCACGGGCTCGACCCTGCCGCGCGACCTGCCCGTCCCGGGACGCGAGCTGGCGGGGATCCACCAGGCCATGGAGTTCCTGCCGCAGGCCAACCGGGTGGCCCTCGGCGAGGAGGTGCCGGACCAGATCCGCGCCGACGGCAAGCACGTGGTGATCATCGGCGGTGGCGACACCGGGGCCGACTGCCTCGGCACCTCGATCCGTCAGGGTGCGGCGAGCATCACCCAGCTGGAGATCCTCTCCCAGCCGCCGGTGGAGCGTCCCGCGGGTCAGCCCTGGCCGACCTACCCGATGACCTTCCGGGTCTCCTCGGCGCACGAGGAGGGCGGGGAGCGCGTCTACGCGGTCTCCACCCAGGAGTTCCTCGGCGACGAGCAGGGCCGGGTGCGTGCGCTGCGCCTCGTCGAGGTCGACAGCAGCTTCGCCCCGGTGCCCGGCACGGAGCGGGAGATCCCGGCCGACCTGGTGCTGCTGGCCATGGGCTTCACCGGCCCGCAGCGCGCCGGCCTGGTCGAGCAGCTGGCCCTCGAGCTCGACGAGCGCGGCAACGTGGCGCGCGACGGGTCCTACGCCACCTCCGAGCGTGGCGTCTTCGTGGCCGGCGACGCCGGCCGGGGCCAGTCGCTCATCGTCTGGGCCATCGCGGAGGGGCGTGCCGCGGCCGCTGCCGTCGACGCGTTCCTCACCGGCTCCACCGCGCTCCCCGCGCCGGTGGCGCCGACCGACCGGCCACTGGTGGTCTGAGCGGTTCCGAGCAGCACGCGTGTCGCACGCCCCGGGTCGGCCACCGACCCGGGGCGTGCCGCGTCCCGGCACCCTGCCGGGGCCGTCGTCCCGGCGCCCGGACCCGGTGCCCGCCTTCGGTTGGAACGTTCAAGGGGTAGGCTCGAGGTGTGCGTAGAGCAAAGATCGTCTGCACCCTCGGCCCGGCCGTGGGCACCCCCGAGAAGATCCTCGACCTGGTCGAGGCCGGGATGGACGTCGCCCGGCTCAACATGAGTCACGGCTCCTACGAGGACCACGCCCGCATGTACCGGATGGTGCGCGAGGCCAGTGACGCGACCGGTCGCGGGGTCGGCATCTTCGCCGACCTGCAGGGGCCCAAGATCCGGCTCGAGCGCTTCCGGGACGGCCCGGTGGAGCTGGAGGCGGGCCAGGCCTGGACCATCACCACCCGCGACGTCCCCGGTGACGCGGTCGCCTGCGGGACGACCTACAAGGGGCTGCCCGGAGACGTGGCGGCAGGCGACCCGATCCTGATCGACGACGGCAAGGTGCGCCTGCAGGTGACCGGCGTCGACGGCGCCGACGTGCACACCCGGGTGCTGGTCCCCGGCCGGGTCTCCGACCACAAGGGGATCAACCTGCCCGGCGTCGCCGTCTCGGTGCCCGCGCTCTCCGGCAAGGACGTCCAGGACCTCCGGTGGGCCCTGCGCCAGGGCGTCGACTTCGTCGCGCTCAGCTTCGTGCGCTCCGCCTCCGACGTCAACGACGTGCGGGCGGTGATGCTGGAGGAGGGCTTCAGCGTCCCGGTGATCGCCAAGATCGAGAAGCCCCAGGCGATCGACAACATGGAGTCGATCATCGACGCCTTCGACGGACTCATGGTGGCCCGCGGCGACCTCGGCGTGGAGTGCCCGCTCGAGGACGTCCCCCTGATGCAGAAGGCCCTGGTCGAGCTGGCCCGGCGCCACGCCAAGCCGGTGATCGTCGCGACCCAGATGCTGGAGTCGATGATCGGCGCCCCCGCGCCCACCCGCGCGGAGGCCTCCGACGTGGCCAACGCGGTCCTGGACGGCGCCGACGCGGTCATGCTGTCGGGGGAGACGAGCGTCGGGCAGTATCCGCTGGAGGCGGTCCGCACCATGGCCCGCATCATCGAGTCGACCGAGGACCACGGCCTGGCGCGGATGGCGGGCGTGGCCTGGGCCCCCCGGACCCGGGGCGGCATCATCGCCAAGGCGGCCGCCGAGGTGGCCGACCGGATCGGCGCCCGCTACCTGGTCGCCTTCACCCAGAGCGGCGACTCGGCGCGACGGCTCGCCCGCTACCGCGGAGCCATCCCGGTCCTCGCCTTCACACCCCTGGCCAGCACCCGCTCCCGGCTGTCGATGACCTGGGGTGTGGAGACCTTCAAGACCTCCGACGTGGAGCACACCGACGAGATGGTGCGCCAGGTCGACGAGGCGCTGCTGGCGATCGGTCGCGTCCAGGAGGGCGAGCAGGTCGTCATCATCGGCGGCAGCCCGCCCGGGATCGCCGGGTCGACCAACGCCCTGCGGATCCACCGGATGGGCGACGCGATCCACGGGAAGGCGCCGGCCTACCGCCGGCTCGGCGAGCGCTGAGTGCCCCGGGTGGGATTCGAACCCACACTGGACGGTGTTTGAGACCGCTTCCTCTGCCGGTTGGGATACCGGGGCCTGGCCAGGCGACACCGTACCCGAACCGTATCGGCGCCCCCGGACACGGGCCGGGCCGATACCCTCTGCTGCGTGAACGCGAGCGAGCCCCGATCCGCCCCCCGTGTCGTCATCGCCGAGGACGAGGCGCTGATCCGCATGGACCTGGCCGAGATGCTCACCGAGGAGGGCTACCAGGTCGTCGGCCAGGCCGGTGACGGGCAGCGGGCGATCGAGCTCGCCGAGGAGCTGCGCCCCGACCTGGTCATCCTCGACGTCAGGATGCCGGTGCTCGACGGGATCGCCGCCGCGGAGCGGATCGCCACCCAGCGCATCTGCCCCGTGGTGATCCTGACCGCCTTCTCCCAGCGCGACCTCGTGGAGCGCGCCCGCGACGCGGGCGCGATGGCCTACCTGGTCAAGCCGTTCAGCAAGTCCGACCTGGTGCCGGCGATCGAGATGGCGGTCAGCCGCTTCGCGGAGGTCCGCAGCCTGGAGGCCGAGATCGGGGACCTGACCGAGCGGCTGGCCACCCGCAAGGCGATGGACCGGGCCAAGGGGGTCCTCCAGTCCGAGCTGGGCATCGGCGAGCCCGAGGCGTTCCGCTGGATCCAGAAGACCGCGATGGACCTGCGTCTCTCGATGCGGCAGGTGGCCGACGGGGTGATCACCCACGGCCCCGGCATCGCCGGTCAGTCCTGACCTGTCCTGGCCTGACCTGGCCCGACCGGGCCTGAGCGGGTGACCCGGGCCGTGCCTGGCCGGGTGAGCCGCGACGCCTGACGAGCACGACGGTTGAAAAAGGTCACCGTTTGGCATCACTCGCGGCCATGGTCCGGCCGGTCCTCCCCAATGTGGCGTGTCACACCTACACTTCCGTGTGCGTCCGCGACGGGGCGTGCTGATGGGAGGCCTCGAGTGAAGGTTCGCCAAGATTCGCCCCAGGTGTCGCCACGAGCCGCCGGCAGCCTCCGGCTGCTGCTGGTCATGCTCGTGGCGGGGATCGCCTGGTCGCTGGTGCCACCGGCCCAGGCGGTGATGACGCTGTGCATGCCGAGCGAGACCACCGGCTGCCTGGGCGGCACCCTGCGCACCGAGGAGGGCGTGGTCCCCGACGTTGACGTCAAGGTGACCAGCCCGTCGGGTGAGGAGACGGTTCTCACCACCAACGACCAGGGCAAGTGGAACCTCACGGTCGAGGAGGAGGGTCCGTGGACCCTCCAGGTCGACCCCGAGACGCTCCCCGACGGCGTGGGCACCACCGGCGAGGAGGTCGTCACCGTCCAGGCCCGGTTCGGGGCCACCATCCCCGGCCTCATCCCGATCCGCACCGAGAACTTCAGCTCCGAGCGGAGCTTCACCGAGTACCTCGCCCAGAGCGCCGTCAACGGCCTGCGGCTGGGGCTGCTGCTCGCGCTGGCGGCGGTGGGGCTCTCCCTGATCTACGGGACCACGCGGCTCTCCAGCTTCTCCCACGCCGAGCAGGTGACCCTGGGCGGCATGGTCGCCTACGGCCTGGTCAACGTGGTCGGGCTCAACCTCTGGATCGGCGGGGCCCTGACCGTGCTGATCTGCGCCGCCACCGGCTGGACCCAGGACCGCATCATGTGGCAGCCCCTGCGACGCCGCGGGCTCGGCCTCACCCAGATGATGATCGTCACCATCGGTCTCTCGCTGGCCATGCAGTACTGCTTCCAGTACTTCGTGGGCGCCCGGACCGTCCGGGTGATCCAGGACAACCCCGAGGTCCTCGACATGGGCCCGATCACGCTCACCTACCAGTCGCTGGCCGCGATGGGCATCTCGGTCCTGGTCCTCGCCGGGGTGGGCTACGGCCTGCTCCGCACCCGGGTGGGCCGGGCGACCCGCGCCGTCTCCGACAACCCCGCCCTCGCGGCGGCCTCCGGGATCGACGTCGACAAGGTGATCCGGCTGGTCTGGGTGGTGGCCACCGGCCTGGCCGGGCTGTCGGGGATCATGTACGCCCTGGTCACCAACGGCATCAAGTGGGACTCCGGGATGCAGATCCTGCTCCTGCTCTTCGCCGCGGTGACCCTCGGCGGCCTCGGCACCGCCTTCGGCGCCCTCCTGGGGGCGCTCATCATCGGCATGGTCGTCGAGCTCGCCCCCGTCTTCGGGATGCCCGGCGACTTCAAGTACGCGACCGCGATGCTCATTCTCATCCTGCTCCTGCTGGTGCGGCCCCAGGGCCTGCTCGGCAAGGCTGAGCGGGTCGGGTAGGAAGGGAAACCCATGACCATGGATGCAGAGGCACGCACGCTCGCCGAGGCGCCGGCACAGGAGCCGAGCAAGCTCCGCCGCGGACTCGTGATCACCGCCGGGATGGTCGGCGGGCTCGTCGCGCTGTGGCTGGTGGGCCAGTTCGCCCCCGGCGACGTCGGCTCGATCGCCCGGGCCATGATGCGCGAGGCCATCTCGCCGCAGACCGCCGCGGTCGCCATCGCGGTGATCGGGCTCAACGTGCACTTCGGCTTCACCGGCCTGCTCAACATCGGCCAGGCCGGGTTCATGCTGCTGGGCGCCTACGGCTTCACCATCTCCATCAGGTACGACGTCCCCCTGGTGCCGGCGGTCCTGATCGGGCTGCTCTCGGCGGTGGTCTTCGCCCTGATCCTCGGCCTGCCGACCCTGAAGCTGCGCGGGGACTACCTCGCGATCGTGACCATCTCGGCCGCGGAGATCATCCGCTACGTCGGACGCTCCGCGCTGCTGACCGACTTCACCGGTGCCGCCCAGGGCATCCAGGGCAAGACGTACCGCGACCCCTTCACCGACCTCTCGTTCTTCGGCAGCGGGGAGGCCAGCATCGGCTTCCTCAACTACCAGATGACCGGCGTCAACGGGTGGTGGGTCAGGTTCGTGGCCTGGACCCTGGTCGGCCTGTGCGTGCTCGGCATCTTCCTGCTGGTGCGCAGCCCCTGGGGGCGTCTGCTGCGCGGCATCCGCGAGGACGAGATGGCCATCCTGAGCCTCGGCAAGAACGCCTTCGCGGTCAAGATGCAGGCGCTGGTCATCGGCGGCGTTCTCGGTGCCCTCGGCGGCATGGTCTACGTGCTGCCCTCGGCGGTGCAGCCCGACTCCATGGGTCGCGCCCTGACCTTCTTCGCGTGGACCGCCCTGCTGCTGGGCGGCGCGGCCACCATCTTCGGCCCGGTGCTCGGCTCGATCCTGTTCTTCACCGTCCGGATCTTCATCAAGGGGACCGCCGACGTGGTGGTGCCCAACTCGCTGATGAACAGCCAGCAGACCGAGCAGTTCTCCTGGATCGTGGTGGGCGTCGCGCTGATGCTGCTGGTGATCTTCAAACCACAAGGAATCCTCGGCGACAAGAGGGAGCTTCGGTTCAATGTCTGAGACGACGACCGGGACCGCCCGGTTCGACAGTGCCGACCCCGAGCAGCGCCGAGCGCTGATGGCGGGCGTCGCCGCGGAGCCCGGCTCCGCCAAGCCCGACCCGATCCTCAAGGTCGACAACATCGTGCGCACCTTCGGCGGCATGACCGCCGTCGACGTCGGCCACCTCGAGGTCCAGCGCGGGGTGATCACCGCCCTGATCGGTCCCAACGGAGCCGGCAAGACCACCTTCTTCAACCTGATCACCGGCTTCGACAAGCCCACCTCGGCGCGCAGCGGTGCCCACTGGTCCTTCGACGGCGCCAAGCTCGACAAGACGTCGCCGGCCAACGTGGCCCGCGCCGGCATGGTCCGCACCTTCCAGCTGACCAAGGCGCTCAACCGGATGACGGTGCTCGACAACATGATGCTGGGCGCCACCGGACAGGCGGGGGAGAACCTGCTGAAGTCCTGGCTCTCGCCGCTGTGGCGGGCCCAGGAGCGGGAGATCGAGGCCAAGGCCAAGGACCTCCTCCAGCGCTTCAAGCTTCTGGAGAAGAAGGACGACTACGCCGGCAGCCTCTCCGGCGGTCAGCGCAAGCTGCTCGAGATGGCGCGGGCGCTGATGACGGACCCGAAGATGATCATGCTCGACGAGCCGATGGCCGGGGTGAACCCGGCTCTGACCCAGTCGCTCCTGGGCCACATCCAGAGCCTGCGCGACGAGGGGATGACCGTCCTGTTCGTCGAGCACGACATGCACATGGTCCGGCACATCTCCGACTGGGTGGTCGTGATGGCCGAGGGCCGGATCGTGGCCGAGGGAGCCGCGGGCGAGGTGATGAGCAACCCGGCCGTCATCGACGCCTACCTGGGTGCCCACCACGACACCGACCTGGGCGACGACTCGTTGCTCACCGACGAGACCATGGAACAGCTCGCCGAAGAGGCGCAGGACGAGGAGCCCGCCGAGCCCCACCCGGCCGGCACGACGGAGGAGAGCCGATGAGCCAGCTCACGGACGGGTCCGTGCCCGTCATCGAGGCGCAGGACATCGTCGCCGGCTACCTGCCGGGCGTCAACATCCTCAACGGGTGCAGCCTCACCGCCTACCCGGGCGAGATGATCGGCATCATCGGGCCCAACGGCGCCGGCAAGTCGACGCTGCTCAAGGCGATCTTCGGCCTGGTCAACGTGCACGAGGGGACGGTCCGCCTGCACGGCGAGGACATCACGAACGCGCGGACCAACAAGCTGGTGGAGATGGGGGTGGGCTTCGTCCCGCAGACCAACAACGTCTTCCCCAGCCTCTCCATCGAGGAGAACCTGCGGATGGGGCTCTTCCTGCGGCCGAAGAAGGTCAGCGAGCGGCTGGCCGCCATGTGGGACCTCTTCCCGGTGCTCCACGACCGGCGCAACCAGAGCGCCGGCGCGCTCTCCGGTGGTGAGCGCCAGTCCCTGGCCATGGCCCGGGCCCTGATGATGGAGCCCTCGGTGCTGCTGCTCGACGAGCCGTCGGCCGGGCTCTCGCCGGTGCGCCAGGACGAGACCTTCCTGCGCACCCGGATGATCAACAAGACCGGGGTCTGCGTGGTGATGGTGGAGCAGAACGCGCGCCGCTGCCTGCAGATCTGCGACCGCGGCTACGTCCTCGACCAGGGCCGCGACGCCCACACGGGCTCGGGCCGCGAGCTGGCCAACGACCCCAGGGTGATCGAGCTCTACCTCGGCACGCTGGCAGCCGACGTGGAGACCAAGGGCACCGAGACCCAGGCCCCCGCCTGACGGCTCCGCCGGGCGAGGGCGACCTCCGCCCAGCCCACACGGATCAGCACCCGGAACAGCGCACGAAGAAGGCCCCGGACCTCTCGGTCCGGGGCCTTCCGCGTGCGCGGTGGTGCAGGTCAGATCTTGCCCTCGACCGTGCCCGAGCGCTCGTTCTTGTTGTTGCCGTCGAAGGTGTAGATGCCGACGTAGGCAGAGGACGGGTCGTTGTCCTCGTTGATCGGGCCGATGCCGGAGGGACCGACGTAGCGGATCTCCTCACCCGCCTCGATCAGCTCCACGCAGTCGGCGTAGGAGGTGCACTCCTCGCCGTCGGTGGCACCGGAGACGGCCGCCAGGTTCTTCTGGACGGTCGTCGACTTGGTGTCGCCGCCCTTGACCGCGGCCAGCGCGGCCAGGATCACGGCGTCGTAGGACTCCTGCCCGTAGGCGAAGTCGTTGAGGGTCTCGTTCTCGGCCTGCTCGTACCAGGCGATCAGCTTGTCGCCGAAGTCCTCGGCGACCTCACCACCGGGGATCGTGCCCTGCGCGCCCTCGAGCGTGCCGGCCTCGAAGTCCTTCGTGTAGTCGGCGGTGTTGCCGTCGGTGAAGTAGGTCTTCGGCATGTCCCAGCCCTGCGAGGCGAGCTCGGGCACGATGGCCTTCGTCTCGTCGAAGGCGAGGACCACGATGGCGTCCGGCGAGGAGTTGAGCGCGGCGGTCACCTCGGCCGAGAAGGTGGTCTGGCCGGCCGGGAACTCGTCCCCGTCGCCCTTGCCGCCGTAGACGACCTCGCCACCGGCCTCGGTGAAGGTCTTCTCGACCGCGTTGCGCAGCCCGGTACCGTAGGTGTCGTTGAAGACCAGGAAGGCCAGTCGCTGGTGGCCGTCCTGGGCGATCAGGTTGCCCAGCGCGTTGCCCTGGATGGTGTCCGGGGGAGCGGTGCGGAAGTAGAAGTCCGAGTAGCCGCTGAGGTCGAGCGCCGTGTTGGCCGGGGAGATCTGGACGATCTTGTTGTCGGTGAGGGTGTCCACGAAGTTGAGGGACACGCTCGACGACGCCGCGCCGATGACGACCGAGGGCTTGCCCGAGACCATGTTCTGGGCGGCCGAGGTGGAGATCGACATGTCGGTGGAGTCGCCGGAGTCCTCGATGGTGTGGCAGGCGTCCGCGCCGCCGACGCCACCGGCCGCGTTGATGTCGGAGACGGCGAGGCCGACGCCCGAGATCTCCGGGGGGCCGAGGTAGGCCAGGTTGCCGGTCAGGGGCAGGATGCCGCCGACCTTGAACGTGTCGGCGCTGGTGACGTCGCCGCTGCACTCGTCGTTGGTGAAGGTCATCTCGGCGGCCTCGGCCGACGGGGAGTCGCTGGCCTCGTTGCCGGACTCAGACTCATCGGTGTCGCCACCGCAGGCGGTGAGCGCGAGGGACAGCGTGGCAGCGCCCGCCATCACCTTCAGCCAGGAGGCTGTCGTGGATCGATTCACGTCGTGAACCTTTCTTTCAGGAGTTGTCTTCCACCGGCGCCCTTTCCAGACAGGGTGGGCTCAGCCCTGTCAAGGTAGGGCTGAGAGACCCCGACGAGCCCCGCCCGTCCCGGGTCGTTGCCGATTCGTTACCCATGTGCCCGGCATCCGGACCCGGGCAGTGGAATGCGCGGATCTCCGGACACCTCCTCCTCCACCGGTCCGAACCGCCCCTGCCGGAGTGCAGGCGGAGCCGCTATCGTGTTCACCCGGCGCGTGCGGGGGGCAAGAGCGTGGCCGGGTCCTGGCTGTCGGAGGTTGACCATGGTGCGAGCCAGCGTGACGATGCGACCCGCCACGCCCGACGACGCGGAGGCGCTGGTCGAGCTGTGGGGCGACGCGCTGCGTCGGGGTTCGCAGGAGCAGCAGGCCGACGACGTCGCGCGCATCCTGGGGACGGCGGCCGCCCCCTCCTCCGGGGTCCGGGTGCTGGTGGCCGAGGTCGACGGCCGGACCGCCGGCGCGGTCTACCTCCAGGTGAGCACGATCTCCCCGGTCAACCGCGAGCCGGTGGTGCACGTCGTCGCCCCTCACGTTCATCCCGACCACCGCCGGCGAGGCGTCGGCACCGCCCTGATGGAGGCCGCCGTGGCCTTCGCCGAGGAGCGCCACGTCCCGTTGCTCGGCGCGGCCGCCATCTCGGGGTCCCGCGAGGCCAACCGCTTCTTCGCGAGGCTCTCGTTGGGCGCGAGCGCGACCCTGCGCATGGCGACCACCCAGAGCGTGCGCCACCGGCTGGTGGCCCTGCGCCCCGAGCGGGCGGGGCAGCAGGGCAGCCGTCACCTCGACCGGGTCCTCGCGGCCCGGCGGAGCCGGCGGGGTGAGCGGGTCTCCTGACCCCCGCGGCCTCAGTCGGTGGGGCGGACTGCCGGGATCAGCGCGCAGGTGATCCGGGAGGTGCACAGCCGGCGTCCCTGGTCGTCGCTGATCACGATCTCGTAGGCGGTGCTGGTCCGCCCGCGGTGGATGGCGGTGGCCACGCCGGTCACCAGTCCCGAGGTGGCCGAGCGGTGGTGGGTGGCGTTGATGTCGACGCCCACCGGGATGCGGTCGGGGTGGGCGTGGACGGCGGAGGCCATGGAGCCCAGCGACTCCGCGAGCACCACCGACGCACCTCCGTGGAGCAGGCCGAAGGGCTGGGTGTTGCCCTCCACGGGCATCGTCGCGACGGCCCGCTCGGCGGAGAGCTCGAGGACCTTGATCCCCATCTTGTCGCCGAGCGCTCCGTTGTGCTCGGACATCAGGGCGACGAGGTCGTCGAGGGGGGTGTCGTGGTCGGGGGTGCTCCGCTGCTCGCTCATGGCCCCATTCTGGGGGACGCGGCCCCGTCGCCGTCGGCGGATAGGGTCAGGACGTGACCGCGACACCCTCCCGCCCCCGCCTGCTCCTGCTCGACGGCCATTCCCTGGCCTACCGCGCCTTCTTCGCGCTGCCGGTGGAGAACTTCTCCACGACGACCGGTCAGCCGACCAACGCCGTCTACGGCTTCACCTCGATGCTGATCAACGTGCTGCGCGACGAGGAGCCCACCCACGTCGGGGTGGCCTTCGACCGGTCCCGGCAGACCTTCCGGCTCGAGGAGTACGCCGAGTACAAGGCCAAGCGCAACAAGACCCCCGACGAGTTCAAGAGCCAGCTGCCGCTGATCCAGGAGGTGCTGGACGCCCTGCACGTCCCCCACCTGTCCGTCGAGGGCTACGAGGCGGACGACATCATCGCCACCCTCGCCACCCAGGGGGTCGCCCAGGGCATGGAGGTGCTGATCCTCACCGGGGACCGCGACTCCCTCCAGCTGGTGGGGGAGACCTCCACCGTGCTCTACCCGATGCGCGGGGTCTCCGAGCTGGCCCGGATGACCCCGGAGGCCGTCGAGGCGAAGTACAACGTCCCCCCGCATCGCTACCCCGAGCTCGCGGCGCTGGTCGGCGAGGATTCCGACAACCTCCCGGGCATCCCCGGGGTGGGGCCCAAGACCGCGGCCAAGTGGATCAACGAGTACGACGGTCTGGACAACGTGATCGCCCATGCCGACAAGGTGAAGGGCAAGGCCGGGGAGAACCTGCGTCTCCACCTGGGCGACGTGATCCGCAACCGCCGGCTCAACGCGCTGGTGCGCGACCTGGAGCTGTCGCTGAGCCCCGACGACCTGCTCCGGCAGCCGTGGGACAGGCAGGAGGTGCACACCCTCTTCGACGGGCTGGAGTTCCGCGTCCTGCGCGACCGTCTCTTCGAGTCCCTCACCTCCGAGGAGGACGTGGAGGAGGCCGGCTTCGAGCTGAGCGGCGTGGTGCTGGCCACCGACGAGGTCGCGGGGTGGCTCGCCGAGCACGCCACCTCGACGATCGGGCTGCACGTGCGCGGCGCCTGGGGCTCGGGCACCGGGCACGTCGAGGCGCTCGCGCTCTCCACCGCGTCCGGCGAGGCCGCCTACCTGGACGTCTCCACTCTCTCGCCCGCCGACGACCAGGCCCTGGCCGCGTGGCTCTGCGACGAGGACCGGCCCAAGGTGATGCACGACGCCAAGGGGCCGATGCTGGCGCTGGCCGCCCACGGCTGGTCCCTGGGCGGGCTGCGCAGCGACACCGCCCTGGCCGCCTACCTGGTCCGCCCCGACCAGCGCTCCTACGACCTCGCCGACCTCACCATGCGCTACCTGCGCCGCGAGCTCCGCGAGGAGGTGGAGGACGGGCAGGCCCTCCTCTTCGACCAGGACGAGGCGGTGGCCGACGTCGCGATGCTGCGGGCGCGCGCCGTGGTGGAGCTGGCCGCGGCCCTGGAGGACGCCGTGGAGGAGCACGGCGGGACCCGCCTGCTGGCCGACGTCGAGCTCCCGCTCGTCCACATCCTGGCCGGGATGGAGCAGACCGGGATCGCGGTCGACCTCGAGCACCTCCAGGGCCTGGAGGAGGAGTTCGGCGACGAGGTGCGCCGGGCGGCCGAGGAGGCGTTCTCGGTCATCGGCAAGGAGATCAACCTCGGCTCGCCCAAGCAGCTGCAGGTCGTCCTCTTCGACGAGCTCGGGATGCCCAAGACCAAGCGGACCAAGACCGGCTACACGACCGACGCCGACGCCCTCCAGCAGCTCTTCGTCAAGACCGAGCACCCGTTCCTGCTGGCCCTGCTGCGGCACCGCGACGTGAGCCGCCTGCGCCAGACGGTCGAGGGCCTGCTCAAGACGGTGGCACCCGACGGACGCATCCACACCACGTTCAACCAGATCATCGCGGCGACCGGCCGGCTCTCCAGCACCGACCCCAACCTCCAGAACATCCCGGTGCGCACCGAGGAGGGCCGCCGGATCCGTGCCGGCTTCGTCGTGGGGTCGGGCTACCAGACCCTGATGACGGCCGACTACAGCCAGATCGAGATGCGGATCATGGCGCACCTCTCCGAGGACGAGCTCCTCGTCGACGCCTTCCGCTCCGGGCGCGACTTCCACTCCATCACCGCTTCGCGCGTCTTCGGGGTCGACGCCGAGGCGGTGACCGGCGAGATGCGCGCCAAGATCAAGGCGATGAACTACGGCCTGGCCTACGGGCTCTCGGCCTACGGGCTGAGCCAGCAGCTCAAGATCGAGCCGTCCGAGGCGCGGGTCCTGATGGACGACTACTTCGAGACCTTCGGGGGAGTGCGGGACTACCTCGGCGGCATCGTCGACGAGGCGCGGCGGTGCGGGTTCACCGAGACGATCATGGGGCGTCGGCGCTACCTGCCCGACCTGACCAGCGACAACCGCCAGCGCCGCGAGATGGCGGAGCGGATGGCCCTCAACGCCCCGATCCAGGGCTCCGCGGCCGACCTGGTCAAGGTGGCCATGCACGGGGTCCACGGCGAGATGGCTCGTCAGGGACTCCGCTCCCGGATGCTCCTCCAGGTCCACGACGAGCTCGTCTTCGAGGTGGCCGAGGGCGAGCTGGAGGCCCTCGAGACGCTGGTCCGCGACCAGATGGGGCGCGCCGCGGACCTGACCGTGCCCCTCGACGTCTCCGTCGGCACCGGTCGCAGCTGGCACGACGCGGCGCACTAGGACGACGCGGCGCACCAGACGACGCGGCGCACCAGGACGAAGGTGCGCCGGCCGACGGCTGCGGCCAGCCCGGCCGGCCCCCCAGCAGGCCTCGACCGGCTCGGCAGGGCTAGGGCTGGTCGGGCAGGGCCGCCGGCGTCTCCTCGAGCGGCTGCGGCTCCTCGTCGTCGCTGAGCAGGTAGAGGCTGGTGGCGGCGAGCGCCGCGAGCAGCCCGAGGTCGACCAGGGCGACCCAGGCCAGCAGCCCGTCGATGGAGTCGGTGAAGACGGCGCCGGTGATCAGCGCGGCCAGCGCGGCCCAGAGCAGGTAGACCGAGCGCTGGCCCTGCCGGGCGATCACGGAGTAGACGAGCAGCTGCAGCATCGCCAGCGCGGTGCCCAGGACCGCGAAGGCCCAGAGGCGGTCCTGGATCTCCACGAACTCCGGGCCGCCGACGAACTTCAGCGCCAGCGACGACAGCAGCCACGCGGCCAGGGTGCCGAGCACCCCCATCGCCCCCACGAGCCCCAGCCCCCGGGCCAGGGCACGCCGGCGGCCCCGGGTGGAGGCCATCGCCGGGAAGGCCACGATCACCACGAACTGGGGGAGGAAGAGCATGGCCTTGGTCAGGATCAGGCCGCCGGCGTAGAGGCCGGCGTCGTGGCCGCTCAGCACGTTGCGGGCCACGATCAGGTCGACGTTGGAGAGGATGAAGAACGCCAGCAGCGCCTGGGAGTTCTGCAGCGCCTCCTTGGCGACCGCACGGCCCCGGTGGGTCGCGGAGGAGGCCCCCGGGGCCCGGTCGTGCCGCAGCGCCCACCACCCGACCAGGACGGGAGCGACCGAGGTGAGGGTGACGGCCAGCATCGCCGAGAACTCGGTCGGCTGCCAGGCGAGCAGGGCGACGCCCACGAGCAGCCGGGGCAGGCCCGCGGCCACGTAGAGGACGCCGAGCGGCAGCCAACGGCGCTCTCCCTGCAGCGTCCCGGCCAGGCCGCCCATCATCGTCAGGGGCACCATCGCCGGCCCGATGAGTGCCGCCATCGCCAGGTTGTCCAGGTTGAGCAGGACGTTGATCACCGGGGACAGGAGGAGCAGGGCGAGGCCCAGCACCAGAGCCACCCGGGTGGTGACCCGCAGGACCTGCCGCTGGATCTGGTCGACGTGATCGGGATCGGCGGAGATCCGGCGGGCGGCGGTCGTCTGGAGTCCCAGGCTGACGACGCTGACGACCAGCAGCAGGTTCATCATGGACGCGAACGCGCCGTACTGCTGGGGCCCCAGCAGCCGGGCGGCCACGATCGTGTAGCCGTAGGAGGCGACGTTCATGATCGCCATGGCGACCGCGATGCCGGCCCCGCTGTGCATGAGGTCGCGCAGGCGCCCGCTCAGAGTTCTCACGTCGGCCGAGACTACGCCGAACCGCCGTCCCCGCTGGTAGGGGGCACGCGGTGGATGCCGCGATGCTGCCCCTGACCGGGCGGGCCGACCGACTGTCGACCGACTACGGTGTGCCCAGCGTCGTGGGGAACGGAGGCCGCGTGGTGGGGTGGGAGAGGTGGCTGCCGGCTGCCTGGTCCGCGGTGCTGGCCGTCCTCCTGCTCGGTCCGGCACTGGGCCCGGGGTTCGTGCTGGCCTACGACATGGTGTGGGTGCCCGACCTGACGCTGCGGGCCGACTCGTTCGGCCTGGGTCCGGCGCTGCCCCGGGCGGTGCCGGCCGACGCGGTCGTCGCCGTGCTGGACGAGGTCGTCGGCGGCATGGTGCTGCAGAAGCTGGTCCTGGTCGCCTCGCTCGTCGGCGCCGGTGCCGGGGCCGCGGCGCTGGTCCGAGGGCTCCCGCTGCCCGGCCGGTTGGTCGCCGCGAGCGTGGCGGTGTGGAACCCCTACGTCGTGGAGCGACTCCTGCTCGGCCACTGGACGATGCTGGTCGCCTACGCCGCCCTGCCGTGGGTGCTGCTGTGGTCGCACCGGCTGCACGCCACCGGGCGGCTGCCCGCCTCCCTGGCGGTGGTGCTGCCCCTCGCCTCGCTGAGCCCCAGCGCCGGCCTGATGCTCGCGCTCGCGGTGGTCGCGGCCGCCGCACGCCGGGGCACCGCCCTGGTGGTGCTGGCCCTGGTGGCGGCCGCCAACGCACCCTGGGTGGTCTCGGGACTGCTCCACGCGAGCTCCGCCACCTCCGACCCGAGGGCCGCCGAGGTGTTCGCCTTGCGGGGCGCCCTCCTCCCGGCGCCCCTCGAGGCGCTGGCCCTGGGCGGCATCTGGAACAGCGAGGTCGTGCCGGCGAGCCGCGACACCCTGCTCGCCGTGGTCGGGCTCGTGACCCTGGTGGCCCTGGCCGCCCTCGGGGCCCGGTCCTGGTGGGCGGGCACCGAGGCGCGGCTGCGCATCGCGCTGCTGGCCCTCTGGGTCGTGGGCCTGGTCCTGGCCCTGTTCACCTGGGCCTCGCCCGGCGCCACCGGCTGGCTGGCCGCGCACGTCCCGGGCGGCGGACTGCTGCGCGACGGCTCGCGGCTGCTCGGGCTGGGCATGCCGCTGCTGGCCTGCCTCGTCGGGCACGGCGTGGCGTGGCTCGTCTCGCTCCTGGCGGGGAGGTGGCAGCGCTGGCAGCGGGGCCTGGTGGCGGCTTCGCTGGCCTGCCTGCCGGTGACCTTCCTGCCCGACGCCGCCTGGGGGGCGGGGCTCCCGGCGCCCACCGACTTCCCGGCGACCTGGGCCGAGGCCCGACCGGCCCTGGCCGGCGACGGGGGGCGGGTGGTGGTGCTGCCGTTCGCCAGCTACCGGGCGCCGGAGTGGAACGACCGCGCGAAGGTGCTCAACCCGGCCGGCCGCTACTTCTCCGCCCCCGTGGTCACCTCCGACCAGCTGGCCGTCGACGGCCGCGTGCTGGCGGGGGAGGACCCGCTGGCGCGGCGGGTCGCCGCCGCGCTGCGCCACGACGACCCCGCCGCCGTAGCCGCGGGCCTGCGGGCCGCGGGGGTCGATCGGGTGCTGATCGAGCGTGACCTGGATGCGGCCGTGCCCCCGATCGCCGGGACGGTCGTCTTCGGCAACGAGGCGTTCGAGGTGGTCGACCTCGGTGACGCCGACCCCGGCGGCGACCCGCCGGCCTGGCGCCCGGCGGTCGCGGGCGCCTGGGCGGCCTGGGTCGGCCTCGTCCTCGTGGGTCTCGCGCTGCCCTGGGCCGGTCGTCGTCGCGGCCGCTCCGCCTAGCCCGACGCGTCCAGGGCGCCCCTACGCCCCCGACGCGCCCCGCTTTTTTGGGACGAAGATGGCCCTGGGCCTCTACCGGCTGGTAGCGTAGAGGGGAGTAGTCAATTGAGGGAGGACAACTGTGGGAAGCTCCGTCATCGGTGCCTTTGTGAGTCTGTTGGTCGGTACGGGAGTCGCCGCCGCGACCGTGGTCGGTGTGATCTCGTCCCAGACGAGCGCGCCCGAGTCGTCGCCCGCCGACGTCAACGAGTCGTCGATCATCGTCGACTACGGCAGCAACTGACGCACGACCGGCACCCCTGAGGACCGGCGCTCCATACCTCCGGAACTCTTCAGCCGCCCAGGACCCCGAGGACCTACACGGTCTCCTCGGGGTCTTGTGCATGCACCGTGACTCCGTGCCAGACCTCGTGGAGGACACGCGCGAACGAGCCGTGGGAGTGCTCCCAGGTGAAGCGGTGGCTGGTCTTCCGGGCGCCGTCGGCCAGGTCGCCGCGCAGCGCGGCGTCGGTGAGGACGCGGCGCAGGCCCTCGACGAACTCCTCGTAGCTGTCGGCCAGCAGGCCAGAGACGTTCTCGTCGATGGACTCCTGCGTCCCGCCCGCTGAGCGGTAGGCGACCGTCGGCGTGCCGTGCGCGCCGGCCTCGCCGACTACCAGCCCCCAGCCCTCCTTGAGCGACGGCAGCGCCATCACCCACGACTCGGCGTAGACCCGCTGCTTCTCGGCCTCGCTCACGTGACCGAGCAGCTCCACCTCGCCGAGTGGGTCGACCTTCGCGGCGTGCGCGCGCAGCTCGTCCTCCCACCAGCCCGAGCCCACGATCCGCAGGCGCAGCCCGGGGATGTCCTCGCGCAGCCGCGCCCACGCGTCGATCGCGTGCTCGACCTGCTTGTGCGGCACGAGACGGCCGACCACGCAGATGGAGGGCGCCTGCGTCCTCGGCAGGTCGAGGGCCGCGGTGGGGGCGGTGCCGTTGTGGACCACCGCCACCCGCGCGGTGTCGACGCCGACCTCGGCGAGCTCCTCGCGGGTCGCGCGCGAGACCGCGACGTACTGGCACCGGCGGTAGAGGCGGGGGGCGAGCCAGGACTCGATCCACCAGCCGACCCGGGCGATCGGTCCCGGGTAGACCACCGGCCACTGCTCCCGGTGCACGTGGTGGACCAGGACCACCACGGGACTGCGGGTGACCAGCCTGGAGAAGAAGGGGAGACCGTTCTGGACGTCGACGACCGCGTCGACCCGCCCGAAGCGCCGGGCGGCCAGCAGCAGCATGCCCCAGGCGTAGACCGTGAGCTTGGAGCCCCGGCGGACGAAGCGGACCCCGTCGGTCATCCCCTCGGCCGGCGCCGCCGGGTGGGCCGCACAGAAGACGGTGACCCGGGCACCGCGGGAGACCAGCCCCCGGGCGATCTCCTCGAGGTAGACCTCCGCGCCACCCCCCTCGGGGTTGCGGACGTCGCGCCAGCTCAGGAAGACCACGTGCCGCCCCTCGAGCGAGAGCGTTCCTGCGCCGGCTCCTTGCGTCGTGCCTCCCACAGCGGGCTCCTCCCTCAAGTCCGGCCACTCCCTCATCCCTGGCGAAGCACACTACGACACAAGTGGCGCCGGAGTTACTCATCGGTCAGGTATGGTCGCCGCCGTGACGACGCCGACCCTGTCCGCCGACGAGCGGCCGAGCGCCCGCTGGGAGACCCTGAGGCGCTCCATCCGGCTCTTCCGCGAGTTCCGGGTCGAGCAGACCGACCCGGCCAGGTTCTACACCGCCCTGGCCGAGGACTCCGCGAGGCAGCTCTCCGGCTACCAGGACCTCACCGGCATGAAGATGCTGGACGTGGGTGGTGGCCCCGGCTACTTCCGGGACGCCTTCCGTGCCCGCGGGGCCACCTACTACGCGCTCGACGCGGACGTCGGCGAGCTCTCCAGCGCCGGGCAGATCGCGGAGGGGACCGTGCTGGGCAGCGGCATGGAGCTCCCCTTCCGGGACGGGTCGCTGGACGTCACCTACTCCTCCAACGTGCTCGAGCACGTCCCCGAGCCCTGGACCATGGCCGAGGAGATGGTCCGGGTGACGCGCCCCGGGGGGCTCGTGTTCATCAGCTACACCGTCTGGTACGGCCCCTGGGGCGGCCACGAGACCGCTCCGTGGCACTACCTCGGTGGCCGGTTCGCCCGTCGGCGCTACGCCCGCCGCCACGGTCACGAGCCGAAGAACAAGTTCGGTGAATCCCTGTACAAGGTCACCGTCCGTGATGGACTGGCCTGGGCCGCCGCCACGACCTCGGCCGAGGTCGTGGCCGTGCTGCCCCGCTACAACCCGTGGTGGTCCTGGTGGTTGCTGCGCGTCCCGGTGATCCGTGAGGTGGTGACGTGGAACCTCGTGCTCGTGCTGCGCAAGAGGTGACCCCGGACCACCACCTTCCCTCCGTCGACTCCGGCCGTGACGCCGGGAAGTGGCGGATGCGGCTGCTGGCCGGCTGCGCGCTCCTCACCGGCCTGGCCTTCGTCCAGGCCTCGGGATTCCAGGTGGCCGACACGAAGTTCGACCTCGTGGCCGACCCGTTGCAGTTCCTCTCGCGCGCCCTCCACCTGTGGGACACCGGGGCGCTGGGGCAGCTGCAGAACCAGGCCTACGGCTACCTGTGGCCGATGGGCTCGTTCTTCCTGCTCCTGTGGGGCTACCAGTTCCCCGAGTGGGTGATCCAGCGGCTCTGGCTGGCGCTGGTGCTGTGCGTGGCCTTCGTCGGCGGCGCCAAGGTGGCGCGCGCCGTCGGCGTGCGCTCGCACGCGGCCGCCCTGCTCGCCGGGTTCGCGTTCGCGGCCTCGCCCCGCATCCTGAGCACCGCCGGCTGGATCTCCATCGAGGCCTGGCCCAGCGCGGTGGCGCCCTGGGTGCTGCTGCCGTTGGTGCGCGGGAGCGTCCAGGGCTCGACGCGGCGGGCGGCGCTGCTCGCCGGGCTCGGCGTGGCGCTGGTGGGCGGCGTCAACGCCGCCGCGACCTTCGCGGTGATCCCGCTGGGCGTCATCTGGCTCCTCACCCGGCAGCCGGGAGCCCGCCGTCGCAGCCTGATGATCTGGTGGCCGATCTTCACCCTGATGGGCACCCTGTGGTGGCTCGTCCCGCTGTTCCTGCTCGGGGCCTACAGCCCGCCCTTCCTGGACTACATCGAGTCGGCCCGGGTCACGACCTTCCCGACCACCATCTTCGACGCCCTGCGCGGCACGTCGGCGTGGGTGCCTTACATCGACGAGACCCGCCAGGGCGGCCGCGGCCTGACCACCACGCCGTACGCCGCCCTCAACAGCGGGATCGTGCTGATGCTGGGTGTGATCGGCATGTCCCTGCGCTCCAACCGGCACCGGCAGTTCCTGGTGCTGAGCACGCTCGCCGGCCTCTTCCTGGTCACCATGGGACACCTCGGCTCGGTCCAGGGCTGGTTCGCCGGCTCCCTCCACGAGGCGCTCGACGGGGTGCTGGCCCCGGTGCGCAACGTGCACAAGTTCGACCCGGTGGTGCGGCTGCCGCTCGTGCTGGGCCTCGCCTGGTTCGTCGACGAGGCGGTGCGGGCCAGCGCGGCCCGGCGCACCGCCGGGCGACAGGTGCCGGGCTGGCTCCAGCCGCGCTGGACCTTCGGTGGCCTCGCCGTCCTCGGGGTGGTGGGTGCCTCCATGCCGCTGATGTCGGGCAGCCTGCTCACCACCGAGCGCGTGGCCGAGACGCCTGCCTACTGGCAGGAGGCGGTCGGCTGGCTGGACGACAACACCGGCGAGTCGGCCGTGCTGGTGGCGCCCGGCTCGGAGTTCGCCGAGTACCTGTGGGGCCAGCCCCAGGACGAGCCCGTGCAGTATCTCGGCCTGGACCGCTGGACGACGCGCAACGCCATCCCGCTGACCCCTCCGGGCAACATCCGGATGCTCGATGCCATCGAGGAGCGGTTCAACCAGGGGGAGGGGGCGGAGGGCCTCGCCGCCTACCTGCGGCGGGCGGGCATCGGCTACGTGCTGGTCCGCAACGACCTGGCCCCCTCCCCGGAGATCCCGGATCCGGCACTGGTGCACCAGGCTCTCATCGACTCCCCGGGCATCCGGCGGGTCCGGGGCTTCGGCCCCGAGATCGGCGGCGACGGCAGCCTGGTCAGCGAGGAGGGGCGCCTGCTGCCCAACGGCGGCTGGGACTTCGAGCGCTCCGCGATCGACGTCTACGCCCTCGTCGACCAGCCCGCCCGCGCGGCCACCTCCGACGCGCTGTCCGTCGTGGTCGGTGGTCCCGAGGACCTGCTGGACCTCTCGACCGCGGGGCTGCTGGGCGACGAGCCCGCGCAGCTCGCGGCCGGGTCGGAGGAGGAGACGTTCCTGAACCCCGAGTCCCGCCTCCTGCTCACCGACGGCATGCAGGAGCGTGAGCGCAACTTCGGGCGGATCCACGACGCGATCTCCCCGGTGCGCACCGCCGGCGACGTGCGGCGCTCCCTCAACCGGGCCGAGGACTACCGGCTCGAGGACGGCACCCGGTGGCTGACCACCACCCGGCTTCTCGGCGCCACCGCCCTTTCCGCATCGAGCTCGCGCTCGGACCCCAACGCGGTGGGCGGCGCGCGGCGCGCCCACCTGCCCTACGCCGCCGTCGACGGCTCCGAGGAGACCGAGTGGGTCGTCGGAGAGGGCCAGGGGACGCCGTGGTGGCAGATGGAGCTCGACGAGCCCCAGGTGCTGCGCCGGCTCGCGGTGCGGCTCGGCCGGGACGGTGCGGCCCGTGCGCAGGTGCGCGTGGTGACCGACCGCGGTGCCTCCGCCGTGCGCACGGTGCCCGCCGGTGAGGTCCGCTACTTCGACCTCGGCGACGAGGCCGTGTCGCGGGTGCGCGTCGAGGGCGCCGGCACGCTGGGCCGGCTGGCGCTGGCCGAGGTGTCCTACGACGGCCTCGAGGTCGCCCGCCCGCTCGTGACGCCACCGCTGCCCAACGGCGCGCCCGCCCCCGAGGGGGTGCTGCTGAGCACCCTCTCCGACGGACGCACCGGGTGCGTGCTGCTCGAGGACCGGGTGCCGTGCCGGGAGTCGCGGGTCGTCGCGCCGGAGGAGCCCGAGGGCTTCGACCGGATCGTCCCCCTGCCCGCCGAGGTCGACTACGAGGTGTCGATGACCGCTCGGCCCCGGATGGGCGACGCGCTCGTCGACCTGCTCCAGCGCGACCAGCTCATCAAGGCCGAGGCCAGCTCCACCGGACCCGCCGACGCCCGGGCCTCGGCCGTGGCCGCCGTCGACGGCGACCTGGGGACCAGCTGGACGCCCAGCACGGAGGACGACGAGCCGAAGCTCACCCTGCGCTTCCCCGACGAGCGCACCGTCGACGGCGTCACGATCCTGGTCGACGACGACGCGCCCGTGCGCCGTCCCACCGAGGTGAAGATGCGCTGGCCGGGCGGCTCCCGCAAGGTCGAGCTCGACGAGCGGGGCCGGGCCACCTTCGCGCCGGTGAGTGCGGAGTGGATCAGCCTGCAGCCCACCGACGGCGAGAACGCCAGCTCGGTGACCAGCACCGGCGCGACGGAGGTGCTGCCCCTGGGGATGGGGGAGGTCCAGCTGCGCGGCCTCGATCTGCCCGCGCAGTCGCTCACGAGGCAGGAGCGGCGCTACGAGTGCGGCTCAGGACCCTCCCTGGAGGTCGACGGCGAGCAGCTCCCCACCCAGCTGGTGACCAGCCCGGCCGCGCTCTACGCCATGGAGGTGGTCGAGGCCCGTCCCTGCGAGCAGGGCGCCGTCCGGCTGGGTCCCGGCGAGAGCCGGGTGCGCTCGGTGCCGACCGGCGCCGTGGTCGCCGAGACCGTGGCGCTGCGGGAGTCCTCCGCGGCGTCGTCGCCGGCCGGGGCGACGGTCCACCCGGCCGCCACGCAGGGAACCCGGGTCACCACCCGCATCTCGCCCACCGCGGCCGACGAGGTGGTGGTGCTCCGCCAGAACGTCAACCCGGGCTGGGTCGCGCAGCAGGGCGGCGAGACGCTCACGCCGGTGACGGTCGACGGCTGGCAGCAGGGCTGGCGCACCGGCCGGACGGGCCTGGACCCGGTCTTCGCGGAGTTCAAGCCGGACCGCACCTACCAGACCGGGGTCGTCTTCGGCCTCGCGCTCCTCCTGATCCTGGCCTTCCTCGCCTTCCAGGGCAGGGGATGGTCGTCCGGGAGCCGGACCGCCCCCGCCGGTCCCCGGCGGCTGGGCTGGGTGAGCGTCTCGGTCATCGGGCTGCTCGCGCTCGGCACCCTGGGCGGGTGGGTCGGTGTCGGCGTCGGGATCGGCGTCGGGATCGTCGTGGCCGGGCTGCAGCGACTGGGCGACGACGTCGCGCCGTGGCTGTGCGGAGCGACCGTGTGGGTCGCCGCCAGCGCCTACTTCTTCCGGCCGTGGGGGAGCAGCCAGGGGTGGGCGGGCGACTGGTCCTGGCCCCACTACCTGGTCCTGGCGGCCCTGGCCGGGGTCCTCTTCTTGTCGGTGGAGCCGGGGACGCGGTCCTTGAAGCGCAGGAAGGGTGTCTCCACCGACCGGTAGAGCACCTCGGAGGCCACCACGGTGAGCGCCAGGGTGGCCAGCCACATGCCGAGCATCTGACCGGAGAAGAGCGGGTAGTCGGTGAGCCAGCCGACTGCGTGCAGGATCGGGAGGTGGATGCAGAACATGGCGTAGGACGTCCGGCCCAGGTGGCGCAGCAGCGGCGTGCTCATCACGCGGTGGTAGCCCGTCCCGGGGCGGGCGAAGACGCCGGTGGAGACGACGAGGAGGCCGACGAGCAGGTAGAGCAGGTTCTTGGTGACCGCCTCGGCCGTGGTGGGCGGCACCAGCAGCGTCGGTCCGGCCAGGGGTGTGGTGGCGACCAGCATCAGCCCCAGCACCAGCACCCAGCAGGCGCCGGGCTGCAGCGCGATCGCGTCGACGGTCCGACGCAGCCAGCGCGGGGCCTCGCCCCGCGCGATCAGCACCTCGGCGAGGGCGAGCAGGATCCCCGCACCGAACCATCCTCCGAAGGCGGGCAGCCACTCGTTGACCGGGAGGTTCTCGGTGCCGGGCAGCCGTGCGGCCAGGCCGCTGAGCCAGGCGACGCTGAGCACCAGCATGCCGGCGACCAGCAGCAGCAGACGGCGCACCGGCAGCCCGCGTCCGCGCCCGGGGCGGCCCAGGCCGAGCGCCATCAGGGCCGGGAGCGCGAGGTAGAACGAGACCTCGGTCGCCAGGCTCCAGGTGTGGGAGAGCCCCGCCGGCAGCGACGGGTCGATGTAGATCCCCACCATGGCGAGCGTCGTCAGCACCTCGCCGGCGCTCAGGTCGGCGTTGTCGCTGACGAAGCAGATCGCGAGCAGCGCGGTCACGATGTAGAGGGGGTAGATCCGCAGCAGGCGGTGCCACAGGTAGCGCCGGACCTCCGGCGTGGGGCGCCGCTCCGCACGGGCCGAGATCCACTTGCGGGAGAGCAGGAAGCCGGAGAGGACGAAGAACAGCGCCACCCCCACGTCCAGCCGGGAGTAGAACGGTCCCAGCACCGGGTGCGAGCCGTAGGACCCGGTCCAGAAGGCGACGTGCGTGGTCAGCACCGCCAGGGCGCCGACGAACCGCAGCGTGTCGAGGACGGGGTAGGAGTCCTGCTCCCTCGACCCCGCCGTCGCCTGCGCCGTCGCGTGCACCGTTGCCTGCTCCCTTGGCTGCTCCACGCCCGTGACTATCTCACGGGGCGACTCGAGGGCGAGACGCTTGCGCCGAAGCCTGACCGACCAGTAACAACCTGTTAGTGTGCCGCTCACCACACGGGACTGGAGGAAATAAGTGCGTAAGATCACCAGCTGGGTGCTGCTCTTTCTGGGGGCATTCCTGCTCGTCGCTGCGGCCATCGGTGCGTTCTGGGCGCCCGGCCAGGTCAAGAAGACCCCCTTGGACATCGACCAGGTGACCCGCCTGTCCGGCACGGCCGTCTATGTCGGTGAGCCGTACGACGTCCGCGTCGCGAACTACACCAAGGTCGACTCCGAGGCCTCGGACGACGGCACGGCCGTCTTCGTGACCAACACCTGTCTCGTCAAGGACATCCCGAACACCCCGGACTGCGGTCGGGGCGGGACCGGCGACGACGCCGACCCCAACGTCATCAACATCGGCGACGACATGTTCGCCACCGACCGGGTGACCGCGGAGTCGGTCGACCAGGAGGGCTACCTGCCCGACACCGTCGTCCAGCACGAGGGCGTCGTCAACAAGTGGCCCTTCGACCCCGAGAAGCGTGACTACGTCTCGTGGGACAGCATCCTGGAGATGGGCGTGCCGGCGACCTACATCGGGGAGCGCGAGATCGACGGTCTCCCGACCTACGAGTACACCGTCAACGTCAGCGAGGAGCCCGCGATCGTGTCGGGCGACATCTCCGGCCTCTACAGCCAGGAGAAGACGGTCTGGGTCGACCAGGTGACCGGGGCGCTCATCGACCAGGAGCAGAAGGAGCTGCGTACCAGCGAGGACGGTCAGGTCCTGCTCGACCTCGACGTCTCCTTCACCGACGAGCAGGTCGCCACCAACGTGGCGGACGCCAAGGACAACGGGGCGAGCCTCAAGCTCATCACCAGCACCGTCCCGCTCGTCGGCGTCATCGGCGGTCCGATCCTCATCATCATCGCGCTGTTGCTGGCTCGCCAGCCGCGCCGGAGCAAGAGCTAGTCGCTCCACTCCTCTCGGGGCCCACGGCTCCCGTACCGCCTCGCGCGGTGCGGGAGCCGTCGTGCGTCAGCCCCCCAGGTCGGCGACGAGGATCGCGGTGCCCGGTGTCAGCAGGCCGCGGGTGCGCGACCACCCGCCCCAGGTCCGGTCGTGGTCCGCGGGCCACTCCGGCTCCAGCAGCCGGCGCAGCACGAACCCGCGGGCCGAGAGCAGCTCGACCCAGTCGCCCAGGGTGCGGTGGTGCTCCACGTAGGCCACCGTCCCGGTCTCGTCGTCGATCTCCACGTACGGGGTGCGGTCCCAGTAGGACTGAGTGGCGGTGAGCCCCGCCTCGCCCGGGTCGTCGGGGAACATCCACCGCGTGGGGTGGGTGATGGAGAAGGCGAGCCGGCCGCCGGGGGTCAGCACCCGGACGACCTCGTCGAGGCAGCGCCCGAGGTCGCTGATGAACTGCAAGGCCCCGAAGGAGGAGAAGACGACGTCGAAGGCGGCGTCGACGAAGGGGAGCTCGGTCGCGGTCGCCAGCACCGAGGGGACGGCGACGCCGGTGTCGAGGTCGAGGCGCCGCGAGTGCTGGAGCTGGCGGTGGGAGAGGTCGAGGCCGAAGGCGACCCCGCCCTGGGCGCGGATCCAGCGCGAGCACTGCCCGGCGCCGCTGCCGATCTCCAGCACCCGGCGGCCGGCGACCTCGCCCAGCACCGAGGCCTCGGCCTCGGTGAGGCCCTCGGGGCCCCAGACGAAGCCGACGTCGCCGAGGAACTCGCCGTGGGTGGCCTGGTACTCGTCGGCGTACCGGTCCCAGTCGGGGCCGTTGGCCCGCCTGGACTCCGCCTCGTCCACGTCCCGGCGCTCGACCCGCACGGCCTGTGGTTGGTGGTCGGTGGGTGGGAGGCGCGAGGATTCGGGCACAGCACGAGGCTAACGCGCGCCTGCCCGGTCCGTGCGCGGTGCCGGGTTGGACGCTGGCCGCGGCGGGCGCGTAGACTTGTGGATTGCGCCAGTCGTCTGCCCGGGTCCCATACGGAGCGGACCCCCGCTCGTCGCCCCTCGCGGACGACGAAACCGACTTCAGGTGTGCCCGCACGACTCCATCCATCCCAAGGACATCCCGCCCCTATGACGAGTACCATCTCCGCTCTTCCGGACTACGACGCCCCTCAGGTGGCGATCAACGACATCGGGTCCGAAGAGGACTTCCTCGCGGCTATCGACGCGACCATCAAGTACTTCAACGACGGCGACATCGTCGACGGCACGATCGTCAAGGTCGACCGTGACGAGGTGCTCCTCGACATCGGCTACAAGACCGAGGGCGTCATCCCCTCGCGCGAGCTGTCGATCAAGCACGACGTCGACCCGTCCGAGGTCGTCGCCGTCGGCGACAAGGTCGAGGCCCTGGTGCTCCAGAAGGAGGACAAGGAAGGCCGCCTGATCCTGTCCAAGAAGCGCGCCCAGTACGAGCGCGCGTGGGGCACGATCGAGCAGGTCAAGGAGGAGGACGGCGTCGTCGAGGGCACCGTCATCGAGGTCGTCAAGGGCGGCCTGATCCTCGACATCGGCCTGCGCGGCTTCCTGCCGGCCTCGCTGGTGGAGATGCGTCGGGTGCGCGACCTTCAGCCCTACGTCGGTCAGACCCTCGAGGCCAAGATCATCGAGCTCGACAAGAACCGCAACAACGTGGTCCTGTCGCGCCGTGCCTGGCTCGAGCAGACCCAGTCCGAGGTTCGCCACGGCTTCCTGACCCAGCTCCAGAAGGGTCAGATCCGCAAGGGTGTCGTCTCCTCGATCGTCAACTTCGGTGCCTTCGTGGACCTCGGCGGCGTCGACGGCCTCGTGCACGTCTCGGAGCTGTCCTGGAAGCACATCGACCACCCGTCCGAGGTCGTCACCGTGGGCGACGAGGTCACCGTCGAGGTGCTCGACGTCGACATGGACCGCGAGCGGGTCTCGCTCTCGCTCAAGGCCACCCAGGAAGACCCGTGGCAGCACTTCGCCCGGACCCACCAGATCGGCCAGATCGTGCCGGGCAAGGTCACCAAGCTGGTGCCCTTCGGCTCGTTCGTGCGGGTCGAGGAGGGCATCGAGGGCCTGGTCCACATCTCCGAGCTGGCCGAGCGCCACGTGGAGATCCCGGAGCAGGTCGTGCAGGTCAACGACGACGTCATGGTCAAGATCATCGACATCGACCTCGAGCGTCGCCGGATCTCGCTGTCGCTGAAGCAGGCCAACGAGACGGCCACCGCCACGGACGTCGAGGAGTTCGACCCGACCCTCTACGGCATGGCTGCGACCTACGACGAGCAGGGCAACTACATCTACCCCGAGGGCTTCGACCCCGAGACGGGTGAGTGGCTCGAGGGCTTCGACGAGCAGCGGGCCATCTGGGAGGAGCAGTACGCCAAGGCGCACGCGCGCTGGGAGGCCCACGTCAAGCAGCAGGCCGAGGCCAAGGTGGCCGAGGTCGAGGCTGGCGAGGCGACCTCGTACAGCTCGGGCGGCGAGGCCGTGGCCGCGCAGGAGACCGGCGGCTCGCTGGCCTCCGACGAGGCCCTGCAGGCTCTCCGCGAGAAGCTCACCGGCGGCGGCGCCTGAGTCCAGGCCCCACCCGCGTCTGTCGGACGTCCCGTCCACCCGTCAGGGTGGGCGGGACGTTCCGCGTCCGGACGGGTTCCGCGTCCGGACGAGCTCGTGAGCTCCTCCGGGAGCACTCAGGGCCTCAGCAGCCCTGAGGAGTCGTCAGCGGTGCTCAGCGGCGCCCGAGGAGCCCAGGCGGTCGCGGCGGACCTTGCCGCTGGCCGTACGAGGCAGGTCCGGTGGGAAGGTCCAGTGCTTGGGGCGCTTGGCCGGCGCGAGCCGTTCCCGGGCGAAGGAGTCCAGGGTGAGCGCGTCGGCGCTCCCGACGACGGCGGCACAGACCCGCTGACCCCACTCGGCGTCCGGCTCGCCGTAGACCGCGACGTCGTCGACTCCGGGGTGCTCGCGCAGGGCGTTCTCCACCTCCAGCGGGTAGACGTTGACCCCGCCGCTGATCACCAGGTCCTCGCGGCGACCGTCGAGGTGGACGTAGCCGTCCGCGTCGATGCGGCCGTGGTCGCCCACGGTGAACGCCGGTCCTTCCGGCGTCGTCCGCCAGGCGGCCGCGGTCTTCTCGGGCGCGTTGCGGTAGGTGAAGCGGGCGTGCTCGGGGACCACGCACCACAGCTGTCCCGACTCCTCGACGTGCAGGGACCGCCCCGGCCTGGCCCGGCCCACCGTCCCGGGCCTGGCCAGCCACTCCTCGGAGCGGCAGGCGGTGAACTGGCCCTCGGTGGAGCCGTAGAACTCCCAGGTGGTGCCGGGCTCGAAGAGGTCGATGAGCCGGCGCTTGACGGCGGGCGGGCACGGGGCGCCCGCGTGCGCCACGAGGCGGAAGCAGCTCAGGTCCGGCACGCCGACCTCGTCCCAGTGGGCGAAGAGCCGCTGGAGGTGGGTCGGGACGCAGAACATCGTGGTCGGCCGGGACTCCTCGATCGCCCGGGTGAGGGTGGCGGCGTCGAAGGGCCCGGGAACCACCAGGCTCCCGCCGGCCAGCAGGGTGCCCATCGCGAAGCGCAGCGGGGCGGAGTGGTGCAGGGGACTGATGACCAGGTTGACGTCGTCGGCCGCGAACTCCCACAGGTCGCGCTCCTCGGCCAGCAGCGACCGGGCCGCAGCCGGGTCCAGGAGGCCGGAGTCGACCGGCTTCGGTCGCCCCGTGGTGCCGCTGGTGACGTGCATGGGCCGGCCGAGGGGAAGCAGCCCGGTGACCGTTGCGGGCAGCGTGGCGGCCAGCGCGTCGAGGGTCTCCGGGTCGTCGACGACCATGGCGGGGTCGACGTCCGCCAGGATCCCGGCCCGCTCGCGCGAGGTGAGCGAGGGGTCCAGCGGGACCGGGAAGACCCCGGCTGCCAGCAGGGCGGTGACCACCTCGACGTACCGGAGCGAGCCGGGCAGGGACAGGACGACGCGGTCGCCGGCGTGCAGGCGGGGGAGGGGGCACTCGGTCACGGGCCCGATCCTGCCACCGCCGCGACTGGTAATCTCCGGCACCATGTCCGTCGAGACCCCGCCCCCGCTCGGCTGGCAGCGCTACACCTTCTCCATCGTCGGCGTGCAGAAGTCGGGCACCTCGACCCTGTCGGCCCTCTTCAACGCCCACGTCAACATCGCGAAGGCGCCGCGCAAGGAGATCCACTACTTCGACAAGGACAACGTCGACTGGGCGCGGACCGACCACCGCGACTACCGGGTGCCGCGCCGGCGGCGGGCGCACCGCCACATGGGCGACGCGACCCCGCGCTACCTGGCTTGGCCGGGGGCGCTGGAGCGGATGCGGGCCTACGACCCGGACATGCAGCTGATGGCTATCTTCCGCGACCCGCTCGACCGGCTGGTCTCGCACTGGACGATGCTCCGGCTCCGGCACGGCGAGACGGGTCCGGACTGGGCCGAGTTCACCGCCTGGCGGCCCGAGGGCATGCCCGACGCGGTGCCGCAGGACCTGCGGGGCAAGGCCGACCCGGGCCGCTTCCAGCGCGCCTCCGGGGTCATCCGGGGCTACTACGGCAGCCAGGTGCGACGGGGGCTCGAGCTCTTCGGGCGGGAGCAGTGGCTCTTCATGGACTTCGTCTCCTTCCTCTCCGACCACGAGCGTCACCTCGACCTCGGCACCGACTTCCTGGGGCTGCCGCGGTTCGAGGAGCACCCGCCCCTGCGCCACCTGATGAAGGCCACCGGCACGATCACCGGGACGCCCCCCACGGGGGCCGAGCTGTGGGAGCTGGCGGAGCTCTACCGGCCCGAGGTCGCGGAGTTCGCCGAGCTCACCGGGCTCCGCGTCGACCACTGGACCACCGTGCGCCTGCTCGCCGGCGACCTCGACCCCGACGAGCTTGCGGCCCGCTACGCGGCGAAGGCCGGGCTCGTCGCCGCGGGCGCAGGGACCCCTGAGAGCGCCTGAGGCGGGCCACGTACCCTCGTCGGGTCCAGGACACCGAGCAGGAGGACGGGTGGCGGCAGTGCGGGTCGGACTGACAGGCGGCGTGGCCTCGGGGAAGAGCACGGTCTCGCGGATCCTCGCCGAGCTCGGCGCCGTGGTGATCGATGCCGACCTGCTGGCCCGCGAGGCGGTCGCGCCCGGGTCGGAGGGCCTCGACGAGGTGCTGGCCGAGTTCGGCCCCGGCGTGCTGACGCCCGACGGCGCACTGGACCGCGCGGCCCTCGGCGCGCTGGTCTTCGCCGACGAGGGCCGCAGGCGGGCCCTGGAGGCGATCATCCACCCGCGGGTGCGGGCCCGTGGCGCCGAGCTCGAGGCGGCGGCTCCGGCCACCGCGCTGGTGGTCCACGACATCCCGCTGCTGGTCGAGACCGGTCAGGCGGGAGCCTTCGACGCTGTGGTGGTGGTCGACGTCGAGGTGCAGACGCAGGTGGACCGGTTGATCTCCGAGCGGGGAGCGACGCCCGAGGAGGCCCGGTCCCGGATCGCCGCGCAGGCCACCCGGGAGCAGCGGCGGGCAGCGGCCACGCACGTGCTCGACAACTCCGGCACCCTGGAGGAGCTGCGCAGCGCCGTGGAGTCCCTGTACGCCGAGCTCACGGCCCGGGCGGCCGCCCAGGACGACCGATGAGGCCTCTGCTCGCGGCGCTGCTGGTGCTGTGCCTGGGTGCCTGCGGGCTGGTCGGGGACTCCTCGCCAGGCCCGTCGGAGAGGCGCTCCGGGGGCGACCCCGTGGGCGGGGACCGGGCCAAGGCCGAGGCGGCGCAGGAGGGTCCGCTGCTGTGGGGCCCCACACCCGACGAGGTGGAGCGGGCCCGCCGGCTCGTCGCCGGCTGGGGGCCGGAGCGCCTGGCCGGCCAGGTGATCGTCGGGCGCTACCACTCCACCGACCCCGAGGTGCCCGCCCAGCTGGTGCGCGACCTGCACCTGGCCGGGGTGGCCGTGACTTCGGACAACGTCGTCGACGCCCAGCAGGTGGTCGAGACGACCGCCGCGATCGCCGCCGCGCACGCCGAGGACGGGCGGACCCACCCGGCCGTCATCGGGGTGGACGAGGAGGGGGGCTCGGTGGCTCACCTGCGCGGCGTGGCCAGCACCTTCCCGCCCTTCCGGGCCGCCGGTGACGCGATCGACGTCGACCGCGCCGAGGGCGGACGGGCAGGCCGCAAGCTGGTCCGGGCCGCGATGCGGGCCTCGGGGCTCGAGCTGCGCGGCCTGGGGTTCACCTGGGTCTTCGCGCCGGTGGCCGACGTGACCGTGGGCTCGGCCGACCCCACCATCGGCAGCCGCTCGCCCTCCACCGACCCCCGGACGGCCGCCACCGCCGCGGCGGCCGCGGTCCGCGGCTACAACGCGGCCGGCATCGTCTCCACCACCAAGCACTACCCGGGGCACGGCGCCGCCACCGGGGACTCGCACCTGGTGCTGCCCACGCTCGACACCCCGATGGCCGAGCTCGTCGCGCGCGACCTGCTCCCCTTCAAGACCAGCATCCGCGCCGGCGCCCCGGCGGTGATGATGAGCCACCTGGAGGTCACTGCCCTGCAGCCCGGCCTCCCGGCGTCGGTGGCGCCGAAGGTCTACCGCCACCTGCGCGAGGAGATGGGGTTCGACGGCGTGACCATCACCGACTCCCTGGGGATGGGGGCGGTGGCCGCGCTGGACCTCCCGGCGGTCCGGGCGCTTGAGGCGGGCGCCGACCTGCTGCTGATGCCCGTCGACACCCGGGCCACGCACGGCACGGTCGTCTCGGCGCTCAAGGACGGCACCCTCTCCCGCGAGCGGGTGGAGGAGGCGGCGGCCGACGTGGTGGCGCTGCAGCTGTGGCAGCAGCGGACCGCCGCCCGGACCCCGGTGCCGCCGGACGCCGCGGTACGCGCACAGGCGGCAGCCTCCGAGCTGGAGGCTGCCGCCTGGTGAAGCCGGCTCGGGCCGGGTGAGTCAGGACCAGCGACTCAGGACCAGCGACTCAGGACCAGCGACTCAGGCCGCGAGGTCGGGGTCGCCGAGCCGGCGCAGCTTCTGCAGCGCCTCGCGCTCGAGCTGACGGACCCGCTCCGCGGAGATGCCGTGGCGGGCGCCGATGTCGGCCAGCTTGTGCTGGCGGCCGTCGACCAGGCCGTAACGGGCCCGGACGATGTCGGCCGACCGGTCGTCGAGCTGGGAGACCAGCCGGTTGAGCCGCTCGCGCGACTCCACGTCCAAGACGTTGGTGTCGGGGCTCGGGGCGGTCTCCTGGGCCATCAGGTCACCCAGGGAGGTGTCGCCGTCCTCGTCGATCGGGGTGTCGAGGGAGACGTGGTCGCGCCCCCAGGCCATCAGGTCGAGCACCCGCTCGAACTCCATGCCGAGCTCCTGGGCGATCTCCATCGGGTCGGGCTCGCGCCCGAGCTGGCGCTCCAGGTTGCGCCTGGCGCTGCCGACCTGGTTGAGCTCCTCGACGACGTGCACGGGCAGACGCACCACCCGCGCCTGCTGGGCGATGCCGCGGGTGATGGCCTGGCGGACCCACCAGGTCGCGTAGGTGGAGAACTTGTAGCCCTTGGTGTAGTCGAACTTCTCGACCGCCCGGATCAGGCCGGTGTTGCCCTCCTGGATCAGGTCGAGCATCGGCATCTGCGCGCGGCCGTACTTGCGGGCGATGGAGACCACCAGACGCAGGTTGGCGGTGATGAAGGTCTTGACCGCCTCGCGACCCTGCTCGGCGAGCCACTCCAGCTCCTCCTGCGTGGCGCGCCCGGGGGCGCCGCCCTTGCGGCGGCCGACCCGGCCCTCGCGCAGCAGCGCCTCGGCCATCAGCCCCGCCTCGATGCTCTTGGAGAGCTCCACCTCGCGGGCGGCGTCCAGCAGCGGCGTGCGCGCGATCTCGTCCAGGTAGAGCCCGACGCTGTCGCGCCCCTCGATCTCGCGGGACGTGCTGGTGCGAGCTGCTGTTCTGGTTGCCATCTGCCGCCTCCTGCTCCGTGACCGTCGACGTGGTCACATCGTGGTCAACGACCCGGAGGGATCGGTCATTCCCGAGCACCCGGAGTCGCTGTCTCTCACCAGCAACGACGTGCGGGAGCCCTGGAGAGTTGCCGGCTGGGACAACTCTCAGGGACTTCTCAGGGGGTGTCGCTCCCCGTTGCGCCGTCAAGGGTGGGTACCCCCGCCTGTGCGGCGCCATGCGCAGGCGCGGGCGGGGTGTCGGCCAAGCCCATCCGGTCCAGGATCCAGGCGAGGGAGAAGGCCCGGTCGTGCCAGGCCTTGTAGCGGCCCGAGACGCCGCCGTGGCCGGCCGCCATCTCGGTGCGCAGCAGGAAGTCCCGGCGGCCCACGGCCCTGGCCCGCAGCCTGGCCACCCACTTGGCCGGCTCCACGAAGAGCACCCGGGTGTCGTTCAGGGAGGTCTCGGCCAGGACCGGCGGGTAGTCGACCGCGGCGACGTTGTCGTACGGCGCGTAGCCGGCGATCCGTGCGTAGGCGTCGGCGTCGGCTTCGGGGTTGCCCCACTCGTCGTACTCGCCGACGGTGAGGGGGAGGGTCGCGTCCAGCATGGTGGTGAGGGTGTCCACGAACGGGACGCTGGCCACCACCCCGGCGAAGAGCTCGGGTGCCTCGTTCAGCGCCGCGCCGACGAGCAGGCCGCCGGCGCTGCCGCCCTCGGCCACCAGGGTCTGCGGCGAGGACCAGCCCGTCTCGACCAGGTGCCGGGCCACGTCGACGAAGTCGTGGAAGGTGTTCTCCTTGTGCTCCAGCTTGCCCTGGTCGTACCACCGCCGGCCCATCTCGCCGCCACCGCGGACGTGGGCGATGGCGAAGGCCGCCCCCCGGTCGAGCAGCGAGAGCCGGGAGGGGGAGAAGTAGGGGTCGATCGACGCCTCGTAGGCGCCGTACCCGTAGAGCAGGGTCGGCAGGGGCCCGGCCTCCCGGGCGCCCTTGCGGCAGACGAGGCTGACCGGCACCCGCTCCCCGTCGCGGGCCGGGGCCCAGAGCCGGTGCTCCTCGTAGTCGTCGGCGTCGTAGCCGCCCAGCACCGGGGTCCGGCGCAGCAGGGTGAGCTCGCGGGTGCGCACGTCGTAGTCGTAGACCGAGGAGGGGACCGCCAACGAGGTGTAGCCCAGGCGGACGGTCGGCTGGTCGAAGGCCGGGTTGGCGCCGGAGCCGACGGTGTAGACCTCCCGGTCGAACTCGACCAGGTAGTCGTCCCCGGGGCCGTCCTCGCCCAGCTCGATGATCCGCAGCTGGGTGAGGCCCTGGCTGCGCTGGTGGACGACGAGGTGCCCGGCGAAGGCGTCGACCTCCTCCAGGCGGACCGCGGGGTCGTGCGGCAGCAGCGGGGTCCACTCCTGCGGCGGCGTCGGCGCGACGGGCGCGGTGGCGACCTCGAAGTCGGGTCCGGTCCCGTTGTGCAGGACGAGGAAGACCTGGCGGCCCGCCAGCACCGCGGGCTCGAGCGTGTACTCCAGCCCTTCGCGCCGCGGCGACCAGGTGACGAACCCGGAGCCGGGTTCCGCGGTGTCGCGGACCTGCCACTCGGTGGTGGTCTTGGAGCCGCTCACCACGAAGAGGAACCGGTCGTCGCGGCTCCGGCCGACGCCGACCCAGAAACGCTGGTCCTGCTCGTGGAACACCAGCTCGTCCGCCTCCTGTGCGGTCCCCAGCCGGTGGCGCCACACCTTGTCCGCGCGCCAGGCCTCGTCGACGGTCGTGTAGTAGAAGCCGGACCCGTCGGGCTCCCAGGTCACCCCGCCGAGCACGCCCTCCACCACGTCGTCGAGCAGCCGGCCCTCGGCCAGCTCCTTGACGCGCACCGTGTAGCGCTCGTCCCCGGTGGTGTCGACCGACCACGCCAGCAGGCGGCCGTCCAGGCTGAGCGCCGAACCGCCCAGGGAGAAGAACTCGTGCCCGCGGGCGAGCTCGTCGAGGTCGAGCAGGATCTCCTCGCCGGGCAGGGCGGGCCGCTCGGGGGAGGCGTCGCCGTCGGGGCGCGGGGGCGTCCAGTCGTCGGGGTCGAGGACCGGCACCCGGCAGCTGGCGCCGTACTCGCGGCCCTCGAAGGAGCGCGCGTAGAACCACCAGCCGCGGTTGCGGGTGGGTACCGAGAGGTCGGTCTCCTTGGTGCGGGCCTTGATCTCCTCGAAGATCCGGGCCCGCAGGCCGGCCAGGTGGCTGGTCCGCTGCTCCGTCCAGGCGTTCTCCGCCTCCAGGTGGGCCAGCACCTCGGGGGACTCCTTGTCGCGCAGCCAGTCGTACTCGTCGGTGCGCTCGTGACCGTGCAGCACCCGCGTCACCGGACGGGGCTCGGCGACCGGCGGGGCGGTCAGGGCGGGGGCGGAGGGCGCGGACGTCGGCTCGACGGGGGTCTCGGGCATGTGGCCGAGGGTACGACCTGCCCTCGGCCGGGAGCAGAATGGTCGCCGTGCACGTGGACCTGAACGCCGACCTCGCCGAGGAGGTCACCGACGACCTGGCCCTGCTGGCCCTGGTCACCAGCGCCAACGTCGCCTGCGGCTACCACGCCGGCACGCCCGCGGTGATCCGGATCGCCTGCGCCGAGGCGGCCCGCCTGGGGGTCTCGGTCGGCGCCCAGGTCTCCTACGCCGACCGGGAGAACTTCGGTCGACGCCGCACCGACCTGCCGGCCGAGGTGCTGCGCGAGCAGGTGGCCGACCAGGTCGGCCTGCTTTCCGACATCGCGACGCAGGAGGGGACGGCGGTCCGCTACCTCAAGCCGCACGGCGCGCTCTACCACCGGGTGGTCGACGACGAGGACCAGGCCGCGGCCGTGCTGGCCGGGTCGGGGCGGCTCCCCGTGCTGGGGCTGCCGGGCGGCGTGCTGCTGCGGATGGCCGAGGAGCAGGGACGCACCACCTGGCACGAGGCGTTCCCGGACCGCGCCTACACCGACGACGGCGCTCTGGTGCCGCGGGACCAGCCCGGCGCCCTGGTGGTGGGGGAGCAGGAGGTGGCCCGGCGCGCCGTGGCGCTCGCCGGCGCCGGGACCGCCCACTCGCTGTGCCTGCACGGCGACTCGCCGGGCGCGGTCGCGCACGCGCGGGCGGTGCGGCGCGCGCTCGAGGACGCAGGCTTCGCCCTGCGCGGACTCTGACCCGTGGCCCCCACCCCCCGCCCCGGCGACGGACCGGGCTCACGCGGCTCCCGCGACCTCCTGGGCGTCCGGCGGGCGGGGCCGGGAGCCGTGCTGGTCGAGGTGGCCGACCACCGGGCGGCAGCCTCGCTCGCCGCGTGGCTGCGTGCCTCGCCGCTGGCGTGCCGCGAGGTCGTCCCGGGGGCCTGCACGGTGCTGCTCGAGGGGCTCGCCGAGGGGCCTGCCGAGGAGGGGGGACCCCCCGAGTCGCTCGCGGGGCTGCTCGCGCGGTGGCCCGGGACCGACGAGGCCCCGTCGGGTGCGGCAGCGGTGGTGGAGGTGCCGGTGACCTACGACGGCGAGGACCTGTCCCGGGTGGCCGCGCTGTGGGGGACCTCGGTCGCCGAGGTGGTGCGCCGGCACACCGGGCTGGAGTTCGTCTCGGCGTTCTGCGGCTTCGCCCCCGGGTTCAGCTATCTCGCGGGGCTTCCCGACGAGCTCGCGGTGCCGCGGCTCGCGACCCCGCGGGCCCGGGTGCCGGCCGGCTCCGTCGCCCTCGCGGACCGTTGGTGCGGGGTCTACCCGACCGCCTCGCCGGGCGGCTGGCTGCTGCTCGGGCGCACCTCCGCGACGGTCTGGGACGTCTCGCGCGCCGCCGGCCCCGCCCTGCTGCCGCCGGGGACCCGGGTCAGGTTCACCGTCGCATGAGCCTGCTGGTGACCGACGCGGGAGCGCTGACCACGGTCCAGGACCGGGGGCGGCGGGGCTGGGCCCACCTCGGCGTCCCGGTGGCGGGGGCGTGCGACGCGCCGGCCGCCGAGCTGGCCAACAGGCTGGTCGGCAACGACCTCGACGCCGCGGTGCTGGAGACCACCCTGACCGGTGTGGAGGTCGTGACCCGCCGGTCCCGTGTCGTGGCGGTGACCGGGGCCCTGTGCGAGGTACGGGTCGAGGGGCGCGCCGTCCCCCTCGACCAGCCCGTCGCGGTGCCGGCCGGGGCCCGGATCAGGGTGGGGCCCGCCCTCGACGGGGTGCGCAGCTACCTGGCGGTCGCCGGAGGGATCGACGTGCCGCCGGTGCTGGGGTCGCGGTCGACCGACACCCTTTCCTGGCTGGGGCCGCCCCCGGTGGCCGCCGGCGACGTGCTGGAGGTGGGACGGGCCGCGCGGCAGCCGGTTCCGGTGGACGTCAGCCGGCGCCTGCCGCGGCGGCGGGCGCTGCGGCTCCACCCCGGGCCACGGACCGACTGGATCGGGGACCTGACGCGGCTCGAGGGGCTGCGCTTCCGGGTCGGGGCGTCCTCCAACCGGGTGGGGCTGAGGCTGGAGGGGCCAGGGCCGGCGCTGCGCCGGTCGGGGGAGCTCCCGAGCGAGGGGGTGGTGCTCGGCGCCGTCCAGCTCCCGCCGTCGGGTCAGCCGGTGGTCTTCCTGGCCGACCACCCGGTGACGGGCGGCTACCCCGTGGTGGCGGTGGTCGACCACGCCGACCTGGCCGAGTGCGCCCAGGCGCGCCCGGGCGAGGAGCTGCGGCTCACTCTGGCCTGAGCGGCTCGGCCGCCTCCAGGGCCGGGTCGTCGTCGCGGAACGAGCGCACCGGACCGGGGCCGGTCGCGGCCGTCTCGAACCTCACGGTGACCACGCCGCGTCCGGAGCCCCAGACCCAGCCCGGCCCCAGCTCGGCGTGCACGACGTCCATGCCCGGGCGCCAGCCGGACGAGCTGCGCGGCGGCTGGAAGTCCGTCGCCTCCGTGGGTGGCGCCTGCTCGGTCTCGTCCTCGAAGAGCGACTCCTGCACCCAGTCGGCGAGCCCGGAGACCCCGACCCCGAGCAGGCGCACCCCACCGGAGGTGTCGAGGTCGGCGAGCAGCCCACGGGCGAGCCGGGCGACCACCGGGCCCGACTCCACGGGCGTCGGCAGGGTCGTCGACCGGGAGAGCGTGGTGAAGTCGTGGAGCCGGACCTTGAGGCTCACGGTGCGTCCCGCCAGGCCCTGCTTGGCGAGGCGCTCCGCGACGGTGCTCGCCTGGCGGGAGACGAGCGCCTCCATCAGCTTCCGGTCGGTCAGGTCGGTGTCGTAGGTGTCCTCGACGCTCACCGACTTCGCCTCCCGCTCGGCCACCACCGGCCGGTGGTCCTGGGCCCGTGCCAGGGCGTGGAGGTTCTGGCCCTGGGCGCGGCCGACCAGGCGCACCAGCTCCTCCTCCTCGACCCGCTCCAGCTCGGCGACGGTGTGGATGCCCGCGCGCCGCAGGCGCTCGGTGGTGGCGGGCCCCACGCCCGGGATGACGCTGACCCGGAGGGGCCGGAGCAGGTCGCGCTCGGTGCCGGGGGGCACCACGGTGAGCCCGTCGGGCTTGTCGAGCTCGCTGGCGATCTTGGCGATGAACTTGGAGGAGCCGAGGCCCACCGACGCGGTGAGCCCGTCGGTCACCTCGTGGACCCGCGCGCGGAGCCGCTGCGCGACCGAGGTGAGGGTGGGCACCTCGAGGTCGGGCAGGTCGGCCGCGGCCAGGTCGACGAAGGCCTCGTCCAGGGAGAGCGGCTCCACCAGTGGCGACAGGTCGCGCAGCACCGCCATCACCGCCGCGCTGGCCTCCCGGTAGGCATGGAACCGGCCGGAGAGGAACGCGGCGTGCGGGCACCTGGCCCGGGCCTCCCGGGTCGACATCGCCGAGCGCACCCCGAAGCGGCGCGCCTCGTAGGACGCGGTCGAGACCACGCCCCGGCCGCCGATCCCGCCGACCACCACGGGCTTGCCGCGCAGCGAGGGCTTGTCGCGCTGCTCGACCGAGGCGAAGAAGGCGTCCAGGTCGAGGTGGAGCACCGAGGCGTGTGACCTCATGCCTCGTGCGCCTGCGTCCTCATGCCTCCATTGTGGACTCCCCGGCCCGCTCGCCGTGCACAGCCGGACGGGATGCGCGGGTCCTCCCCAGGCCGGCCGGCGGACGCCGGCACGGCGCCGGCCGCCGCGACAGGCTCGCCGGCATGGACATCCCGCTCGGCCTCGTCGCCCGCTCCTCGGAGGACCTGCTCGCCTGCGTGCCGCTGCTCCTCGGCTTCGTGCCGGAGGAGTCGGTGGTGATGCTCGGCCTCGGGGGTGCGGGCGCGCCGCACGCCCGCGTCGACCTCGGCGACCCCGAGGACCTGCCGGGCGTCTGCGCCGCTCTGCTCGCGCCGGCAGTGCGGCATCGGCTCGACCGCGTCGTCCTGCTCGTCTATGCCGGGCTCGACCGGGCGGCGGCCGCCGCCGGGACGCTCCGGCGCTCCTTCGACCGGGCCGGCATCTCGGTGCTGCTGGTGGTCGGCTGCGACGGCCGGGCGTGGGCCCAGGTCGACGGTCCGGGGCGCGCCCCGGCGAAGGAGTTCGACGTCCTGGCCCACCCCTTCGTGGCCGAGGCCGTGGTGCGCGGCCACGTGGTGCACCGGTCCCGGGCCGACCTGGCCCGGTCGCTGGCACCGGTGCCGGAGCGGGTCCGCGAGACCGCTCGGGCCCTCCCCGCCGTGGGGTTCCCGGACCAGGCGTGGGTGCGGGCGACCGTGTGCCGTCTGGCCGGGAGCGGCCGGGTCCCCGACGCGGGCGAGGTCGCGCGACTGGCCCTGGCCGCCGCCCACCCCCGGCTGCGCGACGAGCTGTGGATCCGGGTCCCGCGGACCGACGCCCGGCGCCACGTCGACCTGTGGATCGCGGTGCTCCGGGCGACCCCCGCCGCGCTCAGCTCCGCGCCGGCCTCGGTCCTGGGCATCCTCGCCTGGCGCGCCGGAGACGGGGCGCTGGCCTGGTGCGCGGTGGACGCCGCCCGGGCCGGGTCCGGGGTCTGTCCGCTGGCGCTGGTGGTCGCCGACCTGCTCACCCGGGCGGTCCCTCCGGACGGGCTGCCGGTCCTCGGGCCGGTGTCCTCCTGGCAGCCGTCCCGGGAGGCTGCGTCGGGGGCCGGGTGGGTGGCGCCGGTGGACGCCGAGGACCACCAGGCGGGCGACGCCGGCTGATGGGCCGCCCCTGGCCCTCCGGATGGCTATCGTGACGCCATGGGCGCAGAGGTAGAGGCACAGGAGTTCTCCCGCTCCGACCGGACCCGGCACCGGGAGAAGGTCCGGCGCTGCCTCGACGTCTTCGCCCGGATGCTCAGCGAGTCCCGGTTCGACACCGACGACCCGATGACCGGGCTGGAGGTGGAGCTCAACCTGATCAACGCCGACGGGGACCCCTCGCTGAGCAGCGCGGAGGCGTTGGAGGCGATCGCCGACCCGTCCTTCCAGACCGAGCTGGGCCAGTTCAACATCGAGATCAACTGCGCGCCGGCGCGACTGCGCGAGCGCGGCCTCGCGGCCTTCGAGCAGGGGTTGCGCACCAGCCTCAACGACGCCGAGGCCAGCTCCTCCCAGGTCGGCGCCCACCTGGTGATGATCGGGATCCTGCCCACGCTGGCGGAGGGTCACATGACCCGGGAGTCGTTGAGCCCCAACCCCCGCTACAAGCTGCTCAGCGAGCAGATCCTCAACGCCCGCGGCGAGGACATCACCATCTCGATCGCCGGCCCCGAGCGGCTGGAGACGACCACCGACTCCATCGTCCCGGAGGCGGCCTGCACCAGCACGCAGTTCCACGTCCAGACCTCCCCGGAGGAGTTCGCCGCCTACTGGAACGCCAGTCAGGTGATCGCCGGGGTCCAGCTGGCGGTGGGAGCCAACTCGCCCTACCTGCTCGGACGCCAGCTGTGGCGGGAGACCCGGATCCCCCTCTTCGAGCAGGCGACCGACACCCGCAGCGAGGAGCTCAAGGCCCAGGGCGTGCGCCCGCGGGTCTGGTTCGGCGAGCGGTGGATCACCTCGGTCTTCGACCTCTTCGAGGAGAACGTGCGCTACTTCCCAGCCCTCCTCCCGGTCACCGAGGAGGAGGACCCGCTGGAGGTGCTGGAGGCCGGCGGCACTCCGGCGCTGAACGAGCTGCGGCTGCACAACGGCACCATCTACCGCTGGAACCGGCCCGTCTACGACGTGACCCCCGAGGGCCCGCACCTGAGGGTGGAGAACCGTCTGCTCGCGGCCGGCCCCACGGTGGCCGACACCATCGCCAACGCGGCCTTCTACTTCGGTCTGGTGCGCGCCCTGGCCACCGGCGAACGGCCGCTGTGGTCCCAGATGTCCTTCAGCGCCGCCGAGGAGAACTTCCACGTGGCCGCCAGGCACGGGATCGACGCCCAGGTCTACTGGCCTGGCCTGGGGCAGGTGAGCGCCAGCGAGCTGGTGCTGCGCCGGCTGCTGCCGCTGGCCGACGAAGGCCTGGCCGCGAGCGGGGTGGAGGCCGGTGAGCGCGACCACTACCTCGGCATGATCGAGCAGCGCTGCCTGCTGCGCACCAACGGCGCGGAGTGGTTCGCGGCCCAGATGGAGGCGCGGCAGCACCAGGACCGCTTCGACGCCCTGCGGGCCTCCCTGCTCGACTACGTCGAGCGCATGCACAGCAACGAGCCGGTGCACACCTGGTCCTGACCGGACCCGACGCCCAGCCCTTGGTCGGGCCGCCGCTCAGCTGCGGCGGCGAAGCCGGCGCCAGGTCCGTTCCGCGCCGCTGGGGTGGTGGCGCCAGCCGTGCCGGGTGAGCACCACGAAGCCGGGCCGCAGGCCGAGCTCGTGCCACGCCTCGCTGCCCGCCGCCTGCCACTCCAGGTCGCACGGCGCCGGCTCCAGCTCACCCGAGCGCGCGAGCCACAGGAGCGGCTCCGGCACCAGCAGCAGCGCGCGGTTGGCCAGGGCGACCGCCACCTCGACGCGGCTGTCGTGGTCGAGCGGGTCGGCCGGGAGCGGCCGGAACACCCACGCCCTCTCGTCGTCGGGGCAGCCGGGCAGGCCCGCCCGCAGCACGGGTGTCAGGTGGCCGCGCGGGGCGGCGGTCTTGTGCGCCAGCACCGCGGCGCGCAGTCGCCCCTGGAGGGCGCGCGACGGCGCAGCGGGCTCGCCGCCGACGGCTGGGCCCGGGCGCGAGGGAGTGGGTGAGGGGACCACGGCGCCACCCTGCCCCAGCCGCGGGCCCGGCGATGTCGTTTCTCCACAGCCTCCCCAAGGCCCCGCGGATTGGGTACGGTGCTCGCGTGCCGCCGCCCGGCGGCACTCGAACCTGGGAAAGAGGTAGTCGCTGATGCCGACCGTGGTCGTGGGATATGTCGCCAAGCCGGAGGGGGAGGCGGCGCTGGCCAAGGCCATCGAGGAGGCCCGGCTGCGGGGGGCCAAGCTCGTCGTCGTGAACTCGCACCGGGGCGGTGCCGAGTACGACGGTGAGGCGGCCCAGCGCACCTCCCGCGAGATCGAGTCGGTCCAGCAGCGGCTCGACGAGGCGGGCATCGACTACGACGTCCGCCAGATGGTCCGCGGCTTCGAGCCGTCCGAGGACCTGATCAGCCTCGCCGAGGCCAACAAGGCCGACCTGATCGTGATCGGGCTGCGCAAGCGCACGCCGGTCGGCAAGCTGATCCTGGGCAGCAACGCGCAGCGCATCCTGCTCGACGCGCACTGCCCGGTGATGGCGGTCAAGGCCTGAGACCCCCGGGGTGCGAGGGCTCCGCCCCTCCGCCCCGGTCCCGCCACAGGGAGGAGATGTCCCATGCCCACATGGGCGGTCATCGTGTGCTTCGCCGCGTTCGTCATCGGGCTGAACCTGACGTTGTGGCTGTGCGGAGCCAAGGGCAGGCCTCGCTCGGACAGCAGCAACGAGACGCAGGCCTGGTCGAACAACTTCGACCATCCCCAGTTCTGAGGCGGCGTCCTCCGGGCGACGCCACGTCGACCCTGACCGCCTCCGCGACGCCGAGGCGACGTCACCGCATCGTAGGCTGGGGGCATGGGTTTCCAGATCGCCAACGAGCCTGAAGCAGACCGCGTCCTGGACGAGTACCCGTTCGCCGTGCTGGTCGGCATGGCGCTGGACCAGCAGTACGGGATGGAGCACGCGTTCTGATTGGGGGACCGCCGTGTACCCTCACGGCCACCCGCCATCGGAACTCGTGATTAGAGACTGCACTTGACCCAGCCTGTTGATGTACTGCGGAGCCTCGACTTCGGCACGGTCGACTCAGAATCCGAATCGGACTTGGATCGACGGTTCGTCCGTACAGCGGACTTCGACAAGTTCGTACGACCGACGGTATGGCTTGCCCTCGGCGCAAAGGGAACAGGGAAGTCGGCCCTGTTCGAATTGCTCACCAAGCATGAGGGGACAGCGCGAGCGCTTGCGCCCCGCGAGTTGAAGGACGTGTTGATCACCGCGGGCACAGGTCTTTCGGACCTGTCCGAGGTTGACACCTCAGCGCTGACGGATCTTGGGGGTGAGGCGGACTACACCCACGATCAGGTCTGGCGCATCTACATCGCGATTCGAGCCGGCCTTGCCGTCAAGAACTTTGAGAATCTGCCGAAGGGCCCGCTTCGCGAATTAAGCAAGGCCGTTGGCGGACGTCGGGACTTCCGCATCGGCCCGATCCTGAAGCACATCTGGAAGTTCGCTGTCTCGGGCAAGACGCCCGTTCCGAAGATCACCGTCAAGGGGGTTGAAGTCGACTTCCGAACTGGCGCACAATCTTGGGACACGGTCACCCTGTTGGAGCATGCCCAGGAGGCGCTGGAAGCGGAAGGCACGAACCTCTGGATCCTGTTCGACAAGATCGACGAGTTGTACCCAGGCGACCGCGAGGAGCGCCAGAAGGCACTCGAGGGCTTGATGACGGCTGCGATGTACGTGCGGCGGACATTCCCGAGGATCCAGCCGAAGGTGTTTATGCGTACGGACTTGTGGCGCCACCTTCAGTTTACGAACAAGAGCCATCTCAGTGACAAAATGGTGGAACTGAAGTGGTCTGGTGATCAGATCGCCGCCATGCTGCTGAAGCGCGCCACTGTTGACGCTCTCGTGTGGGAGTGGGTGGCAGAGCGTGAAGACCGCCTGATCGAGGCCGTAGCGATCGAGGAACTGACCCCTGACGAGGTCCGCAGCGGACTGACTGCCCTCTTCCCGCCATCTGCCTACGTCGGACAGAACGAAGCCTCGTTCGTCGACTGGCTCATCACCCGTGTGACAGACGGACTTGGCACGGTACTACCTCGAGAGGCCATCTACTTGGCGAACTCTGCTCGAGAACGTCAGCTTCAAACGGGCGCCGCGGCGTCAGGGAGTCTGATTGGGCGCGAAGCGATCCTCGAGGCGTTCCGGGCTACTTCAGACATGCGCGTAGCCACCTATCTCGCGGAATTTCCGGATCTGGCCCAGCACATCAGGCGCTTTGAAGGCGAAACCACCGCTCGTTTCACAAGGCACGATCTGCTTGCCAAAATGCATGGTCTTGAGCCGAGCGGTGATGACCTCTTGCGGGAACTTGCAGAAATCGGTCTTCTGCAGCCTGTCGGAGGCGACGTCGCGACTGCAGGCGCCTTCGAAACGCCGCGGCTGTACCGGCAGGGCCTTGGACTGGTCATCCGAGGTCGGCCGTAGGTCCCTGTGGCGTGGGAGGATGCGGGAGTGCGGATCCAGATTGCTCAAGAACCGGAAGCGGATCGGGTGCTGTCGGAGGACAGCTTCGCGCTGCTCACCGGCATGCTCCTCGACCAGCAGTTCCCAATGGAGCGGGCGTTTGCTGGCCCTGCCAAGATCCTTGATCGGTTCGGATCGCTCGACCCTGCGGATGTCGTCGCTGCCGATTCCGAGGACTTCAAGGCGCTGTGCGCTTCACCGCCCGCCATCCATAGGTTCCCGGGATCGATGGCAATGCGTGTGCAGGCCCTGGCTCAAGCCATCGTCGAAAATTACGGTGGAGATACCAGTCGACTGTGGTTGGAGGCGTCCACGGGGTCCGACCTTCTGAAGAGGCTCCAAGCACTTCCCGGCTTCGGGCATCAGAAGGCACAGATCTTCGTCGCTCTGCTCGCAAAGCAACTCGACGTGCGGCCCGCCGGTTGGGAAGCGGCGGCAGGCGATTATGCCTTGGACGGCTACCGATCGGTTGCTGATGTGGTCGATCCCGACTCGCTTCAGAAGGTTCGAGACTTCAAGCAAGCCAAGAAGGCTGCCGCCAAGTCGTGAGGATGGGGGACCAGCAGTACCTGGCCCGTCACGATTACTGCTGCCCGCAGCCGTTGGAGCACGCGTTCCGTGGAGGCGCCAAGCTGCTCAACAGGCTCGGAGCGCTGGACACGGCCCAGATCGCGTCGATGGACCCCGACGACTTCAAGGCTGTCTGCTCGCAGCCGCCGGCGGTGCACCGTTTCCCCGGGTCGATGGCTGCCAAGCTCCACGGCATCGCGACGATCGTGGAGGAGCAGTACGGGGGCGACGTCACCCGGCTCTGGAACGAGGCGACCGACGGCAAGGACCTCCTCAGGCGAGTGATGGCCCTGCCGGGGTTCGGCAAGCAGAAGGCCCAGATCTTCGTGGCTCTTCTTGCCAAGCAGATGGGCGTGCGCCCCGAGGGCTGGGAGGCCGCGGCGGGTGACTACGCGCTGGAGGGCTACCGATCCGTGGCCGACGTGGTCGACGCCGACAGTCTGCTCAAGGTGAGGGAGTACAAGCAGGCCGCCAAGGCCGCGGCGAAGGCCTCCGGCGCGTAGCGACGGGACCGGAAGAAGACGTCCGCCGGGAGTGGGGCGCCGACCCGTCACCGGGGGCATGGCAGAATGTTGGACGCGGCCTTGACGTAAGCGGGCCTTGCCGCGCCCCTTTTCCGTGACGAGAGGTGTTCGTGTCTTCGAACGCACGCAAGCTGCTCCCCGCCGAGGTGCTGTCGCACCCGGCCGTCGTGTCCCTCATCAAGACAGGTGCGGCCACCGGCACGGTGACCCCGGACCAGGTGCGTCAGGCCAGTGACGCCGCTCTGGTCGAGCCGCGCCACCTCAAGGCGCTCCTCACCCACCTGAGCGGGCAGGGGATCACGGTCGACATCAGCGCGCAGTCGACGTCGCGCACCGCCGCCGCGGGGACCCCGCGCAAGACGACCACGGCCAAGGCCGCCAAGAGCGGCGCGGTCAAGGCGACCCCGGCGAAGCGGGCCGCGCCCGCCAAGCGTGCGGCCAAGACGGCGGCCCCCGGCCCCGTCGGCGAGCCGGTGATCGGCGCGGACGGCAAGAAGGTCCTCCCCGACATCCCCGACGAGCAGTTCGAGAAGGACGTCGTCGTCGACCCGACGATCAAGGAGGACGAGAAGCAGGCCTTCGTCGTCTCCGCAGCCGACGACACCGACGAGCCCGAGCAGCAGGTCATGGTCGCCGGTGCGACCGCGGACCCGGTCAAGGACTACCTCAAGCAGATCGGCAAGGTCCCCCTCCTCAACGCGGAGATGGAGGTCGAGCTCGCCAAGCGGATCGAGGCGGGCCTCTTCTCCGAGGAGAAGCTGGCCAAGGGCGGCAAGCTCAGCGCCAAGACGCTCGAGGAGTTCGAGTGGATCGCCGAGGACGGCCGCCGCGCCAAGAACCACCTGCTCGAGGCCAACCTGCGTCTCGTGGTCTCCCTGGCCAAGCGCTACACCGGCCGCGGCATGCTCTTCCTCGACCTGATCCAGGAGGGCAACCTGGGTCTGATCCGCGCGGTGGAGAAGTTCGACTACACCAAGGGCTACAAGTTCTCGACCTACGCGACCTGGTGGATCCGCCAGGCCATCACCCGCGCGATGGCCGACCAGGCCCGGACCATCCGGATCCCGGTCCACATGGTCGAGGTCATCAACAAGCTCGCGCGCGTGCAGCGTCAGATGCTCCAGGACCTGGGCCGCGAGCCCACCCCGGAGGAGCTGGCCAAGGAGCTCGACATGACCCCGGAGAAGGTCATCGAGGTCCAGAAGTACGGCCGGGAGCCGATCTCGCTGCACACCCCGCTCGGCGAGGACGGCGACTCGGAGTTCGGTGACCTGATCGAGGACTCCGAGGCGATCGTCCCCGCGGACGCCGTCTCGTTCACCCTCCTCCAGGAGCAGCTGCACGCCGTCCTGGACACCCTCTCCGAGCGCGAGGCGGGCGTGGTGAGCATGCGGTTCGGTCTCACCGACGGGCAGCCGAAGACGCTCGACGAGATCGGCAAGGTCTACGGCGTCACCCGCGAGCGGATCCGCCAGATCGAGTCCAAGACGATGTCCAAGCTGCGCCACCCCAGCCGCTCCCAGGTCCTGCGCGACTACCTCGACTGAGGTCGAGCCGGGTCGGCGATGACTGATGGGCGGGATCCGGTGGGGGCGCGGCCGGAGGGGCCGCTTGGCGGGCGCCGCCCTGCTGGCGCTGGTCCTCGCGGGTGCCCTGGCCTGGTGGGCCGGCTCGGTGGGTGAGGAGCCCGAAGGGAGCTCGGACCCCGAGCTGCGGGCGCTGCTGCGCCCCTGGTACGAGGCCGTCCGGGAGCGCGACGAGGCGCCCGCGCGCGTCGTGGTCGTCGGCGACTCGATCTCTGAGGGGATCTGGATGACGCCCCCGGTCCACCGCACCCGACTGGTCGGCCTCCTCCAGGACGAGCTGCGCGAGCGCCTGGACGCCCCCGGAGCCGCCGGCTACCTGCCCGCCTTCTACGTCGACTCCGTCACCCAGGACGACGCGGTGCGGGGTGGGGCGCCCTCCCACGAGCACCTGTTCGATGCCTGGGGCCTGGGCGGACGGAGCCTCTTCATGCCGCCCACCGCGACGCTGCGCTATCCCGCGCTCGAGGCGCGCCGGGTGCGGGTCTGGTACGGCACCACGGGCGTCGCCGGGGGGCAGGGGAGGGTGCTGGTCGACGGGGTCGACGTCACGGCGCAGGGCTCACTGAGCGACGGGTCGGACGCGGGGGGGACGATCAGCTCCGCCGCTGCGGCGCCCGAGGCCGGCCTGTGGTGGGAGTCCGCCGACCTGGGGGCGGGGGAGCACGACGTGGAGGTGCAGAGCGTGGGCCCGACAGGCGACCTCGTCCACAACGGCGTGGAGTTCCTCGACCCCGACGCCCACTCCGGCATCCACGTCTACGACGGATCGCACTCCGGAGCCGGGACCCAGCACTTCGTCACCCTGGAGACGGCACGGGGCCACTGGCGCGAGGTGGCGGCCCTGGACCCCCGGCTCGTGCTGATCAACCTCGGGACGAACCCCGACCCGCTCTACCGCCAGGACCTCCAGATCGTGGTGGAGCGCGCCCTGGCCTCCGCCCCGCGGGCGGTGGTGCTGATCGTCGACGGCTACGAGGCCGGCACCTGGGACAGCGTCGCCTGGCAGGAGGTCCGCCGGGCCCGGCAGGAGGTCGCCGCCCTCTACCCGGACCGGGTGGGCGTCTTCGACCTGGCCGCGCACTGGCCGGTGCTCGCCAAGGACGGCTCCACCAGCGAGGACCTGATGCTGGAGGAGAGCCTCCCCCTCCACCCGAGCCAGGAGGGGACCGAGCGGATGGCGTCGATCTACGCCGACCTCCTGACGCCTCCAGACTGATCCCGCCGGGCCGGGGGCCGGGCGGGACTCAGCCCAGGAGCACGCCGGCGACCCAGGCCAGCGTGGCCAGCATCGCCGCAGCGAGCTCCACGACGACGCTGAGCAGCACCGCCCTCAGCGCGTGACCCGTGGAGCGCCGGGCGGCCACCCCGCCCAGCCGGCGCTGCTCGGCAAGGCGCACGCCCAGCACGAAGCCGAGCAGCAGGCCGACGACCGGCACCACGAAGAAGCCGGCCACCGCGAAAGCCCCGCCGGCCCACAGCGTCGAGGCGGGGATGCCTGCGTCGCGCAGGCGCCGCCCGGGCACCACGTACTTGACCACCGCGCCCACGGCCAGCAGGGCGACGGCGGCGGCCAGGACCGTCCACGCGGTCGCGGTGCCGACGTACCAGGCCCATCCCGCGATCCCCAGCAGGACCAGCAGGGTGCCGGGCAGGACCGGCACCAGGATGCCCACCAGGCCGATCGCCAGGACGAGCCCCGTGACCAGGGTCGCCGCGCTCACCGGTCGACCTCAGCGCAGACGTCGACGGCCCCGGACCGGGAGGTCCGGGGCCGTGTGGAGCAGGGATGCCTCAGGCGTCCGACCCGGAGGTCGAGCCGGGGGTGCCGAGCTTGTGGGTCTCATCGACGACGGCGACAGCCACCTGGCGGAGCTTGTCACCGTGCTCGCGGGCGTGGTGCGCGCAGAAGAGCAGCTCGCCGCCGCTCTGGAGCTCCACCCGGAGGTAGGCCTGCGCTCCGCAACGGTCGCAACGATCCGCCGCCGTGAGGGCGGGTGTGGGGGCAACTGCAGTAGTCACATCGGCCTCGTTTCTCTCCATCGGTGTCTGGCCCAACGTACTTGGTCCGGCAAAGATTCCCCGGGATGTCAGGTCGACGAACCACTATCCAACCATGCGGGTCTCTACCCGTTTTCGATTATGCCCAACCCTTGGTGGGCCGTTCTTGTTCCCCGCCCGCTCCCCGCCGCGGGTGTGCCGCCACGCTAGACCCGCAGACGGCGGCGGGGGTGCAGGCGTGCCGCGGCTGATCGCTGGCGTGTCGCGGGTAGATTCTCCTCCCGTGGCAGCACCGACGGACACCTCCTACAACGCAGCGCACCTCCTCGTCCTCGAAGGACTGGAGGCGGTGCGCAAGCGGCCCGGCATGTACATCGGCTCGACCGACACCAAGGGCCTGATGCACTGCCTGTGGGAGGTGATCGACAACGGCGTGGACGAGGCCCTGGCCGGGGCGGCCCAGCGGGTCGAGGTGACGCTGCTGGCTGACGGCTCCGCGGAGGTGATCGACGACGGCCGCGGGATCCCGACCGACAAGGAGCCCAAGACCGGTCTGCCCGGCGTCGAGGTCGTGGCCACCAAGCTGCACGCCGGCGGGAAGTTCGGCGGCGGCTCCTACGTCGCCACCGGAGGCCTGCACGGGGTCGGGCTGTCGGTGGTCAACGCGCTGTCGTCGCGGATGGACATCGACGTCGACCGGACCCCGGCCCAGCAGGGGATCAGCTTCCGCCGCGGGACGCCCGGGGTCTTCGAGACCGACGCGCCCGACGCCGAGTTCACCCCGCGCTCCGGGCTGACCCGCAAGGGGCGCCGGGTGGCCAAGGGGCGCAGCGGGACCCGGGTGCGCTTCTGGCCCGACCGGCAGATCTTCACCCGCGACGCCACCTTCGTCTTCGACGAGCTGGTCACCCGCGCCCGTCAGACCTCCTACATCGTGCCCGGCCTCGAGCTGGTGATCCGCGACCTGCGGGGCGAGGAGCCGGTGGTGGAGACCTTCCGCCACGACGGCGGCATCTCGGAGTTCGCGGAGTTCCTCTCCTCCGGGGAGCCGGTCACCGACGTGCTGCGCCTCCAGGGCTCCGGCAGCTTCACCGAGACGGTGCCGCTGCTGGACGAGAAGGGTCACATGACCCCCCAGGAGATCGAGCGCGAGCTCGGCGTCGACGTGGCGCTGCGCTGGAGCATGGACTACGACACCACCCTGCGCTCCTACGTCAACGTGATCGCCACCCCGAAGGGCGGCACCCACGTGAGCGGGTTCGAGCAGGCGGTCACCAAGACGTTCAACGAGGTGATGAAGTCGGCCAAGGTGCTCAAGGTCGGCGACCAGGACGTCATCAAGGACGACGTCCTGGAGGGTCTGACCGCGGTGGTGACGGTGCGCCTGGCCGAGCCCCAGTTCGAGGGCCAGACCAAGGAGATCCTCGGCACGCCCGCGGCCCGGACCATCGTGCGCAAGGTGGTCGCCGGGGAGCTGAAGAAGTTCCTGACCTCCAGCAAGCGGGGCGAGAAGGCGCAGGCCAAGCTGGTCATGGAGAAGGTGGGCAACGCCTCCAAGACCCGGATCGCGGCCCGTCAGCACAAGGAGACCCAGCGGCGCAAGAACGCGCTGGAGTCCTCGGCCCTGCCCGCCAAGCTGGTCGACTGCCGCACCACGGACAACGAGCGCTCCGAGCTCTTCATCGTGGAGGGCGACTCGGCGCTGGGCACCGCCAAGCTCGCCCGCGACTCGGAGTTCCAGGCGCTGCTCCCGATCCGCGGCAAGATCCTCAACGTGCAGAAGGCCTCGGTCGGCGACATGCTCAAGAACACCGAGTGCGCCTCGATCATCCAGGTGGTCGGGGCGGGGTCGGGGCGCACCTTCGACCTCGAGGCGGCCCGCTACGGGCGGATCATCTTCATGGCCGACGCCGACTCGGACGGCGCCCACATCCGCTGCCTGCTCGCCACCCTCTTCTTCAAGTACATGCCCGACCTGCTGGCCGCGGGTCGCGTCTACACCGCGGTCCCACCGCTGCACCGGATCGAGCTGACGAACCCCAAGAAGGGCATGGACAAGTACGTCTACACCTACTCCGACGACGAGCTCCAGCGGAAGCTGGCCGAGCTGAAGAAGAAGAACGTGCGCTGGAAGGACCCGGTGCAGCGCTACAAGGGCCTCGGAGAGATGGACGCGGACCAGCTGGAGGAGACCACCATGGATCCCCGCCGACGGACGCTGCGGCGGCTCACGGTCGACGACGCCGGCGATGCCGCGTCGGTCTTCGAGCTCCTGATGGGCTCGGAGGTGGCCCCCCGCAAGGAGTTCATCGTCCAGGGGGCCTACGAGGTCGACCTGGAGACGCTGGACGCCTGAGGCGCCGGGTCGGCTCCCAGCCGAGGGCGGGCGCCCGAGGATGAGGATCCGCGTGGGCGCCCGGCCCGTGGGCGGCTCGGGTCAGTCGACCTGGCGCATCAGGCCGGTGTCGACGTCGTAGACGAAGCCGCCGACCAGCACGGTGCTGGGGATCAGCGGGTGCGAGCGCACCTTGCGCACGTCCTGGCGCAGGCGGGCGACCTGGTCGTCGACCACGCCGAACGACTGCCAGGTGGCGTCCTCGCCGAGGGCGGAGCCGATCCGCTCCTGCAGCTCCTCCTCGCTGGCGGTGGTCATCGCGCAGCGGGTGTGCGGCACCACCAGGACGCGCTCGACCCCGAGCAGGTGGGCGCCCAGCACCAGCGCCTCGAGGGCCTGGGGGGTGACCCGGCCGCCCGGGTTGCGGAAGATCTTGGCGTCGCCGTGCTTGAGGCCCAGCATCGCCAGCGGGTCGATGCGCGAGTCCATGCAGGTCACGATGGCGACGCCGGCATGGGCCCGCCCGTCGAATCCGCCGAGGTCGAAGTCGGCCGCGAAGGCCTGGTTGGCTGCCAGCAGGTCGTCGAAGTCGGTCACGAGGAAAAATCTAGCCCACGCACCACCGGCGTCCTGGCCGGGCCCGCCGCCCGCAGCAGCACCAGGGCCAGCACGGCCGCCAGGAGGGCGCAGGCCGCGGCGCCGGCGAAGACGGTCTGCTCCTGGGCGATCCCCGCCTCCTTCAGCAGCAGGGTGAACTCCGTACACCGGGAGGGGCCGCCGCAGACCTCCCGGACCGGCGGGACGTCGGCCTGCTCGGCGTAGTAGCGGCGCAGGCCGAGCGTGGTGAGAGCCGAGATCCCCACCAGCATCCCCACCATCCGGGCCACTACCACCAGGGCGCTGCTGAGCCCGTGCACGCCCGGGTCGGTGAAGGCCAGCACGGCCGCGTTGACCGGAGCCAGGGCCAGCCCGAAGCCCAGCCCGCCGACGACCAGCGGCACGCTGGCGTGCCAGTGCTCCAGGGCGTCGATGCCCCACGTCGACATCGCGAGGAAGGCGCCGGCGGCCAGGACCATGCCGAGCGCGGCGGTGGGGCCGGAGCCCCAGCGCCGGGTGAGGAAGCCGCCGAGCACCGCGCCCACCGGGAGGGCCACCAGGAACCTGACCAGCACCAGGGCGGCCATCAGCTGGGAGTCGCCGTAGATGGTCGTCCGGGCGAAGAGGGGGATGTCGATCAGCGCCGCGATCAGGGCGGCCCCCACGAAGAGGCTGACCAGCATCGCGCCCCAGGCCGGCGTCCGGCGCAGCGCCCCGCGCGGCACGATCGGGTCGGCCGCGCGGCGCAGGTGGAGCAGCAGCCCGGCCGTTCCCAGGGCGGCGCCGGCCAGGTACCAGACCCCCTGGTCGGAGAAGACCTCCACCTTGGGGTCGGCGGTGGCGAAGGCGAGGACGACCCCGCCGAGCGCCACGGAGAGCAGCGCGGCGCCGGTCAGGTCGGCCTCGCGCAGCGCGCGCCCCCAGGAGCGGACGTCGACCAGGGGACGACGCGCGGTGAGCAGGCGGACGACCAGGGCCGCTGCGGCCACCATGGTCAGCACGCCCACCGGGGTGAGCCAGCGGCTGCCGGTGACGAAGGGGACGAAGAGCTCGCCCCAGCGCAGGTCGCGCAGGATCGGCGGGGGCCGCAGGAAGGTGAGCGCGCCGGCGAGGAGCACCAGCAGCGCCAGGGCGGCGCCCGGCAGGTCACGCCGCGGGCCGCCGGGGGAGGCCAGGAGGTCGCGAGAGCGGTCGTCGAGCAGGCGCGGGGCCCGGGCGGCCAGGGCGCGGATCCCGGCGGCGAGCAGCAGCCCCACGGCCAGGTTGAGGGCGAAGATGGCGCGCCAGTCGGCCAGGGCGAGCACGACGGCGCCCAGCAGCGGCCCCAGGACCGAGCCGACCTCCTGGACCGCGGAGACGATGCCCAGCGGGACGCCGCGCCGCTCCTCGGGATACAGGTCGGCCACCAGGGCGAGCGTCGCCGGGACGAGGCCGCCGCCGCCGACCCCCTGGAGGAAGCGGCCCACCACCATCGAGGGCATGTCGTAGGCGAGGGTGGTGACCAGGGAGCCCAGCGCGAACAGCACCAGGGAGGCCACCAGCACCGGGACCCGGCCCCGGAGGTCCGCGATCCGGCCGATCAGCGGCAGCATGGCCACGTAGCCGAGCAGGAACCCCGAGACGATGGGCGCGGCACGCTGGAGCTGGTCCACCGGGATGCCGGCGCTGCCCATCATGTCGGGCAGCGCGAGCACGACCACGTAGGTGTCGGCCGCGGCGAAGGCCACCGCGCCCGCGGCCAGCCACAGCAGCGCCCGCTGGGCGCGATCGACCCGGGACGTCACGGGGCGACGATCTCCTTGGTGGTGCCGTAGTCCGTCAGGTCGACGGTGTAGGTCATCTCCTCGGTGTCGGGGTAGAAGACGCCGGTGAGCTCGGCGCGGCGCAGCTCGTCGTCCTCGGTGAGGAGGAAGACGGCCTCGAAGGTGTCTCCGGCGCTGCTGGGGATCACGTTCTCCATCACCGCGCCGTCGATGGTCCCGGTGTAGCTGGTGAGCACCTCGGCGTTGTCGACGCCGCCGCGCTCCTGGTCACCCTGCTGAGGGTCCTGCACCTCCTGCAGGAGGGTGGCGAAGCCCTGGTCGGGGCTGATCAGCCGCGACGGGTCGGGAGCGCCGTACTCGGCCGGGTCGACGTCGGACCAGCCCGGCGCCAGCGGGACCTGGGCCCAGACGATGTCGTCGACCGCCACCACCGGGACGCTGAAGACGCTGCCGGCCAGCCGGATGCCCAGGTCGCCCTCGAAGGCGGGTGCGTCGGTCGCCACCCCCGTGGCGCTGGTGATGCCGGTGACCCCGTCGGGCAGGTCGTCGGTGGTGAGGTCGAGGTGGAGGCCAGGCGTCTCCACCAGCCGGTCGCTCGCCGTCGCCAGCGCCTCCTCGACGTCCCGCTCGTCGGCCGGCTCGTCGGAGCTGCACGCGGACAGCGCGGCGGCGGGAGCCAGGAACAGGGCGGCCAGGGCCGTTCGCCGGAGCCCGGGGCGGGCCCGCCGGGTGCGGCGGCCCCGGGCCGGGGCGTGCAGGGCAGCGGTGTGCGAGGCAGTCATGGGGGCAGGGTGACACAGCCGCCCCCACGGGAGCGCCGCCACGCGCTCACCCATCCGCGGCGACCCCCAGCTGCCGGGCCACCGGCGACGCCACGGCGACGACCGGGATGCTGCCGGGGACCCCCGAGCCGTCCCGCCTGCCGTCGGCCGCGGGCAGCTCGACGGGCGCGCCGCTGGCGGCGGCCGCGCGGGCCGGCGCCGGCCCCGCCCAGGCCAGCACCAGGGTGTCCTCGCCCCGGAGGAAGCGGTGGCAGCGCACCCCGCCGGTGGCGCGGCCCTTGGCCGGGTACTCGGTGAACGGGGTGAGCTTCCAGGCGCCCGGCTCGGTGCCCGGGAGCGCGGTGGAGGCCCCGGAGGCGGTGAAGACCACGGCGTCCTCGCCCTGCAGCGCACCGAACCAGACGACCCTCGCCCCGGCGTTCAGCCGGATGCCGGCGATCCCGCCCCCGGAGCGGCCCTGAGGACGGACCCCGTCGGCGGAGAAGTGCAGCAGCTGCGCGTCGGAGGTGATGAAGCACAGCTCCTCCTCGCCGGTGGCCAGCGGCACGGCCCCGACCACCTCGTCGCCGTCCTTGAGGGAGATCACCTCCCACTCCTCGCGCGCGAGGACCTCGGGGTTGACCCGCTTGACGACGCCTAGCGCGGTGCCCAGGGCGAGCCCGGGTCCCTCCCCGGTCAGCGGGGCCAGCGCCAGGGCGCGCTCCCCGGCCTCCAGCTGGAGGACCTCGGTGAGCGGCAGCCCGCCCTGCAGGTTGGGGTCGTTGGCCGACGGTGGCAGCTGGGGCATGTCGAGGACCTGGGTGCGCACCAGCCGGCCCCGCGAGGTCAGCACCCCGACCTCGCCGCGGACCGTGGTCCGGACCGCGGAGACGACGACGTCGTGGTTGGCCCGCCCGCCGCCCTCGCCGGGGAGCTCGTCGGTCGAGGAGCGGGCCAGCAGGCCGCTGGAGGAGAGGAAGGCGAAGCAGGGGTCGTCGGCCACCTCCAGGGAGGCGGTGCCGGCCGTGACCGCGGTGCCGGCCGAGGCGAGCAGGACCGTGCGTCGGGGGGTGCCGAAGGTCTTGGCGACCTCGGCGAGCTCCTCGGAGACGACCGCGCGCAGGCGGGCCTCGTCGTTGAGGATCGCGTCGAGCTCCTCGATCTGCTCCTCCAGCTCGGTCCGCTCCTTGTCCAGCTCCAGCTTGGAGAACTTGGTGAGCCGGCGCAGGGGCATGTCGAGGATGTACTCGGCCTGGATGGTGGTCAGGTCGAAGACCGACATCAGGCGCTCCTTGGCCGCGGCGGCGTTGTCGCTGCCGCGGATCAGCTGGATCACCTCGTCGATGTCGAGGATGGCCAGGAGCAGGCCCTCCACCAGGTGGAGACGGTCCGCGGCCTTGCCGCGACGGAACGTCGAGCGGCGCCGCACCACGTCGAGGCGGTGGGCCAGGAAGACCTCGAGCATCTCCTTGAGCCCCAGGGTGCGCGGCTGCCCGTCGACCAGGGCGACGGCGTTGATCCCGAAGGACTCCTCCAGGGGGGTCATCTTGTAGAGCTGCTCGAGCAGCGCCTCGGGCACGAAGCCGTTCTTGACCTCGATGACCAGGCGCAGCCCGTTGGTCCGGTCGGTGAGGTCCTTGATGTCGGAGATGCCCTGGATCTTCTTGGACTGGACCAGCACCTTGATCCGCTCGACCACGCGCTCGGTGCCCACGCCGTAGGGCAGCTCGGTGACGACGATGCCCTTCTTGCGCGGGGTCACCGCCTCGATCCGAGCGGTGGCCCGCATCTTGAAGCTGCCGCGGCCGGCGGCGTAGGCGTCGCGCACGCCGTCGAGGCCGACGATCTTGCCCCCGGTGGGCAGGTCGGGCCCGGGGATGAGCCGCATCAGGTCCTCCAGCTCCGCCTTGGGGTGCTTGAGCAGGTGCTGGAGGCCCTGGACGACCTCGACGAGGTTGTGCGGGGGGATGTTGGTGGCCATCCCGACCGCGATGCCGGTGGCGCCGTTGACCAGCAGGTTGGGGATGGCCGAGGGCAGGACGGTGGGCTCGAGCTCGCGGGAGTCGTAGTTGGCCTTGAAGTCGACCGTGTCCTCGTCCAGGGAGCGGGTCATCGCGACGGCCGCCGGGGCCATCCGGCACTCGGTGTAGCGCATCGCGGCCGGGGAGTCGTCGGGGGAGCCGAAGTTGCCGTGCCCGTCGACCATCGGCAGCCGCATCGACCACGGTTGGGCCATCCGCACCAGGGCGTCGTAGATGGCGGTGTCGCCGTGGGGGTGCAGCTTGCCCATCACCTCGCCGACCACCCGGGCGCTCTTGACGTGTCCGCGGTCGGGGCGCAGGGACATGTCGTCCATCGTGTAGAGGATGCGCCGCTGCACCGGCTTGAGGCCGTCGCGGGCGTCGGGCAGGGCCCGGGAGTAGATGACGGAGTAGGCGTACTCCAGGAAGGAGGTCTTGATCTCGTCGCCGACGTCGATGTCGAGGATGTGCTCCTCGAAATCGTCGGGGATCGGGGGCTTCGTGCCACGTCGTGCCATGGCCGCCATTCTCCCGGTCCTGGTCCGGGTTGCCGAGGTAGGGCGCGCCGAGCCGCAGGGACGCGTTAGATTCAGCACGTGACCGATGCGGACTCCGCCACCACCACCTCCTACGAGCCACCTCGTCACTGGGAGGCGGACGTCCTGCTCCGGGACGGCCGGACCGCGCACATCCGCCCGATCAGGGCCTCCGACGCCGACCTGCTCGTCGAGTTCTACAGCCGGGTCTCCGACCAGTCGAAGTACTACCGGTTCTTCGCCCCCATGCCGCGGCTCTCCGACCGCGACGTGGCGCGCTTCACCCAGGTCGACTACCGCGACCGGGTCGCGTTCGTGCTGCTGGTGGGCGGCCAGATGATCGCGGTCGGCCGCTACGACGCCGTGGAGCCGGGCCAGGCCGAGGTCGCCTTCCTGGTGGAGGACAAGCACCAGGGTCGCGGCATCGGCCAGCTGCTGCTCGAGCACCTCGCCCAGGCGGGGCGCGAGTGCGGCATCGAGCGGTTCGTGGCCGAGGTCCTGCCCGACAACCACCCGATGATCCGCACGTTCAAGGACGCCGGCTACCAGGTGGCCAGCCAGTACGACGACGGCGTGGTGAGCCTGGAGTTCTCCATCGACCCGACCGACACCGCCATCGGGGTGATGGAGCAGCGCGAGCACCGCGCCGAGTCCGCCTCGATCGAGAAGTTCTTCAACCCGCGCTCGGTCGCGGTCATCGGCGCCAGCCGGCGCCAGGACACCATCGGCCAGGCCCTGGTGCGCAACCTGGTGCTCGGCGACTTCACCGGGCGCGTCTACGCGGTCAACCCGACGGCGGACGCGGTCTCCGGGCTCCCCACCTACGCCTCGGTCACCGAGATCCCCGACGAGGTCGACGTCGCCATCGTGGCGGTGCCCGCCGAGGCGGTCCAGGAAGTCGTCCTGGACTGCGCGGCCAAGGGCGTCCACGGCCTGGTGGTGATCTCCTCGGGGTTCGCCGAGACCGGGGAGGAGGGCCGCAACCGGCAGCGACAGCTCGTCGGGCTCTCCCGCTCCTACGGCCTGCGCCTGATCGGCCCCAACTGCCTGGGCGTGATCAACACCGCGCCCGAGGTCTCCCTCAACGCCTCCCTGTCCTCGGTGATGCCGCCGCGCGGTCGCGCGGGCTTCTTCTGCCAGTCCGGCGCGCTCGGTTCGGCGATCCTGGAGAAGGTCAACAACCGAGGGCTCGGCCTCACCACCTTCGTGAGCGCGGGCAACCGCGCCGACGTCTCGGGCAACGACCTGCTCCAGTACTGGGAGGAGGACGACTCCACCGAGGTGGTCCTGCTGTACCTGGAGTCGATCGGCAACCCGCGGAAGTTCTCGCGCATCGCGCGGCGCGTCTCGCGGCGCAAGCCGATCATCGCGGTCCGGTCGGGCCGCACCACCCAGGGTGTGCCGATGGGCCACGCCGTGCGCAAGATCGCCGCGCCCTCCCAGTCGGTGGACGCGATGTTCCGGCAGGCCGGGGTGATCCAGGTCGACACCCTGGAGGAGATGTTCGACGTCGCCCAGCTGCTCGCCCACCAGCCCCTGCCCCGCGGCCGCCGGGTGGCGGTGGTCGGCAACTCCGACGCGCTCGGGCTGCTCGCCGCCGACGCCGCCGCCGGCGCGGGCCTGGTGGTCAACAAGCAGGTCGCCCTGGGCTCCGACGCGGGCGCCGAGGACTTCGAGGACGCCCTCGACGCGGCCATCGACGACCCGGAGGTCGACGCGGTCGCGGCGATCTACATCCCGCCGCTCAACGTCTCCGGCGAGGACGTGGCCAACGTGCTGGCCGCCATCGGCGAGCAGTCCGACAAGCCTCTGGTCACCACCTTCCTGGGCGCGGAGGGGGTGCCCGAGCTGCTGCGCGTGCCGGACGTCGCCGGGTCGACCGCCGGCCGCGGCTCGGTCCCGTCCTACCCGGCGGTCGAGGCGGCTGTCCGGGCGCTGGCCCGGGTGGTGGAGTACGCGATGTGGCTGCGGAGCCCCGACAAGCCGCCGGCGGACGCCGAGCTGGTCGACCGCCCGGCCGCCAAGAAGCTGGTCGGCGAGCTGCTGGCCGAGCACCCCGAGGGCCACGACCTCGGCGAGGAGTCGCTGCACGACCTGCTGGCCGCCTACGGCATCGAGATGTGGCGCAGCTACCCGGTCGCCGACCTCGAGGCGGCGCTGGAGGCGGGGGAGCAGCTGGGCTGGGACGTGGTGCTCAAGGCGACGGCCCTCCACCTGCGGGACCGTCCCGACCTCGCCCACGTGTGGCGCAACATCGACTCCGCCGCCGAGATGACCGATGCCTGGAACACCCTGCACGAGGTGATCACCGACCCCGGGTCCGCCGGGTTCGTGGTGCAGCGCAACGCGCCGCCCGGGGTGCCGGTGGCGGTGGCCAGCATCGAGGACCCGCTCTTCGGGCCGGTGGTCTCCTTCGGGGTCGGCGGGCCGATGACCGAGCTCCTCCAGGACCGGTCCTTCCGGATCCCGCCGCTGGCCGAGCACGACGCCCAGGACATGGTCCGGGAGATCAAGGCCTCGCCGCTGCTCTTCGGCTACCGCGGGAGCGAGATCGTCGACGTGGAGGAGGTGGAGCGGATCGTGCGCCGGGTGGCCCAGCTCCAGCACGACCTGCCGCAGGTCCGCTCGCTCTCCCTCCCGCTGGTGCTGGCCGGCCGGGACGGGTGCTCGGTGCTCGGTGGCGCCTGCCGGATCGAACCGGTGCTCGACCCCCGCTCGGACTGGTTCGTGCGGCGGCTGAGCATGATGCCGGGCGACACGCTCCCGGACTGAGCGCGCGGGCGCCGCGCGCCCTCGCACTAGGATCGCGGCCGTGCTGGTCTCCGACTCCCATCGCTTCCTCTTCGTGCACGTGCAGAAGACGGGCGGCGTCAGCGTCGAGCACCTGCTCCGGCCGCTGCTCCCGGACGTGCGCACCCTGGACGGCCTGACCCGGCACGCGCGCCTGGCCCAGGTGCTGCGGGCCGAGCCCGGCCTGGTCGACTACTGGACCGTCGGCTTCGTGCGCAACCCCTGGTCCCGGCTGGTCTCCTGGTACGGGATGGTGCAGCGCTTCCGCGAGCTGGCCGCGAAGGGGTCGCCGAAGGCACGCCGCTTCCTGGAGGGCGGGGGGTTCATGGCCGGCGTGGCCCGGGACTACCCCGACTTCGAGGCGTTCGTGATGCGGGGGCCCGACGACTGGCCGCGGCTGCGCACCCCCCAGGTCACCTACCTGCGGGCGCCCGGCCGGGAGGCGGACTTCGTCGGGCGGACCGAGTCCTTCGAGGACGACGTGCGCAGCGTCATGCTGCACCTGGGGCTGCCGACGCCGGAGCGGGTGCCCCGCGACAACGCCGCCCCGCCGCGCGACTACCGCGACGAGTACACCCCCGTCATGCGGGACCGGGTCGCCGAGGTCTTCGCCGCGGACCTCGAGGCTTTCGGCTACGTCTTCTGAGGGGCATGACAGACTGCCCCCATGCGCAGCAGGACCCCCGGTCACCCCACGGACGCGAAGGACCACGCCCGCCGCCTGCGGGTGGCCGTCGAACGGACCGGCTACTACCCCGACGTCGTGATCGACGGGGTCTTCTCCGCCCTGGGGGGCGAGGAGGTGGTCGCCTTCTACGTGCACCACGAGCCGACCTTCGAGCGCGACGAGGTACGTCGCCACCTGACCGTGGCGGTGCTCACCCCCAGCCGGCTGATCCTGGCCCACACCGACGAGCACCCCGGCGACGACCTGCTCCCCGAGCCGCACACGTCGACCTCGACGGAGGCGGTCACCCTGTCGGCGGTGCGTTCGGTGGTGGTGACCCGGATGGTCGCCAACCCGACCTCCGGGCCGGCGCCGGCCGCCGAGGCGGTGCTCACCATCGGCTGGGGCGGCGTCTCCAGGATCGACCTGGAGCCGGCCTCCTGTGCCGACCCGCAGTGCGACGCCGACCACGGCTACACCGGGGTGCTGGCCGGCGACGACTTCTCGCTGCGCGTCTCCGCGGCCGCCGAGGGCCGGGACGCCGTGACCGGCCTGCTCGACTTCGCCGAGGCGCTCTCGGCGCGGACCCGCGGGGCATGAGCCCCGACTCCTTCGGAGCGCCCGACTACGGATCGCGGACCCTGAGCGACGTGGTGCCCGCGGTGGCCCGCGCCCTCGGCTCACCGCTCACGGATGAGGGGTCGATGACCCTGCCGCCGGCCCCGTCCTACGTGGTGTTCCTGATCGACGGACTGGGCGCGCGGCTGCTCTCCCGCTACGCCCACGCGGCGCCGTTCCTCTCCTCGCTGCTCGACGACCGGGCCACCGGGTCGGCCACGGTCCCCTCGACGACGGCGACCAGCCTGACGTCGTTCGGCACCGGCCTCCCACCGGGCGCCCACGGCCTGGTCGGCTACACCTCCCGGATCCCCGGCACCGACCGGCTGCTCAACGCGCTCGCCTGGGAGTCGGGGGTGGACCCGCGGCAGTGGCAGCCGCACCCGACGGCGTTCTCCCGGCTCACCGCCGCCGGGGTCTCGGTGACGGTGGTCAACAAGCGCGACTTCGCCACCAGCGGACTCACCGTGGCCGCCCACCGCGGCGCCGACTACGTCGGCGCCGACCGGGTGGGGGAGCGGATCGCCGCCGTCCAGGCGGCCTCGGCCGCGCAGCCCTCGCTCACCTACGTCTACGACGCCGACCTGGACTGGACGGGGCACAAGTTCGGGGTGGCCTCCACCCAGTGGCTCCAGCAGCTCGCCATGGTCGACGCGGAGGCGGAGCAGATGCGCGAGGCGCTGCCGGCCCACACCCGGATGCTGGTGATCGCCGACCACGGCATGGTCGACAGCCCGCCCGGCTCCCGGATCGACGTCGACGAGCACCTCGAGCTCCGCTCCGGCGTCGCCCTGCTGGGGGGAGAGGCACGCTTCCGCCACGTCTACTGCGCCCGCGGGGCGGTCGCCGACGTGGCCGCCACCTGGCGCGAGGTCCTGGGCGACCGGGCCGAGGTGCTGACCCGCGACGAGGTGGTGGCCGCGGGCTGGTTCGGTCCGGTCGACGCGGGCGTGCTGCCCCGGATCGGCGACGTGGTGGCGGCCTGCCGGGGCGACGCCGCGATCGTCTCCACCGCCGACTTCCCCTACGAGCACCAGCTCGTCGGGCTGCACGGGTCGCTCACCGACGACGAGATGCGGATCCCCATCCTGCTGGCGTGAGCCGCGCGGGACCCGCGGCCGCGCTCAGCCGAAGGGCAGCGGCTCGGGGGCCAGGCTGACCGCCTTGGCCCGGGCCGCGGTCAGGCGGCGCCGGTGGTGCTGGCGGCACAGCACCTCGTAGGCGACGTCGCTCGGCGCCTCGTCGGCCGCCTCCACGTCGCCCACCACCACGACCTCGCCCTCGACCACCATGGCGCCGTTCTCGGTCCGGGCATTGTGCGTGGCCCGCTTGCCGCACCAGCAGAGCGCCTCGACCTGGAGCACGTTCATCCGGTCGGCCAGCTCCACCATCCGCGCGGAGCCGGGGAAGAGCACGGTGCGGAAGTCGGTCAGGATGCCGAAGGCGAAGACGTCGATCTGGAGCTCGTCGACGACCTTGGCCAGCTGCTCGACCTGCTCGGGGGAGTAGAACTGCACCTCGTCGCAGATCAGGTAGTCGATCCGGCCGCCCCGAGTCAGGGTGTCCACGACGTACTTCCAGAAGTCGAAGTCGCTGTCGACCTCGAGGGCCTCGTGGGTGAGCCCGAGGCGGCTGGAGAGCACGGCCTGGCCGCCACGGTCGTGGGCGGTGAAGATCCTGCCGGCCCGTCCCCGGGTGGCGTGGTTGTGGTTGGTCTGGAGCGCCAGGGTGCTCTTGCCCGAGTCCATGGTCCCGGTGAAGAAGTGCAGTTCGGCCACGGTCGAGGATCCTTCCACGGACCGCCGCCGGCCGGACAGCCGGGCTCGCCGTCGGTTGGGGGGTGCGGCTAGCGTCGCCCCATGGAATTCCGACACCTCGGCAACAGCGGGCTCAAGATCTCCGAGATCACCTACGGCAACTGGCTCACCCACGGTTCCCAGGTGGAGAACGACGTCGCGACCCAGTGCGTGCGGGCCGCCCTCGACGTCGGCATCACCACCTTCGACACCGCCGACGTCTACGCCAACACCGCGGCCGAGACGGTCCTGGGCGAGGCGCTGAAGGGGGAGCGGCGGGAGTCGCTGGAGATCTTCACCAAGGTCTACTGGCCGACCGGGCCCAAGGGGCACAACGACAGCGGCCTCTCCCGCAAGCACGTCATGGAGTCGATCGACGGGTCGCTGCGGCGCCTGCAGACCGACTACGTCGACCTCTACCAGGCACACCGCTTCGACGCCTTCACCCCGCTCGAGGAGACCATGCAGGCCTTCGCGGACATCGTGCGCAGCGGGAAGGCGCTCTACATCGGGGTCAGCGAGTGGACGGCCGACCAGCTGCGGGCCGGGGTCGAGCTCTCCCGCGAGCTGGGCTTCCAGCTGATCTCCAGCCAGCCCCAGTACTCCATGCTCTGGCGGGTCATCGAGGACGAGGTGGTCCCGGCCTCGCGCGAGCTCGGCGTCTCCCAGATCGTCTGGTCCCCGATCGCCCAAGGCGTCCTGACCGGCAAGTACCTGCCGGGTCAGGCCCCGCCGCCCGGCTCCCGGGCCACCGACGAGAAGGGCGGGGCCGACATGATCGGCCGCTTCATGCAGGAGCGCACCCTCGAGGCGGTGCAGGGCCTGCGCCCGGTCGCGGAGTCGGTGGACCTGACCATGTCCCAGCTGGCGGTGGCCTGGGTCCTCCAGAACGACAACGTGGCCTCGGCGCTGGTGGGTGCCTCGCGCCCCGAGCAGGTGCACGAGAACGTCGCCGCCGCCGGCGTCCGCCTCCCTGACGAGGTGATGGCCCGCATCGACGAGGTGCTCGGCGACGTCGTGGTCCGCGACCCGTCCCTGACGGCCAAGCAGACCATGACCCAGCGCCCCTCGTGACCGCGACGGGCGGGCCGCTGGTCAGCGCCGAGGAGCTGGCCGGGCTGCTCGGCGCCGTGACCGTGCTCGACGTGCGCTACCGCACCGGGGCGCCGCCGGGGGAGACGGGCCGGGAGGTCTACCTGGCCGGTCACCTGCCGGGCGCGGCGTTCGTCGACCTGGACCGCGACCTCGCCGCCCCGCCCGGTCCGGGCGGGCGGCACCCGCTGCCGGCTCCGGCCGACTTCGTCGACGCCATGCGACGCTGCGGGGTCAGCGACGAGCGCCCGGTGGTCGTCCTCGACGACTGGCAGGGGCGCGCGGCGGCCAGGGCGTGGTGGCTGCTGCGCCTGCACGGGCACCGCGACGTCCGGGTGCTCGACGGCGGTCTCGCCGCCTGGCGTGCCTCGGGCGGGGTGCTGGTCGCCGGTGAGGAGGAGATCGCCCCCGGCGACCTCACCCTCGCCGCCCGGGCGGACGGCATGCCCTGGGTCGAGGCCGACGACGTCCCTGCCGTCGGCGTCCTGGTCGACGCGCGGGCGCCGGAGCGCTACCGCGGTGAGGTCGAGCCGCTGGACCCGGTGGCCGGGCACGTGCCGGGGGCCGTCAACGTGCCGACCGAGGCCAACCTCCGCGCGGACGGGCGGTTCCGGCCGGTCGCCGAGCTCGCCGACCTCTACGCGGCGGTCGGCGCCGTGCCGGGAGCCGACGTCGCGGCCTACTGCGGGTCGGGGGTGACGGCCGCCCACGACGTCCTGGCCATGGAGGTCGCGGGGGTGCGCGCGGCGCTCTACCCGGGCAGCTGGAGCGGGTGGGTCACCGATCCGCGGCGTCCGGTGGCCCGCTGAGCCCACGGGACGCCGGCGGGCGCCTCAGTCGCCGGAGCCGCCGCCGAACATGATCTCGTCCCAGCTGGGGACGGAGGCCCGCCCGCGGCTCTTGCGCACCGGACGGCGCGGCGTCTCGGCCGGCTCGTCCGCCTCGGCGGCCGGGGTCTGCGCCGGCTGCGGCGCGGCGGGCTCACGTGCCTGGTCGTCTGCCTTCTGGGTGGTGCTCGGGGAGCTGGCGCGGTCGGCGGGCTCCTTGTCGAGGAAGGCCTCGACCGGCAGGCTGTCGGACAGGTCGGCGGTCTCGTCGTGCGCCCCGGCCGGCGCGGCGGCGCCCGTGCCCGCGAGCATTTCCAGGGCGTCGTCGCCCAGCGGCAGCTCCTCGGCCGGCACGGCGGAGAGGCGGCGGCGGGTGGTCCCGGCGCCCGCCGGGGCGGGGCTCTCGGCCGCCGGCGTGGGGCCGGCCTCGCCGACCAGCCACCGCGCGTGGTCGTTCTCCACGGTCACGTAGTTGCCGGGCACGTCGAAGGTGAAGGTGGCGGTGCCGCGGCGGCCGGGCGTGCTGAACTCGCCGGTGAGGGTCCACCGGCCGTCCTCGCGCCGGAAGGCGTCCCACTCCACCGAGCCCGGGTCGAGGTTGGCGCCGCGCAGGTGGGTCGTCACCGTCTCCTCCAGCGTCCGCCCGCCACCGAGGGAGCCGGACCCCTCCGACGAGCGACGCCGCACCGAGGAGCGCTGGGCCCGCTCGGCGACGTGTGCGCGCTCGGCCAGCACGGGGGCGGCGTACGGCATGATCTTCTCCACCGTCGCCTTGGCGGCCTGGGCCACGGCCTCGGGGGTCTCCCCGGCCCGGATGCGGGCCTGGATGTCACGAGGGCGGAGTGCGCTGTCCATTCGAATCTCCAACTGGCCGGGGCGGGGTTCCTCTCCGCGCAGGGCTGCGCGGAGCTTGGCGTCGGCAGCGAGGGTGAACTCCTCACCCGCGTCGTTGACCAGGAGCAACCGCTTGCGGTCCTCGCTGAGTCCCACGAGCGTGAGGTGTGCCTTCGCCTGCACTGCTCCTGCTCCTGCCCTGTCGGGCCCCGGAGGTGACCGGGGCATTCATGCGGTGGTGCGAGCCTACGCCAGCCCCCACCCGGCACGGGCGGACACGCGCGCACCACGCGACCGATCAGGGCCCGAGCACGCGGCGCAGGTAGGCGTTGGCGAACACCCGGTCCGGGTCGAGCCGCTCGCGCAGCGCCCGGAACCGGTCGAGGTCCGGGTGCACGCGAGCCAGCTCCTCGACCCCCAGCGAGTGCAGCTTGCCCCAGTGGGGCCGCCCGTCGTGGGCCCGGACCAGGGCCTCCATGGCCCCGAAGTACGGCCGGTGGTCCATCGTGTGCGGGACGTGGAAGGCCAGGTAGCACACGTCGCGCCCGCGGGCCGTCGACAGCGGTACGTCGTCGGCGGGGGCGGTGCGGATCTCCACCGGGAAGCCGATGCGCCAGTCGTGGGCGTCGATGACCCGACGGGCCTCCCGCAGCACCGCCAGCCCCGCCTCCCGCGGCACGGCGTACTCCATCTCCCGGAAGCGCACCTCCCGGGTCGAGACCAGGACCCGGTGTGCCACGTCCGAGTACGACCGGGCCGACAGGGCCCGGGTCGCCAGGCGGTTGACGGTGGGGACGACGGCCGGGGCGCGGACGCCGAGGGCGGTGAGCAGGCCGAAGACCTTGTTGGAGAGCAGGTCGTCGTCGAGGCGGCGCTGCCACCCGGGGAGCGGCCGGCGCTCTCCCACCTCGTCGGCGAGCCGGGTGTTGGCCTTGAGCAGGGCGCCGTCGCTGTGGGGGAACCAGTGCACGTCGACGTGGTGGTGGGCCTCGACCAGCTCGTCGTGGGTGGCCAGCAGCTCGTCCCAGCCGACCGGCCGCTCCTCGGCGAGCAGCAGGAAGAGGGGCTCGACGCGGAACGTCAGCGTGATCAGCACCCCGAGGGCACCCAGCGCCAGGCGCCCCAGCTCGAGGACCTCGGGGCTGTGCTCCGCGTCCGCGGTCAGCACCTCCCCGGTGCCGGTGACCAGCTGGAGGCCGCAGAGCTGGGCGGCCAGCCCGGCGGTCAGCCCGCCGCTGCCGTGGGTACCGGTGGAGACGGCCCCGGCGAGGGTCTGCTCGGCGATGTCGCCCATGTTGTGCAAGGAGAGCCCCAACCGCTCCAGCTCGCGGTTCAGGTCCTTGAGCCGGGTGCCGGCGTAGGCCGTGACGGTCATCGCCTCGCGGTCGACCGAGACGATGCCGGTCATCGCCTCGGGCCGCAGCATCGTGTGCTCGGGGGTCGCGATGCCGGTGAAGCTGTGGCCGGCGCCCACCATCTTGACAGTCGTCCCGGTCTCACGCGCGTGGGTCACGGCGTCACGCACCTCGCCGGCGTCGGCGGGGGTGAGCACCCGCGGCACGACGGCGGACTCGGTGCCGGCCCAGTTCGTCCATGCCGTCATGGGGTCAGGCTAGTGGGCCGCCGCGGCCGGCGTCGCGAGGTGGGCTAGCGCGTCGCCCCGGTGCCGGTCGTGGGTCGCGCGGCGCTGCCACCGAGCGGGGCGAGGGCCGACGCCGCCAGCCCCACCACCCCCGCGGCCACCGCCACCCAGAAGGCGGCGGAGGCGCCCTGGTGGTCGACCACGTATCCCGCGGCGGCGGCGCCCGGGGCGATACCGGCGATCAGCCCCGTGTGCAGGATCGCCATGCCCTCGGTCAGGCGGCCCGCCGGCACCGACTGCTCGACCAGGGTCAGGGTGGCGATCAGCGTGGGGGCGATGGCGAGCCCGCCGACCACCATCACCAGCGCCATCAGCGGGACGGAGGAGACGAAGACCGGGGGCACCATGGCGACCGCGAGGGCGGCCGTGCCCAGCCTGACCCGGAAGGCCGGCGGCCGCCGCCACGCCACCGCCCCGGTCACCAGGCCGGCGGTCAGGCTGCCCAGGGCCCAGCACGCGAGCAGGATCCCGGCCGCGGCGGCGACACCCTGCTCGTCCGCGAAGGCCACGGTCACGACCTCGGCGGAGCCGAAGAGCGTGCCGAGCGCCAGGCTCACCAGGGCCAGCGGTCCGACCACACGCCAGGGCATCGGGGGTCTGGGCCCGGTGTCGCCCCGGCCGCGGGGCGGCGGCTGGGTGCTGCGCTGGGCGGCGTAGGCGAGGGTGCCGGCAAGACCCAGGACCAGCGCCGCGAGCAGACCGGCGGCCGGGTGCCACAGGGTCGCCAGGGCGGTCACCAGCACCGGGCCGGTCATGAAGACCACCTCGTCGAGCACCGACTCCAGCGCGAAGGCGGTCTGCACCTCGCGCGGGTCGTCGAGCAGGTGCGCCCAGCGGGTCCGGACGCTGGCGCCGACCTGGGGCAGGGTGGCGCCGGCCAGCGCCGCGAAGAGGTAGGTCGTCACGATCGGCCAGGACTCCTGGACCGAGAGCACCAGCAGGCTCAGCGCGACGCCGAAGGCCGAGATCGCCAGGGGCAGGACGGCGGACTGGCCCAGCGTGTCGAGCAGCCGCCCGTGGACCAGCGCCAGGGCGGCCTCGGCCAGCACGTAGGCCGCCGAGACGGTGCCGGCGAGACCGTAGGAGCCCGTCTCGGCCTCCACGAGCAGCACGATGCCCAGGCTGACCATCGAGATCGGCAGCCTGGCCACCACGGCGGCGGAGCTGAAGCGGAGAGCGCCGGGACGGCGGAGCACACGGCGGTAGGAATCCAACATCGTGACCGCAGCCTAGGCATGCCTACGATGGCTTTCATGACCCTGGCTCCCGGTCCCGACGTCTCTCCCTACGACGCGCTGCTGCTTCTCTCCTTCGGTGGGCCCGAGCGCCCCGAGGACGTGGTGCCCTTCCTGGAGAACGTGACCCGCGGTCGTGGCATCCCGCGGGAGCGGCTGGAGGAGGTGGGGCAGCACTACTTCCTCTTCGGCGGGCGCTCGCCGATCAACGACCAGAACCGGATGCTGCTCGCGGCGCTCCGCGAGGACCTCGCGGGGGCCGGGATCGACCTCCCCGTCTACTGGGGGAACCGCAACTGGGACCCCTACCTGACCGACACCGTGCGCCAGATGGCGGCCGACGGGATCCGGCGGGCCGCGGTGCTGCCGACCTCGGCGTACTCCTCCTACTCCTCGTGCCGCCAGTACCGGGAGAACCTGGCCGACGCCGTCGCCGAGGTCGAGGGGGCGCCGCGCCTGGACCGGCTGCGGCAGTACTTCAACCACCCCGGCTTCGTGGAGCCGGTGGTCGACGCCACCCTGACGGCCCTGGCCGAGCTGGGTGACCCGCTGCACGGCGAGCCGGAGCTGGTCTTCGTCACCCACTCGGTTCCCACCGAGATGGCACGGACCAGCGGGCCGCACGGCGACGCCTACGTGGCCCAGCACCGCAGCGTGATGGAGGAGGTGGTCGACCGGGTCCGTCACGAGACGGGAGGCCGGCTCCGCCACGACCTGGTCTACTGCTCCCGCTCGGGGGCGCCCCACGTCCCGTGGCTGGAGCCGGACGTCAACGACCACCTGGAGACGCTCGCCGCCCGGGGTGCCCAGTCGGTGGTGCTGGTCCCGATCGGCTTCGTCAGCGACCACATGGAGGTCATCTACGACCTCGACACCGAGGCGATGGACACCGCCAAGCGGCTCGGGCTGCGCGCCGCCCGGGCGGCCACCCCCGGCATCGACCCCCGCTTCGTCGCGATGATCCGAGATCTCGTGGTCGAGCGGGCGGCGCTGGAGCGCGGCGAGAGCCCGGAGCCGGCGGCCGTGGGGTCGCTGGGACCGTGGCCGGCCCTCTGCGCACCCGGCTGCTGCCCCAACCCCCGGGGCCCGCGCCCGGCCCTGTGCGGGATGCCGGAGTGAGCGGAGGCGGCCACGACCTCGCCGTCCGGCTCCGCGACGTCGCCGTCGAGGTGGCCGTGGAGGCGGCCGCCCTGGTCCGGGACCTGCGCGCCGAGGGCGTCTCGGTCGCCGGCACCAAGTCGAGCAGCGTCGACGTGGTGACCGAGATCGACCGCGCCAGCGAGCAGCTGGTCAGGCGGCGCCTGGCGCAGCTGCGCCCCGGCGACGGCGTGCTGGGCGAGGAGGAGGGCGACACCCGGGGCAGCACGGGGGTGCGGTGGGTGGTGGACCCCGTCGACGGGACCGTCAACCTGCTCTACGGCATCCCGGAGTACGCGGTCTCCGTCGCCGCCGAGGTGGCGGGCGAGGTGGTGGCCGGAGCGGTGGTGGACGTGGCCGCCGGGCACGTCTACGCCGCCGCCCGCGGTCACGGGGCCACGCGCGACGGCTCGCCGCTGCGGGTGCGCGACGACGTCCCGGTCGGCCAGCGACTGGTCCTCACCGGCTTCGGCTACCTGCCCGAGGTCCGTGCCCACCAGGGCGCCTGCGTGGCCCGCCTGCTGCCGCGGGTCCGCGACATCCGGCGGATGGGCTCGTGCGCCCTCGACCTGTGCCACGTGGCCGAGGGGCGGGCGGACGCCTACGTGGAGCAGGGCCCCCAGTCCTGGGACTGGGCGGCGGGGTCGCTGGTGGTCCAGGAGGCGGGCGGCCGCTTCGAGCGCCTTCGGGGCGGCGGACCGTCGCCGGGCCCGGGGCTGGAGCCGGGCCGCGTCCTGGTCGCGGCGCCGGCTGCGGGGTGGGAGCCGCTGGTCGCCGTGCTGGCCGAGACGGGTTTCCTGAGGAGTCCTGGCGAAGGGTCGGCGGAGGGGGAATAGGCGGGGGCCGGCGGTCGTTGGTCCGGTCGCGCGGGCGTTTGGGCCGCACTCGGGCGGGGCACTGCTCCTCGTACGAGCACATGGTGCACAATCGGCCCGCGCATGAGGACTAGGCCGGTGGCCCCGGCCAGCGGACCGGAAGTGGAAGAGGACACATGGCGACCGATTACGACGCACCACGCAAGACCGAGGAAGACCAGAGCGAAGAGAGCATCGAAGAGCTCAAGGCGCGGCGTCACGACAAGAACTCCGGCAAGGTCGACGAGGACGAGACGGAGGCCGCTGAGTCCTTCGAGCTCCCCGGCGCCGACCTGTCCCACGAGGAGCTTGCCGTCGAGGTCAAGCCCAAGCAGGAGGACGAGTTCACCTGCATGTCCTGCTTCCTGGTGCACCACCGCAGCCAGCTGGCGGACGAGAAGAAGATGACCTGCGTCGACTGCGCGTGATCCGGGCGCACCGCGCCTGCGACGCGAAGAAGGCCGCGACCCCGTGGGGGTCGCGGCCTTCGCGCGTGCGGGGCCGGGCGGCTCAGGCCTTGGCGTCCTTGTGCTGGCCGTCCTTCTGGAGGTCGGGCGGCAGGTGTCCGGTGGACTTCGCGTAGTAGGTCGCCGCCTTGCGGGTGGCGAACATCCGGGCCAGGCCGATGGCGACGCCGCTGACCGTCGCCCAGGCCACCGCCTCCCAGACGTCCACGTCCGGGTCGGCCGGGTTCTCCGGCGGGTTCTTGCCCGTGGCGGCCCGCCACGAGGTGTTCAGGGCCTTCTTCGCCAGCGCGGCGCCGGCGAGCGCGGAGCCGAGCGAGAAGACGGTCCAGAACTTGGAGCTCGATGCCATGTGTCCTCCTGGTTGTCTTCCTGGACCCTACCCGGCAGCCGGGTCCGGCATGCGCTCCGCGGCCCCCTGCCGCAGGGCGCTCGCCAGCCGGTCCGGGTGGCGGGTGTGCAGCAGCCAGTAGGGGGTGGGGTCGGCGGGGTCGACGATCTCGACCTTGACCGATCGCTTGAGGTAGGGCCGCAGCAGCAGGTAGGCGCGGGCGTCGGCCTCCACGCCGCTGACGGCGCGGGTGCGCTTCGCGTCCAGTGCCTCGACGCCGCCCACGTGGCTCAGGTCGATGTGGGCCCGTCCGGCCCGCAGCTCGCCCCCGGAGACCGAGACCCGGGCCTGCAGGGAGAGGAAGAAGGCGATCATCAGCGCCATCGCCGCGGCCGTGACGCCGAGGGAGATCAGGAAGCCGCCGAGGGTCTCGGGCATGGCGACCACGACGGCGAGCCAGAGGCTCGCCACCAGCATGGTCCCCTGGACCCACCAGCGCAGCGGGACGTAGAGGCGTTCGGCGTACTCCACGGGTCAAGAATAGGGGGGCGGGTCGCGCCGTGGGCGGTCGGGGCGTGGGGCCTCGGGCGGCGGGTAGGGTGCGTCGCCGTGAGCGCTCCCTCCCCGGACCAGTCCGACGTGCCCCTCCTGGACGTGGCCCTCGTGCGGCTCGACCCGGATCTTCCGCTGCCCGCCTACGCGCACCCGGGCGACGCCGGGGCCGACCTGTGCACCGCCGTCGACCTGAGCCTGGCGCCGGGGGAGCGCGCGCTGGTGCCGACCGGGATCGCCCTGGCGCTGCCCGAGGGGTACGTCGCGCTGATCCATCCCCGCTCGGGGCTGGCGGCCCGGCACGGCCTCTCGATCCTCAACACCCCGGGGACCGTCGACGCCGGCTACCGCGGGGAGATCAAGGTGCTGCTGATCAACCACGACCGTGTCGAGCCGCTGGAGCTGCGGCGGGGCGACCGCATCGCGCAGCTGGTGGTGCAGCGCTTCGAGCGGGCCAGGTTCGTGGAGGTCGACGAACTGCCGCAGTCCAGCCGTGGGGCCGGGGGCTACGGTTCTACCGGGGGATTCGGCGCGTCCGGGTCCTGAAAGACCCCGTTCCGCACCGTTCGGGGGAACCCGAGACCAGGAGGCACCACAGGTGAAGTTCCGCCGCAAGTCCGCCGAGGCGGCGACGCCGGTGCAGGAGACGTCCGCCGACGAGTCGGCGTCCCAGACGTCCGAGCCGCAGCCGCCCGCGCCGCCGTCGGGGCCCTACGACGCGGAGTCGCTGGACGACGGGATCGACCGGATCGACATCGGGGCGCTGCTCGTGGCGCCCACGCCCGGGCTCGAGCTGCGGCTCCAGGTCAACGAGGAGAGCGGCGAGGTCGCCGGCGTCCTGCTGGCGGGCGCGGAGGGTGCGATGGAGCTCCAGGTGTTCGCGGCCCCGCGCCACGGGGACCTCTGGTCCGAGGTCCGGCCGCAGATCGCCGAGGACGTGACCCGGCGCGGGGGCACCGTCTCCGAGCGCGAGGGGCGCTGGGGGACCGAGCTGGAGTGCCGGGTCCCGGTGCGCCGCCAGGACGGCACGGAGGCCGTCCAACCCTCCCGGATGATCGGGATCAACGGCTCCCGCTGGCTGCTGCGGGCCTCCCTGCTCGGCCGCCCGGCACTCGAGCCGGACTCGGCGCAGGAGTGGGAGGACGCCCTGGCCATGATCGCGGTCCGCCGCGGCGACCAGGCGCTCCCGGTCGGACGTGCGCTCGGCTTCCGCCTGCCGCCCGACGCGCGACGGGCCGAGTGAGATGACCGTGCGCAGCAGGCTCCGCGACAGCCTCTCGCGCTGGGCCGACAGCGGGGACCAGGAGGTCAGGGACCTGCGCCGCACGCACGGCGGCGACGGGGTGCAGACGATCGCCGACGCCCCCGAGCGCGAGCCGGTGGTGCTGCGCGGCAGCCTGCGCACGGTGACCCTGCGCCCGCGCGGCGGCGTGCCCGCCCTCGAGGCGGACCTGGAGGACGGCACGGACGTGGTGACTCTGGTGTGGCTGGGCCGGCGCCGGATCATCGGCATCGAGCCCGGCCGGGCGATGACGGTCTCGGGTCGCATCGGCCGGCACGACGGTCGCCGGATCATGTACAACCCCCGATACGAGCTGGTGCCGTGAGCCTCGGGGACCCGGCGGCGGGGGAGCCGGCCGGCGGCGGCCGGGCCGGGGACGACTCCGCGGTCGACACCGTCGAGGCCGTCGTCCGGCGTCAGCTCGCCCAGGCCCTCGGCGGCCGGCGCGGCATGGTCGAGGCGGCCGTCCCGACGATCCTGTTCACCGCCACCTGGCTGATCGGCAAGGATCTGCGGCTCGCGCTGACGGTGAGCATCGTCGCGGCCGCGGCCCTCCTGCTCGTGCGCCTGGTGCAGCGCTCCACCATCCAGTTCTGCGTCAACGCCCTGGTCGGCATCGGGATCGGCTGGTTCTTCGTCAACCGGGCGGCCGCGGCGGGCGGCTCCGAGCAGGAGCAGGCGCTGGCCTACTTCCTCCCCGGCCTCCTCTACAACGGGGGCTACGCCGTCGTCCTGGCGCTCAGCTGCATCGTCGGCTGGCCCCTGGTGGGCTTCATGGTGGGCAGCGTCACCGGCGACCCCACCCAGTGGCACGGTGACAAGCAGATCGTGCGGCTGAGCAGCCTGCTCACCTGGGTGCTGGCAGTGCCCTGCATCCTGCGGGTCGTGATCCAGGGACCGATCTGGCTGGCCGGCGACTCGGGTGCGTGGGACCCGGACACCGCGATCGCCACCCTGGGCCTGCTCAAGATCGGCCTCGGCTGGCCACTCCAGCTGGCGGCCCTGGCCAGCATGGTGTGGCTGCTGGCCCGCAACCACACCCCGCTCGAGCCGGCTCCGGACGACAACGCCTGAGGCGAGCGCGGAGGGACTCCCGGGGAGCCCTCCGGCCTCACCGCGCACTCGCCGGCGGCCGGGGTCAGTGCTCTCGGGGGGCCAGGGTCTGCTCGAGCTCGGCCTCGGAGTCGGCGGCCACCACGAAGAGCAGCTCGTCGCCGGACTCCAGGGGCTGCTCGTCGCTGGGCGGGTAGACCTGGCCGTCGCGCAGGATCGTGACCAGGGCGCAGTTCTCCGGGAAGGGGACCAGCCCGGCCGGCCTGCCCACGTAGGGGGAGTCGTCGGGGAGCGTCATCTCCACCAGGTTGGCGTTGCCCTGCCGGAAGGTGAACAGGCGCACCAGGTCTCCCACCGAGACGGCCTCCTCCACCAGGGCCGACATGATCCGGGGCGTGGAGACGTTGACGTCGACACCCCAGGCCTCGGTGAAGAGCCACTCGTTGTCGGGGTGGTTGACCCGTCCCACGGTCCGCGGGACCCCGAACTCGGTCTTGGCCAGCAGCGAGGTGACCAGGTTGGCCTTGTCGTCTCCGGTGGCCGCGATGACCACGTCGCAGCGGTCCAGGCGCGCCTCCTCCAGGGAGGAGAGCTCGCAGGAGTCGGCCAGCAGCCACTCGGCGTGCGGCACCCGCTCCTGCCTCACCGCGTCGGGGTTGCGGTCGATCAGCAGCACCTGGTGGCCGTTCTCGATCAGCTCCCGGGCGATCGACCGCCCCACGGCACCGGCTCCGGCGATGGCGACGCGCATGCTCAGTCCTCCTCGGGGCCGCGGTTGAGGACGCGGTAGGCGTCGGCGGCGTTCTCCTCGCGGATCACCAGGTGGAGCACGTCACCCTCCTGGATCACGCTCTCGCGCTTGGGCAGCATGCCCTCGCCGAGCCGGTCGATCCAGGCGATCCGGCTTCGGGTCTGCTCCTGGAAGTGCACGGTGCGGTGGCCGATCCACGCCTCGGGCACCGGGACCTGGTCGAGCCGGATGGTGCCCGAGGGGTCGCGGTAGGTCGGCTCCGCGCCCGCGGGCAGGATCCGGCGCAGCACCTGGTCGGAGGTCCACTTGACGGTGGCGACCGTGGTGATGCCCAGCCGCTGGTAGACCTCGGCCCGGCCGGGGTCGTAGATCCTGGCCACCACCTGCTGGATGCCGAAGGTCTCCCGGGCGACCCGCGCCGCGATGATGTTGGAGTTGTCGCCGCTGGAGACCGCGGCGAAGGCGTCGGCGCGTCGGATCCCCGCCTTCTCCAGCACGGCCTGGTCGAAGCCGTACCCGGTGATCTTGTCCCCGTTGAAGGAGGGGCCGAGACGCCGGAAGGAGTCGGGCTCGCTGTCGATCACCGAGACCGTGTGGTTGCGGTCCTCGAGGCTGCGGGCGAGGGTGGAGCCGACCCGGCCGCAACCCATGATGACGACGTGCACGGGGAAACCGTATCCCAGTCGTGCCGGTCGGCGTGCGTGTCCGCGGAGGCCGGGGACTAGCCTTCCGCACGTGGGTGTCGGCGATGTCTCCAAGCGGATCCTGCTGGGGCGCAAGCTGCGCAGCTCCCAGCTGGGCGAGTCGCTGCTGCGCAAGCGGGTGGCGCTGCCGATCTTCGCCAGCGACGCCCTCTCCTCGGTGGCCTACGCCCCCGACGAGATCTTCATCATGCTCTCCCTGGCCGGGGCCTCGGCCTACGCCTGGTCGTGGAAGGTGGGCCTGGCCGTCGCGCTGGTGATGCTGACGGTGGTGACCTCCTACCGGCAGACCGTCCACGCCTATCCGAGCGGCGGCGGTGACTACGAGGTCGCCTCGGTCAACCTGGGCCGCAACGCCGGCGTCACGGTGGCCAGCGCCCTGCTCGTCGACTACGTGCTGACCGTCGCGGTCTCGATCAGCGCGAGCGCCCACTACGCGTCCTCGGCCCTGGAGTTCCTCCACGGCCACGAGGTGCTCTTCGCCAGCCTGATGGTGCTCCTCCTGGCCGCGGTCAACCTGCGCGGCGTCCGGGAGTCCGCGACCTGGTTCGCCGTCCCGACCTATCTCTTCATCGCCGCGGTGCTGGGGATGTGCGGCTACGGGCTGCTGCGGTGGTGGCGCGGCGACCTCCCGCTGGTGGAGAGCGCGGCCCTGGAGATCCAGCAGGCCCCCGGCTACGAGGGGCCGCTCACCACGCTGGCCCTGATGCTGCTGCTGGCCCGGGCCTTCTCCTCCGGCTGCGCCGCGCTCACCGGCGTCGAGACGATCTCCAACGGGGTGCCCGCCTTCCGCAAGCCCAAGAGCCGCAACGCCGCCACCACGCTGCTGCTGCTCGGCCTGATCTCGATCTCGATGATGATGTCGGTGATCGTGCTGGCCCGCGAGATGGGCCTGAAGTACGTCGACCCCCTGGAGCTGGAGCGGCTCACCCAGGACGGCCGTCCCGCCGCGGGCTACGACCAGCACTCCGTCATCGCCCAGATCGCGCGCGGGGTCTTCACCGACTTCCCGCCCGGGTTCTACTTCGTGGTGACGGTGACCTCGGTGATCCTGGTGCTGGCCGCCAACACCGCCTTCAACGGCTTCCCGGTCCTGGGCTCGATCCTCGCCGAGGACGGCTACCTGCCCAAGGCGCTGGGCGCCCGGGGCGACCGGCTCGCCTACAGCAACGGCATCGTCTTCCTCGCCACCGTCTCCATCGCGCTGGTCGTGGCCTTCGACGCCCAGACCACCCAGCTCATCCAGCTCTACATCGTCGGCGTCTTCGTCTCCTTCACCCTCAGCCAGCTCGGCATGGTCCGGCACTGGAGCAGGGCGCTGTCGGACGCCAGGGTCACGGCCGACCGGCGGCGGATGCAGCGGGCGCGGGTGACCGCCGCGGTGGGCTTCACCCTCACCGCCGTGGTGCTGGTGGTCGTGCTGGTCACCAAGTTCCTGCACGGCGCCTGGATCACCGTGCTGGCGATGGGCCTGTTCTTCGTGGTCATGCGGAGCATCCGATCCCACTACGACCGGGTCTCGCTCGAGCTCGCCGCCGAGGAGGAGGACAAGCTCCTGCCCACCCGGGTCCACGCGATCGTGCTCGTCTCCAAGCTGCACAAGCCCACGCTGCGGGCGCTGGCCTTCGCCAAGGCGACCCGGCCCAACGTGCTCGAGGCCGTCTCGGTCGACACCGACTCCGCCGCCACCGACCGCCTGGTCGCGGAGTGGGACGAGCGGCGCCTCGACGTCCCGCTCAAGGTCCTGCACTCGCCCTACCGGGAGATCGCCCGGCCGGTGGTGGAGTACGCCCAGGAGATCCGGCGGGCCAACCCCCGGGGTGTGGTCGCGGTCTACATCCCGGAGTACGTCGTGGGCCGCTGGTGGGAGCAGCTCCTGCACAACCAGACGGCGCTGCGGCTCAAGGGCCGGCTGCTCTTCTCCCCGGGCGTGATGGTCACCTCGGTGCCCTTCCAGCTGCAGTCCTCGCAGGTCGCCCGCGAGCGCGAGGACCGCGAGGGGCCGCGGGTCAAGGCCGGGGACCTGCGGCGGGGGCGCGTCGGGCAAGGGTCGGAGACGGTCGGTCAGACCAGGAGGAGGACTCGGTGAGCAGGTCGGTGCGGCCCCGCAAGGCGCGTGGCCGGTCCCGGGTGGGAGAGCGTTTCGAGGCCGAGGTGGGCCCCGTCGCCCACGGCGGACACTGCGTGGTGCGGGTGGTGGCCGACCCGGCGACGCCGGAGCAGACCCGCGTGGTGTTCACCCGGCACGCCCTGCCGGGGGAGCGGGTGGTCGTCGAGATCACCGAGGGCACCGACGGCGACCGGTTCTGGCGCGGTGACGCGGTGCAGGTGCTGCGAGCCTCCGAGCACCGCGTCACGCCCCCGTGCCGCTTCGCCGGCCCCGGGCTCTGCGGCGGCTGCGACTTCCAGCACGTCGAGCTGGCCCACCAGCGCGAGCTGAAGGCGGCGGTGGTCCGCGAACAGCTCGTCCGGCTGGCCGGGCTGCCGCCCGAGGACCCCCTGGTCGCCGGGCTGGTCGTCGAGCCGGTCCCCGGCGACGAGCACGGGCTGCGCTGGCGCACCCGGAGCCGCTTCGTCCCGCTGCCCGGGGGAGGACGCGGGATGCGCAAGCACCGCTCCCACGAGGTGATCGAGGTCGACGACTGCCTGATCGAGGCGCGGCAGCCCCAGGTCTCCCACGTGGTGCTCGGCCGGGAGTTCGCGGTGGCCCCGGGCGGGTTCTGGCAGGTCCACCCCGGCGCCCCCGAGGCCCTGGTGAGCGCGGTGCTCGAGATGCTCGACCCCCGGCCCGGGGAGTCCGTGCTGGACCTCTTCGCCGGGGTCGGGCTCTTCGCCCGCTTCCTGGCCGAGCGGGTCGGGCCGGGAGCGCGGGTGGTCGCGGTCGAGGGCGACCGCGAGGCGGCCCGCCAGGCGCAGGCCAACCTCGCCGGCTCCGCCAAGGTCCGGGTGAGCGCTGGCGGCGTCGAGGAGGTGCTGGCGCGCGAGTACGACGAGCCCTTCGACCTGGTCGTCCTCGACCCGCCGCGTACCGGCGCGAAGCGCGCTGTCGTCTCGCAGGTGGTGGACCGGGCACCCCGGGCCGTGGCCTACGTGGCGTGCGACCCGGCGGCGCTCGGCCGCGACCTGGGTCTCTTCGCCGAGGCCGGCTACCGGGTGACGGCGCTGCGCGCCTTCGACGTGTTCCCGATGACGCACCACGTGGAGTGCGTGGCTTTGCTTACGAAAATCGGCTCTGATCTGCGGTGATGTGATCTGGGCTCTCGGGCGTGAGTCCCGAGAACGGGCCTTAAGGCTCACTTTGGGCTCACTTTGAGTTCTCGGGCTCGGTTGTGCCGTCTCACTCGCCCCTGTCGGGACGGGCCGGCGTGATGGCCTGAGGGCTCGCAGAACGGCCCGTAGACGGCTTAGAGAGCGCCCACGGACCGGGAGGCCAATCGGGACCGCCGAAGGCTTCTCAGGGCCCGGGAGCCGGCCCATCGCTCGTCTCGGGGCCGGGAGCAAGGCGGTCGGTGGCGGCCCGGTAGTCGGGCACGACGAGCCGGCGGTTGATGTAGTGCCGCTCCGTGACCACCTTGGACGTGTGGCCGAGCTGGTTCATGGCGGCCTCGGCGTCGTAGACCTCGTCGATCTCGGTTGCCACGGTTCGGCGGAACGAGTGGGGCGAGACATCTTGGAGCGCGACAAGGGCGGCGTAGTCATCGAGCAGGCGGATGTGGCGCAGCCGGCCCTGGATGTTGGTGGGGAAGTGCCACGTGCCGTGGCGGGTGATGAATACGGCGTCGAGGTCGTTGGGGGTCTGGGCAACCTTTCGTCGGCGTAGCAGCGCCGCAGCCCAGTCCGGGAGCGCGATGGGGCGGATCGCGGCGTGGGTCTTGCAGTAGTCGACCCGCTTGCCTTTCGAGGTGATCTGGCCGTTCACCATCAGCCACGGGAACCACCCGTCGTCGTCCCGCCGCTCTGGCGGCGGCGTCAGCTCGGTGTCGGACCAGCGAAGGGCGAGCAGTTCGCCGATCCGCATGCCGGTGGCTATGAGCATCTCGACGATGTCGGGCAGATCGACGCTCTTCGGTCCGTTGCGCTTCTCGGCGTTGGCCGCGTCCACGTCCACGACGAACACGTAGACGATCTCGGCGACCGCGCTACACCACTATCAGGGACTCAACTGCGCCCGGCGTGCTCGTCGCTATCGTGGAGGCTCAATCGCAGTGACTCGGCTGTAGCCGACCAGGCGCCAACTTGACCCAGTTGAGACGAGTTCGACCCATCCGCCGTTCGCCACGGTTTCTAAAGAGTCGACGTGTTCTAGACCCCAGCCGGTCAGCACGCAGGTCGCAACTCGGATGGCGTGACTATGGCTGACGGCGAGAGCGGTGCCCTGTGTGCCGACGCTGTCCGTGAGTTGAGCGAGGCAAGGCACGATTCGCTCTGCGACATCGGCGCGGGACTCTCCTCCGTGCTCGGAGTACGCCCAAGGGCGCGGTCCGTGGATCGAGGTGGCTTGGTCGTGAGTCAGTCCAGCAAGGAGCCCGACATCGATCTCTCGTAGCCGCACATCCGGGGTCGGAGACACGTCCGACGCGCTCCCTATGTGCTGCGCCGTTTCGAGTGCTCGCCGCGAGTCCGAGGTCCAGATCTTGGTGAAACGGAGCGCGCTCAACCCGCGGGCAGCTTTCGCAGCCTGGGCATGACCAAGTTCCGTCAGGCCGATGTGATCGTTGTCGGACCCTTGAATCCGCTTCGCGACGTTCGAGGCCGTCTCGCCATGTCGGACGAGGACCAGTCGCGTCATGTCGGCGGCTCCACTTCAAGCAGCGGCCATGTCGCGACGTTAGTGATCGGAGCGTCGCCCAGGTTCCAGTCGACTGAGATCGCGAATCTTGCTGGCGCGAGTCTGGTCACGGTTCGACGGAGACTCGTCTGAACCCTGGTCGCTGACCGCACCTTGAGGGGAGCATCGGGCCACCAGTCATTGGCTGCCCAGTTGAACGGTGATGCGTGGCCGTGGATCTGGGAGAACGGCGCATCGCCGGCGGTGATCCAGGGTTCATCAAGTTCGCGGTTGACCTCAGCCCACGTCGTGTCAGCCATGCCGTCTTCCTGGCTAACCAGACTCCCCGCACGCGCCCACTCAGGGAGAGGCGCCCCCATATTTTCGTTCACACGCGCAGCAGCCTCGTACGTGGACTGGGGTGACCCAAGCTCCTGCCATCGGCTTCGCGTCAGTCCGGCATGGGTGACGAGGACGGGACCCCATTCTTTCGAATCACAGGCGGTGGCCAGCCGAATCATCTGGGTGTCCCAGAGTTCCCGAAGGGTTTCTGATGTCGACGGATCGAGGCTTGCTAGAACGTCCCAACCGGGTCGTGCGGGACCGCCTAGCGCCGCAGACTCGTGGTTCCCGAGAAGTTGGACGAAGGTCGTCGGATTATTACGGGCGAGGTCACGAATTCGCTCGACTGACTCCCGGTTGCCTTCTCGGAACTGGGGGTGGCATCGCACCACGTCACCAACGTGAATGATCATGCGGTCAGGCGGGACGTCGTTTTCCAGGACTCCGGCCATCTGGAGGCAGGCGTCGAGGACGTTGGCGTTGCCGCCGGTGTCGCCGATGATGATGACCGGTGTCATCCCATGGCCGTTCGCGGGTGGGTTCCGTAGGCGCCGCCTGCCTCAGGTCGACTCACCAGGCTCCTTCCGGCGTTGATTCGGGTTGCATTGAGCGTCTGCTCGATGAACCGGAAAGCGCCTTCCTTGAGGATGGGGTAGGCGCCCGACGACACCTCTTGGCCGTCCCAAACTCGGTATCGCGTCAGCACCTCAGGCACGCTTCTCCCGGCGGAGTGTTCACTGAGAAGCATGGCGAGGAGCAGATCCTCGTTTGCGGCTAAGGCTGGCCAACCTCCGCACAGTAGGACGAGATCTCGGCGAGCGACGATCGAGTTCGGATGGAACGCGAGCGGTGCCGACCAGCTCGAAGCGAGCTCACCGACCTCCCAAAGTTTGTCGCTGTGCCAGTGTGCCGTCGGCTCGTCAGAGTGGTGAAGAACGCGGTTGGGGGCGACCCATCCAACGCTGGATTCATCAATCTCCTCCGACGCGCGCATCAGCCCGTCGGCCACCAAGATGTCGTCTGCGTCGAGGGGGGCGACCAGGTCGCCTGTGGCCAGGGCGAGCGCTGCGTTGCGGGCGATGCTGATTCCACTTCTGGTCGGCAGACGTACAACGACATCAGCGGAGTGGACATCTACCGTCCCTGGTCCGTCGATGGCGACGATCCATTCGAGGCGCAGTGGTTCCAATCGGCCCCGCACGTCGGCGACGCTCGCGGCCGTCTCCGTCATGTAGTCGGCGCGCGCGGGAAGGCATGCCGTCAGAACACTGAATCGGCATCCGCTGCTCGAACTCACTGGCACCATGTACGTCAATCTAGTTAGGACACGCAATCGATGGACCTGGTTACCCAAGCTGACAGCCCGGAGAGGTGGGCTTCGCCGAGTATCTTGCTTGCGGCCGTGACTCGCGGCGAATCCGTGATGGCAAGCACAGGGTGGTTTACCACCTTGTTCGAATGGGAGGGCCGGTTTCCCGGGCCGCACCGGACGGTGTCGCTGCACGGGTTCGACTTCGAGGTCGTTGGCGAGGCACTACCCCTCGTTGAGGGGCCGACCCCGGATCTCATTCAACTCGAGGTGATCCTCGATGGTCTCGAAGACTTGATCGCACTGGACAGCATGCTGCGCCGGTTCGTCCCGGCCGAGATCATCGACGAGTTGCCTCACCTTCCGGGCCACGAGGCCGTGACCGTGAACGCCAACCGAGATACCAGCGCGCCGCCGTCCTGGCAGTACGTCGACGCGCACTACATAGACGTACCTATCAATACGTTGCCAAGCACTCGCGGCGGGAGTCTGGCGCTGATCTCGGCGACGCGATGGGCGCGCGTGATCAGGTGGAGCGCTGGCGTGCTGATCCTTTGGACGGCGCCCACGGGATACTGGGAGCCGCAGAATGTCCGGTGGCCGCACCATGCGGTTCCGTCGCGCTCCAAGTCCGCGCTGCAGACCATGCTCGATCCAACTGTCGGCCTCGACGCGCGGGTTCTGACCTGGTTCTCCGAGGCGGTCGGCCACGAGCGGTACTTCCTCGAAACCTGGACGACCGAACTGGAGACGTGGGAGTCCGAACTCTTCGCGCAACTTGCTAAGGGTGAGGACGCCTACGCAACGATGGATCTGCCCGCCCTTCAGCGTGGTATCGGCGTGCTCGCGGGGTACCTCGATAGAGTCAGGGTCAGCGAACGGTTCTTTCTCAGACGCGCCGACGTCTCGAAGCTAGTCGGCGGCGTTCCCGGCCTTCACGAGGTGTTTGGTGAGGTTCAGGGTCACCTAAACCGAGACCTGAGAGTCGCGAGGGAGTCATTGCGATCCGCCTTCGATCTCCTCAGCAGCATCAGCCAGGGTGCGCAGGCATACACTGCAGGTGTCTCGCAGCGGACGCAGGAGCGCCTGAACTCGCTCATCACGACCGTCACAGCGGTGCTCTTTGTGCCGTCGCTCGTGGCCGCCGTCTATGGAACGAATGTCCGAGAGTTGGCCCCCGGCTCCAGCGGTTCGATCCCCGAACTGTTGGCCCTGATGTTCGCGCTGTCGATGTCTTCATTGGGTGCTTTGTCCTGGGGTAGGGCCGGCCGTCCGACGCCGCTGGCTGGCGCTGCACTGGCGGCTGGCCTCTGTCTGACGTTCGCCATCGTTCTGAGGCATGAGTCATCCGTTGCGGCCATCGCCATTGGACTCGGTGGTGTCGGGCTCTCGGTCTTCCTCATCGCAGCCATGAAGCTTGTGTCACGATTCTCCCGTGCCAGATCCAACTGAGTTCGCTGCCTTCCGAATCGGCCACGGCCACGACATCCATGCTCTCGTCCCCGGACGCGAGCTGTGGCTCGGTGGCGTCCTGATTCCCGACGCAGCGGCGGGCTTCGACACACACAGCGACGGGGACGTTCTCTGTCACGCGATCATCGATGCACTCGCGGGTGCCATCGCGGATGGGGATCTCGGTACGCATTTTCCCGAGAATGATCCCGATGCGGAGGACGCTCGAAGTCTCGAGTTCGTGCGTGAGTTCATGAAGTATGTGCGCAACGCTGGCTACGAGCTGGTCAACCTGGACAGTTTCGTGACCTTGGGTACGACTCGGCTTCGACGACATGTGGATGCGATGGCGGACTCGATCGCGGAGGCGATGGGCGTGTCGCGGACGGTCGTCTCGGTTAAGGCGCGGTCTCACGATGGCATCGGGCCCGAGGGTCGTGGCGAGGCGGCGAGCGGAACGGCCACAGTCCTTCTGTGGAAGCGGCTATAGCGGTCTCCGTCGTCGGTGTCGGCGGGCCGGAACGCGGTCACGGCCCGCCGCTCTTCACCGTGCAGTTCAGCCTTGTCCCAATCTTGGGCTCCCAAACGCCAGTTTCCGACCCACTGCCCAATCATACGACTGCCTGGCGTGGCACCCGTGCGACGGCTGGCTCCCGCTGGCCGCCGATCCTTCGAGGCTTCCATCCTCCCGCAGAGCTAACACGTTCGCAGGGATTCGGCCACGCTGCCCGGAGGTTCGAGTCAGCTTCACGTGATTCGGCACAGGGGAAGCGCCGCTGCAGCAAAACCCTGAGCCTGCTGACCCCAGAGGCGCCGCGTTTCGCAGGATGCTTGGATCGCGGCCTGCTCAATGGCCGCAACGGCGCGCTCGAGCTCGTTGGGGTCACTGGCGCTGACTGCGACGAACCCGGTCGCTCGCAGCACGCCGTGCCCCGCGGTCAGGTCAGCCTCCTGCTGGAGGACGTCCCGGTACTCCGCGGTCTGCTGGGCATCCTCGATCTGGCCGATCTTCTGACGTTGGGCTGCATCCGAGATGTACTCGGTCTTCTTTTTGCGGATGTCGCGGGCCGCGCGGTCGGTGCGCATCGTCGTGTAGAGCAGCGTGAAGGTTCGGCGCACGCCCGAGGACAGCAGCAGGGGTGCCAGGAAACCGGGGTACACGAGGGAACGCGGCCACTCGATGATCCAGAGCACGCAGTGGTGCGCGGAGTCGCTGCGCAGGGAGCCCCACGATCCGGTGACTTGCGACGGGTCCCGCGGTGGCGAGGTCTCGGCCGATATCGCCCTGCCGTTCGAGTGCGCCCGTGACGGCGGGGTCGTACGCCGACCGGAGGATCAGCGCGAGGTCACCGGCTGTGAGCCGGTCGCCGGGGGAGAGGTCCGCGGATCGGAGGGCGGCGAACATGGTCGCCATCTCTTGCCGGTACGGCGGCGGCACCTCGCTTGCCTCCGCCAGCGGCCCGTATCGCTCGTCCGGCCACCTTCATGTCGGGCGAGATGGACACGGTCGAGGCATGGCGCTCGCCGGCCGGGCCGGCGCGGTCGACGAGTTCGCCGTACGTTGTCGAGGCCCAGGCGCCTGAGCGGTTGCCGTGCTGCTCCCACCAGTCCGCCAGGTCCTTGCCGGAGTCAGGCAGCGTCCGCTCCGTCACCTGGACGGAGGCGATTCGCCCGGAGCGGCATGCCGTCGAGAGGACGCGGCCCCAAGAGACGACCCGGCGCTCCTGCTCAGCTGGGTCGGGCAGTACGAACGCGGGGTGGGAGACACCGACGATCGCGGTCAGGGTCGCTGCGTGTGGGTCGTGGGCCATGACGGCGCCGGTCTCGAGGTCGACCCATTGACGCAGCCGAGCGGCATCGCCTGGCAGCGCCAGCGTGCCGGCGGGGCGCGGCTTCACGATGCGACGGCGGTACAGCAGTTGCCCGCCGGTGGATCGCCAGAGCCACCGCGCGCCGATCAGGCCTCGCCGCCAGCCCTCAAACCCCACCACTCCCCGGGACTCTCCTGGGCGTCACGGACGAAAAGTCGTAGGTCAGCTCGAACGGTCTCCTTGTAGGTGGGGTTAGCTCGCCGCGCTCGCCGCGCTCGCCGCGCTCGCCGCGCTCGCCGCGCTCGTTCGCGACCGTTAGCGCCCGCCGACGGGAGGGCTCGGATTGAGCTCGCTTTCATTCGCAATCACCCGCATCTGGACGCCGACGCCCGCGCGCGTCCCAAACCGCATCGCCGCAGGTCACGGCCTCGTTCGGCCTCATGCGCGCAGCCGACCGCAAAGGATCGCGTTCACGCTCACCACGATCGGTGTCTTCCCGATGACGCACCACGTGGAGTGCGTGGCGCTGCTGGAGAGGATCGGCTCCGCCCCGCGCTGAGCGAGGCTCGCGTCACGCGCCGGGGCGCGGGTGTGGTGCAGAATCACGCAGCATGGCTGAGAACCCCGCCGGTGGTCCGACCCTGCTGGCGCGGCTGACCGGAGCGCAGGAGCAGATGCTCGACGACCTCGGCGGGCTGGTCGCCTGCGAGACCCCGTCGGAGGACCTGGCGGCCTGTGGAGCGGGCGCGGACGCGGTGGCCGCCCTGGGGGAGCGTCTGCTCGGTGTGCCGCCGACGTCCGAGGTCGTCGAGGGCAGGCGTCACCTTCGGTGGGCCTTCGACTCCGACGTGCCGGGGGTGCTGCTGCTCGGTCACTACGACACGGTCTGGCCGGTGGGCACCCTGGTGCGCTGGCCGTTCGAGGTGGACCGGGCCTCCGGGACCGCCACCGGCCCGGGATGCTTCGACATGAAGGCCGGGCTCGTCCAGATGTTCCACGGGGTCGCCTGCCTCGACGACCGGGCCGGGCTGGAGATCCTGGTGACCGCCGACGAGGAGGCGGGCTCCACCACGAGCAGGGGGCTGATCGCGGAGGCCGCCCGGCGCTCCCGGGCGACGCTGGTGCTCGAGGGGGCTGCGGGCCCGGACCTCAAGCACGCCCGCAAGGGCACCGGGATGTACCAGTTCGCCATCACCGGTCGAGCGGCGCACGCCGGGCTGGAGCCCGAGCGGGGGGTCAACGCCCTGACCGCGCTGGCCGACGTGGTCGTCGACGTCAACCGGCTCAGCCGACCCTCCGCCGGGACGACCGTCACCCCGACGATCGGCCGCAGCGGCACCGCGAACAACGTGGTCCCCGCCACGGCCTGGGTGGAGGTCGACGTGCGGGTCGAGAGTCCCGAGGAGCTCAGACGGGTCGACGAGGGGCTCCGCGGCATCACCCCGCGACTCCCCGGGGCCGAGCTCGTGGTCACGGGCGGGCCGACGCGCCCGCCCATGACGAGCGACCAGGCGGCCGGGCTGGTGGCGACCGCCCGGGCCGTCGCCGCGGACCTCGGCATCGCGGTGCCGGGCGCCGTCGCCGTCGGTGGCGCCTCCGACGGCAACATCACCGCAGCGCTGGGATGCCCCACCCTCGACGGGCTGGGCGCGGTGGGTGGGAACGCGCACGCGGAAGGGGAGTTCGTCCGGGTCGCGGCGATGCCGGAACGTGCCGCCCTCCTGGCTGGTCTGGCCCGCGCGCTCCTCGAGGATCCGGCGAGCAGCGCCTGAATCCCCGGGTGCGGGCGGAGCGCACCGGGAAGCTCGGGCGCTCTGCCCGACGTGCCCGGCGGAGCGGGGCTCGTCGTGAGGTGTGGCGGGCGGACAACCGTATGGTCCGTCGTGTATCTTGATGTCGAGAGATATTCCCCGGTGCCGCACGTCCGGTTAGGTCAGCCTTGCTTACGCCCTCGTGGAGGGCGGCGGCAAGATGGATGCGGTGACACCCACAATCCCCGCTAGGAGACGCGACTGATGGTCAGTCAGGACAGCTTCGGTGCCAAGGGCACCCTGGACGTGGACGGGAAGTCCTACGAGATCTTCCGTCTGAGCGCGGTGGAGGGCGACGGCCTCGATGTCGACTCGCTGCCCTTCAGCCTGAAGGTTCTCCTGGAGAACCTGCTGCGCACCGAGGACGGTGCCGACATCACCGCCGACGACATCAAGGCCCTGGCCGGGTGGGACGCCGACGCGCAGCCCGACAAGGAGATCCAGTTCACCCCGGCCCGGGTGATCATGCAGGACTTCACCGGCGTGCCCTGCGTGGTCGACCTCGCCACCATGCGCGAGGCGATGGCCGAGCTCGGGGGCGACCCCGCCAAGATCAACCCGCTGGCCCCCGCCGAGATGGTGATCGACCACTCCGTCATCGCCGACGTCTTCGGTACCCCCGAGGCGTTCGGGCGCAACGTCGAGATCGAGTACGAGCGCAACCGCGAGCGCTACCAGTTCCTGCGCTGGGGCCAGGGTGCCTTCGACGACTTCAAGGTCGTCCCGCCCGGCACCGGCATCGTGCACCAGGTCAACATCGAGCACCTGGCCCGCACCGTCTTCACCCGTGAGGTCGACGGCGTCCTCCAGGCCTACCCCGACACCTGCGTCGGCACCGACTCCCACACCACGATGGTCAACGGCATCGGCGTGGTGGGCTGGGGCGTCGGCGGCATCGAGGCCGAGGCCGCGATGCTCGGGCAGCCCGTCTCCATGCTGATCCCGCGGGTCGTGGGCTTCAAGCTCTCCGGCGACCTGCCCGAGGGCTCGACCGCCACCGACCTGGTGCTGACCATCACCGAGATGCTCCGCAAGCACGGCGTGGTGGGCAAGTTCGTGGAGTTCTACGGTCCCGGCGTCTCGGCGCTGCCCCTGGCCAACCGCGCCACGATCGGCAACATGAGCCCGGAGTTCGGCTCCACCATCGCGGTCTTCCCGATCGACGAGGAGACCCTGAAGTACCTCGAGCTCACCGGCCGCTCGGCCGAGCAGCTCGCCCTGGTGGAGTCCTACGCCAAGGAGCAGGGTCTCTGGCACGACCCCTCGGCGGAGCCGCGCTACTCCGAGAAGCTCGAGCTCGACCTCTCCACCGTGGTGCCGTCCATCGCCGGGCCCAAGCGCCCGCAGGACCGCATCGAGGTCACCGACGCCAAGCCCGCCTTCCGCAGCGCGCTGGCCGACTACGTCGCCGCCGACGAGACCGGCGGCGAGGACCGCGAGCCCGGGGTGCCCGGCCAGGAGAAGCCCTTCGGCGTCAACACCGGCGCCGACGAGGCCTCCGCGGAGTCGTTCCCGGCCAGCGACGCGCCCTCCACCAACGGCAACGGCGACGGTCACGACGACGCGCCCGCCCCCCAGGACTGGCACTCCGCCGCGGCCAAGGACGGCGGCCGTCCGAGCAGCCCGGTCGAGGTGACCCTCGAGGACGGCACGAAGTTCACCCTCGACCACGGGGCGGTCACCATCGCGGCGATCACCTCCTGCACCAACACCTCCAACCCGTCGGTGATGATCGGCGCCGCCCTGCTGGCCAAGAAGGCGGTCGAGAAGGGCCTGCAGCGCAAGCCGTGGGTCAAGACCACGCTGGCGCCGGGCTCGAAGGTCGTCTCGGACTACTACGAGAAGTCCGGCCTGACGCCGTACCTGGACAAGCTCGGCTTCAACCTCGTCGGCTACGGCTGCACCACCTGCATCGGCAACTCCGGGCCGCTGATCCCCGAGGTCTCGGCCGCCGTCAACGAGGCGGACCTCGCGGTCGTCTCGGTGCTGTCGGGCAACCGCAACTTCGAGGGCCGGATCAACCCGGACGTGAAGATGAACTACCTGGCCTCGCCGCCTCTGGTGGTCGCCTACGCGCTGGCCGGCTCGATGGACGTCGACCTCTTCAGCGACCCGCTGGGCCAGGACGCCGAGGGCAACGACGTCTTCCTCAAGGACATCTGGCCCTCGCCGTCCGAGGTCGAGGAGACCATCGCCGGCGCGATCAACGCCGAGATGTTCGGTAACTCCTACCAGGACGTCTTCGCCGGGGACGAGCAGTGGCAGTCGCTGCCCACCCCGGAGGGCGACACCTTCGCCTGGGACGCCGAGTCGACCTACGTCCGCCGTCCTCCGTACTTCGACGGGATGCCCGCCGAGCCGGAGCAGGTCACCGACATCGAGGGCGCGCGGGTGCTGCTCAAGCTGGGCGACTCGGTCACCACCGACCACATCAGCCCGGCCGGTGCCATCAAGAAGGACTCCCCGGCCGGCCGTTACCTGGCCGAGCACGGTGTCGGGCAGCGGGACTTCAACTCCTACGGCTCGCGCCGGGGCAACCACGAGGTGATGATCCGCGGCACCTTCGCCAACATCCGGCTGCGCAACCAGCTGGCGCCCGGCACCGAGGGCGGCGTGACCCGTGACTTCACCAACGGCGGCGAGGTCACCTCGGTCTACGAGGCCTCGGAGAACTACATCGCCGCGGGCACCCCGCTGGTGGTGCTGGCGGGCAAGGAGTACGGCTCCGGCTCGTCGCGCGACTGGGCGGCCAAGGGCACCTCGCTGCTGGGCGTCAAGGCCGTCATCGCCGAGTCCTACGAGCGCATCCACCGGTCCAACCTGATCGGCATGGGCGTCATCCCGCTGCAGTTCCCCGAGGGGGAGACGGCGGAGTCGCTCGGCCTGACCGGCGAGGAGACCTTCTCCATCACCGGGATCACCGCGCTCAACGACGGCACCACGCCGCGCACGGTCACGGTGAGGGCCGACGACAAGGAGTTCGAGGCGGTCGTCCGCATCGACACCCCCGGTGAGGCGAACTACTACCGCAACGGCGGCATCATGCAGTACGTGCTGCGCAACCTCCTGCGCAGCTGAACCGCTCGAAGGGGCCGGTCCGGGATCTCCCGGGCCGGCCCCTTCGGTGTGCCGGGGGAGCTGTCGTGCCAGGGGACCTCGGACCTGTCAGCGGAACAGCGTGGCTCGTTCGTCCGCCGCCTCCTGGGCGGCCGCCGCGACGACCTCGGCCAGGGCCACGGCCTGGGCGCGCAGGTCGGGGATGGCGCCCACCTCCCACTCCAGCCCCTTGCGGGCGGCCCCCAGCCAGAACAGCCCCTCGAGGACCCGGCCGCTCTCGTCGACCGGGTGGCCCGGCGACACCAGGTCGGCCCCGAGCCCGAGGCGGTGGGGCCGCAGCAGGCCGCGGTCGAGCAGCGCGTCGACCAGCCGGCTCCAGCCCCGTGTGGGCACCGGACGGGGACCGGTGCAGTTGAGGACGAGGTCGAAGTCCGCGGGAACGACCTGGTCAAGGGTGCGCACCACCAGGGTGCCCTGGTCGCGCAGGCGGTCCAGGTGGTGTGCCATCGCCGGGGACATGCGGTGCCGGTGCAGGTCCCAGGTGTGGGCGTAGGTGGCGGCGAACCGCGCCTGGTCCTCAGGCGAGAGCCCGGCCCACAGCTGGTTGGCGAATCCGCGGGCGGCGTCCACCGCGTCGCGCCAGTCGGTGCCGTCGGTGGGCTCCACCACGTGCGCGGTAGGTAGGGCGCCCCGGCGCGAGGCGGCGACGATCTCGGCCCGGGGAAGGAGGTGCTCCAGCTCCACGGCCATGTCCAGCATGGTCAGCCCGGTGCCCAGGAGGAGCACGTTCCGGACGCCGTCCACCCGCGAGCGCCAGTCCGCCTCCCACGGGTCCGGGACGAACCGCTCCCCGAGATCGGCGGCGAGGTGGTCCTGGGGGCGGGGTGGCGGGTTCCCCAGCGCCAGGACGACCCGGTCGGCGCCCAGGCTCGCGCCGGAGGCCAGCTCGGCCCGCCACCTGGCCCCGTCGTCGGCGAGGTCCACCACCTCGTCGCGGGTGCGGCGCAGCGAGGAGCCGGCGGGCACCTCCACCTCCTCGAGCACTGCGGCGAGGTAGTCGCCGTAGATGCGGCGAGAGGGGAAGGAGCGTGCCCCGAGGTCCATGCCGCGCGCTGCGCACCAGCGGATCAGGTGGCCCGGGTCGCCGTCGACGGCGCTGAGCCGCTCGGCGAAGTTGTTGACCGTGTGCCGCGGGTTCTCGGTGCGGTAGGCCAGGCCAGGTCCCGGGCGGGGGGTGCGCTCCACCAGGTGCACGTCGACGGGACTCTCCGCGGTGGTCCGCCGGAACAGGTGGAGGACCGCGATCACCGCGGAGGCGCCGCCGCCGACCACTAGGACCTCCAGCGGCCGGGGACGGGTGCTGCTGCGAAGGACGGTCATGCTGACTCCTGGGTGCCGCGGAGGACCTCAATGGGATAATGTCTACCAAATTACTACACAAGAGCCTTCCCGGCGGAGACTCGCTACCGTGTCGGGATGATCGTCGCTCTGAGCATCAGTCCCGCGTCCGCCGACGAGACCGGAGGGGTCGCCGCCGCGGTCGCCGAGGCCGTCCAGGTGATCCGTGACTCCGGCCTGCCGTGCGAGACCAACTCGATGTTCACCAACATCGAGGGGGAGTGGGACGAGGTGATGGCGGTGGTCAAGGAGGCCGTCTTCAAGGTCGCCGAGGCGTCGCCGCGGGTCGGCCTGGTCCTGAAGGCCGACCTGCGGGCGGGCCACGACTCCGGGGAGCTCGAGGGCAAGGTGCGTCGCCTCGAGGCGCACCTCTCGGAGACGGGCTGAGGGCCGTGGAGACGCTGAGGACCGACTACCTGACCGGGGACGTCGAGCGGGTGCTGGACATCACCGACGACTGCGCCGAGTTCGTGGCCGGCCGCGGGGACGGGCTGCTCCACCTCTTCGTGCCGCACGCCACGGCGGGGCTGGCGATCCTGGAGACCGGCGCGGGTTCCGACGTCGACCTGCTCGCCGCCCTCGGCGACCTGCTCCCCGCCGACGACCGCTGGCGGCACCGGCACGGCTCTCCGGGGCACGGACGCTCCCACGTGATGCCCGCGCTGGTCCCGCCCTACGCGTCGGTCCCGGTCGACGGCGGCCGCCTGGCGCTCGGCACCTGGCAGAGCATCTGCCTGGTCGACCTCAACGTGGACAACGCGGTGCGACAGGTCCGGATGGACTTCCTGCGCGGGTGAGCATCGAACACCTGTTGGGCGTCGCATACCGTTGATACGCACTGCTCAGGCAACGTGCGGTTCGGTCGTAGCGGGTGCGCGGGCTACGGAAGCGTGTTGAAGTAGGCGGGTGGTGGCGCGCACGACCGGCGACGGGTACGCCGACCCGGGCGCGTTCGGTCCGGCGTACGACGCGGCGCTCCGGATCTGTGCGGGGCTGCTGGTCGTCGGCGGGCTGGTCTCCTGGGTCGCCGTGCGGTCGCTCAGAGGTCTCGGTGCACCTCGTCGTTCCGGGGGAGGTCGGGGCTCCGGCTGAGCCGGATCACCGCCACCAGCAGCCCGCCCCACAGGATCAGCATGGCCACCACCATCATCACGATCGCGTCGGCGTTCATCCCTGGACCTCCTCGTCGCCCGTCGCGTCCATCACGCGGTGCTGCTGCCCCAGCTGCGGGCGGCGCTGACCGAGATCGAGCGCAGCGGCCTGGCCGGCGAGATCCGCCCCGAGCAGTACGGCGGCTGCTACCAACCGCGCTTCATCGCCGAGACCGCCAGCCTCTCGCTGCACGCCTTCGGCATCGCGGTCGACCTCAACGTGCCGGGCAACCAGCGGGGCACGGTCGGCGAGATCGACCGGCGGGTGGTGTCGATCTTCGCGAAGTGGGGCTTCGCCTGGGGCGGTCTGTGGGCCTGGACCGACCCGATGCACTTCGCGCTGGCCAGGCTGGTCGAGGTGCGGTGAGGACCGGCTCGGTGCACGGTCCTCACCGCCGACCCGTGCTCAGGACGACCAGGCAGTGACCCACGCGCGCTGGCCGCCGCCCAGGTCGCCCAGGCTGGACCAGGTGACGACCAGACGACCGCGGTCGGCGTCGTGGTCGACGTCGCGCACGAGGCGCTTCTCGCTGGTGTCGCGCCAGACCGGCTTGCCGCCCCAGGTGTAGACGCCCACCGACTCCGACCCGACCAGCACCAGGCGGCGCTCGGGGTCGATCTCCAGCTGGGCGGTGCCGTTCCCGGGGCCGCCGTCGTGCCGGACCACCTTCTTCAGCCGGCCCTTGCTTGACATCAGCCGCACGCTGACGCCGAAGCGGTCGTCGGTGGTGGCGGCGAAGAGGCGGTGACTGCCCGGGTCGACCGCGAGGTCCAGGACGCCCTGGCTCTGGTTGGAGCTCCAGCTGCGGTCGAACGCGAGGCTGCCCGCGGCGTTCCAGGTGGTCAGGGTGCCCAGGTTCTTGGTGCCCTGGTTCTTCTTGCCCTGGTTCTTGGTGCGGACCACCGAGCCACCCACGTGCACCCGGTGGTTGTTCTGGTCGACGGTGATCGCCGCGACCCGCGACTCGAGCGCGCCGCTCCGGTCGCGCACGCGCTTCCACACGCGCTTCCCGGCCGCGTCGTAGGAGACCAGCACCAGGCGCTGCCCCTTCATCGTGCGGTGGGTGCCCGCGACGTACCAGCGCTGGCGGTCCGGGTCGACCGCCACCACCGGCGCCGTGCCAGCGCCGCTGTGGGTGAACGACTTCGACAGGGTCGTCGTGCCGGCCCGGTCCAAGCAGGTGAGGTGCCACGTGGCGGTCGGCTTCCCGCTCCCCGCCCTGCCCTTGGAGCGTGAGGACAGGCACGAGGTGCCGGTACGCGGGTCGACCACCAGCTCGATCAGCTCGCCCTTGCCCACCGCCTCGCGCGTCCAGCCGAGGCTCCCGTCGGACGTCACCGAGTGCACCACCGCCTTGGACGCGGCCGGGTTCACCGACGGCTCCTGGCCCGCCACCACGGTGCGTCCGGCAGCCGGGTCGTAGGCCAGTGCCATGCCCCCGGAGGCCTCCGGGGGCAGCCCCACCTCCCAGAGCGTGGACCCGGTCTCCCCGGAGACGCGACGCAGTCGCTTGTGACCGGGCAGACCGCCGTGGTGGCCGAAGGTGAGCACGTCACCGGTGGTCGGGTCGATCACCGAACCCTGCACCCACACGTCGCCTCCGACGTCCTCCGCACCTGTCCACGCGGACTGCCAGGCGGCTTGGCTCCCGCCGTCGGGCGCGGCGAGCACCGGTCCGGCCAGCGCGACGACAGAGAGGGCTGCTGCGGACGCGGTCGTGGCGGTCAGGGCACGCGCGACCCCGATCCGGGTGGATGGGGCATGACGGGGGCGGAGCGGGTCCATGGGTTTCCTCTCGAGATGTCACTCGCTGGACTTCTTACCGGGTGTGACGCACCGCTTCCCACGTTTGTTGTCGCTGAACCCGAATCTTGTCGCCCGACCCGGATGAGCGACGTGTTGGTGCAGGACGTCAGGAGCTGAACGGTATGCTTCTCGAGCTCGGCCACCTTGTCGGGCATGCCGGCCGCGAGAGCCACGTACAGCCGTGCCCATCCGGGGAACCGCGCGTCGCCTGCGATCGTCTCCAGCGCCGGGGCGGCGTCGTCGAACTCGCACGCGCGTCGCAGCACGCCCGCCAGGCTGGCGCTCAATTCGGCCGCGGGAACGCCGGCGCGGGTGAGCATCGAACACCTGTTCGACGTACGATGACCGGGTGCCCACCTACGTCGCCCCGCCCGGCTGGCCCTCCCAGGTCAGGCCGCCGGACGCGCCCGACTGGGAGCGCACGGCGGTCAACTGGCTCTTCGACATCTGTCCCCCCGAGTACCGCGCCCACCAGGCGCTGCGCCGGCACGTCGTCGTCCTGGCCAGGTTCGCGGTGCTGCAGGTCGAGGCGCAGCAGGCTGCCTGTCGTCGCGGGCTCAGCGAGGCGCGGGCCGACCTGCGCGACGTGGCCGACCTCGACACCGTGGAGGCGGCGGTCGCGACCTGGCAGGCCGAGGAGGCGCGGCTGCTCGGCGTCCGGCGGGCGGTGGGGCTGGTCGAGGAGGCGCTGCGCGGGCGGCGCTTCGTGGCCCGCCTGTAGGTTCGCGCCATGCCGTCCCCCCGCCGCTTCGCCGGCGCGCTGCTCGTCGACCCGCGCGGCTGGCTGCTGCTGCAGGAGCGCGACGAGCACCCGGTGATCGACCCCGAGCGCTGGGGGCTGCCCGGCGGCCACGTGGAGCCCGGCGAGGAGTACCTCGCCGCGGCGCACCGCGAGCTGGCCGAGGAGACCGGGATCGAGCTTCCCGACGGCGCACTGGCCTTCTGGCGGGAGTTCAGCGTCGACCACCGGCACGCCTACGGCACCTTCGACGCGATGCAGGTCTTCGTCGCCCGCACCGGCCTCGGCGACGAGGACGTCGAGTGCCGGGAGGGCCGGCGGATCGTCTTCGTGGAGCCGTCCCGGGCCCGGGACCTGCCCCTGACGGCGGCCGCGGCGGTGATCCTCCCGGCCTTCCTCTCCTCGCCCGTCTACGCCAGCATGAGCCCATGAGCGCAGCCGACCCCCGCCTCACCGTCCACCCCGTCCCCGGGCAGGGTGCCGAGGACGTCCTGGTCACCCCGGAGGGGGACGTCCTCACCGGCACCGAGGACGGTGTCGTCTGGCGGCTGTCGCCGGACGGCGCCCGTCTGGACCGGGTCGCGACGACGGGCGGGCGCCCGCTGGGCCTGGAGCTGATGCCCGACGGTGACCTGCTGGTCTGCGACGCGCGGCGCGGCCTGATGGTGGTCGGCGCCGGCGGCCGGGTCGAGGTGCTCGCCGCCGAGGTGGGCGGCATACCTCTGCGCTTCTGCAACAACGCCGCGGTGCAGGCCGACGGCACGATCTGGTTCAGCGACTCCTCGCAGCACTACGGCATCGAGCGGTGGAAGGACGACTTCGTCCAGGCCACCCGCACCGGACGGCTGCTGCGCCGGGACCCGGACGGGAGGGTGGAGGTGGTGCTGGACGGACTCGCCTTCGCCAACGGGGTGGCGCTGGCTCGGGGCGAGGAGTTCGTCGCCGTCGCGGAGACGGGGGCCCGGACGGTGGTGAGGCACTGGCTCAGCGGCTCGCGGGCGGGCGAGCGCGACCTGCTCTGCCCCGACCTGCCGGGCTACCCCGACAACATCTCCCGCGGCAGCGACGGCCTCATCTGGGTGACGATCGCCAGCCCGCGCGACCCCCTGGTCGAACGGCTGCAGCGTGGCCCGGTCGCCGTACGCCGCCTCGTCACCCGGGTGCCCGAGCGGCTCCAGCCGAAGCCGCGCCGGACCATCCGGATGCAGGCCTACGACGACCAGGGGCGGCTAGTGCACGACCTGGACGTGGACCACCCCGGCTTCCACATGGTCACCGGCGTCCGCGAGCACCTCGGCCGGGTCTGGCTGGGCAGCCTGCACGAGCCGGCGGTCGCCGTCCTGGACCTGACCACCTGACGCACGCCGCGACCCCCAGGAGGAACACATGTCGCAGACCCTGAGTCCCGCCGACGTCGAGGCCGCCGGTCTCGCGGACTGGCGGATGCTCTTCCACGCCCTCCAGACGCGGTACCTGACCGGCGACTACGCCACCGGGCTTGCCCTGGTGGCCGACATCGGGCGCGCTGCCGAGGAGGCCGACCACCATCCCGACCTGGACCTGCGGTACGGCCACCTCAACGTGCGGCTCCACAGCCACGACGCCGGCGGGGTCACCGGGCGTGACGTGCGCCTGGCCCGGCGGATCAGCGAGCTCGCGGCCGCCCACGGGGCCGGCGCGGCGCCCCACCGTCTCTCCGCGGTCGAGGTGGGCCTCGACACCCCGGACCGGGAGGCGGTCGCGCCGTTCTGGCGAGCGGTGCTGGCGATGACCAGCCCGTCGGACGACGACGAGGTCCGCGACGACTCCGCCGACCTGCCGCGGCTGTGGTTCCAGGCCAGCGGGGGAGAGGAGCCCCGGCAGCGGTTCCACCTGGACGTGATGGTCCCGGCCGAGCAGGCCCGGGCCCGGATCGAGGCCGCGCTGGCGGCCGGTGGCGTGCTGGTCGACGACGGGAACGCCCCCACCTTCACGGTGCTGGCCGACCCCGAGGGGAACCGGGTGTGCGTGTGCACGATGGAGGGTCGCGACGGCTGACGGCCCTGCTGGGGTCTTCCCCTAGACTCGATCCTCGGACCGGTGGACTCCACCAGCACCGGTCCAGACCACCGCAGCACCCCCGTCAGGAAGCGAAGGACCATGGCCCACCTGGAGTCGATCTCCACACCGCGGGATCTCCGGGACCTCGACGACGCCGAGCTCGCCGAGCTGGCCTCCGAGATCCGCGACTTCCTGGTCGCCACCTGCTCCCGGACCGGTGGCCACCTGGGCCCCAACCTCGGCGTGGTGGAGCTGACCATGGCCATCCACCGGGTCTTCGACAGTCCCCGCGACCGTGTCGTCTTCGACACCGGCCACCAGACCTACGTGCACAAGCTGCTCACCGGACGGGTCGCGGGCTTCGACAAGCTGCGCCAGGAGGGCGGGCTCAGCGGCTACCCGAGTCGCGCCGAGTCCGAGCACGACATCGTGGAGAACTCCCACGCCTCCACGGCGCTCAGCTATGCCGACGGGCTGGCCAAGGCCTACCGGATCCGCGGCGAGGACCGGCACGTCGTGGCGGTGATCGGCGACGGCGCCCTGACCGGCGGGATGGCCTGGGAGGCCCTCAACAACATCGCCATCGCCCAGGACAGCCGGCTGGTGATCGTGGTCAACGACAACGAGCGCTCCTACACCCCGACCATCGGCGGGCTGGCCACCGCGCTCACGAGCCTGCGCACCAACCCCCGCTACGAGCAGGTCCTCGACCTGGTCAAGCGCCGTCTCACCGCCGTCAAGGGCGTGGGCCCGGCCGCCTACGACGCCCTGCACGCGATGAAGAAGGGCATGAAGGACGCCCTGGCGCCCCAGGGCCTCTTCGAGGACCTCGGCCTCAAGTACGTCGGCCCCATCGACGGGCACGACCGGGCCGCGGTGGAGCAGGCGCTGAGCCAGGCCAAGAAGTTCAACGGCCCGGTCATCGTGCACGCGCTGACCAAGAAGGGGTTCGGCTACCAGGCCGCGATGGCGCACGAGGCCGACCAGTTCCACGCCCCTCGCCCCTTCGACGTGGAGACCGGCGAGGAGCACCCCACCGGCCGCATCTGGACCGACCACTTCGCCGAGGAGATGGTCCGCATCGGCGAGCGGCGCAGCGACGTGGTCGCGCTGACCGCGGCGATGATGCACCCCGTCGGGCTCGACCACTTCGAGCGCCGCTTCCCCGAGCGGACCTTCGACGTCGGCATCGCCGAGCAGCACGCGGTCACCTCGGCCGCCGGGCTGGCGATGGGTGGCCTGCACCCGGTCTTCGCCGTCTACGCGACCTTCCTCAACCGTGCCTTCGACCAAGTGCTGATGGACGTGGCGCTGCACCGGTGCGGCGTCACCTTCGCGCTGGACCGCAGCGGGGTCACCGGCGACGACGGCGCCAGCCACAACGGCATGTGGGACATGTCGATCCTGCAGGTCGTCCCGGGCCTGCGGCTGGCCGCGCCGCGGGACGCCGCCCGCCTGCGCGAGCTGCTCAACGAGGCCATCGACGTCAAGGACGCGCCCACCGTGGTCCGCTTTCCCAAGGGGCCGCCGCCGGCGGACCTGGAGGCGGTCGGCAAGGCCGGCGGCGCCGACCTGATGGTCCGCAAGGGCACCAAGGACGTGCTGGTGGTCGCCGTGGGCTCGATGGTCGAGGTGGCGGTCGACGTGGCGGACCGGCTGGTCGCCCAGGGCATCGGCGTCACCGTGGTGGACCCGCGCTGGGTCAAGCCCGTCGACCCGGCGATCGTCCAGCTCGCCCGGGAGCATGGCCTGGTGGTCAGCGTCGAGGACAACGGCGTGGTGGGCGGCTGCGGCTCGGTCCTGCTGCAGACCCTCAACGCCGAGGGCGTCACGACTCCCGTGCGGTTGCACGGCATCCCGCAGGAGTTCCTGGACCACGCCAAGCGCGCGGTGATCCTCTCCCGGATCGGGCTGGACGCGCAGTCGCTCGCCCGGTCGATCGTGGAGGAGGTCACGGCCACCGATCCGGAGGGCTCGCTGGTGGAGGCCGACAACACCCCCTGAACGCCCCGGCGCCGCGGTGGGACCATCGACCTACCGGCGCGTAACCCCTAGCGTCGAAGCGTGGGAGTCATGCGCCGCAAGCCGGTGGAGCAGTCCATCGCGGAGACCGAGGAGCCGGAGCACCGGCTGAAGAAGAACCTGAGCGCCCTGGACCTGATGGTCTTCGGGGTCGGCGTGATCATCGGCGCCGGGATCTTCGTGGTGACCGGCACGGTCGCCAAGACCAACAGCGGTCCCGCGATCACCTTGTCCTTCCTCATCGCCGGGCTGGCCTGCGGTCTGGCCGCCCTCTGCTACGCGGAGTTCGCCTCGACCGTCCCGGTCGCCGGCAGTGCCTACACGTTCAGCTACGCCACCTTCGGCGAGCTGGTGGCCTGGATCATCGGATGGGACCTGGCGCTGGAGTTCACCATCGGGGCGGCGGCGCTGGCGACGAGCTTCTCCGGCTACTACCAGGAGGTGGTGGCCGGCAGCTTCCTGGAGGTGCCCACCGGGGTCGCCTCCGCCGCCGAGGGGTTCGTCGACCTCCCGGCCGTGGTGATCTCGCTGGTGGTCACGGTCGTGCTGATCCTCGGCATCAAGTTCTCCAGCCGGGTCAACCAGGTCGTGGTGGCCATCAAGCTGCTGGTCGTCGCGGCCGTGCTGATCTTCGGCTTCTCCCACATCAAGGCCTCCAACTACGTCCCGTTCATCCCCGAGTCGAAGCCGGCGCCTGCGGGCAGCGGGGGCTTCCTCGACAGCACGCTGATCAGCACCCTCACGGGCGCCGAGCCGGCGGTCTACGGGCTCGCGGGGGTGATCGCCGGCGCCGCGATCGTCTTCTTCGCCTTCCTCGGCTTCGACATCGTCGCGACCACCGCGGAGGAGACGCGCAACCCGCAGCGGGACATCCCGCGCGGGATCATCGGCTCCCTGGTGATCGTGACCGTCCTCTACATCGCCGTCAGCCTGGTGGTCACCGGGATGCAGCCCTACGAGCAGATCGACGAGAACGACGCCGCGCCACTCGCCACCGCCTTCGACGCCGTCGGGATGGAGTGGATGGGCCGGCTGATCGCCATCGGTGCCTGCATCGGCCTCATCGTGGTGGTGATGATCCTGATGCTCGGACAGACCCGGGTCGGCTTCGCGATGGCCCGTGACGGCCTGCTGCCCGGCGTCCTGGCCAAGGTGCACCCGTCCTTCGGCACGCCGTACGTCTTCACCGCGATCACCGGCGTGGCGGTCGCCGGGATCAGCGGCTTCGTCGAGCTGGACACCCTGGTCAACCTGGTCAGCATCGGCGCCCTCTTCGCCTTCGTGCTGGTGAGCCTGGGCGTGGTGCTGCTGCGGCGTCAGCGGCCGGACCTGCCCCGGGCCTTCCGGACGCCGCTGGTCTACGTGGTGAGCCCGGCCTCGGTGCTGCTGTGCGCCTACCTGATGCTCAACCTGACCGGGGCCACGTGGGTGCGGTTCCTGGCCTGGATGGCGCTGGGCCTGGTCGTCTACCTCCTCTACGGGCGGACCCACTCCCGCCTGGCCCGCGCCGCGGCCGAGCACGCCGGCTGAGACGCCCCGGAGGAGTGCCACAGGAACGACGAGGGCGTCCGACCCGCAGGTCGGACGCCCTCGTGCTCAGCGCCGGCTGACGCCGGCGGTACCGCTCAGTGGAAACGCTTGCCGTTGACCTTCTCCGAGATGCCGGAGGAGTCGAGCAGCATGGTCAGGCCGCCGTTCCAGAACGAGAAGCCGGCGCCGGTGATCATCGCCAGGTCCAGGTCCTCGGGAGCCACGGCGACACCCTCGTCGAGCATCAGGCGGGCCTCCTCGGCCAGCCCGGAGAGCGCAGCCTCGCGCAGCTCCTCCTTGCTCAGCTCGACCGGGTTCTCCGGCTTCTCCTGCAGCGCCTTGATCTCCGGGTCGATGGAGAGGTCGGGCAGGTAGAACGAGGACTTCTTCTCCGCCACGACCCGCTCCAGCAGCGGCGAGACGTAGAACCGGTCGGGGAACGCCTTGACCAGGGTCTCGTTGTTGTGGAGCGCGATCGCCGGGCCGACGAGGCCGAGCAGCATGAACGGCGGCATCGGGGCGATGCCGGCGAACGCGGCGTCCGCGGTCTCGATCGGGGTGCCGGCGTCGACCGCCTTGGCGACCTCGCCCAGGAAGCGGCCGAGGAGGCGGTTGACGATGAACGACGGGCTGTCCTTGACCAGGATGCAGGTCTTCTTCAGGCCCTTGCCGGTGGCGAAGGCCGTCGCCAGGGTGGCGTCGTCGGTGGCGTCGCCCTTGACGATCTCGAGCAGCGGCATGATCGCGACCGGGTTGAAGAAGTGGAAGCCCACGACCCGCTCGGGGTGCTGCAGCTCGGCGGCCATCTCGGTGATGGACAGCGACGAGGTGTTGGTCGCCAGCACGCACTCGGGGGAGACGACCTTCTCCACGTCGGCGAAGACCGACTTCTTGACCGACATCTCCTCGAAGACGGCCTCGATCACGAAGTCGGCGCCGGCGAAGGCGGTCTCCTTGTCGGCCGAGCCCGAGACCAGCGACTTGAGCCGGTTGGCCTTGTCCTGGCTGATCCGGCCCTTGCCCAGCAGCTTGTCGATCTCGGCGGTGACGTAGTCGACGCCCTTCTGCGCCCGCTCCTCGTCCAGGTCGGTGAGGACCACCGGCACCTCGAGGCGGCGGGCGAAGAGCAGCGCCATCTGCGAGGCCATCAGGCCCGCGCCGACGATGCCGACCTTGGTGACCTTGCGGGCCAGGGACTTGTCCGGCGCCCCCGCGGGACGCTTGGCCCGCTTCTGCACCAGGTCGAAGGAGTAGAGGCTGGCCAGCAGCTCGGGCGTCCTGGACATGTCCTCCAGGCCCTGGTCCTCGGCCGCGAATCCCTCCTCGCGGGTCGAGGTGCGAGCCGCCTCGAGCAGCTCGACCACGCGCTGCGCCGCCGGGGAGGCACCGCCCGTCTTGGCGAGCACGATGCCCTTGGCCCGCGCGACGGCGGCGTCCCAGCCGGCGCCGCGGTCGACCTCGGGACGCTCCACGACCACCTTGCCGGTGAGCACGTCCGCGGCCCAGAGCATCGACTGCTCCAGGTAGTCGGCGCCGGAGAAGACCGCGTCGGCGATGCCGAGCTCGTAGGCCTTCTTGCCGCCGACGACCTTGCCGTTGTTGAGCGGGTTCTCCACCATCACGGTGACGGCGTTGTCGGCCCCGATCAGGTTGGGCAGCAGCCACGCGCCGCCCCAGCCGGGGACCAGGCCGAGCATGACCTCGGGCAGGCCGAGGGCCGGCGCGGAGTCCATCACGGTGCGGTAGGTGCAGTGCAGCGCCACCTCGAGGCCACCGCCGAGGGCGAGGCCGTTGATGAAGCCGAAGGAGGGCTTGCCGCCCTCGCCCAGCTTGCGGAAGACGCCGTGGCCGAGCTCGGCGATCAGGCGGACGCCGTCGGGGCCACCGGCGGAGATCCCGGAGAGGTCGGCCCCGGCCGCGAGGATGAACGGCTTGCCGGTCACGCCCAGCGCGGTGATCTCGTCGTCGCCCAGCGCCGCGTCGATCGCCTCGTTGAGCGAGATCAGGCTCTTGAAGCCGAACGTGTTGGGCCGGGTGTGGTCCAGCCCGTTGTCCAGGGTGATCAGGCCCAGGACGCCGGCGTCACCCGGCAGGGTGACCTTGCGGAGCTTGGCGTGCGTCACGACCTCGTTCTCGGGGGCGAGGGACGCGGCCTTCTCGATCAGGGTGCTCAGGTCGGACATCAGGCCTTCTCTCCGTTCCAGTGCGGGTTCTCCCAGACGATGGTCCCGCCCATGCCGATGCCGACGCACATGGTCGTGATGCCGTAGCGGGCCTCGGGGCGCTCCTCGAACGCAGCTGCGAGCTGGTTCATCAGGCGCACGCCGGAGGAGGCGAGCGGGTGACCCATGGCGATCGCACCGCCGTAGGGGTTGACGCGCGGGTCGTCGTCGGCGATGCCGTAGTGGTCGAGCAGCGCGAGGACCTGGACGGCGAACGCCTCGTTGATCTCGAAGGCGTCGATGTCGTCGATGGTCAGGCCCGCCTGCTTGAGCGCCTTCTCCGTCGACGGGATCGGGCCCGCGCCCATCACCTCGGGCTCGACGCCCACGAAGGAGTAGGAGACCAGGCGCATCTTGACCGGCAGGCCCAGCTCCTTGGCGGTCTCCTCGTCGGCGAGGATCGCCGCGGTGGCGCCGTCGTTGATGCCCGAGGCGTTGCCGGCGGTCACGTTGCCGTGCGCGCGGAACGGGGTCTTGAGGCCCGCGAGGGTCTCCATGGAGGTCTGCGGGCGCGGCGCCTCGTCGGCCAGGGCCAGGCCCCAGCCCTCCTCGGCCGAGCGCGTGGCGACCGGCACCAGGTCGGGCTGGATCTTGCCTGCGGCGTAGGCCTCGGCGGTGCGCTGCTGGCTCCGCACGGCGAACGCGTCGGCGCGCTCCTTGGTGATCGCGGGGTAGCGGTCGTGCAGGTTCTCGGCGGTCTTGCCCATCACCAGCGCGTCGGGGTCGACGATCTTCTCGGAGATGATCCGCGGGTTGGGGTCGACGCCCTCACCCATGGGGTGGCGGCCCATGTGCTCGACACCGCCGGCGATCACCACGTCGTAGGAGCCGAAGGCGATGCCGCCGGCGGTGGTCGTCACCGCGGTCATCGCACCGGCGCACATGCGGTCGATGGAGTAGCCGGGGGTGGTGTTGGGCAGGCCGGCCAGCAAGGCGGCGGTGCGCCCCATCGTCAGGCCCTGGTCGCCGATCTGCGTGGTGGCCGCGATGGCGACCTCGTCGACCCGCTCCGGGGGGAGCGAGGGGTTGCGCCGCATGAGCTCGCGGATGCACTTGATGACGAGGTCGTCGGCACGGGTCTCGGCGTACTGGCCCTTGGCCTTGCCGAACGGCGTGCGCACGCCGTCGACGAAGACGACCTCTCGCAACTGTCGGGGCACGAAGTCTCCTAGTGGTGTGGGTGTCCCGGTCGTAGTCCGGGCGAAGTAATGTTACCTCCCGGTAACAAATTGGGCAGGGGGTCCCCCCGTGTGCCCGTGATCACGTCGTCTCGCGCTGCCCGCGACGCCGGGCCGCGGGGCAGCATAGGCTGACGCCATGCCTGACGCCCCGAACCGCCTGGTGCACATCGTCGACGACGTGCCGGAGCTCGAGGGGGTCCACGAGCTCACCATGGTCGTGGTGCTCTCCGGGTTCCTCGATGCGGGGCAGTCGGCCGAGGTGGCCGTGCAGCACCTGCGTGAGCTGGGCGAGGGCCCGGTGGTGGCCACCTTCGACGTCGACCAGCTCCACGACTACCGCGCCCGGCGCCCCCCGATCGCCTTCGTCGAGGACCACTACGAGGGCTTCGAGGCCCCCCGGCTCTCGGTGCGGCTGATGCGGGACTCCGGCCAGACACCCTTCCTCCTGCTGTCCGGGCCGGAGCCCGACATCCGGTGGGAGGGCTTCGCGCTGGCCGTCCGCGAGGTCGTCACCCGGCTGGGCGTCACCCGGGTGGTGAGCCTGGGCTCGGTGCCGATGGCGGTGCCGCACACGCGTCCCATCGCCGTCACCCACCACGCCAACGAGCCGGGCCTGCTGACCGGGCGGAGCCCGTGGCGCGGCGAGCTGCGGGTGCCCTCGAGTGCCCAGGCGCTGCTCGAGGTCCGCCTGGGGGAGTGGCAGCACCCCGCCCTGGGGTACGTCGCCCACGTGCCGCACTACCTGGCCCAGATGGAGTACCCGCCGGCCTCGCTGACCCTCCTGGAGAACCTGGAGATCGGCGGCCGGCTGACCATCGACCTGACTTCGGTGCGCCGGGCCGCGGAGGAGTGCGAGGAGGAGATCGCGCGCTACCTGAGCAGCCACGAGGAGGTGCGCGACGTCGTCGTGGCGCTCGAGCAGCAGTACGACTCCTTCCAGCGCGCCGAGGAGTCGGGCGCCTCGCTGCTGGCCGCGAACGAGCCGCTGCCCACCGCGGAGGACCTAGGGCAGCAGTTCGAGCAGTTCCTGGCCGGTCTGGACCACCCCGACAGCGACCCGGGGCAGGCCTAGTGCCCGGGTCCGCGGCGGAGCTGCTGGAGCTCCTGGACCTGGAGCATCTCGACGTCGACCTCTTCCGCGGGCGCCAGCCCGACACCCGGCGACAGCGGGTCTTCGGTGGCCAGGTCGCCGCCCAGGCGCTGCTGGCCGGATCTCGCAGCGTGGAGGCGCCCTTCGCGCTGCACTCCCTGCACTCCTACTTCCTGCGCCCCGGCGACACGGCGGTGCCGATCCTCTACGACGTCGAGCGCATCCGCGACGGCCGCACCTTCGTCTCCCGCCGGGTGGTGGCCCGCCAGCACGGGCGCCCGATCTACTACCAGACCTGCAGCTTCCAGGTGCCCGAGGAGGGCTTCGACCACCAGGAGGCCATGCCTGCGGTCCCGCCGCCCGCGGAGGCGGTCCCGCTGGCGTCGCTGATGGGCCGCCGGGGCGACGAGCAGGCCGAGGAGTGGCGCCGCGAGTGGGCCGCCCTGGACGTGCGCTACGTCGGGACCTCCCGGCGCGGGCTCGAGCCCGACCCCAGCCGGCCGGCGGTGGCGCGCGCCTGGGTCCGGGTCGACGGCGAGCTGCCCGACGTCCCCTTCATCCAGCAGGCCGCGCTGCTCTACGGCACCGACCTCACGCTGCTCGGAGTCACCCTGATGCCCCACGGCGTCAACATCGACTCCGCCGACCTCCGGCCGGCCTCGCTCGACCACACGGTGTGGTTCCACCGGCCCGGCCGTGCCGACCGGTGGTGGCTCTACGACCAGCACTCGCCCTCCGCGTCGGGCGGGCGCGGCCTGGCCCTGGCCAGCGTCTTCGCCGAGGACGGGACGCTGCTGGCGACCGTCGCCCAGGAAGGGCTGATCCGCCGCCTACGCTAGCCGCGGCCATTACCATCACATCGATGTAATTCGTGGGAAGAGGCGACAGACACGCCGAACGCGTGTTTATCTGTGTGCGCTTCCGTGGCAGTTGAGCCCTTGCGTGGCATGCGGGTCCCGTGGGACTCGAGTGTCGGTGAGTGCCTCACCGCGGACGCTCCCCCTACGTCCAAGGCGGTCACCTGTGCTCCTCTCCTCGCGTCCCAGCCGTCGTGCCCGCTCTGCCGTCGCCCTGGCCGCGCTGGCCGCGCTGGTGGTCTCCTCCGCCGGGCTGGCGGCCTCCGCCCAGATCTCGGAGCCGAGCAAGCGGCTCGCCGTCCCGGTGACGTCCTTCCGGATGCCGTTCACCTGCGCCCAGGAGTGGAGCGCGGGCACCCGCGCCCGGCACTCGCCGAGCCAGCACGCGGTGGACTTCAACCGGAGCAAGGACCTGGGCAAGGCGGTGGTGGCCGCGGCGCCCGGCCGGGTGACCATCGCCAACCAGCGCAACGCCCGCGGCTACGGCAAGCACGTCGTGATCGACCACGGGAACTTCGAGACCACGACCTACGCCCACCTGCGCAACGTCTTCGTCACCGTCGGCTCCAGCGTCGACCAGGGCACCTTGATCGGCGCCGTCGGCAGCACCGGGAACAGCACCGGGCCGCACCTGCACTTCGAGCAGAAGGTCGGCCGCGACGTCGTCCCGGCACACTTCACCGGCATCCCGCTCGGCTACGGCACCGTCGCCTCGACCAACTGCGTCGACGTCCCGATGTCCGCCAACCTGACCGGGGAGCGCCCGGCGGAGCTCGCGGTCTTCCGGCGGACCGCCAAGAGCGACTTCGTGGTCCACCAGCCCGACGGCCTCGCCCCCCTGGTGCTGCGCTTCGGTGCCGGCACCGACGAACCGCTCCTCGGCGACTGGGACGGCAACGGGACCGCGGAGCCGGGGGTGTGGAACCCCCGGGGGCGGATGTTCAAGCTGGGCGGCCCGGCCGGGACCACGCAGTTCCGGTTCGGCGTCCGCGGCGACCGGCCGGTGGTGGGGGACTGGGACGGCGACGGGCGCTCCGACGTGGGCGTCTTCCGGCCGAGCGCGGCTGCCTTCTTCCTGCGCCACGCCACCGGGGAGGTCGAGACGATCGCGTGGGGCGACCGCGACGACCTGCCGGTGACCGGTGACTGGAACGGCGACGGGCGCACCGACGTGGGCGTCTACGACCGCGGTCTGCTGCTCTTCACCCTGCGACACCCGGACGCCACCGGGACGCCGGTCGCCGCCTCGGTGCCGTTCGGCTACCCGGGAGACCTTCCGGTGACGGGGGACTGGGACGGCAATGGCGTGACCGACGTCGGCTCGTGGACCCCGTCGACGGCCGTCTTCAACCTCGCCCAGACGCCCCTCGACGCCGCCGCGGCCCGCACCGTGTCCACGGTGCAGTTCGGGCAGCCCCGCTGAGTCAGCCCCGGTCGGCTCTCGGACCGGACCTCAGAGGGCGACGGCCCGGCCCACCAGGTGGGGTGCGGAGTCACGGGTGCTCATCAGCGAGAAGCTCCACTCCGAGCGGTCGCCCTCCAGGCCGAAGGCGACCTGGCCGGGCAGGAAGATCGGCTTGCGGAACGAGACCTCGACCCGCACGGCGTCGGGCAGCCGGTTCTCGATGGCAGCCAGGCTCCGGGCCTTGGACCACATGCCGTGGGCGATCTGCCGCTTGAAGCCGAGCGCGCGGGCGGTGAGGGGGTAGAGGTGGATCGGGTTGAGGTCGCCCGAGACGGCCGCGTACCGGCGGCCCAGGTCTGCGGGGAGGTTCCACCCGGCGCGCCCCTGCGGCACCCGGGGCAGGTCGAGTCCCCGGGCCGCGTCCTCCTGGCCGCGCCCGCGGCGCAGGTAGGTGGAGACCGACTCCCACACCACGTCGTCGCCGGAGCTCACGGACGTCACGAAGTCCAGCAGGGTGCCCTTGGGGTGCGGGCGGGGCGGGCGCACCGAGGTGGTGGCGCCCAGCAGCTCCCCGTGGCCGATCGGGCGGTGCGAGGTGATGGTGTTCTCCAGGTGCACCGTGCCGATGGCTGGCCACGGGAACTCCGGGCTGCTCATGATCTCCATGTGCAGGTCGAAGGCGAGCAGGTGCGGGTAGGTGAGCGGCACGGTGTCGCGCCGCGGGAAGCCGCAGACCCGCGCGTACGCCGCCACGTGGTCGGGGTCCAGGGCCCGCACCGGACCGGTGCGGGCCATCCCGTCGAAGGAGTCGACAGGGGCCTTGCGGACCCCCGGCAGCTGGTTGACGCCCGGCACGGCGGGCAGGGCGACCCTGGCCAGGCTGAGCACGCCGGACACCTCAGGCCCCCAGCATCATCTGGCCGCAGACCCGCACCACGTTGCCGTTGACCGCGGTCGAGGCCGGGGAGGCGAACCACGCGATCGTCTCGGCGACGTCGACCGGCAGGCCGCCCTGGCTCATGGCGTTGAGCCGCTGACCGACCTCGCGGGTGGCGAAGGGGACGGCCGCGGTCATCTGGGTGACGATGAAGCCGGGCGCCACCGCGTTGACGGTGATCCCGTCCTCGAGCTCGTCGGCGAGGCTGTCGACGAGGCCGATCACGCCGGCCTTGGAGGCGGCGTAGTTGGTCTGCCCGACGTTGCCGGCGATCCCGGCGATGGAGGCGACGCCGATGATCCGCCCGTTGTCGTTGACCACGCCCTGCTCGAGCAGCTCCCGGGTGATGAGCTCGGGGGCCAGCAGGTTGACCGCGATCACGCTCTCCCAGCGGTCCGCGGCCATGTTGGCCAATTTCTTGTCGCGGGTGATGCCGGCGTTGTGCACCACGACGTCCACCCCGCCGTGCTGCTCGCGCAGGTGGTGGGCGATCCGCTGCGGGGCGTCGGAGTGGGTGATGTCGAGGCTGAGGTGGTCACCGCCGAGCTCGGCCATCAGGGTCTGCAGGTCGCTCGCGGCCTGGGGCACGTCGACGCCGACGACGGTGGCACCGTCGCGGTGCAGGACCCTGGCGATCTGCTCGCCGATGCCCCGGCTGGCGCCGGTGACCAGGGCGACCTTGCCGGCCAACGGCTTCTCCCAGTCGGGAACCGGGGCGGCGTCCTTGCTGCCGTGGGCGCCGATCCGCACCACCTGGCCCGAGACGTAGGCCGACTTGGGGGAGAGCAGGAACGCCAGCGTGGACTCGGTCGCGGCCTCCGCGCCCGGCGACACGTAGACCAGCTGGGAGGTGCCGCCGCGCCCGATCTCCTTGCCCAGGGAGCGGGTGAACCCCTCCAGGGCGCGCTGCGTCACCCGCTCGCTGCCCTCGAGCTCCTCCGGAGGGGTGCCGAGCACCACCACCCGCGGGCAGGAGGCGAGGCGTCGCATCAGGGGGGTGAAGAAGTCGCGCAGGGCCACGAGGTCGCCCGGCTCGGTGAGCCCGGTCGCGTCGAAGACCAGGCCCTTGTACGTCGTCCCCTCCTGGTCCTGGGAGAGCGTGGCGACGCCCAGGCCGTCCAGCAGCTTGGGCAGCTGGTCTGCCAGCCGGCCGCGGCCTCCGACGAGCACGGTGCCGTCCACCAGCGGGGCGCCCTCGGTCCACCGCTCCAGCCTGGCCGGGCTGGGGAGGCCGAGGTTCTTGACGAGCAGCTTGCCGAAGGGGGTGGAGACGAAGCCCTGGTAACGGTCGCTCATGTCGCGAGTGCCTTTCGGTGGTGGGACGCATCGGTGGGCAGCCGCGGTCACCGGCGCCGTGGATAGACTGCCTCACATGTAACTCCAGGTGTAACTCTGCGTCCAGATTTCGTGACCTTGCCCTCATCGGGTTCCGGCCCGGGCCGGCAGGCGGAAGGATGGGACGCCGCGAGTCACCGCACCACGCAGGTTCCGCGACCCCGACCCGCCAACCCCGCACCACTCCACGCCAACTCCAGGAGCACCAGATGCAGGCCCAGACCCGCCGCGTCGCCGTCATCGGCGGCAACCGGATCCCCTTCGCGCGTTCCAACGGCGTCTACGCCGACGTCTCCAACCAGGAGATGCTCACCGCCGCGATCGACGGCCTGGTCACCCGCTTCGGCCTGGAGGGCCAGCGGGTCGGCGAGGTGGTGGCCGGTGCCGTGCTCAAGCACGCCCGCGACTTCAACCTGACGCGCGAGTGCGTGCTGGGCTCCAAGCTGGACCCGGGCACCCCCGCCACCGACATCCAGCAGGCCTGCGGCACCGGCCTGCAGGCGGTCATCCAGGTCGCCAACAAGATCGCCCTGGGGCAGATCGACGTGGGCATCGCCGGTGGCTCCGACACCACCTCCGACGCGCCGGTGGCGATCAGCGACAAGCTCCGCAAGAAGCTGATGAAGGTGAACTCCGCCAAGGACCTGAAGGGGCGGCTCACCGCGCTCGGCCAGATCCGGCCCGGCGACATCGGCCTCGACATCCCGCAGAACGGCGAGCCTCGGACCGGCAAGTCGATGGGCGAGCACGCGGCCCTCACCGCGCTGGAGTGGCGGGTGGGTCGCGAGGAGCAGGACGAGCTTGCCGCGCGCTCCCACCAGAACCTCGCCCGCTCCTACGACGAGGGGTTCCAGGACGACCTGGTCACGCCCTTCCGCGGCGTCGAGCGCGACACCAACATGCGGGCCGACTCGACCCCCGAGAAGCTCGCGAAGCTCAAGCCGGTCTTCGGCAAGGGTGCTGCGGCGACGATGACCGCGGGCAACTCCACCCCGCTCAGCGACGGCGCCTCGGCGGTCCTCCTGGCCTCCGAGGAGTGGGCGAAGGAGCGCGGGCTCCCGGTGCTGGCCTACCTCACGGCCCACGAGACCGCGGCGGTCGACTACATGCACGGCCACGAGGGGCTGCTGATGGCGCCCGCCTACGCGGTCGCCCGGATGCTGGAGCGCGAGGGCCTGACCCTGCAGGACTTCGACTACTACGAGATCCACGAGGCGTTCGCCTCCCAGGTCCTCTCCACGCTCAAGGCCTGGGAGGACCCGGTCTTCTGCAAGGAGCGCCTGGGCCTGGACGCCCCGCTGGGCTCCATCGACCGCGACAAGCTCAACGTCAACGGCTCCTCGCTGGCCGCCGCCCACCCCTTCGCCGCCACCGGCGGCCGCATCGTCCCGGTGCTCGCCAAGCTGCTCGACGCCAAGGGCTCCGGCCGCGGTCTCATCTCGATCTGCGCGGCCGGCGGCCAGGGCGTCGTCGCGATCCTGGAGAAGCCCGCGTCGTAGTCGGCGCATGCCACGGGCCTCGGCTGGGCACCCCAGATCCGTGGTCGACATCTCCAGCAAGGCCCGCCAGGCGGGCGACCGTGCCGAGGACAGCCCCTGGCTCGACGTGCTCATCCGCGTCGGGCTCGTGGCCTACGGCATCACGCACCTGCTCATCGCCTGGGTGGCGCTCCAGCTCGCCTGGGGCGGCTCCTCCTCGGAGAAGGCCTCCAGCCAGGGGGCCTTCCGGCAGCTGACCTCCAGCGGCCTCGGCACCGCGGTGCTGTGGGGCGTCGCGATCGGCCTGGTGCTGCTGGTGCTGTGGCGTCTCCTGGAGGCCGCCTTCGGTCACGAGGACGAGGACGGTGCCGAGCGCTGGCTCAAGGCCGGGGGCTCCCTGCTCAAGGCGGCCCTCTACGGTGCCCTGGCGTTCACCGCCTTCCGCACGCTGCTCGGCAGCGGCGGAGGCGGCGGGAAGCCGCTGACTGCACAGGTGATGTCCTGGCCCGCGGGCCAGTGGCTGGTCGTCCTCGCCGGGCTCTGCGTCGTCGGCTACGGCGGGTGGCAGGTCTACCGGGGGGTGTCGCAGAAGTTCCTCGACCACCTCGACCAGTCCGGGCGGATGGGCGAGGTGGGCCGGGCCTACCGCTGGTTCGGCACCGCGGGCTACGTCGCCAAGGGCGTCTCGATCGGCCTGGTCGGGATCCTGGTCACCCACGCCGGCTGGACCCACGAGGGCAAGGACCAAGGACTCGACGACGCGCTGGCGGAGGTGCTCGAACAGCCGTTCGGCCCCTGGCTGCTGAGCGTGATCGCGCTCGGCATCGCCTGCTACGGCCTCTTCTGCTTCGTCCGCGCCCGGCACCTCGACCGCTGAGCACGACCGCCGGCTGTTAGCATCCGGCCTGAACGACATCCTTTAACGAGCCGTCCCGTGAGGCGGAGAAGGAGGTCCAGGCCACCTATGCCTGCCCCCGCACCAGGCCGCACCGTCCTCGACGGGCGAGACATCGCCCGGGCGATGACCCGCATCTCCCACGAGATCCTCGAGCGCAACAAGGGCGCGAACGATCTCATCCTGCTCGGGCTGCACACCCGCGGTGTGCCGCTGGCCCACCGGATCGCCGACGGCATCGCCGCCGTCGAAGGCACGCCGGTCGCCGTGGGCGAGCTCGACGTGACGATGTACCGCGACGACCTCCGCTCCCAGCCGACCCGGCGCGCGCACAAGACGCAGCTGCCGGCCGGGGGCATCGACGGCAAGGTGGTCGTGCTCGTCGACGACGTCCTCTTCTCCGGTCGCACCATCCGCGCGGCGCTCGACGCGCTCGCCGACCTCGGCCGACCCGCCGCGGTGCGGCTCGCCGTACTGGTCGACCGCGGGCACCGTGAGCTGCCGATCCGCGCCGACCACGTCGGCAAGAACCTGCCCAGTGCTCGCTCCGAGCGGGTCAGCGTGCGACTGGCCGAGACCGACGGGACCGACGAGGTGACCATCTCGTGAAGCACCTGCTCTCCATCGACGACGTCTCCGTCGACCAGATCGAGGCGATCTTCGAGACCGCGGCCGAGATGCACGACGTGCAGCACCGCGAGGTCAAGAAGCTGCCCGCGCTGCGCGGCCGGACGGTCGTCAACATGTTCTTCGAGGACTCCACCCGCACCCGCTCCTCCTTCGAGATCGCAGGCAAGTGGCTCTCCGCCGACGTCATCAACATCAGCGGGAAGGGCTCCAGCGCCTCCAAGGGCGAGAGCCTGCGCGACACGGTGCTGACGGTCTGCGCCATGGGTGTCGACGGCCTCGTCATCCGGCACCCGGCCAGCGGCGCCGCGCACCAGGTGAGCCAGTGGGTCGACGCGGTGGTCGTCAACGCCGGGGACGGCATGCACGAGCACCCCACGCAGGCCCTGCTCGACGCCTACACCCTGCAGCGCCGGCTGGGCTCCCTGGAGGGCCGCCACGTCGTGCTGGTCGGCGACCTGACCCACAGCCGGGTCTTCCGCTCCAACGTGCTGTGCCTGACCAAGCTCGGGGCCCGGGTGACGGTCGTGGCGCCGCCGACCCTGATGCCCTCGGGCATCGAGGCCTGGTCGCGCGCGGCCGGCTTCGAGACCTCCTACGACCTGGACGCCGTGCTGCCCACCGCCGACGCGGTGATGATGCTGCGGGTCCAGCGCGAGCGGATGTCGGGGGCCTTCTTCCCGAGCGCCCGCGAGTACACGGTCGGCTACGGGCTCACCCGCAACCGGCTCGCGCTGCTGCGGCCCGACGTGCCCATCTGCCACCCCGGCCCGATGAACCGCGGGCTCGAGATCGCGGCCGACGCCGCCGACGCCGCTCAGTCGGTCGTCCTGGAGCAGGTCTCCAGCGGCCTGGCCGTGCGGATGTCCGTGCTCTACCACCTGCTCGCCGGAGAGGAAGACTGATGGCGCTCGTGATCAAGGGGGCCTCGCTGCTCGGCGAGACCCCGGCCGACCTGCTCGTCGTCGACGGGGTGATCGCCGAGGTCGGCACCGTCGACCACGCCGGCCACGAGGTGCTGGACGCCGACGGGCTGGTGGCACTGCCCGGTCTGGTCGACCTCCACACCCACCTGCGCGAGCCGGGCCGCGAGGACGCCGAGACCATCCTGACCGGCTCGCAGGCCGCAGCACTGGGCGGCTACACCGCGGTGCTGGCCATGGCCAACACCTCGCCGGTCACCGACACCGCCGAGGCGGCCCTGCGGGTCTGGGAGCTGGGCCGGGAGGCCGGTCTCGTCGACGTCCAGCCGGTCGGCGCGGTCACCCGCGGGCTGGCGGGCGAGGAGCTGGCCGAGCTCGGCCTGATGGCCCGTTCGAAGGCCCGGGTCCGGGTCTTCTCCGACGACGGGAAGTGCGTGCACGACGCCCGCGTCATGCGTCGCGCCCTGGAGTACGTCAAGGCCTTCGGCGGCGTGGTCTCCCAGCACTCCCAGGACCCGACGCTCGCCGGGCCCACCGCCTGCTGCCACGAGGGCGAGCTCTCGGGGCGGCTCGGGCTCGCCGGCTGGCCGGGCATCGCCGAGGAGGTGATCGTGGCCCGCGACGTCATGCTCGCCCGGCACACCGGGTCACGGGTCCACGTCGCCCACGTCTCCACCGCAGGCTCGGTGGAGGTGATCCGCTGGGCGAAGGCCCAGGGGATCGGCGTCACCGCGGAGGTGACCCCGCACCACCTGCTGCTGACCACCGACCTGCTGACCGGCTACGACCCGACCTACAAGGTGAACCCGCCCCTGCGCCCCCAGGAGGACGTGGAGGCGCTGCGGGCCGGCCTGCTCGACGGCACCATCGACGCCGTGGCCACCGACCACGCCCCGCACGCGCGCCACGACAAGGAGCACGCCTTCGTCGACGCCGCCTTCGGGATGCTGGGCCTGGAGACCGCTCTCGGCGTGGTCCGCACCGCCCTGCCGGAGCTGTCGTGGGGCGACGTGGCGCGGGTGATGTCGAGCAACCCCGCCGCGATCGCCGGCCTGGAGTCGCAGGGCCGGCCGCTGGCGGCCGGCGCCCCCGGGCACGTCGTCCTCGTCGACCCGGCTGCGGTGGTCACGGTCGACCGCGACTCCTCCGCCTCGCTGTCGCGCAACAACCCCTGGCACGGCCGGGAGCTGGCGTCGCGGGTGGTGCACACGGTCTACGCAGGCCGGGTGACCGTGCGCGACGGGGCACTGGCCGGCTGAGAGCCGCGGCGGCCGTCGCCCAGCCCGCTTGGGGCCACTAGCCTCTCCGGTCATGGAGAACCACCGCTCGGGGCTCGGCTGATGGGCCGGGCACAGCTGCTGCACACGGTGCTGGACGCGGTCGAGACCAGGCGCAGCTGCTGCACACGGTGCTGGACGCGGTCGAGACCAGGCGCGAGGCCGAGTTCTGGCGAGCGCTGCTGGGGCTGGGGGCGGAGCTGCTGCTGGACAGGTCGGCCGACGAGGAGGAGCCGCTCTACGTCCTCGCGGATCCAGCCGGCCATCCGTTCTGCCTCTTCGTGGCCTGAGAACAGGCCGGCCCCCGGTCTCCCACGGACTCCCGGAGCATCGGGACTCAGGTGACCTCAAGGGCCCCCGGTCAATCCAGGCGTCGGGCGCACGGGCAGCCAGTCCGTCGTCTCGCCGTCTCGTTCCCGACCCGTCGCGCCGCGCGGGGTCGTCGACCCGGTTGCCCACGTGGCGGTGCCGGTCACGGGGCCCGGGTCCTGCGCTGATAGGGTCACCGGACGTTCGAACATCCTTTAACGGTCCGTCCTGTGAGGCGGAGAAGGAGGTGCGGCATGGCTCTGCCTGCCCCTGCGCTCATGGTCCTCGAGGACGGGCGCACCTTTCGCGGTGAGTCCCTCGGTGCCGAGGGCGAGACCTTCGGTGAGATCGTCTTCTCGACCGGCATGTCCGGCTACCAGGAGACGCTGACCGACCCCAGCTACCACCGGCAGGTCGTCGTGATGACGGCCCCCCACGTCGGCAACACCGGGATGAACGACGAGGACCCGGAGTCCCGCCGCATCTGGGTCGCCGGCTACGTCGTCCGCGACCCGGCGCGCATCCCGTCCAACTGGCGCAGCGTGCGCACCCTCGACGACGAGCTCCGGGCGCAGGGAGTGGTCGGCATCTCCGGTGTCGACACGCGGGCACTCACCCGCCACATCCGTGAGCGCGGTGCGATGCGGGTGGGCATCTCCACCACCGAGACCGACCCCGAGCGGCTCCTCGTCCGGGTCCGCGAGACCGGGGAGATGACGGGCGCCAACCTGAGCGCTGCCGTCTCCACGCCGGAGGCCTACGTGGTGCCGGCGGTGGGGGAGAAGCGGTTCACCGTGGCCGCCCTCGACCTCGGCATCAAGGCCAACACCCCGCGGATGATGAGCGAGCGCGGCATCGAGGTGCACGTGCTCCCGGCGACCGCCACGCTGGCCGAGGTCAACGCCGTCGCGCCCGACGGCCTCTTCTTCTCCAACGGCCCCGGCGACCCGGCGGCCACCACCGACCAGATCGAGCTCCTCCAGGGCGCCCTCGCCCAGGAGCTGCCGTACTTCGGCATCTGCTTCGGCAACCAGCTCTTCGGCCGGGCCCTCGGCTTCGACACCTACAAGCTCACCTACGGCCACCGGGGCATCAACCAGCCCGTGATGGACCGCACCACCGGCAAGGTCGAGGTGACCGCGCACAACCACGGGTTCGCCGTCGACGCTCCGCTCACCGGCCCGACCACGACGCCCTACGGCGAGGCGAGCGTCTCCCACGTGTGCCTCAACGACGACGTGGTGGAAGGTCTCGAGCTCCGCGACCCGGACGGGTCGCTCAAGAGCTTCTCCGTCCAGTACCACCCGGAGGCCGCGGCCGGCCCGCACGACGCGGCCTACCTCTTCGACCGTTTCTGCGACCTCATGGAGGCGAGGGCCTGATGCCCAAGCGCGAGGACATCAAGTCCGTCCTGGTGATCGGCTCCGGGCCCATCATCATTGGCCAGGCCTGCGAGTTCGACTACTCCGGCACCCAGGCCTGCCGGGTGCTCAAGGAGGAGGGCCTGCGGGTCGTCCTGGTCAACTCCAACCCGGCGACGATCATGACCGACCCGGAGTTCGCCGACGCCACCTACATCGAGCCGATCACCCCCGAGTACGTGGAGAAGGTGATCGCCAAGGAGCGCCCCGACGCCTTGCTCGCCACCCTCGGCGGGCAGACCGCGCTCAACTGCGCGATGCAGCTCGACGCGGCCGGGGTGCTGGAGAAGTACGACGTCGAGCTGATCGGCGCCAGCATCGAGGCGATCAACCGCGGCGAGAACCGCGAGACGTTCAAGAAGATCGTCGAGGAGCTGGGCGGTGAGTCCGCCCGCTCGGTGGTCTGCCACACGATCGACGACCTCCTGGCCGGCGCCGACGAGCTCGGCTACCCGCTGGTGGTCCGCCCCTCCTTCACCATGGGCGGGACCGGCTCCGGCTTCGCCTACGACGAGGCCGACCTGCGCCGCATCGGCGGCGCCGGACTGGCGGCCTCCCCGACCACCGAGGTGCTCCTGGAGGAGTCGATCCTCGGCTGGAAGGAGTACGAGCTCGAGGTCATGCGCGACACGGCCGACAACGTGGTGATCATCTGCTCGATCGAGAACCTCGACCCGATGGGCGTGCACACCGGCGACTCGATCACCGTGGCGCCCGCGCTGACGCTGACCGACCGCGAGTACCAGAAGATGCGCGACATGGCGATCGGCATCATCCGCTCGGTCGGCGTCGACACCGGCGGCTGCAACATCCAGTACGCCGTCAACCCGGCCGACGGCCGGCTGATCGTGATCGAGATGAACCCCCGCGTCTCGCGCTCCAGCGCGCTGGCCTCCAAGGCGACCGGCTTCCCGATCGCCAAGATCGCGGCCAAGGTGGCCATCGGCTACACCCTGGACGAGATCCCCAACGACATCACCACCCGCCCTGACGGGCAGAGCACCCCGGCGGCCTTCGAGCCGACGCTGGACTACGTCGTGGTGAAGGTGCCGCGGTTCGCGTTCGAGAAGTTCCCCGGCGCCGACCAGACCCTGACCACGCACATGAAGAGCGTCGGCGAGGCGATGGCGATCGGCCGCAACTTCACCGAGTCGCTCCAGAAGGCGCTGCGCAGCCTGGAGAGCAAGCAGGCGATCTTCGACTTCGCCGCACCCGCCGGCGACGTCGAGGCGCTGCTGGAGAAGTCCCGGGTGCCCACCGACGGGCGGCTGCGCACCGTGATGGACGCCATCCTGGCCGGGGCCACCCCCGAGCAGGTCTTCGAGCACACCCGGATCGACCCGTGGTTCGTCGACCAGCTCTTCCTGCTCCGCGAGGTCGCCGAGCGGGTCGGCGCCGCCGACCAGCTCGACGAGGCCACGCTGCGGCTGGCCAAGCGGCACGGCTTCAGTGACGCCCAGGTCGCCGGCATCCGCCAGATGACCGAGGAGGAGGTCCGGGCGGTCCGGCACGCGATCGGGCTGCGCCCCGTCTACAAGACCGTCGACACCTGCGCTGCGGAGTTCGCGGCGGCCACGCCGTACCACTACTCCTCCTACGACGAGGAGACCGAGGTCGCCCCGCGCGAGCGGCCGGCGGTGATCATCCTCGGGTCCGGTCCCAACCGGATCGGCCAGGGCATCGAGTTCGACTACTCCTGCGTGCACGCCTCCCTCGCGCTCAGCGAGGTCGGCTACGAGACCGTGATGGTCAACTGCAACCCCGAGACCGTCTCCACCGACTACGACACCTCCGACCGGCTCTACTTCGAGCCGCTCACCCTGGAGGACGTGCTGGAGATCGTCCACGCCGAGCAGCAGGCCGGCCCCGTGGTCGGCGTCGTCTGCCAGCTCGGCGGCCAGACCCCGCTGGGCCTGGCCCAGGGGCTGGCCGACGCGGGGGTGCCGATCGTCGGCACCGCCCCCGAGGCGATCCACCTCGCCGAGGAGCGCGGGGCGTTCGGTCAGGTGCTGGCCGACGCCGGGCTCCCGGCACCGCGCTTCGGGATGGCGACCTCCTACGAGGACGCCAAGGAGATCGCCGAGGGGATCGGCTACCCGGTCCTGGTCCGGCCCTCCTACGTCCTGGGCGGCCGCGGCATGGAGATCGTCTACGACGACCCCTCCCTGCGCGGCTACATCGAGCGGGCCACCGAGATCAGCCCGGAGCACCCGGTGCTGGTCGACCGCTTCATCGACGACGCGGTCGAGATCGACGTCGACGCCCTCTTCGACGGTGAGGAGCTCTTCCTCGGCGGCGTGATGGAGCACATCGAGGAGGCCGGGATCCACTCCGGCGACTCCTCGTGCGCCCTGCCGCCGATCACCCTCGGCACCTACGAGATCAAGCGGATCCGGCGGGCCACCGAGGCCATCGCCCGGGGCGTCGGGGTGCGCGGCCTGCTCAACATCCAGTTCGCCCTCAGCTCCGACGTGCTCTACGTGCTGGAGGCGAACCCGCGGGCCTCGCGGACGGTCCCGTTCGTCTCCAAGGCGACCGCGACGCCACTGGCCAAGGCCGCCGCCCGGGTGATGCTGGGCGAGTCGATCGCCGACCTGAGGGCCGCCGGCGTCCTGCCGGCCACCGGGGACGGCGGGACGCTGCCGGCCGACGCGCCCATCGCCGTCAAGGAGGCGGTCCTGCCCTTCAACCGGTTCCGCACCGCCGAGGGCGCCCACGTCGACACGGTGCTGGGCCCGGAGATGAAGTCGACGGGCGAGGTGATGGGCTTCGACAGCGACTTCGGCAAGGCCTTCGCCAAGTCCCAGACCGCGGCCTACGGCTCGCTCCCGCTCTCGGGCCGGGTCTTCGTCTCGGTGGCCAACCGGGACAAGCGCAACATGATCTTCCCGATCAAGGTGCTGGCCGAGAAGGGCTACGAGATCCTCGCCACCCAGGGCACCGCCGAGGTGCTGCGGCGCAACGGCGTCGCGGTCACCACCGTGCGCAAGCACCACGAGGGCGACGGCCCCGAGGGTCAGCCCACCACGGTCAAGATGATCCGCGACGGGCAGATCGACCTGGTCATCAACACCCCGTACTCCACCGGCAAGACCGGGCGAACGGACGGCTACGAGATCCGCACCGCCGCCGTGCTGGCCAACATCCCCTGCATCACCACGGTGCAGGGGCTGGGGGCGGCCGTGCAGGGGATCGAGGCGCTGCACCGCGGAGACATCGGGGTGCGCAGCCTGCAGGAGTGGAACGCCGCCGCCGGGCGGCCCTGATGTACGACCAGCTGTTCGACCGGGTGCTGACCAGGATCGACCCGGAGCGCGCCCACGAGGCGGCGTTCCGGGCGATCCTGGCCGGCGGCCCGGTGGCCGGGAGGGTGCTGGCCCGAGGGGTCCCCGACTCGCTGGCCGTGGAGGCGATGGGGATCCGCTTCCCCCACCCGCTGGGCCTGGCGGCCGGCTTCGACAAGGACGGCCGGGGGATCGACGCCCTGGCCGGGCTCGGGTTCGGGCACGTGGAGATCGGCACGGTGACCGGGGAGCCCCAGCCGGGCAACCCCCGGCCCCGGCTCTTCCGGCTCCCCGCCGACCGGGCGGTCGTCAACCGGATGGGCTTCAACAACGAGGGTGCCGCCGCGGTCGCGGCGCGGCTCGCCCGCCGGGCCGCGCGGCTCGCGGGAAACGAGACCTCCGGCGCCGGGGGCGTGGTCCTCGGGGTCAACATCGGCAAGACCAAGGTGGTGCCGGAGGACGAGGCGATCACCGACTACCGCAAGAGCGCCGGCCTGCTGGCGCCCTACGCCGACTACCTGGTCGTCAACGTCTCCTCGCCCAACACCCCGGGCCTGCGCGACCTGCAGGCCGTGGAGCGGCTGGAGCCGCTGCTGCGGGCGGTGCGCCGGCGCGCCGACGAGGTGGTGACCGCTCGACGGGTCCCGCTCCTGGTCAAGATCGCACCCGACCTCAGCGACGAGGACGTCGCGGCGGTCGCGGACCTCGCCCTCGCCGTGGAGCTGGACGGCATCATCGCCACCAACACCACCATCGCCCGCGAGGGCCTGACCACCCCGGCCGCCGAGGTCGAGGAGATCGGGGCGGGCGGGCTCTCGGGGGCACCGTTGCGCGAGCGCGCCCTGGCGGTGACCCGGCTGCTGCGCGAGCGCGTGGGCCCCGAGCTCACCCTGATCGGGGTCGGCGGGATCACCACCGTCGACGACGCGCGCGCCCGGCTGGCGGCCGGCGCGACGCTCCTGCAGGGCTACACGGCCTTCGTCTACGAGGGACCGATGTGGCCGCGACGACTGGTCCGCGGCCTGGCGAAGGGCTGACCCGGTGCCGGTGCACGTGACCGCGGAGGTGCTCGCCAACAAGCGTGCCGGAGCCCACCGGGTCCTCTCCCTCGCCGCCCCCGGCGTGGCCCAGGGCTTCCGGCCCGGGATGTTCGTCGCGGTCTCCCTGGGGGAGGGACGGCTGGCCCGGCGCCAGCTGTGGATCCACCGGGTGCGTGAGAGCGGCACCCACGGCGCCACCCTCGACGTGGTGGTCGAGCCGCACGGAGTCGGCGGCACCTGGCTCTCGCAGCTGCGACCGGGCTCGCGGGTGCCGGTGACGGGGCCGCTGGGCCGGCCCTTCGCGCTGCCCCGCGAGCCGGTGGCCTGCCTGCTCGTCGGGGAGGGCGTGGCTGCCGCGCCGCTCTTCACCCTGGCCGAGCGGCTCCGCGAGCGTGAGTGCCCGGTCAGCATGCTGGTCGCCGCCCAGGACGAGGCGCACCTGCTCTCGGCCCTGGAGGCGCGGCGGCTGGCCAGGTCGGTGACGGTGGTGACGGCCGACGGGTCCGTCGGGACCAGGGGCCGACCGGAGTCGGTGGTGCGCGAGGTGCTGGCCGGCACCGACGCGGGCGTCGTCTACGCCTCCGGCAGCCCCCTGCTGCTCCGGGCGGTGGCCGAGGTCGCCGCGGACCGGCAGATCTCCGCGCAGGTGGCCCTGACCCCGCCGATGCCCTGCGCCACCGGGCTGTGCGGCTCCTGCCAGGTGGCGGTGCAGGACGCGGCGGGGGAGACGCACTGGGCCCGGGCCTGCGTCGACGGGCCCGCGATGCGCGCCGACCGCGTCTGCTGGGACCGTCTCGAGACCCACGGAGGAGGAAGGTGAGCCGGCTTCGGCTGGGCGCGCCGGTGATGGTCGCGGCGGGGTGCGGGGGGACCGGCCGCGAGCTGGCGCCGTACGTCGAGCTCGACGGCCTCGCCTTCGTCACCCGCAGCCTCACCCTCGACGCCCGCGACGGCGGGCCCGGCCCGCTGCTGGAGGAGACGCCCAGCGGTCTCGTGCACCGCCTCGGGACCCGCAACCCGGGCATGTCCAGGTTCCTGGCCGAGGAGCTGCCCTGGCTGGTCCGCGCCGGGGTGCGGGTCTACGTGTCGCTGGTGGGCTCGTCGCTGGGGGAGTACGCCGAGCTGGCGCGGCGGGCGGCGAAGGCACCGGGACTCGCGGGGGTGGAGATCAACATCTCGGTGCCCGACCCGGCCGGCACCGGTCTCTTCGACGCCCGCGAGCCCTTCCACGCCGGCTCCGTCGTCAGCGCCGTGCGCCGGGAGGTGCCGCGTGACCTCCCGGTGCTGGCCAAGCTGCGCACCGACGTCTCCCGGGTGGTGGAGACGAGCCGCGCCGTCGCCGAGGCCGGAGCCACCGCGGTGGTGCTGGGCAACTCGCTGCCCGCGGCCCTCCAGGACGGCCGGCCGGGGGGTCTGGGTGGGCCGGCCGTGCGCCCCGTGGCCCTGCGCTGCGTCCGCGAGGTGAGCGCGGCGCTGCCCGATGTGCCGGTGATCGGGGTGGGCGGGATCAGTGACGCCGACGACGTGCGCCGTTTCCGGTCCGCCGGCGCCGTGGCCGTGCAGGTCGGCACCGCGCTGCTGCACGACCCCACCTGCCTGGCACGCACCCTGGCCGACCTGCGCGAGACCCCATGACCCACGACGGAGGAGAGACCATGACCGAGCCGTTCGGCAGCCGCCTGCACGAGGCCGTACGGGCCCGAGGGCGCCTCTGCGTCGGGATCGACCCGCACGCCGGCCTGATGGCCGACTGGGGCCTGTCCGACGACGTCGCGGGGCTCGAGCGGTTCGCCCTCACCGCGGTGGCGGCCCTCGCCCCGGTGGTGTCGGTGGTCAAGCCGCAGAGCGCGTTCTTCGAGCGCTTCGGCAGCCGCGGCGTCGCCGTCCTCGAGCGGGTCCTCCGGGAGTCCCGCGAGGCCGGCGCGCTGGTGCTGCTGGACGTGAAGCGCGGAGACATCGGCTCCACCAGCCAGGCCTACGCCGACGCCTACCTCGACCCCGCCTCGCCGCTGGCGGCGGACGCCATCACCGCCAGCCCCTTCCTGGGGTTCGGCTCGCTGGAGCCGATGGTGCAGACGGCCCGCCGGCACGGGGCCGGCCTCTTCGTGCTGGCCCTGACCTCCAACAAGGAGGGGGCCGAGGTGCAGCAGGCGCGGGCCGGGGACACGACCGTGGCCGGGGGCGTGCTCGAGCACCTGCGGGAGCTCAACCGCGACGTCACCCCGCTCGGCGACTTCGGAGCCGTGGTGGGGGCGACCCTGGACCGCCCGGCGGAGTCCCTGGACATCAACGGACCGCTGCTGGCGCCCGGCTTCGGGGTCCAGGGCGGGACGGTCGCGGACCTGCGGCGGATCTTCGGCGCCGCGGCCCCCCGGGTGCTCCCCAGCACCTCGCGCGGCGTCCTGGGTGCGGGCCCCGACCCGGTGCGACTGCGTGACGCGGCGCGACGCGGCAACGACGACGTCGCGGCCCTGGGCGGGTGAGCCGCTCCCGGGGTGTGGGTTGTCGCACGTCGACGGGCCCCTCCCCGACCCCTGCGATTGCCGCCCCGACGGCGACGTGGCTAGATTGACGTGATCGGTGCGCCCGCGGTCCCACCACCGCGGCCACGCCTGAGGACCGCTCCCGCGACTCCGCCCGACTTCCCTACGACGACGAGGACCGACACGTGGCCCTGCCCCCGCTCACCCCCGAACAGCGCCAGGCGGCGCTCGACAAGGCCGCCGCCTCCCGTAGGGAGCGGGCCGAGGTGAAGAACCGCCTCAAGAACTCGGGTGCCTCGATCATCGAGGTCATCCGTGAGGGGCAGGAGAACGAGGTCGTCGGCAAGATGCGCGTCGTCGACCTGCTCCAGGCGATGCCGGGACTGGGCAAGGTGCGGGCCCGTCAGCTGATGGAGCGGCTCGGCATCGCCGAGAGCCGTCGTGTGCGAGGCCTCGGCACCAAGCAGGTGGCGGCCCTCGAGCGCGAGTTCGCCACCGAGGAATGAGCGCGTCCATGCAGGTGGCCCCCGACGAGGCCGGCTCCTCGGGGGTGCGTCGTTCCCGCCTGGTGGTGCTGGCCGGTCCCACCGCCGTCGGCAAGGGGACGGTGGCCGCCGCCGTCCGCGAGTTCCACCCGGAGGTGTGGATCTCGGTCTCCGCGACGACCCGGGCACCGCGCCCCGGCGAGATCGACGGTGTGCACTACCACTTCGTCTCCGACGCCGAGTTCGACCGGATGGTCGAGGACCACGAGCTCCTGGAGTGGGCCACGGTGCACCGCACGGCGCGCTACGGGACGCCGCGAGGACCGGTCGACGAGGCGCTGGCCGCGGGGAGGCCCGCGATGCTGGAGATCGACCTGCAGGGTGCCCGCCAGGTGCGCCGGTCGATGCCCGAGGCGCTCTTCGTCTTCCTCAAGCCCCCGTCGTGGGACGAGCTGGTGCGTCGCCTGGTCGGTCGCGGCACCGAGACCGAGGCCGAACGGGAGCGCAGGCTGACCACCGCACGCGAGGAACTGGCCGCCGAGAGTGAGTTCGACGTCACCATCGTCAACCGGGAAGTTCACGAGGCGGTGGAGGAGTTGGTAACGTTGATGGGGCTCGGTCCCGAGTCCTGATCTTTTCTCCGACTTCCTTTGTGAGGCTCACGCGTGTCTGCCCCCCACATCGCCGCCGAGGGCGTGACCAACCCCTCGATCGACGACCTGCTCACCAAGACCGACAGCAAGTACCAGCTGGTGCTCTACAGCGCCAAGCGCGCCCGGCAGATCAACGCCTACTACTCCCAGCTGGGCGAGGGTCTCCTGGAGTACGTCGGCCCCCTCGTCGACACCCACGTGCAGGAGAAGCCGCTCTCGATCGCCCTGCGCGAGATCAACGAGGACCTGCTCACCTGCGAGCACGTCGACCCGGCCGAGCTCGCGGCGCAGGAGGCGGCCCAGGCCGCCGCCCAGGCCGACACCGGCACCCCCACCGCCTGACCCGTCCCGGTGACTGACCAGGCCGACCCGGCCGACGACGCCGCCCCGCTCACGCGGGCGCGGCCTCGTGTCGTGCTCGGGGTCAGCGGCGGCATCGCCGCCTACAAGGCGTGCGAGCTGCTGCGCCGGCTGAGCGAGACCGGTCACGACGTGACGGTGGTGCCGACCAGGGCGGCGCTGGAGTTCGTGGGCGCCCCCACCTGGGCGGCGCTCTCCGGGAAGCCGGTCGCCGCCGACGTGTGGACCCGGGTCCACGAGGTGCCGCACGTGCGTCTGGGCCAGCAGGCCGACCTGGTGGTGGTGGCCCCGGCCACCGCCGACGTGCTCGCCCGCGCCGCCCACGGGCTCGCCGACGACCTGCTCACCAACACCCTGCTCACCGCGCGGTGCCCGGTGGTCTTCGCGCCCGCCATGCACACCGAGATGTGGGAGCACCCCGCCACGCAGGCCAACGTGGCCACCCTGCGCTCGCGCGGCGCCCTGGTGCTGGAGCCGGCCGAGGGCCGGCTGACCGGCCGGGACACCGGCAAGGGCCGGCTGCCGGATCCGGCGGAGATCTTCGAGGTGGCCACCCAGGTGCTGGCCCGCCCCGACCTGGCCCCGGACCTGGCCGGGCGGCGGGTGGTGGTCTCCGCCGGCGGGACCCGCGAGCACCTCGACCCGGTCCGGTTCCTGGGCAACAGCTCCTCGGGTCTGCAGGGCTACGCGCTCGCGCGCGCGGCCCTGGCCCGCGGGGCCGAGGTGACGCTGGTCAGCGCCAACGTGGCGCTGGCCGATCCGGCCGGCGCCCGCGTGGTGCACGTCTCCAGCACCGAGGAGCTGCGGACGGCGATGCTCGAGGAGAGCAAGTCCGCCGACGTGCTGGTGATGGCCGCGGCCCCGGCCGACTTCCGGCCGGCGAGCCGCACCAGCCAGAAGATCAAGAAGGCCGCCGACGGCTCCTCGCTCCAGCTCGTGCTGGAGCAGAACCCCGACATCCTCCACGAGCTCGCGACCCGGCGCGCCCGGCCCGAGTCGGTGGTCGTCGGCTTCGCCGCCGAGACCGGCGACAGCACGGGTTCGGTGCTGGACCTCGGCCGGGCCAAGCTGGCCCGCAAGGGCTGCGACCTGCTGGTGGTCAACGACGTCAGCGGGGGGTCGGTCTTCGGGAGCGCCGAGAACGAGGTCGTGATCCTCGGGTCCGACGGCTCCGCGCGACCGGTGGAGCGCTCCTCCAAGACCGACGTGGCCCATGCGATCTGGGACGAGGTCGTCCGGCGATTCACCGTGTGAGACAGCCGTCTTGCATGCTGGGCCGCCTCTAGTGTTGCCGCATCAACCTCAAGGGAGAGTGACTTCGTGGCTGGACGACTTTTCACGTCCGAGTCGGTGACCGAGGGTCATCCGGACAAGATCGCTGACCAGATCAGCGACTCGGTGCTCGACTACCTGCTCGAGCACGACCCGGAGAGCCGGGTCGCCGTCGAGACGCTGCTGACCACCGGTCTCGTCGTGGTCGCCGGGGAGGTCACCACCAAGGCCTACGCTCCCGTCGCCCAGCTGGTCCGCGACCGGGTGCTGGCGATCGGCTACGACAGCTCCGACAAGGGGTTCGACGGCCGCTCCTGCGGGGTCCAGGTGGCGATCGGCTCGCAGTCGCCCGACATCGCCCAGGGCGTCGACGACGCCTACGAGGAGCGCCACGACCAGTCGACCGACGAGCTGGACCGTCAGGGCGCCGGGGACCAGGGGCTGATGTTCGGCTACGCCTGCGACGACACCCCCGAGCTGATGCCGCTGCCCATCACCATCGCGCAGCGGCTCGCCGAGCGTCTCTCCACGGTGCGCAAGGACGGGACGCTCCCGCACCTGCGTCCCGACGGCAAGACCCAGGTCACCATCGAGTACGACGTCGACAACCGCCCGGTGCGGGTCGACACGGTGGTGCTCTCCACCCAGCACTCGGAGGACACCGACCTCAGCAAGCTGGAGCGCGAGATCCAGCAGCACGTCATCGACCCCGTCCTCGCGGGCTTCGACATCCCGTCCGAGGGCTACCGGATGCTGGTCAACCCCACCGGCCGGTTCGTCATCGGCGGGCCGATGGGCGACGCCGGGCTGACCGGGCGCAAGATCATCATCGACACCTACGGGGGGATGGCCCGCCACGGCGGAGGAGCCTTCTCCGGCAAGGACCCCTCCAAGGTGGACCGCTCGGCCGCCTACGCCATGCGGTGGGTGGCCAAGAACGTCGTCGCGGCCGGCCTGGCGCGTCGCTGCGAGGCGCAGGTCGCCTACGCGATCGGCAAGGCGGCCCCGGTCGGGGTCTTCATCGAGACCTTCGGCACCGGTGTCGTGGACGACGAGAGGATCCAGCAGGCCGTGCTCGAGGTCTTCGACCTGCGGCCCGCCGCCATCATCCGCGACCTGGACCTGCTCAAGCCGAAGTACGCGCAGACCGCCGCCTACGGGCACTTCGGTCGCGAGCTCCCCGGCTTCACCTGGGAGGTCACCGACCGCGCCGACGCCCTGCGGGCGGCGGTCGGTCTCTGAGGCGACAGCCCGCACGCCCGGGCGACCGGGACCGTGGGTGGTGCCTGATAGACATTCGCTCATGAGCGAGCGCGAGGCCGGGCAGCCGGAGATGCTGCCCGGCCTCCGTGCGTCCGTGGCCGAGGCGCGCGCCCGCACCCGGGCCGACGGGCGGCGCCGGGCCGCGGAGGCCGCGCCGGCCGAGGTCGACCCGGTGGCCAAGGTCCTCGTCGACGTCCCGCTCGCCCATCTCGACCGGCCCTTCGACTACTCGGTCCCGGTGGCGATGGCCGAGACCGCGGTGCCGGGTGCCCGGGTCAAGGTGCGGTTCGCCGGTCAGGACGTCGACGGCTTCGTGGTCGAGCGGGCCGCCTCCAGCGAGCATCCCGGCCGGCTCGCCCCGCTGCGCCGGGTGGTGAGCGCGGAGCCGGTGCTCAGCCGTGAGGTGGCCGAGCTAACCGCCCGCCTCGCCCACCGCTATGCGGGCGCCCGGGTCGACGTGCTGCGCCTCGCCGTGCCTCCTCGGCACGCCACCACCGAGAAGGCCCCGTCGTCCCCACCGTCGCCGCCGCCCCCGCTGGACCTCCCGCGCGCCCTCGAGGCGTGGTCGGGGCAGGGTCACGGGCATCGGCACGTCCTGGAGGCCCTGGCCCAGGCGAAGGCGCCTCGTGTCGTGTGGCAGGCCGCGCCCGGCACCGCGTGGCCACGGTTGGTGGCCGAGGCCGCCGCGGTGACCCTGTCGGCCGGGCGTGGGGTGCTGGTCTGCGTCCCCGACCACCGCGACGTGGCCCGGGTCTCCGACGCGCTCACCGCTGCGCTGGGGGAGGGCCGGCATGCGGTCCTCACCGCCGACGGGGGGCCGGCGCGCCGCTACGCGGCGTTCCTGTCGGTGGCCAGGGGCGAGCGCCGGGTCGTGGTCGGCACCCGCTCCGCCGCCTTCGCGCCGGTGCGCGACCTCGGCCTCGTCGTCATCTGGGACGACGGCGACGACCTCCACGCCGAGCCGCGCGCCCCCTACCCGCACACCCGCGAGGTGCTGCTGACCAGGGCCGAGCTGGAGGGCGCCGGGGCGCTGGTCGGCGGGTTCGCCCGCACCTGCGAGGCCGAGTACCTACTGCGCACCGGCTGGGCGCGGCCGCTGGTCCCGGCCCGGGAGACGGTCCGCGCCGCGGCCCGGGTCGACGTGGTGCCGGCAGAGGAGCGGGGAGTGCCCGCCCGGATCCCCGGCGTCGCGCAGGCGATGCTGCGGCGCGCCCTGGCTTCGGGGCCCGTCCTGGTCCAGGTGCCTCGCGCCGGCTGGGCGCCGTCGCTGGCCTGCGAGCGGTGCCGGACCCCGGCCCGGTGCGCGGCGTGCCGGGGGCCGCTGGAGCTGGCGGGCAGCACCCAGGCCCCGCGCTGCCGCTGGTGCGCGCGGCGGGAGGAGCGCTGGTCCTGCGGCGAGTGCGGTCACCGTGGGCTGCGGGCACCGGTCGTCGGTCGCGACCGCACGGCCGAGGAGCTCGGGCGCAGCCTGCCCGGCGCGACGATCCGCAGCTCCGGGGGAGACCGGGTGCTGGCGGGCGTCGGCTCACGTCCCGAGGTCGTGGTCGCCACCCCGGGTGCGGAGCCGCCGGCCGCCGACGGCTACGCCGGGGTGCTGCTCCTGGACACCTGGATGCCGCTGGGCCGCACCGACCTGCGCACCGACGAGGAGGCGCTGCGCCGCTGGATGGCGGCCGCCGGCCTGGTCCGCCCGGGCGGCCACGTGATGGCCGTGGGCGACCCCGCCCACCCGGCCCTCCAGGCGCTCGTGCGCTGGGATCCGGCCGGCTTCGCCGACCGTGAGCTGGAGACCCGGGCCCAGGCCCACCTGCCGCCCGTCGTCCGGCTCGCCACGATCACCGGCGAGCCCGGGGCGGTGGACGACGCCCTCACCCTGCTGTCGCTCCCCGAGGTGGCCGAGGTGCTGGGGCCGGCGCCGGTGCCGGCCCCCGTGGGCGCCTCTCCGGGCGCCGAGCGGGCCGCGGCGTCGACCGAGGTCCGGCTCGTGGTGCGCGTGCCGCGGGCTCTCGGGGCTGAGCTCTCCGAGGCGCTGGGTGAGCTTCAGCGGGTGCGCTCGGCCCGCAAGCTCCAGGCGGTGCGCGTCCAGGTCGACCCGCACGAGCTCTGAGCGCGTCCCGGGGCGCCGACGCCCAGGGCTCCTCCCGCTCGGGCTCCGCTCACTTGATCCACTGCATGCTGGCCTCCCGGGCGGCCTCCACCTGCGAGCCGGTCTGGCGGCGGGCCATCCGGCGCAGCACCACCGGGGTGAGCAGGGCGCCCACCACGGCCCAGGTCCCGAGGACGGCGACCGACTCCAGGGTGCGCCAGCTCTCGGCGACCTCCAGCTGCGCCGCCGAGTCCGGCAGGAAGGCGGAGCGCAGCCCGAGCGCGATCCAGTAGACCGGGAAGACCTGGGCCACCACCTGCACCCAGCCCCAGAGGGAGTCGAGGGGGTAGAGCACCCCCGAGATCCCGATCAGCAGCAGGACCGGCAGCATCCCCCAGGTCCCGAGCTTCTGGGGGCTGGGCACCAGGCCGCCCAGGATCATGCCGAGCGGCAGGGTGGCCGCCAGCCCCAGCAGGACCACCCAGCCCACCGTCAGCCAGCCGGCCGGGTCGCTCATCAGTCCTTCGAAGAGCAGGAAGCTCGGCACCAGGATGACGAGCATCTGGGGCACCAGCCCGAGGGAGTGGAAGAGCAGCTGACCGGCGAAGTAGCCCCGCAGGCCGTGCGGCACCGCCTTGTGGCGCAGCAGGGTGCCGTCCTCCTTCTCCATCGCCAGGCTGCCGGCGGGGCCGATCACCATCCCGAAGCAGATCAGTGCCCCCAGCAGGCTGGGCAGCAGCACGGTGGGAGCCAGGAGGTCGGTGCCGGCCACCTGCTCGTCGCGCTGGGTGAAGAGGTAGCCCACCGTGGCCACGGCGCTGAAGAGGTAGAACCCCTGGTCCTGGGTGCTGCGCAGGCTCTGCACGAACTCGACCCACCCGCGTCGGAGCCCGAGACGGTAGGCGTGCAACGAGGGGCTCACCGGGCCACCTGCGCGAAGAGCTGGGCGGCGGCGGCCTGCTGGCCCGACTCGTGGCGGTGGACGAGCGCCAGGTAGGCCTCCTCGAGGCTGGCCCGGCGCACCTCGAGGTCGGTCAGCCGGTCGCCGTGCTCGGCGAGGAGGGCGCGCACGTAGGCGGTGGCGTCGCTCACCGCGGCGCTGCCCGCGACCCCGTCGACCCGCCACCGCACGGTCGCCTCGTCCGCCGCGCGGCGGGCCAGCCCGTCGACGGTGTCGTCGGCGGCGATGCGGCCCCCGGCCAGCACCAGGACCCGGGTGGCCAGCTTCTCCGCCTCGGCGAGGTCGTGGGTGGTGAGCAGGATGGTGGTGCCCTCCGCGGCGGCGAGACGCTGGATCAGGTCGTGGAAGTCGCGGCGGGCCTGGGGGTCGAAGCCCGTGGTGGGCTCGTCCAGGAAGAGCAGCTCGGGTCGGCCCACGATGGCGGCCGCGACGTCCAGGCGCCGGCGCTGGCCACCGGAGAGGGTGCTCAGCTTGCGGTCCGCGTGCTCGCTCAGGCCCACCGTCTCCAGCAGCAGCTCGGTGTCGTGGGGCCTCGGGCGGTCCGGCCGGGAGAAGGGCGCGTAGAAGCGACCCAGGTGCGTCAGCAGCCGACGCGGGGTCCACCGCGGGTGGTCGCGCCAGGACTGCAGCACCACGCCGGTGCGGGCACGCCAGTCCTCCGGGGCGGTCGCCGGGTCGTGCCCCAGCACCCGGACCTCGCCCGCGGAGCGGAGGCGGAACCCCTCGAGGATCTCGATCGTCGTGGTCTTCCCGGCTCCGTTGGGCCCCAGCAGGCAGACCACCTCGCCGGCGTGCACGGTGAAGTCCACGCCCGCCAGCACGTCGTGGTCGCCGTAACGCATCCGCAGGTCCCGGACGTCGATCACCGTCGCCATCTCGCTCCCTCCCTGAAGCCGGGCACAGTCTTGCACCGATGGGACACCGCCCCCGGCGTCGTTCGTAGACTGGGGGCTTCCCCCACCCGAGGAGCGCATGTCCGTGGCAGTCCAGCCCATCCGCCTGTTCGGTGACCCGGTCCTGCGCCGGCCCGCCCTGGAGGTCGACGCCTTCGACAAGGAGATCCGGACGCTGGTCAAGGACCTGACCGACACGATGCTCGCCGCTCCCGGCGCGGGCCTCGCCGCTCCCCAGATCGGGGTCGGGTTGCGCGTCTTCACCTGGAACGTCGAGGGCGAGGTGGGCCACCTGATCAATCCCACCCTGAGCCTGTCCGAGGAGATCCAGGACGGCCCCGAGGGCTGTCTCTCCCTGCCCGACCTGACCTTCGACTGCCGCCGCGCGCTGCGGGTGGTGGCGCAGGGCTTCGACATGCACGGCGAGCCGGTGCGCGTCGAGGGCTCAGACCTCCTGGCCCGCGCCATCCAGCACGAGACGGACCACCTCGACGGCGTCCTGTTCATCGACCGCCTGGACGCCGAGGCCCGCAAGGCCGCCATGCGGGCGATCCGCGAGTCCGACTGGTTCGGCCTCGAGCAGCCCGTCGTCAAGGTCTCACCCCATCCCACGAACGGATTCGGTTTCTGAGCATGCGCCTCGTCTTCGCCGGCACCCCCGAGGTCGCCGTCCCCGCCCTGGAAGCCCTGGTCGCGTCGGACCACGAGGTCGTCGGCGTCGTCACCCGTCCCGACGCGCCCGCGGGCCGGGGACGCAAGCTCGTGGCGAGCCCGGTCGCGCAGCGCGCCGAGGAGCTCGGTCTTCCGGTGCTCAAGCCCGCCCACCCGCGCGACCCGGAGTTCCAGGAGGAGCTGCGGGCGCTGCGACCCGACTGCTGCCCCGTGGTGGCCTACGGCGCGCTGCTGCCGCAGTCCGCGCTCGACCTGGTGCCGCACGGCTGGATCAACCTGCACTTCTCGGTGCTGCCGTCCTGGCGGGGTGCGGCCCCGGTCCAGCACGCCATCTGGGGCGGCGACGAGGTCACCGGCGCGACCACGTTCCGGATCGTCAAGGAGCTGGACGCCGGCCCCGTCTTCGGGGTGATGACCGAGCGGATCCGTGACGACGACACCGCCGGCGACCTGCTGGCCAGGCTCGCCGAGGGCGGTGCCGGGCTGCTGGTGCGCACCCTGGACGGCATCGAGTCCGGCGAGCTCGAGGCTCGCCCGCAGCAGGCCGAGGGCGTGACCTTCGCCCCCAAGATCACCGTCGAGGACGCCCGGGTCGACTGGACCGAGCCCGCCGTCGCCGTCGACCGCCGGATCCGGGCGTGCACGCCCGGTCCCGGCGCCTGGAGCACCCACGAGGGGGAGCGGATCAAGCTGGGTCCGGTCCGCCCGACCTCGGGTCGCGAGCCGCTGGCGCCCGGCGTGGTCGAGGTGACCAGGCAGGCCCTCTTCGTCGGCACGGCGACCGACCCGGTGCAGCTGGACCGGGTCAAGCCGTTCGGCAAGAAGGAGATGGCGGCCGCGGACTGGGCGCGCGGCGCGCGGCTCGACTCCGGGTTCCGTCTGGGCGATCCTGTCTGACATGACCTCTGCGGACGTGCCCGGGACCGACGCCGGACGACCGGCGCGTCCCGAGGACGTCGACGAGATCTGCGCGGCACTGCCGCAGACCGAGCTCGGCATCACCTGGGTGGACGTGCCGAGCTGGAAGGTGCCGCGCGGCGACAAGGGGCGCGGCTTCGTGCTCTACCGCCGTCCGCACCACTCCGCCATCGACCCGGAGACCGGGGAGATGTACGACGACCTCCTGGTCGTCGTCACCGCGGACGCGGGGGAGAAGGCCGCGCTGGTCGAGGATCCCGCCAACCCGTTCTTCACCATCGAGCACTTCAGGAGCACCAACGCCGTGCTGGTCCAGCAGTCCAGGCTCTGCGAGCTCACCCTCGCCGAGCTGCGCGAGATCCTGACCGAGGCCTGGGCGTGCCGCGCCCCGCGGCGCCTGGTCAACGCCCTGCGCGCCGGGGAGCAGCTGGATGGCTGACCCCCGTCAGGGCCGCGGACGACGTCCCGGTGGCCGTCCGCCGCGCGCCGGGAAGTCCGCCGACCCGGCCCGCCGGGCGGCGCTGGCGGTCCTCACCGCCGTCCGCGTCGACGACGCCTACACCAACCTCGTCCTGCCCTCGGTGCTGCGGAGCCACGGGCTCACCGGCCGCGACGCCGCCTTCACCACCGAGCTGGTCTCCGGGACCCTGCGCCGCCGGGGCACCTACGACGCCGTCCTGGCGGCCTGCCTGGACCGGCCGCTGGCCAAGGTGCAGGCGAAGGTGCTCGACGCGCTCCGCCTCGGCGCCCACCAGCTGCTCTCGATGCGGGTGCCGTCCCACGCCGCGATCAGCAGCACCGTCGACCTGGTCCGTGACTCCGCCGGCCAAGGGGCGGCGGGCTTCGCCAACGCCGTGCTGCGCCGCGTCGCCGAGCACGACCTGTCCGCCTGGGTCCGCCAGGTCGCTCCCGACCCGGTGCGCGACCCGCACGGCTTCGCCTCGGTCGCGTACTCGCACCCCCGCTGGGTGGTCGACGCGCTCGGCGAGGCGCTGGCCCGCAGCCCGCGCACCGAGGCGGCGACCACCACCGCGGACGAGCTCCAGGCGCTGCTGGCGGCCGACAACGAGGCGCCGGCCGTCTGCCTGGTGGCCCGGCCCGGGCGCGCCGACCGGGCCGAGCTCCCCGGCACACCGACCCCGCTCTCGCCGTACGGCGTGGTGCTGGACGGTGGCGACCCCGGGGAGGTGCCGGCGGTGGCGCAAGGACGGGCCGGGGTCCAGGACGAGGGCTCGCAGCTGGTCGCGCTCGCCCTCTCCCGGGCGCGGCTCGACGCCGCACCGGTGGCGCAGGAGCGGTGGCTCGACCTCTGCGCGGGGCCCGGCGGCAAGTCCGCCCTGCTCGCCGCGCTCGCCGCGACCCGGGCCGGTGGCGACCCCGCGGCCGTGCCCGCCCGGCTGCTGTCGGTGGAGCGCCAGCAGCACCGGGCCCGCCTGGTGCGCCGGGCCCTCGACGGTGCCGAGGGGTCCCTCGGGGTGCTCACCGCGGACGGGACCGTGCCGGCCTGGCGCCCCGGCTCTTTCGACCGGGTCCAGGTCGACGTGCCCTGCACCGGCCTGGGTGCCCTGCGCCGGCGGCCGGAGTCTCGCTGGCGCCGCCGTGCCGCCGATCTCGACGGGCTGGTCGAGCTCCAGCGCGCCCTGCTCGACCGGGCCGTGGAGGCGGTACGGCCGGGCGGGGTGGTGCTCTACTCCACCTGCTCCCCGGTGCTCGCCGAGACCGCGGGGGTGGTCGAGTCGGTGCTGGAGCAACGTGACGACGTACGGCTGGGCGACCTGGCCCCGCTGCTGCCGGAGGTGAGCGACGGGGTCGGCCCGCTGCCGGGGAGCGTGCAGCTGTGGCCGCACCGGCACCGCACGGACGCGATGTTCATGGCGCTGCTGGAGCGGACTCACTGAGCCTGCCGGGAGGGCGCCGCCGCGCTAGCCTGCTGGGCGTGCCCCCTGGAAAGCCGCCCGCCGTCGAGCTCGAGGTCGACGACCGCACTGTCCGGATCAGCAACCCCGACCGGGTCTACTTCCCCGCCAGCGGAGCCACCAAGCTCGACCTCGTCGAGTACTACCTCAGCGTGGGCCCCGGCATCGTCAGCGCGCTCGAGGAGCGGCCGTGCATGCTGCACCGCTTCCCCAAGGGCCTGGCGGGCGACAAGGTGCACCAGAAGCGGCTGCCCGCCGGGGCGCCGCCCTGGGTGGAGACCGTCGAGCTCTACTTCCCCCGGTGGAAGCGGACCGCCGACGAGCTGTGCGTCACCGAGCTGGCCCAGGTGATCTGGGCGGTGCAGATGTCGACGGTGGAGTTTCACCCGTGGAACAGCCGCCGCGCCGACACCGAGAAGCCGGACGAGTGGCGGATCGACCTGGACCCGGGCCCCGCCTCCGACTGGGCCCAGGTGCGCCGGGTGGCGCACGTCGCCCACGAGGTGCTCGACGAGCTCGGTGCGACCGGCTTCCCGAAGACCAGCGGCGGCAGCGGGATGCACGTCTACGTGCGGATCACCCCCGACCACGGCTTCGCCGACGTGCGGCGGGCCGCCCTGGCGTTCGCCCGCGAGGTCGAGCGCCGCGCGCCCCAGGACGTGACGACCGCCTGGTGGCGCAAGGACCGGGACCCCGGCGCCCTCTTCGTGGACTACAACCAGAACGCCCGCGACCACACCATCGCCGCCGCCTACTCGGTGCGCGGGGTGCCCGAGGCCCGGGTCTCGGCACCGATCCGCTGGGACGAGGTCGACGACGCGGAGCCGGACGACTTCACGATCTTCACCGTGCCCGCCCGGTTCGCCGAGATCGGCGACCTGCACGCCTCGATCGATGAGGAGGTCTTCGACATCGCCCCGCTGCTGGAGTGGGCCGACCGGGATGAGGCGGCGGGTGCGGAGCCACCCGCGGAACCGGACTGAGCCGCACCTACGATGGGCGCGTGGGTATCCAGATTACGCCGAGCATCCTCAACGCCGACCTCGCCGCCCTGGGAGCGGAGGTGGGCCGCATCGGCAGCGCCGACTGGGTGCACGTGGACGTGATGGACAACCACTTCGTCCCCAACCTGACCCTCGGGCTGCCCGTGGTCGAGAGCCTGGCCAAGCACACCGAGCTGCCCCTCGACGCGCACCTGATGATCGAGGACCCGGACCGCTGGGCGCCGGCGTACGCCGAGGCCGGCTGCGGCTCGGTCACCTTCCACGTCGAGGCGGCGAAGGCCCCGGTGCGTCTGGCCCGCGAGATCCGGGCGCAGGGCGCCCGGGCCAGCATGGCGCTCAAGCCCGCCACCCCGGTCGAGCCCTACGAGGCCCTGCTGCCCGAGCTGGACATGCTGCTGATCATGACGGTGGAGCCGGGGTTCGGGGGACAGAAGTTCCTGGACCTGTGCCTCCCCAAGATCCGCGCGGCGCGAGCCCTCATGGACAAGCATGGCGTCGAGACCTGGCTCCAGGTCGACGGCGGCGTCAGCCTGGAGACGATCGAGCGGTGTGCCGAGGCGGGGGCGGACGTCTTCGTGGCCGGCTCCGCCGTCTACTCCGCCGCGGACCCCGACCGGATGGTCCAGGAGCTGAAGGCTCGCGCGACGGCAGCCTCCGGGCGCCCCTGAGGCGACCCGCACAGAGCCGGTCCGGTCATGCTCGGCCGGGCCGTGGCCCGGTCTCGCACCGCTTGAGCACCTCGGCGGAGCATCGGTCCCGCCTCGCGCCGCCGTCGGCCACGTCGTGACCCGGTCCGCCGACGAGCCGGTCCTTCCGCGGGCCCCCTTCGAGACGGTCGTTGCCGGGTCCGCCGAGCAGGCTGAAGGTGTTCCGGTCGCACGAGGAGAACCACCGGAACTCCCCGGACTTGGCCGCCTTGAGCCGATCCCCGCCGCTGCGTCCCGTCAGGGCGCCCGAGCAAGCGCCCATGTACAGGTCGTTCGCCCGGTCTGTCCCGGCGAGCTCGACGTGGTCGCCGAGGGCGAAGGCGTCCTCGAAGCCGTTCAGCTCGCCCTCGGACGTCGTGGTCCCCGTGGCCCGGTAGCCGCCGGCCCGCATGTCCCAGACGAACGAGCCGGGGGAGTAGAGCCGCACGTCGAAGAGGTCCCGTCCGGGACCGGCGTCGACGACGCTGCCCTGGGCCGGGAGCCAGCCCGCGACGCTCAACGTGTCGTCGCCGTCGCCGAGCCCGCCGGTGACCAGGACGTTCTCCCCGAGGTAGCTGACGGAGTCGTCGCCGGCCGAGCCCACCAAGGTCAGCTCGCGCGGCGTGGCGTCGTCGGTGGCGAGGTGGAAGCGGTCGAGGTCGCTCCACGCGGCGACGAGGCTCCCCGCCTCCACGAGCTGCCCGGCGGCATGGTCGAGGATCGTCGCGCCCGCCGCCAGGTCGCGGAGGAACAGGTCGTCGCCCCGACCACCGACGATCGAGCCACCCGCCGCCCACGTCCCTGCGTGAACGAGCCTGTCGGCTCCCGCCCCGAGGTCGACGACGTCCGCGTTGGGCTGCCCCGGGCTGCCGCTGTTGACCTGGTCCTGGCCGCCCCCGCCGGAGATCACGTCCGGTTCGGTGTCGACGGCGATGTACTCGCCCGCCTCGAGGATCCAGGCGCCCCCGGAGACGATGTCCCTGCCGGGCCCTCCCTCGAAGCGGTCGGTGCCCTCCCCGAGCGACGCGGAGATGTTGCGGCCCGGAGCGCCGGTGCCGTCCACCACGTCGTCGCCCGGTCCGGCGTCGACGGAGACGAGGTCTCCCCGGAGGCGTTCTTCGTAGCGGTCGCGGCCGATCACGCAGATCACGTCGTCGCCGCCGTAGGTCTCCACGTCCCTGGCACCGTCGACGAGCACCACGTCGGGACCTTCGGTGCCCCGCACGGTCCCGGTGGTGGCGTAGATCGTCACGGGCAGTCCGCGGCAGGTCCTGCCGACTGCGCCGCCGACTGCGCCGTCGGCTGCGGTGCCGGCGGTCGGGGCCAGCAGCGTCGTGGCGACGAGCGCGGCGGTCAGCAGGACGGGCGTACGGCGCATGGGTCCCCCAGGGTGGTCGTGCAGCGAGCCTGAACGGTAGCGGTCCGCGCCCCGGTCACGCGTCCGTTCGCCCCGCAGCCCTGGACGCGCGCGCCTCGCCGCTCCGGGTGTGTGGCACAGTTGGGTCCGCAAGAGCAAGAATGAGAGCTCGCGTGCTCTGGGGGCGGTGAAACTCCGCACCGGCGGTGACTGGACGAGGTGCGCCTCGTCCGGAAGTCCGCGACCCGGCCACTGCCAGTGGCCGGTTGACCAGGTGAGATTCCTGGACCGACGGTCAAAGTCCGGATGAGAAGACGCACGCAGGTCTCGCAGAGCAGACCCCCTTCGTCGGGGGAGCCTCCGTGAGACCGCGCCCCCAGATGTCCGTGACGGACCTGGGAGAGGCGAATGAGGGCGACAGCAGCTGAGCAGCGGGCGATGCAGCGCGCGCTCGCGCTCGCCGTCACCCCCGGCGTCCCGCTGGGACCGAACCCCCGCGTCGGGTGCGTGCTGCTCGACGGGGGCGGCGGTGTCGTGGCCGAGGGCTTCCACCGTGGCGCGGGCACCGCGCACGCCGAGGCCGATGCCCTGGACCGGGCAGGGGAGTCGGCGCGCGGGTCCACGGCCGTGGTCACCCTGGAGCCCTGCAACCACACCGGTCGGACCGGCCCCTGCGCCCAGGCACTGGTCGAGGCGGGCGTGCGCCGCGTCGTCTACGCCCAGGCCGACCCCAATCCGGTGGCGGGCGGCGGCGCCGAGACGCTGCGGACGGCCGGCGTCGAGGTGCTCGGCGGCGTGCTCGCCGAGGAGTCCCGCGCGGTCAACCGGGTGTGGAGCTTCGCCGTGGAGCACGGTCGACCCTTCGTGACCTGGAAGTTCGCCACCACCCTGGACGGCCGGAGCGCCGCCGCCGACGGCACCAGCCGCTGGGTCAGCTCGCCCGCCGCCCGGGTCGACACCCACCGGCTCCGTGCGCTCTGCGACACCATCCTGGTCGGGACCAGCACCGTCGCCGTGGACGACCCGCAGCTGACCGTCCGCGACGAGCACGACCGGCCACTGCCCCGCCAGCTGCTCCGCGCCGTGATGGGCCTGCGCGACCTGCCGGAGGATCGCCGGGTCTTCGACGACGCGGCCGAGACGGTCCGGCTCCGCACCCGGGACCCGCACGAGGCGCTCGCCCGGCTGCGGGCCCTCGACCGCCAGCACGTCTTCCTCGAGGGGGGTCCCACCCTGGCCGCCGCCTTCCTGGCGGCCGGCCTGGTCGACGAGGTCGTCACCTACGTGGCCCCGATGCTGCTCGGCGCCGGACGCTGCGCGTTGGGCGACCTGGGCATCACCACGATCGGTGACGCGCTCCACCTCGACGTCCTCGACGTCACCGTCCTCGGGGAAGGCCCCGAGACCAACCTCCGCCTCACCATGACCCCGCGAGAGGTCCCGGCTCCCCGGGACCCCGCCCGAGAGGACTCCTGAGATGTTCACCGGAATCGTCGAGGAGCTCGGCACCGTGCACGCCGTGCTCGACCAGGGCGACGCCCTGCGCCTGACCATCGCCGCGGCGACGGTGCTCGACGACGTGCACCTGGGCGACTCCATCGCCGTCAACGGCTGCTGCCTCACCGTCAGCGAGACCGGGTCCAGCGGACCCGGCGGCGCCGTCGACCTGTGGACCGCCGACCTGATGCAGGAGACGCTGGACCGCACCAGCCTGGCCGGCGTGGCGCCCGGCGACCGGGTCAACCTGGAGCGTGCCGTCACCGCGGCCACCCGCTTGGGCGGTCACCTCGTGCAGGGCCACGTCGACGGGGTGGGGGAGGTCCTCTCCCGCACCCCCAGCGAGCACTGGGAGGTGGTCGAGGTCTCGCTGCCCGCCGAGCTCGCGCCCTTCCTGGTGGAGAAGGGATCGATCGCGGTCGACGGGGTCAGCCTCACGCTGGTCGACGTCGGCGAGTCCAGCTTCACCGTCAGCCTGATCCCCGAGACGCTCGCCCGCACCACGCTCGGCTTCCGGCAGCCCGGTGACCGGGTCAACCTGGAGACCGACATGATCGCCAAGCACGTGGCCAAGCTCGTCCGCGCCTACCTGCCGGCGGGGGAGAGGCCATGATCATCCTGGAGTGGCTCGTCCACGGCACCATCCCGGTCCCCGGGGGCAGCCTGAGCGCGCCGGAGGTGATCGGCAACGTCTTCGGGCTGATGAGCGCCGTCCTGGGGATGCGTCGCTACGTCTGGGCCTGGCCCGTGGGGCTGGTCGGCAACGTCCTGCTCTTCGGGGTCTTCGCCACCGGCGAGCTGAGCAACGTGGTCTCCGAGCCGCTGTGGGGGCAGGCCGGGCGCCAGGTGTTCTTCGCCGCGGTCAGTCTCTACGGCTGGGTCCGCTGGAGCCGGGCCCACCGGGCCGGTGGCGCCGCGGACGGCGGGGCGATCACCCCGCGCTGGGCGACCTGGGGCGAGCGCGGCCAGCTGCTCGTGGTCGGCCTCGTCGGCTACGCCGCGGCGTACTGGGCGCTGACCCGGCTCGGCTCCTGGGGCCCGGCGACGGAGGCCTGGATCCTGGCCGGCTCGATGCTGGCGACCTGGGGGATGGCCCGGGGATGGGTGGAGTTCTGGCTGGTCTGGGTGCTGGTCGACGTCGTCGGGGTCACCACCCTGATGCAGGCCGGCTACTACCCGACCGCCGTCATGTACCTGGTCTACGCCGCCTTCGTGGTGGTCGGCTTCGCCGTCTGGTGGCGGGCCGCCCGGCGGGCGGAGGACCACGAGGAGTCCCGGAACCGGGACGGTTCGCTGCCGGAGCCGGCAGCAGGAGAAGGAGCGCACGCGTGAGCATCCGACTGGACAGTGTCGAGCGGGCGGTCGCCGACATCGCGGCCGGCAAGGCGGTGATCGTCGTCGACGACGAGGACCGCGAGAACGAGGGCGACATCATCTTCGCCGCCAGCAAGGCGACCCCGGAGCTGATGGCGTTCACCATCCGGCACTCCAGCGGGGTGATCTGCGTGCCGATGCCGGCCGAGATGCTGGACCGGCTGGAGATCCCGCTGATGACGCCGCACAACAAGGACAAGCTGCGCACCGCCTACACGATCTCGGTCGACGCCCGTGACGGCGTCTCCACCGGCATCTCCGCCGCCGACCGGGCGCACACCGCCAAGGTGCTCGCCGACTCGGCGACGGAGCCGTGGGAGCTGACGCGGCCCGGCCACGTCTTCCCGCTGCGCTACCGGGAGGGCGGCGTGCTGGTCAGGCGGGGTCACACCGAGGCGGCGGTCGACCTGGCCCGGCTGGCCGGTCTCACCCCCGCCGGGGTGCTGGTGGAGGTCGTCAACGACGACGGCACCATGAAGCGCGGCCCCGAGCTGCGCGAGTTCGCCGACAAGCACGGGCTGGCGATGATCTCCATCGAGGATCTGGTCCGCTACCGGCGCCGCCACGAGATGCACGTCGACCGGGTGGCCGAGACCCTGCTGCCCACCCGGCACGGCGACTTCGTCGCCCACGGCTACCGGATCACCATCGACGACTCCGAGCACGTCGCCCTGGTCCGCGGCGACATCAGCGGGGACGAGCCGGTGCTGACCCGTGTCCACTCGGAGTGCCTGACCGGTGACGTCTTCGGCAGCCGGCGCTGCGACTGCGGACCGCAGCTCGACGAGGCGATGGCCCGGATCGCCGAGGAGGGTCGTGGCGTGGTGGTCTACCTGCGCGGCCACGAGGGGCGCGGGATCGGCCTGGTGGGCAAGCTGCAGGCCTACCAGCTCCAGGACGGCGGCCGGGACACCGTCGACGCCAACCTCGACCTGGGGCTGCCCGCCGACGCGCGCCACTACGGCGCTGCCACCCAGGTGCTCCGTGACCTGGGCGTCGGCGCGGTGCGGCTGATGACCAACAACCCCGAGAAGACCCGCAGCCTCGAGGACTTCGGGATCCGGGTGGCCGAGCGGGTGCCGCTCACCCCGCACCCCAACGACCACAACCTGGCCTACCTGCTGACCAAGCGGGACCGGATGGGCCATCACCTTCCCGACCTCGAGGAGCAGGCATGAGCGGCGCAGGAGCACCCACCCACGAGCCGGTCGACGGCAGTGACCTGAAGGTGGCGGTGGTCGCCGCCAGCTGGCACACCCAGGTGATGGACGGCCTGCTGGCCGGCGCCCGGCGCGCGCTGGCCGACTCCGGCGTGGAGGCGCCGCTGGAGCTGCGGGTGCCCGGCACCTTCGAGCTGCCGGTCGTCGCGGCGGCGCTGGGCGCCCGGGGGTACGACGCGGTCGTGGCCCTGGGGGTCGTCATCCGGGGCGGCACCCCGCACTTCGAGTACGTCTGCTCGGCCGCCACCGACGGCCTCTCCCGGGTCGCCCTCGACCACGGCGTCGCGGTGGGCTTCGGCGTCCTGACCTGCGACACCGAGGAGCAGGCCCTGGACCGCGCGGGACTGCCCGGGTCCTCGGAGGACAAGGGCCTCGAGGCCGCCTCGGCGGCGCTGGCCACCGCGCGCCTGCTCAAGGACCTGCACCGGGACCTGCACCGGGACCTGCACCGGGACCTGCACCGGGACGCGGGCGACGAGCCGGCCGCCGGAGTGGACCGGCGTCGTTGACGCCCGGACCACCACCTAGGCTGGGCGTGTGAAGACGTTCGAAGGTCTGTGGGACGAGCTCAACGAGCTCGCCCGGACCCGTCCCGATGGTTCCGGCACCGTGCGAGCCCTGGATGCCGGGGTGCATACGATCGGCAAGAAGCTGGTCGAGGAGGCCGCCGAGTCCTGGATGGCCGCCGAGCACGAGGGCAAGGACCGGGCCGCCGAGGAGATCAGCCAGCTCCTGTACCACGCCCAGGTCCTGATGCTGGCCAGCGGCATCAGCCTCGACGACGTCTACGCACACCTGTGAGGCTCTGACCCGATGACCGAGATCCACGACGGCGCGCTGCTGCGCGTCGCGGTGCCCAACAAGGGCGCCCTCTCCCACGCCGCCTCGGAGATCCTGCGCGAGGCCGGCTACCGGCAGCGCAGCGACACCAAGGAGCTCGCGCTGGTCGACCCCGAGAACGGGGTCGAGTTCTTCTACCTGAGGCCGCGCGACATCGCCCTGTACGTCGGCGAGGGCACCCTCGACGTCGGGATCACCGGGCGTGACCTGCTGCTCGACTCCGGCGCCCAGGCCGACGAGGTGCGTGGCCTGGGCTTCGGGCGCTCGCGGTTCCACTTCGCCGGTCCGGCCGGCCGGTACGCCGACCTGGCCGACCTGGCGGGCAAGCGCATCGCCACCTCCTACGTGGGCGTGGTGCAGCGTTTCCTCGACGAGCAGGGGATCGAGGCCACGGTGCTCCGGCTCGACGGCGCGGTCGAGACGAGCATCCAGCTCGGCGTCGCCGACGTGATCGCCGACGTGGTCGAGACCGGCTCCACGCTGCGCGCCGCCGGCCTGGCCGTCTTCGGGGAGGTGATCCTCTCCTCCGAGGCGGTGCTGATCGCCCGCCGGGGCACGCCCCACAGCGGGCTGGAGGTCTTCCGCCGCCGCATCGAGGGCGTGCTGGTCGCCCGCAGCTACGTGATGATGGACTACGACATCCGCACCGAGCAGGTCACCGACGCGGTCGCGCTGACTCCCGGGATCGAGAGCCCGACGGTCTCCCCCCTGCACCGGGAGGGCTGGGTCGCGGTCCGCGCCATGGTCCCGCGGGAGGGCGCGCAGCGCCTGATGGACCAGCTCTACGACTTGGGTGCTCGTGGCATCCTGCTCACCGATGTCCATGCCTGTCGTCTCTGAGCCGCCGCGGCTCCCGCACACCTGGCGCCCGCTCGGCGTCCGCCTGGCCGCCACCGCGTGCGCCGTGATGCTGCTGGTGGTCTGTGCCGCGGCCTGGTTCGGCTTCGACGAGTCGATCCGCGCCCGGTTCACGCTGTTCCAGAAGAGCACGATGCTCGTCCTGGCGCTGATGGCGCTCTCCGTCGGTCACGCGCTGGCCCGTTCCCGTGTGGTCGCCCGGGCCGAGGGTCTGGTGGTCGTCAACGGGTACCGGCGCCGCGAGCTGGGCTGGGCGCAGGTCGTCGCGGTCCGGATGCCGCCGGGGTCGCCCTGGGCGACGATCGACCTCAGCGACGGCACGACCGTGCCGCTGATGGCGATCCAGGGCTCCGACGGGGACCGCGCCAGGAAGGCGCTGCGCGAGCTGCGCTCCTGCCTGGACCGCTGAGCCCCGTCCCGGCGGCGCCGGGTGAGGCCGGGTGGCGGCTCGCTCAGCGGCCGAGCATCGCTCCCACCCGGGCGGGGGTGAAGCCGGGGAACACCTGGGCGATGCTCGCCCCGAACCGGACCGAGACCACCTCGGCGAGGACGCTGCGGTAGTCGGTGGTGACCAGCAGGTCGGAGTCGGGTCCGTCGACCAGTCCCGGCCAGGTGCCGTGGTACCCGCCCCGCACCCCGGCGCCGAGCAGGAGCATCACGGTCCCGTAGCCGTGGTCGAGTCCCCAGTTGGCGTTCTCCCGCACCCGGCGGCCGAACTCGCTGACGCAGACGACGGTGACCCCCTGGCCGAGGTCGCCGAGATCGGCGAAGAAGGCGGCGAGGGCGCCGGCCAGCTGCTCGGCGTTGCTCTTCATCGCGCCGCTGGCGACGGTGCCGACGCCCGTGTGCATGTCCCAGTCCCCGTGATCGACGGTGACCACCTCGACGCCGACGTCGCTGCGCACGATGCGCGCCACCTCGCCGAGGGCGCGACCGAGGTCGTGGGTGGGGTAGGTGACCCCGTTCTGTGGCGTCTTCTCGGCCTGCTTGACCGGCGCGAAGTCGCCCACCGCGGTGAACGTGGCGCGCATCGACCTCGCGAGGTGCGTCTGCCGCTTGTCCCACAGGGTGTGCAGCGACTTCACCCGGCCGCCGTGGACGTCCCACTGGTCGGCTCCGGCGATGCCCACGTCGGCGATGCTCCGGGTGGTCAGGTGGGGTGCCGGCCCGTAGAGCGAGGCGGGTGAGCTGCCGCCCAGGTGCATGGCCTGGAGCGGGGTGCCGAGCGGCTGCGCGCCGACCAGCCGGTTGAGCCAGCCGGTGCGGGTCGCGGCGCCGGGGGCGGCGTCCTCGAGCTCCTCCATGGCGGCGAAGTGGGACCGGTTGCGCGCCGGCAGGCCGGCGGCGTGCACGCACGCCATCGCTCCGGCCTCCCACAGCGGCAGCAGCGGCGAGAGGGCGGGGTGGAGGCCGTAGAACCCGTCCGCGGCGATCAGCGACGCGGCCGGCACGGCCAGCCGGGGACGGGCCTGGGCGTAGACCGGGTCGCCGTGCGGGACGACCAGCGAGAGCCCGTCGGCGGCACCGCGCAGCGAGAGCACCACCACCACCCCGCGGGCCTTGCCGGAGGCGGCGACCGCGGCCGGCTGGACGACGGCGGTGCCGAACGTCGTGGCCACCCCGGCGGCCAGTGCGCCGCCCAGGAAGGCGCGGCGCGAGGCCCGGGTCATCTCGGAGAACTCGGCGCAGCAGGAGGCGTCGCGGCCCGGGGGGAGGTCGGGGGAGGAGGTCATGGCGGTCACCTGACGAAGAATTCCGGGGAGTCGAGGAAGGTGGTGAGCAGCCTGGCCATGCTCCACCGGACCAGGGGGTGGTCGTGGGTGATCTTCTCGCTCGGGCGCAGGTTGGTGGCCTCGCAGCAGGCCTTGAGCAGGGAGGCGGTCGAAGGCTGGTGCAGCAGCTCGCGGGAGAGGTGGTCGACGAGCTCGTCGAAGCGCATCCCGGACTTCGGCACCCACGCCTTGGCCGGGCGGTAGGAGATGTCCTTGGTGGGCCACCAGCCGCCGGCCATGGAGTAGTGCATCCGCAGCGACGCCAGCAGTCGGGAGGTGGACGACCAGGCCGCGTTCGTCAGGGGGGTGCCGTCCGGGCGGGGCCAGGAGAAGGGCATGGCCCCCACCGTCTGGGCCTGCCACAGCATCGCGTTGGCCGCGGAGTCCGAGGCGGAGGGCGGCCGGACCCGCACCCGCAGGGCGCGGTAGGTGGCCACCACGTCCTCGGCGGGGTCACGGAGCTTGTCGCCGATGGAGCGCCGGAACTCGCGGGAGTCGACGAGCGCCTCGAGCACCGGCCTGATCTCGGTGTCGTGGTCGCGGTAGACCTTGGCGAGCCGGGCGACCAGGCGCGCCGGCGGGTCGTCGGCGACGAACTTGGTGGCCAGCTTGCGCGCGATGCGCTCCGCGGTGTCGGGATGGTGGGCGAGGTAGCGCAGGTAGGCACGGGTGACGGCCCGCCCGTCGGCGGCGGCGTTGGGGTCGGAGAACCCCTTGACCCGGACCCGCCCGGTGGCGTGCAGGTCCGACCGGTAGGACGCCTCCCAGCTGCGCCACATGTCGACGTGCCAGCCCGTCAGGATGCGGGCCGACGCCTTGACGTCGTCCTCGTCGAAGTTGCCCCGGCCCACCGTGTGCAGCTCGAGCAGCTCGCGGCCGAGGTTCTCGTTCGGGCGGGTGGCGGTCGAGCTGGCGTTGTCGAGGTAGATGAGCATGGCCGGGTGCGTGATGGCGGCGACCAGCAGGTCGTCGAAGCGGCCCAGCGCCTTGCGGCGGATCGTCTCGCCGTAGTCGCGGCGGTAGAGGAACCACTGCTCGCCGTTGGTCGGCACGTTGAGGTGGTTCTCCCAGAACTGGGCCATGGTCTCCTGGACCTGGCGCCGGGAGTGCATGCGCCGTGCCATCACCCAGCGCTGGTAGTCCTCCATCACCAGCCAGCCGCCGCGGATGCCGTCGGAGTGGTTCTGCCACAGGGCGAGGGGGCCGTGGTTGAGCAACGGCCACCACGTGGCGGTGCGCGCGTGGGTCTTGTCCGAGACCTTTGACGGCTTCAGCTGCCAGGCGAACCAGGCACGGGCGCCGCCCTTGCGGCGTACCTCCCTGGCCAGCTCGGGAGTGATCCCGTAGCTGAACCGGCTCACCAGGTGGCGGTCCTGCTTCTCCAGCAGGGGGCGCTCGGCCCAGGTGCGCGGCCGGTAGCGGGGAGCGGCGGCGGAGGGCGCCGCCAGGGCGACCGTGGCGCCGGCCGCCAGAGTGCCTCCGCGCAGGACGGCGCGACGACCGGGGGAGGTGGTCCGAGACGACATGTCCGCGAGCCTAGGAGGTGCGGGCCGACATGTCCCGCGAACCCGGATACGACCTCCTCGTGCCCGAGGTCAGCGCGAGCCCACCTGGTCCGCGGCCGGCGCCGCGGTGGACAGCCGCAGGTCCGCGCGTGCCCGCGTGCCCTCCCGAGCGAAGTGCCGCTCCTCCCGCTCCGCCCACCTGTGCCAGTGCGGCGCGAAGTCGTCACCGTCCCGGGCCACCCCCCGGGCGTGTCGCAGCGTCGTCGGGGCCTCCACCCACACCAGGGCGCTCCGGTAGGGGGCGGTGATCCGGGACCCGGCGCCCACCCCCTCCACCACCAGCAGGGGCGCCGGGGCCAGCAGCATCCGCTCCGCGAAGCGCCCGGCGTGCCAGTCGAAGCGTCGAGGACGGGCACTGCGGCCGGCGTGCCAGGGCGCCAGGACGTCGGCGACCAGGTCGGCGGCCAGCCGGTCCAGGCCGCCTTCCCACCCGGCGAGCAGGTCGTCGAGGTGAAGCACCCTGGTGCCGGTCCGTGCCGCGGCCACCGCGGCCGCGAGCGTGGTCTTCCCCGCGCCCGCCGGGCCGTCCACGCAGAGGACGGGCGGTCGCACGGCGGCCGCGTCGACGAGCTCGAGGACCCGCCGCGGCGTCGCCGCGTCGACCGTCCCGACCGTCCCTGCCGCGCCGCTGCGAGCGGCGGCCGACTCCACCGTCCGATCCCTCAGAAGGCCTGGCCGGCGCCCCGGTAGGTGGGCGCCGAGTCGACGATCCGGTCGCCGTGCAGGAGGTGGACGGTGGGGGTGTGCTCGAAGAGCTCGCCGGACTTGGCGTGCCGGAACCAGACGAGGTCGCCGATCGCCAGCCCGCCGACCGGGTGGCCGGTCAGCGGCGTCTGGACCTCCCCGGCTCCCTCCAGCCCGGTGAGCTCGAGACCGGGCGGGCACCAGGGGACGGGCTGGCGGTCGGCGCCGGGAGGTCCCGAGGCGATCAGCCCGCCGCCGTGGACCGTGACGACGCCGGGTCCGGGACGACGGGTCACCGGCACGCCGAAGAAGGCCGCCGGTCGCGGTCGGAACGAGCGGTAGTGGTCGAAGAGGCCGGGGACCAGCAGGCCGGAGCCCGCGGCCACCTCGGTGACGTGCGGGTCCGCGGCGCTCGTCTCCACCGAGCCGGAGCCACCGGAGTTCCAGAACTCCAGGGGTCCGTAGGGAGCGAGGGCGTCGGCGACCTCGCTGCGGCGGGTGGCGAGCTGGCGCACGGAGGCGGCCTTCATCCGGCGCACCACGCTGGAGCGGGCCCGCTCACCCGGCACGTCGTCCGGCACCCCGGCGACCTGGCCCTCGTAGGTCATCACCCCCACCAACCGGAAGCCGTCGCGCCCGGCCACCTGGTGGGCCAGGGCGGCGACGGAGGCCGCGTCGTGCAGGGGGGAGCGCTTGGGTCCGACGTGCTGACCGGCGACCCGCAGCCCGGCGTCGACGTCGAGGGCCACGCGGATCTGGACCGCCTTGGAGGCGCGCAGCGAGTCGACCACGTCGAGGTGGGCGACGTCGTCGACCATCAGGCAGACCGCCGCGGCCGTCGCCGGGGAGGCGACGAGCTCCGCGAGGGCCGCCCGGTCGACCGTGGGGTAGGCCACCACCACGTCGTCGGTGATGCCCTCGCGGTGCAGCCAGATCGCCTCGCGCAGGGTGTAGGCCAGCACGCCGCGGAAGCCGGGTCGTGCCAGGGCCCGGGAGATCAGTGCGGGGACGCGCAGCGACTTGGACGCCACCCGGATCGGGGTGTCCCCCGCGCGGCGCGCCAGGTCGGCGGCATTGGCGTCGAAGGCGTCGAGGTCGACGACCGCCAGCGGCGTGGCGGGCGGCTCGGGCAGGGTCGCGGTGGCCTCCCGCAACCGGCTCCAGAGCCGGCTGCGCTCCATCAGGGCGGTGTTCATCAGGTGATGCCGCGCTTGCGCAGCAGGGCCTCGATGTCGGCGAGCTCGTCGTCGACCGGCTCGGCCCGGCGCCCCTTCCCCTTGCCCCCGGTCTCCTTGCCACCGGCGGCGGGGGGCAGGGTCCGGCCGGTGGCGGCGCGGGGCAGCTCCTCGCGGCTGCGGGGGCCGCGCGCCAGCTCACGGCCGCGCAGGTAGCCCGAGACCAGGAAGAGCAGCACCGAGAGACCGGCCAGGCCGACCCCGGACCAGACGACGGGGCTCAGCACCAGATGGGTCGCCCAGTCGGCGACGGAGCCGCCGATCTCGGTGAACATCTCCAACGTGCCGGTGAGCCAGGCCGCGGCCGGCAGCAGGGTGAAGGCCGCGCCGCGAGTGGCCGCGGCGGCGCCCCTGTTGCGGGCCGCCCACCAGGTGTAGATGGCTCCGACCAGGGTCAGGGTCAGCGTCAGTGCGCTCCAGGTCACCTCGTCCACGGCCCCAGGGTCCCACACCGTTGTCTAGGCTGGGCGACATCATGGCCGACTCCCCGCGCTTCGACGGCGCCCGCATCCTCAAGCCCGGATTCCCCGGCGACACGGGAGAGGCGGACCCCGCGGTGGTCTCGGCGCTGGCCTCCTTCGACCGCACGCCGGCCGCCTTCGCCGCGGCCGTCTCCGCCCTGGCCGGCAGCCGCCTGCTGGTCCCCGTGGTGGCGGTGCTGGGGGAGGTGGAGATCGACGAGGCCGGCCTGGCCCACGACAAGTCCAGCGACATGGCCGCCGTCCTGCTCACCGGGGGAGACGGCAGGCTGGCGCTGCTCGCCTTCACCTCGACCCAGTCGCTCGCCGCCTGGGACCCGCAGGCCCGTCCGGTGCCGGTGACCGCCGAGGTGGCCGCGCTCAGCGCGGTCCAGGAGCAGGCGGACGCCCTGGTCGTCGACGTCGCGGGTCCCAGCCCCTTCGTGCTGGAGGGACAGGACCTCGAGGCGTTCGCCGCGGGCTGGAAGCTGGCCCAGGTGGGCGACCGCTACGGCTGGCTGCGGCCCGGCGAGTGAGGCGGTCCGGCGCCGGCTTGGCGCCGGCGGACCGCCTCGGGTAGCATCGAGGAGTTGACCCGACGTGCCCGGAACCACGGGCCCGTCACCAAGCGGAGGCTTGCAAGACGTCTCCCACCCGCACCGACCGCGCAAGGTCGTCGGGTCCGGTCACGGAACAACCCCGTGGGGTGGTTCCGGAGTGTTCCCGGAGTTGTGCTGGGGGATGCGTCTGACTGGCTTCCGCTTGGAACGAGCGGGAGCCATCGTCCATTTCGGAGACGGTGTCCTCGCACAAGACCACTGGAGGACACATCAGCACAGAGCTGCGTATCAACGACCGGATCCGGGTTCCCGAGGTCCGTCTCGTTGGACCCAACGGCGAGACGGTCGGCATCGTGCCGACCGACCAGGCACTCAAGCTTGCCCAGGAAGCCGACCTCGACCTCGTCGAGATCGCTCCCCAGGGGCGTCCGCCCGTCTGCAAGCTCATGGACTACGGGAAGTTCAAGTACGAGAACGCCCAGAAGGCCCGTGAGGCACGGCGGAACCAGACGAACGTCATCATCAAGGAGATGAAGCTTCGTCCCAAGATCGACGCTCACGACTACGAGACGAAGAAGGGCCACGTGGTCCGCTTCCTCAGCGCCGGTGACAAGGTCAAGATCACGATCATGTTCCGCGGTCGCGAGCAGCACCGTCCCGAGCTCGGCTTCCGGCTGCTCCAGCGGCTCGCCGAGGACGTCGCGGAGCTGGGCTTCGTCGAGTCCGCGCCCAAGCAGGACGGTCGCAACATGATCATGGTCCTGGGGCCGAACAAGAAGAAGGCCGACGCCAAGGTCGAGATGCAGGCGGCCAAGGAGACCAAGGCCGCCGAGAGGGCCGCGGCCGAGGCCGAGGAGCGCGCCGCGTTCGCGCCCGAGGCGGGCCGCAAGATCGCCCAGAAGAAGGAGCGCGGCCGTTCGGAGAACCTCGACCCCGAGATCGAGGCCTGAGCACCCACCCATACTTCGGCGACCCGGCCCGGTCGTCGTACGCACCACGAGAAGAGAGAGCATCGACATGCCCAAGAACAAGAGCCACTCCGGTGCCGGCAAGCGCTTCCGCGTGACCGGTTCGGGCAAGATCCTTCGCGAGAAGGCCGGCAAGCGTCACAACCTGGAGAAGAAGCCCTCCAAGGTGACCCGTCGGATGACCGGGACCGTCGAGGTCGCCAAGGCTGACGTTCCGCGTGCCAAGAAGATGCTGGGTCTCTGACCGCTCTTCACCCCCTCACACTTCCTCCCGGTCCGCCGACCGGGGTGACAGACAGCAACAAGGAGTAAGAAATGGCACGCGTCAAGCGGGCAGTCAACGCCCACAAGAAGCGCCGGGTCGTCCTCGAGCGCGCCTCCGGCTACCGCGGTCAGCGGTCGCGGCTCTACCGCAAGGCCAAGGAGCAGGTCACCCACTCGCTGGTCTACAGCTACAACGACCGCCGCAAGAACAAGGGCAACTTCCGCAAGCTGTGGATCCAGCGGATCAACGCTGCCGCCCGCGCCAACGGGATGACCTACAACCGCTTCATCCAGGGCCTCAACCTGGCCGGCATCGAGGTCGACCGCAAGATCCTCGCCGAGCTGGCCGTCAACGACGCGCCCGCGTTCGCCGTTCTCGTCGAGGCCGCGAAGGCTGCCCTCCCCGAGGACGTCAACGCCCCCAAGGCCTCCTGACCACGCTGTGGTGACTCCTCTGTCCGCGGGCAACGCCCGCGTGAAGGAGGCCAGGAAGCTCAGCCGCCGCTCGGTCCGCACCGAGCGGCGGCTTTTCCTTGCCGACGGCCCGAAGGCCGTCGAGGGTGCCCTCTCGGTCTCGGGGTGCGTCGTCGAGGTCTTCGCCTCGGTGGCTGCCGCCGACCAGTTCGCGGCCCTGCTGGAGCCCGCGCCGCGGCTCACCCTGGTGGAGGACCGCGCCCTCGCCGGCCTCTCCGACTCCGTCACCCCGGCCGGCGTCGTCGCGGTCTGCCGGTTCCTCGACGTGACCATCTCGCGTGCGCTCGAGCTGGCGGGCGACCACGGCGGCCCGCGTCTGGTCACCGTCTGCCACGAGATCCGCGACCCGGGCAACGCGGGTGCGGTGATCCGGGTCAGCGACGCGGCGGGGGCCGACCTTGTCGTCCTGACCGGCAGCTCCGTCGACCCCTACAACGCCAAGGCGGTGCGGGCGTCGGTGGGCAGCCTGTTCCACCTGCCCGTGGTGGTGGAGCCCGACCTCGAGGCGGTGCTGGCCGCGCTGCGTGGGGCCGGGGTCTCGGTGCTCGCGGCCGACGGCTCGGGGGAGAACGACCTCTTCGGGACCGACCTCGCCGGGCCCACCGCCTGGCTCTTCGGCAACGAGGCTCACGGCCTTCCTGACGAGGTCTCCGCCACGGCCGACGCCCGGGTGGCCATCCCGATCCACGGCCGGGCGGAGAGCCTGAACCTCTCCACCGCGGCCGCCGTCTGCCTCTACGCCAGCGCACGGGCACAGCGTCCCTCCGCCTGACCCCGGCGCCGGTCCGGGAGGCGGGCGCCCGCGCGCCGCAGCCGGGCCTGCGCCCGGTCGGCTGGTTAGATGCTCCGCGTGACTGACACCACCCTGGACCTGCTCCCGGACGGGGTCGTCGTGTCGGATGCCGATGGCTGCGTCACCGCCCTCAACAAGGTGGCCCGGGAGATGCTCGGCGGCTCTGCGGTGCAGGGCCGCCCGCTGACCGAGGTGCTGACCCTGGTCGACCAGGCCGGCCGGGACTGGTGCGCCTGGAACGCGCCCTACGGTGGCCTCGGCACCCGGACCGGGGTGCCGGAGCAGTCCTGGCTGCTGCCCAGCGGTGGCGAGGTGCTGGTCAGCGCCCGGATGCACCGGCCCGCGCCCCACGCGCCGGTCGAGCAGGTGGCGGTCTGCCTGCGCAGCGGCCGCGGCCGCGAGCGCCTCGACCGCGAGCGCTCCGACCTCGTCGCCACCGTCGCGCACGAGCTGCGCTCCCCGCTGACCGGGGTCAAGGGGTTCGTCCAGGCCATGCTCAACCGCTGGGACCAGCTCAGCGACGAGCAGAAGAAGCTGATGCTCGAGACGGTCAACGCCGACGCCGACCGGCTGGCGCGGCTCATCGCCGAGCTCCTCGACGTCGCCCGCATCGACACCGGCCGGCTCAGCCTCTATCCGCGCGAGGTCGACGCGGAGGTGCTGGTGCGCCGCGTCGTCGACTCGGTGCAGGCCGCGACCTCGCGCCCGCTGGTGCTCGAGGCGCCCGCCGGCGGTGTGGGGGTGTTCGCCGACCCCGACAAGCTCACCCAGGTGGTCACCAACCTGGTCGAGAACGCCGTGCGGCACGGTGACGGCACGGTCCGGGTCCACCTGGAGAGCGCGGCGGCCGACCAGCGCGCCGGAGCCGTCCTGGTGGTCACCGACGAGGGTGAGGGCATCCCGGAGGCCCTGCGCCGTCGGGTGCTGACGAAGTTCTGGACCTCCGGCGCGGCCGGCGGCTCCGGCCTGGGCATGTACATCGCCCACGGCCTCACCCGCGCCCACGGCGGGCACCTCTCCATCGACGACCGTCCCGGCGGCGGGGCCCGGGTCACCATCGAGTGGCCGGGGGAGGACCGCCGACCCGAGTGAGGGCGTCTGTCCGGAACCGCCAGGACCTGCCCGGATCTGCACCGAACCTCCACGAGTCGTCACCACCACCGACACGGCTCGGCTCCTAGGGTCGTGACCATGGTGCAGACGGTGGCGCAGACGGTGGGCGGCGCGCGACGCGTGGTCCTGGTGGTGGAGGACGACGCGGCGATCAACCAGGCGCTGGCTGACCGCCTGGTCGCCGAGGGCTACGAGGTGGAGCGAGCCTTCGACGGTCCCGGCGCGGTCGCCCGGGCCGCGGCCAGTCCCCCGGACGTCGTGGTCCTGGACGTGATGCTGCCGGGCTACGACGGCCACGAGGTCTGCCGTCGGCTCCAGGCCGAGCGCCCCGTCCCGGTGCTGATGCTCACCGCCCGAGACGAGGAGGCCGACGTGCTGGTCGGCCTCGGAGTGGGCGCGGACGACTACCTCACCAAGCCCTTCCGGATGCGGGAGGTGGTGGCGCGGGTGGCCGCCCTGCTGCGCCGGGTGGAGCGGGCCGAGGAGCTGGCCAGCACCGCGTCCGGTCTCCGGCCGCTGGTGGTGGGCGCGGTGTGCGTCGACCGGGCCGCACGGCGTACCACGGTGGCCGGCGAGGCGGTCCACCTGACGCCCACCGAGTTCGACCTGCTGGCCTGTCTGGCCGCGGAGCCGGGACGGGTGCTGACCCGTGAGCAGCTGCTCGCGCGGGTCTGGGGCTGGGCCGAGGCGTCGGGGACCCGGACGGTCGACAGCCACGTCAAGGCGCTGCGCGCCAAGATCGGCGTGCACCGCATCCGGACCGCGCACGGCGTCGGCTACGCCCTGGAACGTCCGGAGGGGGAACAGTGAGCGCGCTCGATCCCCTGGGGTCGATCCGCACCAAGCTCGGCGTGCTGGTCGCGGCCTCGGTGCTGGTGGCCGCCCTGGTGGCCACGGTGGGAGCGGCCGCCGGCGTGCCGGCCTGGCTCGGCCTCCCGGTGACGGTGCTCCTGGCGCTGGCGGTGACCCAGCTGCTGGCCGCCGGGATGGTCGCCCCGTTGCGCGAGATGACGCATGCCTCCGAGCAGATGGCCCGCGGGGACTACGCGATCCGCGTGGTGACCCCCAACACCGACGAGGTGGGGCAGCTCGCCGCCGCGTTCAACACCATGGCCGCCGACCTCGCCCGGGCCGACGCGGAGCGCCGTGACCTGGTGGCGACCGTCTCCCACGAGCTGCGCACCCCGGTCGCCGCGCTGGGCGCCCAGCTGGAGAACCTGGTCGACGCAGTGGTGCCGGCCGACCGGCGACACCTGGCCGAGGCACTCGGCACGGCCGAGCGCCTCGGCGACCTGGTCGCCGACCTGCTCGCGCTCTCCCGGCTGGAGGCCGGTGTCGTGGAGCTGGCCCCGGCCCCGACCGACCTCGCCGAGCTCGTCGCGGAGTGTGTGGACCAGGTGCGCCGCGCCGGCCGTGAGGCACCGGTGCGGGTGGAGATGCCGCCGGGCATGTCGGTCCTGGTCGACCCCGCCCGGCTGCGTCAGCTCCTGGTCAACGCCCTGGACAACGCCGCCCGCCACACCCCGCCGGAGGGCGGGGTGACGGTCGCCGCTGGGCCCGCCGCTGGGCCCGCTGCGACCCGCCCGGAGGAGCAGGAGGGCTGGTGGCTGGAGGTCCGGGACCAGGGGCCGGGCGTCCCGGCGGCCGACCGGGAGCGCGTCTTCGAGCGCTTCGGCACCGACCCCACGGGCGGGGGCACCGGCCTCGGCCTGGCGATCGCCCGCTGGGTGGCCGGCCTGCACGGCGGGACCCTGCGCTTCGTCGACCCCGGACCGGAGGGTGGCGCCCGGCTCCGCCTGGAGCTGCCCGCCGGCGCCCCCGCAGCCCCCGCCGGCTCGTCCGCCGCCCCTGTCCGAGCAGTCCCCGAAGCCGCCGGCGGCGACGCCGGTGACGCCGGGCCGCGGACACCGGGCACCCGGTCCGCACCGCCGCCGACGGCGGGCCCCGAGCCGACGACCGTGCCGGTCTCCGCCCTGGACCAGCTCTTCGGTCAGGTGTGGCCGGAGCGGGCTCCGGGGGCCGACCTGCGGCCGGTGCTGGGCGCCCTCGCGGTGGGGGCGCTGGCGGGGGCGACGGTGGCGTTCTCCGGTCCCGGCCTCTCCTGGAGCCTGGTGCTGCTGGCGGCCGGGCTGTGCGCCGGGCTGGCCTCCCCGCGGCTCTCCGACCGGTTCACCCTCGCCTGCGGGGTGCTCGCCGCCGCGCTGGTCTCCACGGTGGCGCTGCGGGCCAACCAGGGCCTCGCGGTGCTCGCCGTCCTGACCGCCGCCGGTGTCTTCCTCGCCGGGGTGACGGGCGCCCGCACCTTCCGGGGGATGCTCCTCAGCGGCGTCGCCTGGCCGGTCGCCGGCCTGCGTGGGCTGCCCTGGTTCGGCCGCACGCTCCGGCTCGTCGGGACGCGGGGCCGGGGTCCCGCGGTGGTCCGGACGGTGCTCGTCTCCGTCCTGGCCGCCTCCGTCTTCGCGCTCCTCTTCGCCTCGGCCGACCTCACCTTCGCCCGCTGGCTCGACGCGCTGGTGCCGGAGGCCGGCTTCGACGAGGCGGTGGCCCGGGTCTTCGTGACGCTGGCGGTCTTCGGCATGACGCTGGCCGCGGCCTACCTGGCCCGCAACCCGGCCCGGGTGGATCCGGTGGCCACGGCCCTCGTCCCGGCCAGGTCGCGCTGGGAGTGGCTGGTGCCCCTGCTCGCCGTCGACGCGGTCTTCGTGGTCTTCGTGGCCGCCCAGGCCCGGGTCGTGCTCGGCGGCCACGCCTACGTCCGCCGTACCGCCGACCTGAGCTATGCCGACTACGCCCACCAGGGCTTCGGGCAGCTGGTGGTGGCCACCGCACTGACGCTGCTGGTGGTCTGGGCGGCGGCGCGACGGGTCGGCCCCGACGCCGGCGACCGTCGCCTGCTGCAGGCCGCGGCCGGGCTCCTCGGGGTCCTGGCGCTGGGCGTCGTCGCCTCGGCGCTGGGGCGGATGGCGGTCTACCAGGACGCCTACGGGTTCACCACCCTGCGGCTGGTGGTCAACGTCTTCGAGGGATGGCTCGGCCTGGTGGTGGCGGCGGTGCTGGTGCTGGGTCTGCTCGGGCGTACGGCGTGGGTGCCGCGCCTCGCCCTGCTCTCCGGTGGCCTCTCCCTGCTCGGGCTGCTGCTGGTCAACCCCGACGCCTGGGTGGCCGAGCGCAACATCGAGCTCTACGAGCGGACCGGCAACCTGGACGCCGCCTACCTCTCCGAGCTCTCCGACGACGCCGTGCCGGTCCTGGTCGAGCGCCTCCCCGAGGACGTGGCCCGGTGCGTGCTGGCGCTGCGGCCCTCCGGCTCCACTGGGGCGGCGGGGGAGGAGCAGGGGTGGCAGGACTGGACGTGGTCACGCTCCCGCGCCCAGCGAGAGCTCGAACGGCTCCCGGGTGTCACCGCGGCCGACCCGCCCGACTGCCGCGCGGTGCTCCCGCCCCCGGGTCCCAGCGCGAGGGTCCGTGCAGATCCGCCCTAGACTCTGACGAGTCCCCATCACCGCTGGAAAGGGAGCCATGTCCGGCCCCAACACCGACTACGACCCTGTCGAGGTGACCCCGCTCAAGGCCGAGCAGGTCGAAGCGATGCGCGACGCGGCCCTGGCCGCGATCGCCGCCGCCGGCGACCTCGACGCACTCAAGCAGGTCCGGCTCGACCACGCGGGCGACCGCTCGCCGCTGGCGCTGGCCAACCGCGAGATCGGCGCGCTCCCGCCGCAGGCGCGCAAGGAGGCCGGTCAGCGGGTCGGCCAGGCGCGGGGCGCGGTGTCGAAGGCGCTGGCCCAGCGTCAGGAGACGCTGGAGGCCGAGCACGAGGAGCGGATGCTGCGCACCGAGACGGTCGACGTCACTCTCCCCACCACCCGGCGCCGGCGCGGCTCGCGCCACCCCCTGACGCTCCAGTCCGAGCTGATCGCCGACATCTTCACCTCCATGGGCTGGGAGATCGCGGAGGGTCCGCTGGTGGAGGCCGAGTGGCTCAACTTCGACGCCCTCAACCTGGGTCCGGACCACCCGGCCCGCACCATGCAGGACACCTTCTGGACCGAGCCCGCCGGCAACCACGTCGTGCTGCGCACCCAGACCTCGCCGGTGCAGGCCCGCACGATGCTGACCCGCCGGCCCCCGATCTACGTCGCCTGCCCCGGCCGGGTCTTCCGCACCGACGAGTACGACGCCACGCACAGCCCGATGTTCCACCAGGTCGAGGGCCTGGTGGTCGACGAGGGCATCACGATGGCCCACCTCAAGGGCGCCCTGGACCACTTCGCGGCCCGCCTCTTCGGCGAGGGCATCGGCACCCGCTTCCGCCCCTCCTACTTCCCCTTCACCGAGCCGTCCGCCGAGGTCGACCTGCAGTGCTTCGTGTGCCGCGGGGAGAACCCCGAGGAGTGCCGGACCTGCCGGGGCGAGGGGTGGATCGAGTGGGGCGGCTGCGGCGTGGTCAACCCGCGCGTGCTGGTGGCCTGCGGCGTCGACCCGGAGGTCTACTCCGGCTTCGCCTTCGGCATGGGGATCGACCGGTCCTTCATGTTCCGGCACGACCTGGGAGACCTGCGCCCGCTCTTCGAGGGCGACGTGCGCTTCAGTTCCGCCTTCGGCACCGAGATCTGAGGAGAAGACGATGAAGGCCCCCCTCTCCTGGATCAAGGAGTACGTCGACGTCCCCGCCGACGTGACCACCGAGGAGCTCACCCGCCGGCTGACGGCCACCGGGCTCAAGCTCGAGGCGATCGACAGCCCCGGCGCCCAGATCACCGGCCCGCTGGTGATCGGCCGGGTCCTGACCATGGAGCCCGAGCCGCAGAAGAACGGCAAGACCATCAACTGGTGCACCGTCGACGTCGGCGACGCCAACGGCACCGGTGAGCCGCAGGGCATCGTGTGCGGTGCCCACAACTTCGCCCCCGGCGACCTGGTGGTGGTGATCCTCCCCGGCGGCGTGCTCCCCGGGAACTTCGCCATCTCCGCCCGCAAGACCTACGGCCACGTCTCGGCCGGGATGATCTGCTCGGCCCGTGAGCTCGGGCTGGGGGAGGAGCACGACGGCATCATCGTGCTGCCCGCCGACGCCGGGGAGCCCGGCCAGGACGTCCGCGCGGTGCTCGGCCTGGACGAGGAGATCATCGAGTTCGAGGTGAACCCCGACCGGGCCTACGCGCTCTCCCTGCGCGGGATCGCCCGCGAGGTGGCCGTCTCCGTCGAGGGCGCCACCGGGTTCCGGGACCCGGCGCTGCGCGACTGCCCGCCCGCCAACGACCAGGGTCACCCGGTGGTGCTGGAGGACCAGGCCGGCTGCCCCGTCTTCGTGGCGCGCAAGGTGACCGGCTTCGACCCCGCCGCCCCCACCCCGCGCTTCATGGCCGAGCGCCTGGAGGCCGCCGGCATGCGCTCGATCTCGTTGGCGGTCGACGTCACCAACTACGTGATGCTCGAGACCGGCCGGCCGATCCACGGCTACGACGCCGACAAGGTGCAGGGCCCCCTCGTGGTGCGCCGCGCCGCCGCCGGCGAGCGGCTGGTCACCCTCGACGGCACCCAGCGGGTGCTGTCGGAGGAGGATCTCGTGGTCACCGACGACTCGGGGATCATCGGGCTCGGCGGGGTGATGGGCGGCGAGACGACCGAGATCTCCCAGACCACCACCTCGATCCTGGTCGAGGCGGCGCACTGGGATGCCGTCTCGATGTTCCGCACCGGCAAGCGCCACAAGATCACCTCCGAGGCCGGCAAGCGCAACGAGCGGGGCGTCGACCCCACGATCTGCGAGGCCGCGGCCGACCGGGTCGTCGAGCTGCTGGTCACCCACGGCGGGGCCCGGGCCGACGCCGGTGTCACCGTCGTGGGCACCCCGCCCGCGATGCCCACCATCACCGTGGCCGGTGACCTCGCTGCCCGGGTCTCAGGGATGGAGATCTCCGAGGAGGAGTGCGTCGAGGCGCTCCGCGCCGTCGGTTGCGAGGTGACGGGGAGCGGCTCCCTGAGCGTCGTTCCCCCGCCGTGGCGCCCCGACCTCTCCGATCCCCAGGACACCACCGAGGAGGTCATCCGGCTCGTCGGCTACGACCGGGTCCCGTCGGTGGTGCCGGTGCCGCCGGCCGGCCGCGGACTGACCCGGACGCAGCGCCTGCGGCGCCGGCTCTCGCGGGCAGCGGCCGGCGAGGGATACACCGAGGTCGTCACCTTCCCGTTCGTGGGCGAGGCCGACCTCGACGCCCTGGGCATCGAGGCGGGTGACCCCCGCCGCGACACGCTGCGGCTGGCCAACCCGTTGAGCAACGAGGCGCCCGGCATGACCACCACGGTCCTGCCCGGGCTGCTGCGCGCGGCGGCGAAGAACGTCGGCCTCGGCGCGACCTCGTTCGGCCTCTTCGAGACCGCCACCGTCACCCTGCCCACCGGCGGCGTCGCGCCGATCCTCCCGGTCGACCGGCGACCCACCGAGGACGAGCTGGCGGCCCTGGAGGCCGCGCTGCCCCGCCAGCCGCTGCACCTGGGGCTGGTGGCCGTCGGTGAGGCCGACGCGTCCGGCTGGTGGGGCGAGGGCCGGGCCGTCTCGTGGGCGGACGCGGTCGACGCGGTCCGCGCGCTGGCCGACTCGGTCGGCCTGCTCGTCGAGGCTCGCGGGGTCGAGCACGCCCCCTGGCACCCGGGACGCTGCGCGGAGCTGTCGGTGCGCGGACAGGTGATCGGCCACGCCGGCGAGCTGCACCCCACGGTGTGCGCCGCGGTGGGCCTGCCGCGCGGCAGCGTCGCCGCGGAGGTCGACCTCGACGTGCTCATCGACCGGGCGGTCGACCTCCGTCCCGCGCCCGTCTTCTCCAGCTATCCCGTGGCGAAGGAGGACGTCGCCCTGGTGGTCGAGGAGTCGGTCCCGGCCGCCGACGTCGAGGCCGCGCTGCGCGAGGGCGCCGGCGACCTCCTGGAGTCGGTCCGGCTCTTCGACGTCTACACCGGCGAGCAGGTCGGGGAGGGGCACAAGTCCCTGGCCTACGCGCTGCGGTTCCGGGCACCCGACCGCACCCTCAAGGAGGGTGAGGCGGCTGCCGCCCGGGCCGCCGCCGTGGCGCGGGCGACCGAGTCGACCGGGGCCGTCCAGCGCTGAGCGCCGACGGGTGACCTGGCGGCCGGGCGGGGCCGGGACGGGGCTGCGCTGAGACCGCCAGGACTGGGCGACGCGCCCATGGTGGAGAGAGCCCCGGCTTCCTAGCGTGACTGGTGTCACATCCACCGGGGCGATCGCCGCCCCCGCCCTCTCGGGAGCATCCATGAGGCACTCCAAGCGCCTGTCCGGCGCGATCCTGTCCCTGCTCGTCGGTCTCTCCGTCCTGGTGGGACCGAGCGGTCCCGCCGCGGCGGAGAGTCCGTACGAGCGAGGGCCGGACCCCTCGCAGTCCAGCATCGAGGCACGGCGCGGTCCGTTCGCGGTCTCCTCGACCTCCGTCTCGGCCCTGTCCACCCCGGGGTTCGGCTCGGCCACCATCACCTACCCGACCTCGACCAGCGAGGGGACCTACGGGGTGGTCGCGGTCTCGCCGGGCTACACGGCCTCGGAGTCGACCATCTCCTGGCTCGGTCCCCGGATCGCGTCACAGGGCTTCGTGGTGATCACCTTCAACACCCAGTCGCGCCTCGACCAGCCCGGACAGCGCGGTGACCAGCTCCTGGCCGCCCTCGACTACGTGGTGCGGAGCAGCAGCGCCACGGTCCGGCAGCGGGTCGACCCCAACCGCCTGGCGGTGATCGGTCACTCGATGGGCGGTGGAGGCACCCTGGAGGCCGCGAAGGACCGGCCGTCCCTGCAGGCCACCATCGGCCTCACTCCGTGGAACCTCGACAAGAGCTGGCCCGAGATCAGCACGCCCAGCCTGGTGATCGGCGCCGAGAGCGACAGCGTGGCGGCCGTCGGGTCGCACGCGATCCCCTTCTACCAGTCGATCCCGTCCTCGACCCCCAAGGCCTACCTGGAGCTGAACAACGCCAGCCACTTCGCGCCCAACAGCGAGAACACCACCATCGCTTCGAGCACGATCAGCTGGCTCAAGCTCTACGTGGACGACGACGAGCGCTACCGGCAGTTCCTGTGCCCCGGCCCCCGGCCCTCCACGTCGGGCGCGGTGTCGGACTACCGCAACACCTGCACCGCCTGAGCCCGCAACGCCGTCCGATGCTCAGGTGATCGGCTGAGCGAGGACGGCGCGGAACCTGGCCAGCACGCCCGGGTCCCCGACGACGTGGAGCACGTCGTCGGGGGCCCGGTGCCACAACCAGGCGTCGAGATCGCCCGCCGGGCCCTGCACCACCGCCGCCGGCTCGTGCCCGGGGTCCGGCACCACCCGCAGGTCGTCCTCGTCGTACTTCGTACCGCGCTCGGGATGCGTGCCGGTGAAGCGCACGAGGTTGACCCATACCTGGGCGTCGGTGTCCGTGCAGTCGATGCGGACGTGGAAGTCGGTCGGCTCCTGCGACCCCCACGGGGGGCAGCCGCCGTACATCACGGTCAGCGCCTCGTCGACGCCGTCCGTGGCCAGGACCGGGTCGAGGGCGGTCGGAGCGCCCACGGTCAGCTCCGCGTCCAGCCGGTGCACCAGGGCCTCGTGTGCCTGACGGCGCAGCACGAAGCCGACGGTGTGGTCCTGCGACCACGTCCACGCCTCCTCCTCGGGCCTGCCGCCGGCGAGCTGCTGCTGCAGGTCGGCGCTCGCCCGGTCGAAGAAGGCGAGCAGCTCGGCGCGGGAGCCGGGCCGCTCGGGTTGCGCCCCCTCGTCGGGCGGAGCGGGACGTCGGCGCAGCACCTCGGACCAGAAGTGCTGCACCTCTCCGAGGTGCCACAGCAGGTCGTCGGCGTCCCAGTCGGGGCAGCTCGGGACCCGGGCGTCGCCCGGCGCCGCCTCGAGGACGTCGCGGAATCGCGCCGTCTCCGTCTTCAGGTGCCTGAGGTACTGCGTCGGGTCCAGGCGTGTGGTCCCGCCGGGGATGGGGCCTTGCCGCAGGTGATCCATCGAATCACCGTAGTTCGGTCGGGTTCTCCTGCGAAGAGGCGTCCGGCCGCGAGACCCTGTGTGGGTGTCCGCCCTGGCCAAAGCCCTCGTTGCGCTCCTCGTCGTGCTGGCGACCGCGACGCCCGGGACCGGGTCGGCTGCGGGGGCCGACAGCGGGGCTGTGGTGCCGGAGGCCGCCCTCCGGATCGCCGTGCGGGGCGACTCGAGCAGTCACGGCTCCTCGGGCGACTACACGTGGCGCTACTTCCTGGACCGCCACCTCGCCGCCGTGGGGACCGACGCGGACCTGGTCGGCCCGAACAACGATCTCCACGACGACGCCTCCGGGTCGTCCCCGCACTACGCCGACCCGGACTTCGACACCGACCATGCCGCGCAGTGGGGTGACTCCCTCGCGCTGCCTCAGCTCTCCCTCGATGCGCTGATGGCCGCCCAGGACCCCGACGTCCTGGTGATCGCCCTCGGGACGAACGACCTTGCGTGGCTGGGACTGGGGCCCGTGGAGACCGTGACGGAGATGGGGAGGGTCGTCGAGCGCGCCCGGGCCTGGCGCCCGGACCTGCGCATCGTCGTCGTCGAGGTCACGACGCTGGACGTCCCCGGGGTCTCTCACTACAACGCGCTGCTCCTCCAGGAGGCGGCCCGCTGGTCGACGGAGACCTCGCCGGTGGCGGTGGCCCGGGCCGCGGCGGGGTTCGATGTCGCGGAGGACACCTGGGACAGCATGCACCCGGACACCTCGGGTCAGGTCAAGATCGCCGTGGCGGTGGCCGATGCGCTTGCCGCGCTGGGTGTGGGAGAGCCCTATCCCAGGCCGGCCCCGATGCCCGCGGACGGCCTGCGCAGCGCGTCCCGGCTCGACGGCGCCCAGGTGGCGGCCGGCCCACAGCTCCGGTGGGTCCCGGCGCCCGGAGCCACCGCCCACCAGCTGTGGGCCCAGGACCTCACCGAGGGGGGAGGGCCGGTCCTGCACCACGAGAAGATGCTCGGCACCACGGCCACGATCCAGGGCCTCACGCCCGGCCACGAGTACGCCTTCTGGATCCTGCCGTGGAAGCACTACCGGCTCTCGCTCGCCGACGTTGCCAGCAACGTGATCACCCTGTGGGCCCCGCCGGCGCCGGCGCGCGGCCTCGAGGTCGAGAAGCGCCGCGACGGCCTGCTCGCACGCTGGCGCCGGGTCCCGGGGGCGACGTCCTACCTGGTTTCCGTGCGAGGTCCACGGCGGGGCGCCGCGTGGCGTGCGCACCCGACCACGGCGTCTCGTCTCCTGGTGACGGGGTTGCGCTCCGGTGCGCGTCACAAGGTCGTCGTGCGCGCGGTCGGACCCGCCGGCCCGGGTGCTCCGTCGAAGCCGGTGACCGGGACCCCCGGTGGCCCGCGGCCCGCCGCTCCGGCCTGGTTCAGGGCCTCCCGGTCGTCGGGCACCAAGGTGGTCCTGCGGTGGGCGCGCAGCCGCTACGCCACCCACTACGTGGTGGAGGTCCGCACGGCTGGACGCCGGGGGCGCTGGACCGTGGTCAGGACGGTCCCCGTGCCCCGGCCGCGCCGCGTGACGGTGCGCGTGCGGGCGAGTGAGAGGGTGGAGTTCCGGGTACGCGTGCGCCACGACGACCTGGCCGGGCGAGGTGTCGCCCGACTGCTCCTCGGCCCTCCCTCTGCATGACAATGCAAATGCTGGTATAGATATGCACTGTGAGTGGGAAAGTGAAGGTCGCCGTTGCCGGAGCGAGCGGGTACGCCGGGGGTGAGGCGCTGCGCCTGCTGCTGGGCCACCCCGACGTCGAGATCGGGGCGTTGACCGGGGGCTCCAACGCCGGCCAGACCATGGGTTCGCTCGCACCACACCTCGTGCCCCTGGCGGACCGCGTGCTCGAGCCGACCACCGCCGAGGTGCTGGCGGGCCACGACGCCGTCATCCTGGGGCTGCCGCACGGCAAGTCCGCCGAGGTCGCCGAGGCGCTGGGCGAGGGGACCGTGGTCATCGACTGCGGCGCAGACTTCCGCCTGACCGATCCGGCGGCCTGGGAGAGGTTCTACGGCTCGGCTCACGCCGGCTCCTGGCCCTACGGCCTGCCCGAGCTCCCCGGCCAGCGCGAGCTGCTGGCCGGTGCGCGGCGCATCGCCGTGCCGGGCTGCTACCCCACCGTCTCGACGATCACGGCAGCCCCCGCCCTCGCGGCCGGACTGGTGACCCCCGACGTCACGGTGGTCGCCGCCAGCGGGACCTCCGGGGCCGGCAAGGCCGCCAAGACGCACCTGCTCGGCAGCGAGGTGATGGGCAACGCCTCGGCCTACGGGGTCGGCGGAGCCCACCGGCACACCCCGGAGATCGTCCAGAACCTGACCTCGGTCCACGGCGCGCAGGTGCGGGTCTCCTTCACCCCGCTCCTGGTGCCGATGCCGCGCGGCATCCTCGCCACCGTCTCGGCGCCGCTGGCGCGCGACGTGAGTCCTGAGCAGGCGTACGAGGCCTACGCGGCCTTCTGCGCCGACGAGCCCTTCCTGCACCTGCTGCCGTTCGGCCAGTGGCCACAGACCAAGTCGGTCGTCGGCTCCAACGCCGTGCACCTGCAGGTCACGGTCGACCGCGACGCCCGACGACTCGTGGCGGTCGGCGCGGTGGACAACCTCACCAAGGGCACCGCGGGGGCCGCCGTCCAATGCCTCAACCTCGCCCTCGGGCTCGAGGAGACCACCGGACTCAACACGATCGGACTCGCACCATGACCACGACCCACCCCGCCGGCTTCCTCGCCGCCGGCGTCACCGCAGGCCTCAAGACCAGCGGTGGCAAGGACCTCGCCCTGGTGGTCAACCAGGGGCCCACCTTCGACTCGGCCACCGTCTTCACCGCCAACCGCTGCAAGGCCAACCCGGTGCTGTGGAGCCAGGAGGTCGTCAAGGACGGCGTCGTCCGCGCCGTCGTCCTCAACTCCGGCGGCGCCAACTGCTACACCGGCCCCGACGGCTTCGCCACCACGCACGCCGTGGCCGAGCGGGTGGCGGACCGGCTCGGCATCGGCGCCATCGACGTCGTCGTCTGCTCCACCGGCCTGATCGGCCTGGCGAATCCCCGTGAGCTCCTGCTCGACGGGGTCGACGCCGCGCACGCCGGCCTGAGCGCCGAGGGCGGCACCGACGCCGCCGCCGCCATCATGACCACCGACACGGTGAGCAAGACCGTGGTGGTCGAGGGCGCCGGCTGGTCGATCGGGGGGATGGCCAAGGGCGCGGGGATGCTCGCGCCGCAGCTCGCCACCATGCTGGTCGTGCTCACCACGGACGCGGTGGTCCCGGCGAGCGACCTCGACGCCGCGCTCCGGGCGGCCACCCGCATCTCCTTCGACCGCCTCGACTCCGACGGCTGCATGTCGACCAACGACACCGTGACCGTGATGGCCAGCGGTGCGTCGGGCATCACCCCGACGCCCGAGGACTTCACCGAGGCGCTCGCCCGCGCCTGCACCGACCTGGCGATGCAGCTGCTCAAGGACGCCGAGGGCGCCGACCACGAGATCGCGATCACCGTGCTCAACGCGGCCAGCGAGGAGGACGCCGTGGAGGTCGGTCGCAGCATCGCCCGCAGCAACCTCTTCAAGGCTGCGGTCTTCGGCAAGGACCCCAACTGGGGCCGGGTGCTGGCCAGCGTCGGCACCACCGCGGCTGCGTTCGACCCGGCCGACCTGGACGTCGCGATGAACGGCGTGTGGGTCTGCCGCAGCTCCACCCCCGCCGAGGACCCGGCCAAGGTGGACCTCTCCGGCCGCGAGGTCACCGTGACGGTCGACCTCAAGGCCGGCGACCAGCGGGCGACCGTCTGGACCAACGACCTGACCCACGCCTACGTCCACGAGAACAGCGCGTACAGCTCATGACAGAACGCAGCAAGAACGCCCCCGACCCCGCCAAGGCCGCCACCCTCGCGGAGGCCCTGCCCTGGCTCAAGCGCTACCACGGCCGCACCATCGTGGTGAAGTACGGCGGCAACGCGATGATCGACGACTCCTTGAAGGTCGCCTTCGCCGAGGACATCGCCTTCCTGCGGTTCGCCGGCTTCAAGCCGATCGTGGTGCACGGCGGAGGCCCCCAGATCTCCGCGATGCTGGACCGGCTCGGCATCGAGTCGGAGTTCCGCGGCGGGCTGCGCGTCACCACCCCCGAGGCGATGGACGTGGTCCGGATGGTGCTCGTCGGGCAGGTGCAGCGCGAGCTCGTCGGCCTGATCAACCAGCACGGGCCGCTGGCCGTCGGGCTCTCCGGCGAGGACGCCGGGCTCTTCACCGCCGAGCCGGCCAACACCATGGTCGACGGCGAGCAGGTCGACCTGGGCCTGGTCGGCGAGGTCGCCTCCGTGCGACCCGAGGCGGTCCAGGACCTCCTCGAGGCGGGGCGCATCCCGGTCATCTCCTCGGTCGCGCCCGACCAGGACGGCCTGGTCCACAACGTCAACGCCGACACCGCCGCGGCGGCCCTGGCGGCGGCGCTCGGCGCCGAGAAGCTGTTGGTGCTGACCGACGTCGAAGGCCTCTACCGCGACTGGCCCGACAGCGACGACGTCATCCAGGAGATCGCCCCGGAGGCGCTGGCCGAGCTGATGCCCTCGCTGGCCAGCGGCATGGTGCCCAAGATGCGAGCCTGCCTCAACGCCGTCCAGAACGGGGTGCAGCGCGCCACGGTGGTCGACGGCCGCCAGCCGCACGCGGTGCTGCTGGAGATCTTCACCGACGAGGGGGTCGGCACCCAGGTGCTCCCCGGCGTGGAGACCAAGATCCGCAAGGCCTACTCGAGCGCAGGGGAGAAGACGTCGTGACGTGGCAGGAGCGCTACACCGCCTCGCTGATGAACACCTTCGGCACGCCGTCTCTCGAGCTGGCGCGCGGCGAGGGTGCGCGGGTCTGGGACACCGACGGCAAGGCGTACCTCGACCTCTTCGGTGGCATCGCGGTCAACTCCCTGGGCCACGCCCACCCGGCCGTGGTGGAGGCCGTGACCCGTCAGCTCGGCACCCTGGGCCACGTCTCCAACCTCTTCGCCAGCGAGCCGCAGCTGCTGCTGGCCGAGCGGCTCGCCGAGCTGCTCGGGCACGGCACGAAGGTGTTCTTCTCCAACTCCGGCGCCGAGGCCAACGAGGCCGCCTTCAAGCTCTCCAGGCTCACCGGTCGCACCCACGTGGTCGCCGCCGAGGGCGGTTTCCACGGCAGGACCATGGGCGCACTCGCGCTGACCGCCAAGGAGGCTTACCGGACGCCGTTCGAGCCGCTCCCCGGCGAGGTGACCTGGGTGCCGTACGGCGACTCCGAGGCCCTGGCCGCGGCCGTCACCGACCGCACCGCCGCCGTCGTCCTCGAGCCGCTCCAGGGCGAGGCCGGTGTCCGGGTGCCGCCGTCCGGCTACCTGAGCGACGCCCGGCGGATCACCTCCGAGCACGGGGCGCTGCTCTGGTTCGACGAGGTGCAGACCGGGATCGGGCGCACGGGGGAGTGGTTCGCCCACCAGGTCGTCCCGGGCCTGGTGCCCGACGTCGTCACCCTGGCCAAGGGCCTCGGCGGCGGCCTCCCGATCGGGGCCACCCTGGCCACCGGGGCAGCGGCCGACCTCTTCGCCCCCGGCAACCACGGCACCACGTTCGGCGGGAACCCGGTGTCGTGCGCGGCGGCCCTGGCCGTGCTGGACACCCTGGCCTCGACCGGGCTGCTCGAGCAGGTGCGGCGGGTCGGGAAGCGGCTCGCGGACGAGCTCGCGGCTCCCGACCAGGTCGTCGAGGTGCGCGGTGCCGGCCTCATGCTCGCCGCTGAGCTGGACGGCGAGCACGCGCCCGCCGTCGTCGCCGCGGCGCGCGAGGCGGGGTTCCTGCTCAACGCCACCGGCCCGTCCACCCTCCGGTTCGTGCCGCCGCTGGTGATCACCGAGGACGACGTGGCCGAGCTGGCTGCCGTGTGGCCCGACCTCCTGGCCCGGGGGGCAGGGGCATGACCGCCCCGGTGCGCCACCTGCTGGCCGACGACGACCTCACCCCGGCCGAGCAGGCCGAGGTGCTCGACCTGGCCGCCGCGCTCAAGGCCGAGCCCTTCTCCCGTCGTCCCCTCGAGGGCCCGCGGACGGTGGCGATGGTCTTCGACAAGCAGACGCTGCGTACCCAGACCTCCTTCTCGGCCGGCATCGCCGAGCTGGGCGGGTTCCCGATGGTGGTCGACGGCGTCCTGGCCGGCATCGGGGTGCGGGAGTCGGTGGCCGACGTCGCCCGCGTGCTGGGCCGTCAGGCCTCGGCGATCGTGTGGCGCACCGGCCCCCAGGAGCGGCTCGAGGAGATGGCCCGGCACGCCGGCGTCCCGGTGGTCAACGCGCTCACCGACGACTACCACCCGTGCCAGCTGCTGGCCGACCTCCTGACGATCCGTGAGCACCGGGGCGAGCTGGCCGGCGCCACTGTCGCCTTCGTCGGCGACGGCGCCTGCAACATGGGCAACTCCTGGCTGCTCGCGGGAGCCACGGCCGGCATGCACGTGCGCATCGGTGCTCCGCGGGGCTACCAGCCGTCGCCCGAGGTGGTGGCCAGGGCGGTGGGCATCGGGGATCGCACCGGTGGCTCCGCGGTGGTGGTCGAGGACCCGCGCGCGGCCGTCGAGGGGGTCGACGTGGTGGTCACCGACACCTGGGTGTCGATGGGCTTCGAGGAGCAGTCGGCCGACCGGGTGGCGGCCCTGACCCCGTACGCGGTCACCGGCGCGACGCTGGATCTGGCCGCCCCCGACGCGATCGTGATGCACTGCCTGCCCGCCTACCGCGACCGGGAGATCAGTGCGGAGGTCCTCGACGGCCCACGCAGCGTGGTCTGGGACGAGGCGGAGAACAGGCGGCACGCGCAGAAGGCCGTGCTGACCTGGCTGCTGGAGTCCGGCGGGTGAGCGAGATGGGCAGCACTCCGACGACCAAGAGCGCGCGACTGCGCCGCATCATCGACCTGGTGACCCACCACGAGGTGCGGTCCCAGTCGGAGCTGGCGGAGCTGCTGGCCGCCGACGGGCTGCACGTGACCCAGGCCACGCTGTCGCGTGACCTCGTCGAGCTCGACGCGGTCAAGGTCCGCGCGGCCGACGGCTCGCTGGTCTACGCCGTGCCGGCCGAGGGCGGCGCGCGGGGCGTGGCGCCGCAGGAGACCACCGCGGCCTCGCACCACCGCCTGGCCCGGCTCTGCGCGGAGCTCCTGGTGAGCGCCGAGTCCACCGGGAACATGGTCGTCCTGCGCACTCCTCCGGGAGCCGCGCAGTTCCTGGCCTCCGCCTTCGACCGCGCCGAGCTGGCCGACGTCCTGGGCACCATCGCCGGCGACGACACATTGCTGGTGATCGGACGGCACGAGGGGAGTGGCGAGGAGCTCGCCCGACGATTCTTGGCGCTTGCGAGCAGCTCTCAAGCGCCCTGAACCCCAGCTCCCGCACCTCCTCCCACACGAACCAAGACAAGGAACACACCAGTGAGCAAGGTCCTGACTTCCCTTCCCGTCGGCGAGCGGGTCGGCATCGCCTTCTCCGGCGGCCTCGACACCTCCGTGGCAGTCGCCTGGATGCGCGACAAGGGTGCGGTGCCCTGCACCTACACCGCCGATCTGGGGCAGTACGACGAGCCGGACATCTCCAGCGTCCCCGACCGCGCCACCGAGTACGGCGCCGAGATCGCCCGGGCCGTCGACTGCCGGGGCCCGCTGGTCGAGGAGGGCCTGGCGGCGCTGGCCTGTGGCGCCTTCCACATCCGCTCCGGCGGGCGTGCCTACTTCAACACCACCCCACTGGGTCGCGCGGTGACCGGCACGATGCTGGTCCGGGCGATGCACGAGGACGGGGTCGACATCTGGGGTGACGGGTCGACCTTCAAGGGCAACGACATCGAGCGCTTCTACCGCTACGGGCTGCTGGCCAACCCGGACCTGCGGATCTACAAGCCGTGGCTGGACGCCGACTTCGTCCAGGAGCTCGGCGGCCGGGCCGAGATGAGCCAGTGGCTCACCGAGCAGGGCCTGCCCTACCGGGACAGCAAGGAGAAGGCGTACTCCACCGACGCCAACATCTGGGGCGCCACCCACGAGGCCAAGACGCTCGAGCACCTCGACGTCTCGCTGGAGACGGTGGAGCCGATCATGGGCGTGAAGTTCTGGGACCCGTCGGTCCACATCGAGACCGAGGACGTCACCCTGCGCTTCGAGTCGGGTCGCCCCGTCGCGATCAACGGCACGCGCTACGACGACCCGGTGGCCCTGGTCCACGAGGCCAACGCGATCGGCGGGCGCCACGGGCTGGGCATGTCCGACCAGATCGAGAACCGGATCATCGAGGCCAAGTCGCGCGGCATCTACGAGGCGCCCGCGATGGCCCTGCTCTGGGCGGGCTACGAGCGGCTGCTCAACGCGATCCACAACGAGGACACCATCGCCAACTACCACGCGGAGGGTCGCCGGCTCGGGCGGCTCCTCTACGAAGGCCGGTGGCTGGACCCGCAGGCCCTGATGCTGCGCGAGGCGATCCAGCGCTGGATCGCCTCCCTGGTCACCGGCGAGGTGACGCTGCGGCTGCGGCGGGGCGAGGACTACACCATCCTGCGCACCGACGGCCCGGCGTTCTCCTACCACCCCGACAAGCTCTCGATGGAGCGGACCGAGAACGCCGCCTTCGGGCCGACCGACCGGATCGGGCAGCTGACGATGCGCAACCTCGACATCGCCGACTCCCGGGCCAAGCTGGAGCTCTACGCGGCCCAGCCGCTCGACGAGGGCCAGGTCCTCGTGGAGAACGGTCACCTGCTCGGCAAGATCGAGAAGGGCGGTGCGGAGCGGATCGCGGAGAACCCCCAGGCCGAGCGCGACATCGCCGAGCTGGCGCTGGACCACGCGGCCATGGAGGCCGGGACCGACTGAGGTCGGCCCGGGCGAGAGAGGAGCACGACGTGACTGAGAAGAGCGGCACCAACACCGGCATGCTGTGGGGCGGACGCTTCGCCGGCGGCCCGTCCCCGGAGCTCGAGGCGCTGTCGCGCTCGACGCACTTCGACTGGCGGCTCACCCCCTACGACCTGGCCGGGTCGCGGGCCCACGCCAACGCCCTGCACGTGGCCGGCCTGCTCAGCGACGCCGACCACGCCGCCCTGATCGGCGGCCTGGAGCGGCTGGGGGAGCGGTTCGCCGCCGGCACCCTGCTGCCCGCGCCCTCCGACGAGGACGTGCACGGCGCGCTCGAGCGCCTGCTGCTCGAGGAGGTCGGCCCGGAGGTGGGGGGCCGGCTCCGCGCCGGGCGCAGCCGCAACGACCAGATCGCGACGCTCTTCAAGGTCTTCCTGCGTGACCACGCGCGGGTGGTGGCCGGGCAGGTGCTCGACCTGGTCGACGTGCTCTCGCGTCAGGCCGAGGAGCACCTGGAGGCGATCATGCCGGGGCGCACCCACCTCCAGCACGCCCAGCCGGTGCTGCTCTCCCACCACCTGCTGGCGCACGCGTGGCCGTTGCTGCGAGACGTCGACCGTCTCTGCGACTGGGACGCGAGGGTGGCCGCCGACTCTCCCTACGGGTCCGGCGCGCTCGCCGGCAGCACCCTGGGGCTGGACCCGGAGGCGGTCGCGGCCGAGCTGGGGTTCACCGGCTCGACCGCGAACTCGCTGGACGGCACGGCCGCACGCGACTTCGTCGCGGAGTTCGCGTTCGTCACCGCGATGATCGGGGTCGACGTCAGCCGCATGGCCGAGGACGTCATCCTCTGGTCCACCCGCGAGTTCGGCTTCGTGACGCTGCACGACTCGTGGTCCACCGGCTCGAGCATCATGCCGCAGAAGAAGAACCCCGACATCGCCGAGCTGGCGCGCGGCAAGGCGGGCCGCCTGGTCGGCAACCTGGCCGGGGTCCTGGCCACTCTCAAGGCGCTGCCGCTGGCCTACAACCGGGACCTCCAGGAGGACAAGGAGCCGGTCTTCGACTCCGTCGACACCCTCGAGGTCCTGCTGCCGGCCTTCACCGGCATGGTCGCGACGCTGACCTTCAACACCGAACGGATGGCCGAGCTGGCACCCCAGGGGTTCTCCCTGGCCACCGACATCGCGGAGTGGCTGGTGCGCGAGGGCACCCCCTTCCGGGTCGCCCACGAGGTCGCCGGCGCCTGCGTGCGCCGCTGCGAGGAGCTCGGCCTCGAGCTGCACGAGCTCTCCGACGAGCAGTTCGCCGAGATCTCGCCCGACCTGTCCCCGCGGGTGCGCGAGGTCCTGACCGCGCAGGGATCCGTGGCGGCGCGGAACGGCCGCGGGGGCACGGCACCCGTGCGGGTGCGCGAGCAGCTGGCCGAGGTCGGGCAGCGCGCCCGGGCCCTCCGTGACCGGCTGGCCTGAGGCCCGTCGGCTCCTCTCGGGGGCGGCGCTCGACGTCGCCCCCCGGTTGCTCGGCGCCCTGCTGAGCGTCAACGGCGTCACCCTCCGGCTGACCGAGGTCGAGGCATACGAGGGGGAGGGTGACCCCGGGTCCCACGCCTACCGCGGACAGACCGGGCGCAACGCCACCATGTTCGGCCCGCCCGGGCACCTCTACTGCTACCGCATCTACGGCCTGCACACCTGCGCCAACGTGGTCTGCGGCCCGGAGGGCGACGCATCCGCCGTCCTCCTGCGCGCCGCGGAGGTCGTCGAGGGCGAGGAGCTGGCCCGGGCCCGCCGCGGTGACCTGCCCGCGGAGCGGCTGGCCCGGGGGCCGGCCAACCTGGTCCAGAGCCTGGGTCTCGGCGTGGCCGACGACGGGATGTCCCTGCAAGGGCGTCTGCGTCTCGGGCCCCCGGTCGCCTCGAGCAGCGTCTCGGCCGGCCCCCGCGTGGGTCTGAGGCACGCGGCGGACCGGCCTTGGAGGTTCTGGATCACCGGAAGCGCCTCCGTCTCGGCCTACCGGCCGGCAGCCCGCCGCGGGGTGCCGAACCGGTCAAAGGGCCTCTGACCTGGGCAAACGCGTAGAGGTACCCCCCGAGTTGGCGCTCTCGCAGGATGTGGGCTAATGTTTCACCTGTCGCCGCGAGCGGCTCCCCGCCACTGGCCTTCTTGGCCGAAGCAGGGGAGGGTCTCGCACGGCGGCCGCCCGGATCCGCTTCGTCTTGACGAAGTGGGTCCAGCCAAGTAAAGTTGGCGAGGTTGTCCCGGTACAAGGATCGAGAGATCTGCGGTCGGGTGCGATTGATTCTTGAGAACTCAACAGTGTGTCATAGTCGACGAATTAGTTTGTTATGCCCCGTCAACATGATGTGGTTTGTCGTGTTGGTGGTTTCTTTGGTTGACAATAATTTCTGACGTTTTTTCGTTAGCAGTTTTGTCTGTCAGGGGATGTGGCTCTCTTTTTCTCGCCAGCTTGCTGGTGGGGTTGTTTTTCAATGGAGAGTTTGATCCTGGCTCAGGACGAACGCTGGCGGCGTGCTTAACACATG